>NZ_JALKAI010000001.1:0-920219 GCF_023015605.1 Rhodococcus sp. F64268
CTGGCGGAGACACGAAATGCCTGCGGAGGTGATGTCAGACGGCACGGGTTTTCCCGTCCGCAGTCGCTGGTGAAACAGGAATTCTCGGATGTGAGTCCGAGAATCCCCGTCCTTCAGGGCGGGGAGTAGTCAAAAGAGCTCTCCCCTCCTCCTTGACGGTGGCACTTGTGTGTCGCGAAAGACTCTCACGCTCCGGACCACGACCTTCGAATGTACCGGTGAGTGAGATATCCGAGGGGGCCGGTCGCCCGTCCACATAGCCTGCTCACAGTGGAGAAAGGACCGACACGATGACCACCACCGAAGAATCGTCGGCCGCTCGCTGGCGCGGCGTCGAACTGGGTACGCGCACCGTCCGTTATGACGAGAGCGACGCGATTCTGTACGCCCTCGCGGTCGGTGCACCCGCCACCGACCTCGATCTCGTGTTCGAAGAGCGGCTCAGAGTTCTCCCGACCTTCGCACTGACGCTCGCGCAGTGGGCACCCGATGAGCTCGGTGCCCGCGGCGGGTTCGACACCCGCACCGCAGTGCACGGGTCGCAGAGCCTCGATGTGCGTGCACCGCTGCCGCGCGCGGGTGAGCTCACGTTGTCGGCCAAGGTCGGCGAGGTGTGGGACAAGGGCCGCGCCGCGGTGTTCGAGGTCCTGGTCGAATCCGAGTTCTTCGTCGCCACGTGGTCGCTGTTCGCGCCGGGCGCGGGCGGGTTCGGTGGCGAACGCGGACCGTCGGCCGAGCCGACGCCCGAAGGCGATCCCACCCGGACCGCCACCTTGAACACTCGCGAGGATCAGGCAGCGCTGTACCGGTTGACTGGTGACCGGCACCATATCCACATCGATCCCGAGGCCGCGGCCCACATCGGGCAGCCCCGCCCGATCATGCACGGACTGTGCACACTCGCCGCGGCGACGATTCCGCTGGCCCGCGCGGTCGGTGCGCATCCGGCAGACTTGACGTCGCTGTCCGGACGCTTCGCTGCTCCCGCGTTCCCCGGCGACGCCCACCAGCTCCGCATCTGGGGTGAGCGCACCGACCTGCAATTCGACGTCCGCGCCGGCGACAACGCCGTGGTGTCGGGTGCCCGTGCGACGTTCGCCTGACCGCTCTCGCACAGGACCGGAACTTTCTGGAGGAAAAAGTTGGACACGTTCGCCGAAGTAGTGCGTTCCCGCAAGGGCGACGAGAAGATCGGTCTGCGGTTCGAGGACCGGCAATGGACCTGGGACCAGGTGATCCAGGAGAGCGCCGACCGTGCGGCAGCGCTCACCGCCGCCGTCGGGGAACCGGCCGATCGTCGTCGACACATCGGCGTGCTGCTCGAGAATGTCCCGGACTTCGTGTTCTGGATCGGAGCGGGTGCGCTCGCCGGTGCCGTGGTGGTGGGCATCAACGCGAGCCGCAGCGGTCCGGAGATCGCCGACGACATCCGTCAGGCCGACGTGGACTTCGTCATCACCGAATCGCGCCTCGCGCACCTGGTCGACGGCACCGACCACGGCCTGCCCGCCGACCGGATCGTTGACATCGACTCGCCCGAGTACCTGCGCTTCCTCGAACCGCATCGCGGCGCCGACCTGCCCGACACCGTCCCCTCGCCCGACGACATCGCCCTGTTGCTGTTCAGCTCCGGGTCGACAGGCCGGCCGAAGGCGGTCATCGTTACGCAGGGCAGGCTCGGGAGACTACTCGACGTCCTCGTCGAGCGCACCCAGATGCGACGCGACTCCGTGGCGTACCTGTGCATGCCGCTCTTCCACGGCAACGCCGTCATGCTCAACCTCGGCACCGCCATGCGCGTCGGCGCGACCGTCGGCCTGATCCGGAAGTTCTCGGCCAGCCGATTCGCCGACGATATCCATCGTTACGGCGCGACCTTCGTCAACTACGTCGGGCGTGCGCTGTCGTACGTGCTCAACAAGCCCGAAGATCCGCGTGACCGCACCGGCACGCTCGAGATCGCCTTCGGCACCGAAGCATCCGAGGTCGATGTCGCCCGATTCTCGGAGCGATTCGGGTGCACGGTCATCGAGGGCTACGGCTCGAGCGAGGGCGTGTTCCGGATCAACCGCACCCCGGAGACCCCCGCCGGGTCACTGGGTGTGGCACCGGGCGGCGCCGACGTGCGGATCCTCGACGAGAACACCGGCGAGGAATGTCCGCGCGCACAGTTCGACGACGCCGGGCGGCTGCTCAACTCCGAGGCCGTGGGGCAGATCGTCGCGATCGGCGGCGCCGCAGCGTTCGAAGGTTACTACAAGAATCCGGGAGCGGCCGCCGAGCGGGTCAGGGACGGCGACTTCTGGTCCGGCGACCTCGCCTACCGCGATGCCGACGGTTTCTTCTACTTCGCCGGCCGCGCATCGGATTGGCTGCGCGTGGACAGCGAGAACTTCTCGGCCGCACCCGTCGAGCGCATCCTGGTGCGGATCCCCGGGATCCTGTCGGCACCGGTGTTCGCGGTCCCGGACCCGGCGACGGGCGACCAGGTGATGTGCGCAGTCGAGCTCGACGCAGGCGCGGCGTTCGATCCGCAGGTTTTCGGGCGGACGCTCGCCGAGCAGCCCGACATGGGTGACAAGTGGTGGCCGCGCTTCGTGCGCGTGACCGATCACCTCCCGCTCACCGGCAGCAACAAGATCGACAAGGCGCCGCTGCGCGCCGCCGCGTGGAGCACCGCCGATCCGGTTTACGTCCGGGTGGGCCGTACCCCCGAATACGTTCTGCTCGACGACGCGGGGCGCACACAGATCGAACGCGACTTCACCGAGCAGGGTCGGGCCGCGTTGCTGCCTGCTCCGCTCGCCTCTGTCTAGCCGCGGCGGGGTGGTCTCACCGAGCGGGACCTGCAGCTCGGCGGTGACATCGCTCACCTACGGTGACTTTCATACAGCCCCATGGGACTTGTCTCGCAGCCCGTGACGAGTCCGCGCCGCGAACGGAACATGCCGTTCCGCTCACTCGATCACTACTTCCGAAAGGACGGACGACCGTGAGCCTGGATACTTCTGGTGACACCGAAATCCGCGAAATCGTCGTCGGTTCCGCTCCCACCCGCTTTGCTCGCGGGTGGCATTGCCTCGGTCTGGCGGAGTCCTTCAAGGACGGCAAGCCGCATTCCATCGAGGCGTTCGGCACGAAGCTCGTCGCTTGGGCGGACAGCAACGGAGACTTGAAGGTCCTCGACGGGTACTGCCGTCACATGGGTGGCGATCTGACCCAGGGCACCGTCAAGGGCGACAACATCGCGTGCCCCTTCCACGACTGGCGATGGGGCGGCAACGGACGTTGTAAGGACATTCCGTACGCCCGTCGTGTGCCCCCGATCGCGAAGACTCGCTCGTGGCACACGCTCGAGCAGGACGGCCTGTTCTTCGTCTGGCACGATCCCCAGGGCAACGCACCGACCGACGACGCCGCGATCCCGCGGATCGAAGGCGCGACCAGTGACGAGTGGACCGACTGGGTCTGGTACACCACCGAGGTCGACACCAACTGCCGCGAGATCATCGACAACATCGTCGACATGGCGCACTTTTTCTACGTGCACTACTCGTTCCCGACGTACTTCAAGAACGTCTTCGAGGGACACGTCGCGACGCAGATCATGAAGGGTCAGGCCCGCACCGACATGCGGCCGAACACCGAGGGCCAGCCGAAGATGCTCGGCAGCCACTCCGAAGCGTCGTATTTCGGCCCGTCGTTCATGATCGACGATCTGAAGTATCAGTACGAGGGCTACGACGTCGAATCGGTTCTCCTCAACTGCCACTACCCGGTTTCCGCCGACAAGTTCGTGCTCATGTACGGGATGATCGTCAAGAAGTCGGACCGGCTGGAGGGAGACGCTGCGCTCGAGACCGCGCAGCAGTTCGGCAACTTCATCGCGCGGGGGTTCGAGCAGGACATCCAGATCTGGAAGAACAAGACTCGGATCGAGAACCCGCTGCTGTGCGAGGAGGACGGGCCGGTCTACCAGCTGCGTCGCTGGTACGAGCAGTTCTACGTCGACGTCGAGGACGTCAAGCCCGAGATGACCGACCGCTTCGAGTTCGAGATGGACACCACCCGGCCTGTCGCAGCCTGGATGAAGGAAGTCGAGGCCAACCTCGCTGCAAAGGAAGCCGAGGCAGCCGCGGGCGCGGAGCAGGAAAATGCAGCCCGTCAGGTGTAGCGACTGCATGGCGCAGGTGCTGGTGAAGAAGAACAGCTGGGAACACACCGAGATTCAGTGGGACCAGCAGGCGCGTCAGCAGTGTCACCGGTCTCGCAGTGAGTCCGGGGCCGGGACGGATCCGTCCCGGCGCCCGGGCGCGCCACGGCCGACGTGCCCGTCGATGGTCGCCACCATCACTCGCGCCGCAGCCGAGGGGCTGATCGACGTCGTCGACGACGCGCCGGTCCCGGCCCCGATCGTCCAATAGTCCCTGTGGCCGGATAGCCTGGCGCCACAACCCTTTCGAAGGAACCTGATGACCGACACCCTTTCGATCGACCGCGCTCAGTACGGACAGTGGGCGGTGATCGCCGGTGGTTCCGAGGGCGTCGGCGCCGCCTTCGCCGACGAACTCGCCCGCGCCGGATTCGACCTGCTGCTCATTGCGCGCAAGCCCGAACCCCTCGAGGCGACCGCGGAAAAGGTTCGTGTGCACGGCGGTGAAGTCCGCACGCTCTCGCTGGATCTGCTCACGGCCGACGCCGTCGAGACGATCCGGTCGGCGACCGCCGACCTCGAGGTGGGCCTGTTCATCTTCAACGCCGGAGCCAACAGCTACGGCCACGAATTCGTCACCGGCGACCTCGACGGCTTCCGCGGTGTGATCGACCTGAACGTGCACCGTCAGATCGAACTGTCGCACCTGTTCGGGTCGCGGATGAAGGAGATGGGTCGCGGCGGCATCATGCTGCTCGGGTCGCTTGCCGGCTACATGGGTTCGGAACACCAGAGCATCTACGCCGCGTCGAAGGCATTCAGCCGGGTATTCGCGGAAAGCCTGTGGATCGAACTCGAGCCGCACAACGTGCACGTGGTCGAGCTGATCCTCGGCGTCACCCGCACACCTGCGATGGAGCGTGCAGGCCTGAACTTCGATGTGCCCGGCATGTTGGTGTCCGAGCCGGAGGACGTGGCCCGCGAGGGCCTCGAGCATCTGGCGGACGGGCCGGTGTGGGTTGCCGGCGGCAACTACGATGCGGCGATCAAGCGCAGCGGCTTCCCGCGCGACAAGATGGTGCAGGGTGCGGCGAAGGCGATGCGGGCACTGCTGAACCGCTAGTTCCGGATCGAGAAAGGGCCGGCGAGGTTTTCGACCTCGCCGGCCCTTTCTGATGCCGGTGGACGATCCCGATCAGAACTCGATCTCGATGCGCTCGCTGATCGGACGCGCCTGGCACGCGAGCACGTATCCGCTCGCGATGTCCTCGTCGTCCAGGATCGCGGAGTCGGGCATGTCGACCTTACCGGACACGACAGTGCACGCACACGAACCGCATTCGCCTTCTCGGCACGAGTACGGCACGTCGAGGCCCTTGGACAGCATGACGTCGACGAGGGTCGCGGACCGCGGCCAGGTCAGTTCGTGGTCGTCGCCGTCGAGACTCACCTGCACGGACGAGGTGTCCTCGTCGTCGGACACCTCCACCGGGGTGATCTCGGCGAACGGATCGCCCGACAGTGAGGTGAACACCTCGGCCTGGATCCGGTCCGACGGCACCCCGGCCGCACCGAGGCTCTCGCGCACCGCATCCATGAACGGCTGCGGACCGCACATGTACGCGTGATGCTCGGTGTACGGCGACAGCAACGCCGTGAGCTGCCCGGTGACGGGCAGACCCTGCACGGTCTCGAGCCAGTGCAGCACGGTGAAGGCGCCGGGGTAGCGGATCGCCAATTCGCGCAGTTCCTGCGCGAAGATGACGGATTTCTCGTCGCGGTTGGCGTAGAACACGACGATGTTGCGGTTGCCCGCGGCGAGCGCCGACTTGAGGATCGACATCACCGGCGTGATTCCGCTGCCCGCTGCACACAGCAGCAGTTTCTCATCCAGGCTGCGCGGCGTGAATACGCCGGCCGGTGGCAGCACCACAAGCTCGTCACCGGTAGAAACGTTGTCGCACAGCCAGTTCGATCCGTATCCGTCGGCGGTACGCTTGACCGTGACCTTGAGCTGCTCGTCGCTCTGCGGTGAGCTCGCGAGAGAGTAGCACCGAGCCACCGAGCCCGTCCGATCGCTCGGAATGCGGAGAGTCAGGAACTGGCCGGGCTTGTAGGTGAAGCGGTCTGCGTGATCTGCGGGAATGTCGAAGACCAGGGAACACGCGTCGGCGGTCTCCTGCACGACAGCGGCCACGGTGACCGCCACCGCGCGTGTGCTCACCGGCGTCTCAACGGATGTCATCGTGGCTTCCTTAAAATGCGGGAAAAGGTGTACGGATCACGGTAACGGGAACACCGATCACGACGAACGGCTCTCCCGATGGTTGGGACACCAAGCAGGAGAGCCGAAGTCGAGAAATGATGATCCGGGTACGCTCAGATGAGGGTGCCCTCGTGCACCGATCGGTCGAACTCCGGCAGTGCAGATCCGTCGCGGAGCGTGGAAGCCAGCGCGGGATCGGCGAGATGGAGGCGGCCGATGGCGATGAGGTCGAACTCCTCGCCGGAGAGCCGACGTTCGAGCTCGGGGATGTTGTCGGCGGTGGGAGTAGCCCCCGAGGTCCTGCTCTCGCGCAGACTCGCCCCCAAACCGACACTGCCCACGGCCATCGACAATGCTCCGGTCAGCTTCTTGGCCCACCCGGCAAGCGACAGATCGCTACCGTCGAAGACGGTCGCGTCGAAGCGCCGAATGCTCGCGTCGAAGACGTCGACGCCTGCTTCGGCCAGCGCCGAGAGGATGACCTGCAGCTCCTCGGGTGTCTGAGCGATCCGTGCGTGGTAGTCCTGCTGCTTGTGCTGGGAGAAGCGGAAGAAGATCGGTGTGTCGTCGCCGACCGCGTCTCGGACGGACGCCACCACGGCGGCGGGGAATCGGGTGCGCCGTTCGAGGTCGCCGCCCCAGTGGTCGTCGCGCCGGTTGGTGGAGTCCCACAGGAACGAGTCGAGCAGATAGCCGTGGCCACCGTGCAGGGCAATGCCGTCGAACCCCACTTCCCGGGCGTTACGCGCGGCCTCCGTGTAGGCGGCGATGACGTCGGCGATGTCCTCCTCGGTCATGGCGCGGCACGGCTCACTGGCCCGCGCGACATACTCGTCGGAGTAGGAGGTCAGACCGGCCTCGCCCCACACCCCGGACGGTCGCATGGGGGTGAGGGCGGGGTCGACTGCGGAGGTCATCGCACCCCAGAGCGGTCCGACATGCCACAGCTGCGGGATGATCCGGCCGCCCTCTGCGTGTACCGCATCGACGACGCGCTGCCAGCCCTCGAGCGCGTCGTCGCCGTGCATGCGGGGCACGCGCGGGTTGTCGACGGCTGTGGGATGTCCGATGGCGGTGCCCTCGGTGATGATCAGCCCGGTACCGCCTGCTGCTCGTCGCCGGTAGTACTCGGCGACGTCGGCTCCGGGTACTCCGCCGGGGGAGTACGAGCGTGTCATCGGCGACATCACGATGCGGTTGGGCAGTTCAAGCGATCGGACCGACAGGGGACGGAACAGGGGAGACAGCGTTCGGGTCATCGGTGCGGTGCTCTTTCGTCGGTATCGGGCAGAGATGGCGTGTCGAACGCGGCGCCGATCTCGGGTGCGAGATCGCGCAGCGCATGCAACTGATCGCAGTAGTGCTCGACGTCGGTGGCGGCGACGGCCGTGCTCACGATCGTCGCTCCGGCCTGCCTGCGCCGGTCGAGTGCGCGCAGGGTCCGGTCGCGTGAGCCGAGCGGGTCGAGGGATCTGCTGGGGGAGAGCACGACCTCGAACCCTTCGGGGAGCTCTGCTTTCCGCAGCATCGTCTCGGTCTGTTCCAACGTGAGGCCGAACGGTAGCCAGCCGTCGCCGAGCGTTGTCGCGCGTCGCAAGGACCGCGCTGTGCGCCCGCCGATCCAGAACGGAACACGCGTCTGGATCGCATGCGGCTCGACGTAGACGTCGGCGAAATCGTAGTAGGTGCCGTGAAACTCGGGTGTCGGCGTCGACATGCAGGAGCGTAGAGCGGTGAGGGCTTCGTCGGCGCGTGCGCCGCGGTCGGCGAAGGGTGCACCGAGGAGGTCGAATTCTTCCTCGAGGCTTCCGACTCCCAACCCGAGGACGAGTCGGCCGCCGCTGACGGTGTCGAGCGTGCCGTACCGCTTCGCGATCTCGAGTGGGTGGTGATAGCCGAGGACGAGCACGCGGGTGTTGAACCGGATCCGTGAGGTGCGCGCGGCGAGGTAACCGAACGTCGCCAGGGGGTCCCAGTAGACGCCGCCGCGTTCGGCTGCGACGTCGGTCGGTACGGCGACGTGTTCGCTGCAGGTGAGGTGGTGGAATCCGAGGCTGTCGGCTGTCTCCGCAACACGTGCGAGTTCGATGATGCCGGCATCGCGTTCCCACTCGGCGAGGGTGGCAGGGTGGCCTATCACCACAGGTGACGTGATCCCTATGTACATCCGATCGATCACCTCGAACCGACTTGGGCGCGGCAGCGCAGGGTGGACACATGCTCGTCCTACTCGCCTTTCTACCCGGCGAACCAGGGCGGGCCACGCGATCTCCTGCTCAGTGGGATGTGCCGGGGTGGTCGTGGCGGCATCGTCGTGTGGAGCGGATTCGGTGAGTGGACGACGAGGTGCGCAGCAGTCGTACTTGTGTTATCGGCACCTGCTGGGTGATACTAGTCACGGCGGCACAAGAATGAATTTCAGTTTTGCTTGTTCGTCCAGGTAGAGGCAAGTTTCGGAGAGGAAGAAACGATGGTGCAGTCCGCAGAGATGCAGGCCGTTGCAGTGCAGAACGCGACCGTGCAGAACACCTCGGAGTCCAAGCGTGAGCTTCCGGCGTCGATGGTCGAGCGCATGACGCTGATCCTCGACGCATTCGACGGTGCCGGGTCGCGTCTGACACTCGAAGAGGTGGCCTGCCGCACCGGCCTGCCCCGCTCGACCGTCCACCGCATCCTCGACCAGATGGTCCGTCTCGAATGGGTCGACCACGCCTCCTTCGGCTACTGCCTCGGACGGCGCGCGAAGTCGCTCGGCGCAAGCGACAACGGTCACAGCCGCATCCGTGAGGCCGCGGCGCCGCTCCTCCACGAACTCCACCTGCAGACCGGCATGGTCGCGCACCTCGCCATCCTCGATCGCGGCGACTGCATCTACCTCGACAAGATCGGTGGCCAGCTCGCCGCCACCCTCACCTCCCGGGTCGGCGGCCGCGTCCCCGCGTACATCACCGCGTGCGGCAAAGCGATCCTCGCCGGACTCGAGCCCGAGCACGTCGACGCGTTCTACGGCACCCACCTCGTGCGACGCACCGAACGAACCATCCCCGATCTCGCCACCCTCCACCAGGAACTCGGCCGTATCCGGCAGCGCCACGGCCTGGCCTTCGAAACCGGCGAAGCCCAGAACGGCATGGCATGCGTCGGTGCAGCGGTGCGTAGCCCGTCCGGCCCGGTCGCGGGAATCTCCCTGTGCGGGCCCGCGCGCCCCGGCCATCTCGAGCGTGTCGCGCCGCTGGTCGCCGACGCCGCCCGCGACATCTCCCGCCTCCTGCATCCCGAACTCGGTACCCCGCGACGCGCCCGCCGCGCCGCGGCCGAGCCCACACAGTCGTGGTCGCCGCAGGCGATGGAACGCTTGGTTGCAACCCAGGCCGGGCAGTGGATGTAGGCCGAGGCCAGGAATGTAGAGAAATCGTCTCGATGAATGGGAGCCCTGGCGCAGTGTGAACGGCATCACTGGAAATGTCGAGGATATGACGACAGAACTGACGCAAGAAGGCACCGCACGCGAACTCGCGACCGATCGCGGAGTGCTTCGCTACCACGAAGCCGGCGACGGCCCGCCGCTCCTGCTGCTGCACGGTTCGGGCCCGGGCGTGACGGGGTGGCGGAACTACCGCGGTGTCCTCGCCGACTTCGCGGAGCATTACCGTTGCCTCGTCCTCGAATTCCCGGGCTTCGGCGTCAGCGATCCGTGTGAGGGCCACCCGATGGCGATGGCCAAGTTCGCCGTCAAGGACTTCCTCGATGGTCTCGGCCTGTCCGACGTCGCGATCATCGGCAATTCGATGGGCGGCATCGTCGCAACCCAGTTCGCCCTCGCCGAACCCGAGCGAGTGAACAAGCTCGTCACGATCGGCGGTGCCGGACGCTCGGTGTTCGCACCCGCGCCGGGCGAGGGTATCCGGTTGCTCATGGAGTTCACCGACGATCCGACCCGCGAGAAGCTGGTTCGCTGGCTGCGCTCGATGGTCTTCGACCCCGCGATCCTCACCGAGGAACTCATCGAGGAGCGTTGGTCGCTGGCCACCGAGCCGAAGACCCTCGAGATCGCCCGCCGCATGTACAGCACCGCGGCATTCACCGCGGGCGCACGCGCCGCTGCCGCCTCGAACGAGACGCCCTACTGGGCTCAGCTCGGCAAGATCAAGATCCCCACCCTGCTCACCTGGGGTCGCGACGACCGCGTCAGCCCGGTCGACATGGCGATGCTGCCGATGCGAGAGCTCGCACGCGGTGAATTACACGTATTCCCGAACTGCGGGCACTGGACCATGATCGAAGCGCGCGAGGCGTGGCTTGCAACTGTCCTCGCCTTCCTGAAGAGGCACGACGCCTGATCCGCCGAACGCCGCGCGGCTCACCGAACTCCCGCTGAGCGGAAAATTCCCGCGAGGCGGTCGCGGATCCTCCACGGTAGAGACCATCGCCAGGTCGAGACGGTAAGCGGCCTGACAAACATCTCGCCCGGTCAGCCTCCGGGCGTCACATCAGAAAGCTGGAGAGACAATGGGACAGGTTCTCGACTCCATCTCGCCGTTTGCCGACGAGATCCGTGCCGACGGTGCAGAAGGCGACCAGCTCATGCGCCTGACCGATCGCAGTGCCAAGCGTCTGAAGGACGCCGGTGTCATCCGGATGCTGCAGCCCAAGGAGTTCGGCGGCCTCGAAGCGCACCCGCGTGAATTCGCCGAAACCGCCATGGCGCTCGGTGCCATGGACGGCGCGACCGGCTGGGTCAGCGGCATCGTCGGTGTCCATCCGTGGGAGATGGCGTTCTTCGATCCCAAGGCGCAGCAGGAGGTCTGGGGCGAGGACCCCGACACCTGGATCGCATCTCCCTACGCCCCGATGGGGGTTGCCACGCCCGTCGACGGCGGATACATCCTCAACGGCCGCTGGTCGTTCTCCTCGGGTACCGACCACTGCCAGTGGGTGATGATCGGTGCGGCCATCGGCGACAAGGACGGCAACCGCCTCAATCCGCCGCAGTCCCTGCACGTGCTTCTCCCGCGGTCGGATTACGAGATCGACCAGGACAGTTGGAACGTGGTCGGGCTGCGCGGCACGGGCTCGAAGGACCTCATCGTCAAGGATGCCTTCCTCCCCGAATATCGCACCGTGTCGGCAGCACGCGTCATGGGTGGCGTCGCATGGAAGGACGCTGGGCGGGACGAGACGCTCTACAAGTTCCCGTTCTCGTGCATCTTCCCCCTCGGCATCACCTCGTCGCTCGTGGGCATCGCACAGGGTGCGCTCGACTGCTACATCGAGACTCAGCGTGAGCGTGTGACCGTCTCCGGCACCGCGATCAAACAGGATCCCTACGTGCTCTCTGCGCTCGGTGACGCGGCCGCCGAGATCGCGGCGTCGCGCGCAGCACTGCTCGAGACCGTGGATCGTTTCTGGGACATGACCGAGAAGGGCCAGGAGGTCACGTTCGAGCAGCGGGCGATCGGTCGACGGACCCAGACCGCCGCCGCGTGGCGTGCGGTGCGTGCCGTCGACGAGATCTTCTCTCGCGCAGGTGGCGGCGCTCTCCAGCTGAGCAACCCGTTGCAGCGCTTCTGGCGCGATGCACACGCGGGTCTCAGCCACGCCATCCACGTACCCGGATCCATCTTCCACGCAGCAACCCTCACGCAGCTCGGTGGCGAGCCCGAGGGCGCGATGCGCGGAATGATCTAGAGCCACTCGAATCCCACTACTGCGAAGGAATATTCGGACATGACGGATATCCGGGCCCTGGGCTATCTCAGGATCCAGACCACGGACATCGCTCGGTGGCGCGAGCTCGTCGTCGACGGGCTCGGTATGGCGGTCGGCAACGGGCCTGAGGAAGACGGTCTTTATCTGCGGATCGACGAACGTCGGTCGCGGCTGATCGTGCTGCCCGGAGACACCGACAAGGCACTCGCCGTGGGCTGGGAGGTGCGAGACCAGTTCGCCCTGCAGCGTGTGCGCGAGGCTGTCGAGAAGGCCGGCATCGAGGTGCAACTGCTCTCGGAAGACGAGGCGCTCTACCGCGACGCCGAACAGGTCATCGCGTTCGACGATCCGGGGGGAACCCGCGTCGAGGTCTTCTTCGGGCCGGTCCTCGACCACAGCCCGGTCGTGACTCCGCACGGCGGCCGCTTCCACACCGGCGAAGAAGGACTCGGGCACGTTGTCCTGCCGGTCGCGAACTTCGACGCGGAGTACTCCTTCTACACCGAGGTGCTCGGCTTCCTGCCGCGCGGCGCCATCCGCATCGGCGGACCGGCCGCGAAGCCGCCGTACCGCCGGGTGCGGTTCCTCGGTGTCAACCGTCGTCACCACAGCCTGGCGATGTGCCCGGCACCTCCGACCGAAGCGCCGGGACTCGTGCACATGATGCTCGAGGTCGACACTCTCGACGCCGTCGGACAGGCGCTCGACCGCGTTCGGAAGCTCGGCTTCTCGATCTCCTCGACGCTGGGTAGGCACACGAACGACAAGATGGTCTCGTTCTACGTGCGTGCTCCGGGAGGCTGGGACATCGAGTTCGGTACCGAGGGCATGCTCGTCGACGAAACCTTCTACACCGCAGAGGAAATCACCGCCGACAGCTACTGGGGCCACGACTGGTCCGAATCGGAACCGCTCGCGGCGTTCGCGCCGCCCGAGAAGAACTGATCCGGCGAGAGCCGACGCTGTACCCGACGATGCCACGACCGCTGCGCGGCGTGGCATCGTCCACTTTCACCGACAGGAGTTCGACATGGGCAGCGACGTACAGACGGCCGTGCGCGCGTTGCTTCCGGACATCGCCGAGCGAGCCGCCACGATCGACGAGACCAGGCGAGTCCCGGACGACGTGGTCGACGCACTCTCGTCGACCGGCGTGTTCCGGATGCTGCAGCCGCGCCGCTACGGCGGCACCGAGACCGACCCGGTCCGGTTCTACGAAGTGGTGCGGGAAGTATCTGCGGCGTGCGGCTCCACCGGCTGGGTCACCTCGGTGCTCGGCGTTCATCCGTGGCACCTGGCGTTGTTCGATGACCGCGCCCAGTACGACGTGTGGGGTGACGACCCCGGGACACTCGTGAGCTCGGCATACGCACCGGTCGGACAGCTGAGCCCGGTGGACGGAGGTTACGAGCTTTCCGGCACGTGGATGTTCTCCTCCGGCTGCGAATACGCCTCGTGGGCACTGCTCGGCGCTGTCGTCACCGGGCCGGAGGGACGGCCTGTCAGCTTCATGACCGCGCTCGTACCGCGCACCGACTACGGGATTCGCGACGTGTGGAATGTGGTCGGGATGCGCGGCACCTGCAGTAACGAGATCACCGTCGACCGGGTCTTCGTGCCCGAGTACCGGGTCAAGAGCAACTTCGAGACCGCGAACCTGCGCGGACCGGGTCAGAAGGTCAACACCGGCCCCCTGTACCGGCTTCCGTTCGGCGCATTGTTCGGCACGACGGTGAGTATGCCCGTCGTAGGAGTGGTCGACGGCTGTTACGAACACTATCTCGCCGCGATGCGCGAACGTGTCCGATTGAGCTTGGGCGGTGGGCGATTCGTCGACGACCCGTTCGCGCAGACCGCGGTGGGTCGTGCCGCCTCCGAGATCGACGCCGCGATCCTGCAGACCACCCGTAACCTGCGCGAACTGTGGGAGCATGCGGTCGACGGCCGGGAGATCCCGATGATGTTGCGCGCGCGTGCGCGCCGCGATCAGGTGCGGGCGACCGAACGCGCGGTCGAGGCGATCGACCTGTTGTTCAAGACGGCCGGCGGCTCGTCGCTGTTTCTGGGAAACATCGTCGAACGTGCCTGGCGGGACGCACATGCCGGAAGCGTGCACGTCGCCAACGAACCTGAGCGCGCACTGGCGCAGTACGGTCGGGCCGCGTTCGGGCTTCCGGTCGAAGACAACCTGCTCTGACTTCACCGAACTGAATTCGAACGAAAGAGAGTGTCTCCTTGAGTCATCCGGATGTCCGGCCGGTATCGGCCGACAGTATCGAATCGTGGGATCACGAAGCCGACGTCGTCATCGCCGGATTCGGCATCGCCGGTGTCGCCGCGGCGATCGGAGCGGCCGAGAGCGGAGCCGACGTCCTCGTCCTCGAGCGCACCGGCGGCGGGGGAGGCGCGGCGGCACTGTCCGGCGGCATCGTCTACCTCGGCGGCGGCACCCGTCTGCAGAAGGCGTGCGGAATAGACGACACGCCCGAGAACATGAAGACGTTCCTCGCCGCGGCCCTCGGACCGGGGGTCGACGAGAAGAAACTCGACGTCTACTGCGACGGAAGTGTCGCGCATTTCGAGTGGCTCGAAGCATGTGGCGTGCCGTACAAGGACGGGTTCTGGAACCAGCCGGGCTGGGAGATCCCGAACGACGATTCGCTGATGTACAGCGGCGGAGAGAACGCAGCGCCGTTCTCGACGCTCGCCCCGCCGGCGCCGCGCGGGCACCTCGCGCAGGTGCCGATGCCCCGCACAGGTGAGCAGGGCGCAGGCCACGTCCTGATGACGACGCTCATCGCGAAGGCCGGAGAGCTCGGCGTCCGCGTCGAAACCGATGTGCGGATGCAACGCCTCGTCACCGATGCCGACGGCAGGGTCGTGGGGCTTGTGACGACCCGGTTCGGCAAGCAGGTCACTGCGCGCGCCCGCAAAGGCGTCGTCCTCGCGACCGGATCGTTCGCCTACAACGACGAGATGATGCAGGCATACGCTCCTCGTCTGTACAAGCGGCCCGCCGCGACGGTCGAGGAGCACGACGGACGCGGAATTCTCGTCGCACAGGCCCTCGGCGCGGGTCTCGCCCACATGGATGCGTGCGAGGTCGCGTTCTTCTGCGACCCGCAACTGATGGCCCGCGGAATCCTGGTCAACGGCCGCGGCCAGCGGTACGTGCAGGAGGACACCTATCCGGGGCGGATCGGGCAGCTCACGTTGTTCGAGAACGACAATCAGGCGTTCCTCATCATCGATCAGGCGTCGTACGAGGACGGTATGGCGGCGCCCAGCTCCAGCCCTCAACTCAAACGACAGCCGACGTGGGTGTGTGAGACGATCGACGAGTTGGAAGCCGAAATAGGTCTTCCCACAGGATCTCTCACGTCGACGGTGGAGATGTACAACCGGCACGCCGTCGAGGGCTCGGATCCGGTGCTGGGCAAGAAGCCCGAGTGGGTCGCGCCGATCGGTTCACCGGTGGCGGCGATCGACCTCCGCGGAAACACGGGGGGCTTCACCCTGGGCGGGCTGCGGACGTCGGTCGACTCGGAGGTCCTGCACGTCGACGGCACTCCCATCCCGGGCCTGTACGCGGCGGGACGATGCACGTCGGGACTCTCCGCATTCGGCTACTGCAGCGGGATTTCGCTCGGTGACGGCAGCTTCTTCGGGCGTCGCGCCGGTATCCACGCCGCTGCCTCGTAGAACGCCGCTGCCTCGTAGAACCTGGTCGCAGCAGGTGCGGGCCGTCGGCGCGGCCCGCACCGTTGTCAGTCGCCGAGCCCGAACGCACCCCGGTAGAAGACCATGGGGCGATCGTCCTCGAAGCATTCGAGTTCCAGGACCCGTCCGATGACGACGTCGTGGTCGCCGGCAGTGTGCACGTCGTGGATCTCGCAGTGCGCGCGCATGAGGACACCCGGAAGCGACGGGGTGTCCCACCGCGACCTCTCCCAGTCGAGGCCGTCGAACTTCGTACCGCGTGAAGATCCGAAGCGGCCGCAGAGGTCGGACTGCTCTTCGCCGAGCACGTTGATGGCGAAGCGTCCCGTGGGGCGGATCCGCGGCCAGGCGCGACCACGATGGTCGGCGCAGAACAGGATCAGCGGCGGCTCGAGCGATACCGACGCGAACGATTGGCAGGCGAAGCCGATCGGCCCGTCCTCGTCGAGGCCGGTGACGACGGTGACGCCGGTGGCGAAGCGGCCCATCGCATTGCGCATGTCGAGCGGACCGGGGAGCTCGGGTTCTGCTGTGAGGACCTGCGTCAGGGTCTGGGTGGACATGCGCCTCAACTCCGATTCATCTCGGGTCGCCTCGTTCCGGCGACGTTCGCGTGCCATGAATGTATGGACGACCCGTGATCCGTCCACGATGGATTCTCGCTGAGCGGACTTCCGTGCCGTTGTCGTCGCGCCGCGGGTTCATCCGCGGGTTCGTCCCGGTGGGCGGGAGTGCAGGCGCGGGTGTGGTGGGAACCGCTCGATGGGACAATCGTCGATGTCACGGAAAGGAAGGTTGTCGATGCCCAGAATCGGGGTGGCGCGCGACGGTGCCGAGCCCACATCGGCCGAGCAGCGCGACCGGCACGAACGGATTCTCGATGCGGCGGCGCACATCGCGACCGAGTTCGACCTTCCTCGGGTGCAGATGACCGAGGTCGCCAAACGTGCCGGTGTCGCGATCGGCACGCTGTATCGCTATTTCCCGTCGAAAACGCACCTGTTCGTGGGGGTGATGCTCGATCGGCTCGAGCGATTCAGCGGATACACACCGGTCAGCGACCCTGATGTGCCGGTGCAGGAGGCGATCTGTGATGCGTTGATCGGGATGACCCGGGAGATGGTCGCGTATCCGACTCTTGCATTGGCGATGCTGCAGTCCAACAGCACAGCCGTGGCGGCTGCGGTGCCCGACACGGTGAAGATCGAAGCGACCTTCCAGGCAATTCTGTTGACGACCGCTGGTATCGCCGATCCGACCGAGGGCGACAAGGACCTGCTGCGGTTGCTGTCGATGCTCTGGTTCGGAGTGATCACCGCGTTCCTCAACGGCAGGTCGACCATCGCTGAGACCGAGGCGGACATCCGGCGCAGTTGCGATCTGCTCCTCGTCGAACTGAGTCCCCGCTCGAACTGAGCTCCCCTCGAACTGAGCCCCCCTCGAACTGAAGTTCCGCTCGAACAAGCCCGCCAAGGATTCGGTGCCCCGCGGGAGTGCTAACGTCGGGCCACATTCCCAAACCAAGCGATTGCTTGGTAAGTTCGGGTGAGGCTCACGACCGGAGCCGCGGGAATTCGATGCGGAGGCAGGATGGATCTCGGACTCGACGGCGCAGTAGTTCTCGTCACAGGCGGTGTGCGAGGAGTCGGCGCGGGTATCACCAGGGTGTTCCTCCGCGCGGGCGCGACCGTGGTGACGTGCGCGCGCAACGAGCCGGAGAATCCGATCGAGGTCGACGGCCGCACCGCGGAGTTCCTCTCGTGCGATGTCCGCGACGCCGACCAGGTCCACGCCATGGTGGCGTCCATCGTCGAGCGGCACGGGCGCCTCGACGCGCTCGTCAACAATGCCGGCGGTTCCCCGTTCGCCCTCGCAGCCGATGCGAGCCCGAAGTTCCACGCGAAGATCGTCGAACTCAATCTGCTCGCGCCGTTGCTCGTCGCGCAGGCTGCGAACGCGGTGATGCAGACCCAGGACAGCGGCGGCTCGATCGTCAACATCTCGAGTGTGAGCGGATCGCGGCCCTCGCCCGGTACCGCCGCGTATGGTGCGGCGAAGGCCGGAATCGACAGCCTCGGAACGTCTCTCGCGGTCGAGTGGGCACCGAGGGTGCGCATCAACTCCGTGGTGGTCGGCATGGTGAACACCGAGCAGTCGCACCTGTTCTACGGCGACGATGCCGGTATCGCCGCAGTCGGCGCGACCGTGCCCCTCGGGCGCCTGGCCAGCCCGGACGACATCGGGAACTGCGCGGCATTTCTCGCCTCACCGCTGTCGGCATACGTCAGCGGATCGACATTGACCGTCCACGGCGGCGGCGAACGCCCTGCCTACATGGCAGCGGCACAAACGAAGGAGACAAAGTGAGTGGACTGCTGGACGGACGCGTCGTCATCGTGACGGGTGCCGGTCGTGGGCTCGGACGAGCCCACGCGTTGGCCTTCGCAGCCGAGGGCGCCAAGGTCGTCGTCAATGACATCGGTGCGGGTGCCGACGGCTCTGCGACCGGGGAGACCCCCGCCGAGCAGGTCGTCGAGGAGATCCGGGCTGCCGGCGGTGAAGCCGTCGTCAACGGCGACGACGTCGCGGACTGGGCCGGTGCCGAGAACCTCGTCAAGACCGCGCTCGACAACTTCGGACGTCTCGACGTATTGGTCAACAACGCAGGTTTCCTGCGCGACCGCATGCTGGCGAACATGAGCGAGCAGGAGTGGGACGCGGTGACCCGCGTGCACCTGAAGGGCCACTTCGCTCCGATGCGGCACGCGATGACGTACTGGCGCGCGGAGTCGAAGGCCGGTAACCCGGTCGATGCCCGCATCATCAACACCAGCTCCGGCGCAGGCCTGATGGGCAGCATCGGTCAGGGCAACTACGCTGCGGCCAAGGCGGGTATCGCGACCCTGACCATCCAGGCCGCCGCCGAGTTCGGCCGGTACGGCGTCACGGTCAATGCGATCGCGCCTTCCGCGCGGACCCGCATGACCGTCGGTGCCGGTGGTGCGATGGCCGAGATGATGGCTGCACCGGAAGAAGGATTCGACGCGATGGCGCCCGAGAACGTCTCGCCGCTGGTCGTGTGGCTGGGCAGCAGCGAGTCGAAGGACGTCACCGGCCGCGTGTTCGAGGCCGAAGGCGGAAAGGTGTCGCTGGCAGACGGTTGGCGTCACGGCGAAGCCGTCGACAAGGGTGACCGCTGGGATCCCAAGGAGCTCGGACCGGTCGTCGAGAAGCTCATCGCTTCGTCGGAACCCCCGACCCCCGTATACGGCGCCTGAGAGACTCCCGCTCCCGGTCCGTGCCGGAGAACACCGGGCCGGGAGCGGGTTCACCCCTCGGAAGCGGCGGTATCAGTGTGCGCGTCGGCGGGCAGCGCATCTGACGACGTCACCACCAGCACCGCGACGAGCACCACCATGAGCACCGCCGCCACCACCAGGGACGCCGGTGCCAGCGCACTCGCGCCGATGAGCAACGACAGTCCGATCACAGCGACGTCGGCGCCCCGCGACAGGCATCCACGCATCGTCAGAAACCAAGCGCTGAGCAGGAAGATCGCCACCGGCACCGTCAGTGTTGCGGCCGCCGCCGTCGCCTCGAGCCCGGTCGTGTGGGTGTCGTGGTCGATTGCGACCTCGATACCCGCCGAGAACGCGCCCGCCGCTGCGAACACCACGTAGTGCCCGTATCCGAACACGAGCGCCGACGACATGCCGGTCAGCATTCGACTGTGTTCGGTGTGGAAGTACACCCACCACATGCCGCCGGCGAGCACCAGTCCGCACACGGCGATCAAGACGAGCGAACCGACATTTTCGGTGTGGTCGAGGGCGTCGACGATCGCGTTCGCCGACGCAAGGATCGATTCACCGAGGACGATGAGGGTGAAGAGGCTGTAGCGCTCGGCGATGTGCTCGGGATGCCACGGGGTGATCCGTGCACGCTCCGCTACGACCGGAACCGAAAGTTCTGCCACGACGAGCACGAGGAACGAGACGGTGCCCCACCCGTCCGGCAGGCCCAGCCGGAGCACCCACAGGATCTGCACGAGCGTTATGCCGATCGCGTACCGCATCGCGGTCTGCCGGAGCACGGGATCGGAACGGGCGGCGCGCAGCCATTGAGGCACCAGTGCCAGCCGCATCATCACATAACCGAGGGTGACGAGAGCGAAATCGCCGTCGGTCATCGCAGGTACGGTGCCTGCCGCGAGCACGAGCACGCCGCTCATCTGAAGCAGCGTGAGGACCCGGTAGAGCCAGTCATCGGTGTCGAATGCGCTCGCGAACCACGTGAAATTCATCCACGCCCACCAGATCGCGAAGAACACCATCAGGTAGGTGCCGACCCCCGAGACGATGTGCTGGGAGGTCTCGCTCTGATGCAGTTGTGCCGACGCGAACGACACAGCGACGACGAATACGAGGTCGAAGAACAATTCGAGAGGCGTTGCGACGCGATGTTCCTCGTCGCGCCGTCGCGGCACCATCCGCCGCAAACCCAGAAACGATCCCTCGGGCATTCGAGCCCCTTCCGCCGTGCGCGTTGTCCTCGTCACCGGACAACGCGCACGGGCTGCGCAGTCTCGCTTACGCCGGGGTGCGGATGATCAGCGTCGAGCCGGGGAAGTAGGCCGCGAGTTCGGTACGGGCCGCCTTGAGTGTGGCGGTACCGTAGCCCTGCTTCCGGGCCTCGGGGCGAACCCAGATCCGCACTTCCACCTCGTTGCCGGTGAGTTCACCGAATGCGAAACCGATCTTCTTCGGCTCGTCACCGGAGAGATCTTCCGCGACGAGCCACATGCCCGACTCGTCGTCCATGAGCGCAGCACCCTTCTGACGCTCGGTCTCCACCGCTGCGTCGCTGCCGTCGCCGAGCTGTTCGGCACAGCGTGCCTTGAGCAGCTCGATGTCGGCCCGGTCGTCGCTGATCTGGCGCAGTCGGAAGTGCTCACCGGTCGCGTAAGGGCGCGAATCCGTAGTCCACTTCACCACCGCGTCGAGATCGTCCAGCTCGGTGCGGATCTTCTTGCGTTCCGCCTTCGTGAGGCGTCCCAGTGGAAGGGCGAGGACGGCCTCTGCGCAGAAATCGGTGGTGCCGAGCAGTGACCCGATGGCGGCGATGGCGCTGTCCCGGTCATCGCTCTCGACGATGGCGTCGAGCACCTCGTGGCGTTGCTCGAGCGCACGCAGCAGGGCGGCCGCGATCTCGCGGCGGTCGAGTACCTGGTCGTGATTCGTGGTTGCCATCGGGTGACGTCCCCTCTCGAAAGCATGAACAATGCGCCTACCAGTATTGCTGTTCGAGGCGCCGTGCGTCAGGTGACCTCACTCGCAGATGACTACGGGTATGACGCGATCGGTCCACGACTGATAGTTGTCGAAATCCGGATACATCGCAGTCAGTTTCGGCCAGTACTGTGCGCGTTCCGTATCCGTGGCGACACGAGCCTTCATTCGACGGATGTCCGACCGGATCTGGACGGTCACCTCGGGATTCGCCAGGATGTTGCGGAACCACAGCGGATGCTTCGGCAGCCCGCCCTGGGACGCGACGAGAAGCACCTTGCCGTCGGCCTCGAGGAACAACAGGGGAGCGGTCCGTGGCTGCCCGGTCTTCCTGCCGGTGGTGGTGAGCAGGCACACCGGGATTCCCCACGGAAATGCGCTGCCCACCCGCCATTTTCCACCGAGGCGGCCACCGGTGGCCCGGTACAGGGCCACGTTCACACGCGACATCCACTTGATGATCGAGGTCGTCGCCTTCGAATCGAGCCCCTTGGGGGCCGCCTCGGTGCCCATGATCAGATGCGTTCGATGATGGTGCCCGTGGCGAGCGCGCCACCTGCACACATCGTGATCAGGGCCGTCGATGCGTCCCGCCGTTCGAGTTCGTGGAGCGCAGTCGTGATCAACCGCGACCCCGTCGACCCGACCGGGTGACCCAGCGCGATCGCCCCGCCGTTGACGTTGACCTTGTCCATGTCGGGCCCGTGGACCCGGGCCCACGACAGCAGCACCGACGCGAAAGCCTCGTTGACCTCGAACAGGTCGAGGTCGCCGATGCTCATGCCGGATTTCTCGAGCACTTTCGCGGTTGCCTGGACAGGGCCGTCGAGGTGGAATTCGGGCTCGGCGCCGACCAGGGCCTGCGAGACGATCCGCGCGCGTGGCTTCAGGCCCAATGCCTTCGCTTTGTCCTCATCCATCAGAAGCACCGCGGCCGCACCGTCGGAGATCTGCGACGAGGTGCCTGCGGTATGGATGCCGCCGTCGAGGACGGGCTTCAACTTGGCCAACGACTCGGCGGACGTGTCCCGCAGCCCCTGGTCGCGGGTGACGGTCTGCTTCTCGCCGGTGTGATTGCCTTCCTTGTCGACGACAGGGGCGACGACCTGCAGGACCTCGCGTTCGAAGCGGCCTTCGTCCCATGCCTGCTTCGCGAGCTGCTGGGAGCGCACACCGAGGGCATCGACGTCATCGCGGGTGATACCGCGGCGCCGAGCGATTCGTTCGGCGGCCTCGAACTGGTTCGGCATGTCGATGTTCCACGACTCGGGTCGGCGGGGTCCGGCCTGGTCTCCGACGTTCGCGCCGAGCGGAACCTGCGTCATCGCTTCGATACCGCACGCGATCCCGGCCTCGATGGCACCGGTTGCGATGAGACCTGCGATGAGGTGGTTCGCCTGCTGCGCCGACCCGCACTGGCAGTCGATCGTGGTGGCGCCGACCTGCCACGGCAGTCCGGCATTCAGCCAGGCCGTGCGGGTGATGTTGTTGGACTGGGCGCCGGCCTGGGTGACGCAGCCGCCGATGACCTGTTCGACGAGTGCCGGGTCGATCCCGGACCGCTCGATCAGCCCGCTCTGCGCTGCACCGAGGATCTCGGCGGCGTGGAGGCCGGAAAGCCATCCACCTCGTTTGCCGATCGGGGTGCGTGCGGCCTCGACGATGACGGGTGTGCCCACAGCGGGCTCCTTTCTGTGTGCCCCTCGGGGCAGCGTTCCTACCTCGGAAAATAGAACGGGTTATCGAGTGGTGCAAGGGGTGGTCTCGCCGTTCGGAACCATGGTTTCCTTGGCGAGCCGCGTGTGCTGTGCTTCAATGATTCTAGAACGTGTTCCACATTACAGCGCGGGTATCCGCGCAAGGGCAGGAGAGGTTCAGTGGTGGCACAGCCCAGCATCCCCGAAGGCATCGACTTCACAGATCCCGATCTTTTTGCGGAGCGCATGCCGTTCGAAGAATTTGCCGAACTGCGCAGGACGGCACCGGTCTGGTGGAACAAGAAGTCGCCGGATGTCAGCGGCTTCCACGACGAAGGCTTCTGGGTCGTGTCCCGCCACGAAGAGGTCCGCGAAGTCTCCCGGCGAAGCGATGTGTTCTCCAACTGGGAGAACACCGCGATCCCGCGCTTCAACGACGACATGCCGCGAGAGGCCATCGAGCTTCAGCGTCACGTCCTGCTCAACAAGGACGCGCCCGAGCACACCAAGCTGCGTAAGCTGGTCGCACGTGGATTCACACCCCGCGCGATCAACGGTCTGCGCGACGAATTGAACTCGCGGGCAAAGAAGATCGTCGCCGAGGCCTGCCAGGAGGGCGGCGGCGACTTCGTCACCCAGATCGCTGCCGAGCTGCCGCTGCAGGCCATCGCCGACCTCATCGGGGTGCCCCAGGATGATCGCGCGAAGATCTTCGAGTGGTCCAATCAGATGACCGGGTACGACGATCCGGACAACACCGCCGATCCGGCAGCGGCCTCGATGGAGGTCCTCGGCTACGCGTACCAGATGGCTGCCGAGCGTAAAGCGAATCCGGCGGACGACATCGTCACCACCCTCATCGAAGCCGACATCGACGGCGACGAACTCGCGCCCGAGGAATTCGGATTCTTCTTCATCGTGCTCGCCGTCGCGGGTAACGAGACCACCCGCAATGCCATCTCCCACGGCATGGCGGCCTTCCTCGACAACCCAGAGCAGTGGGAAATCTTCAAGCGCGACCGTCCGAAGACGGCTGCCGACGAGATCATCCGCTGGGCCACACCGGTCATCTCGTTCCAGCGCACCGCACTCGAGGACACCGAGCTCGGCGGTCAGGCGATCAAGAAGGGCGACCGCGTCGTGATGCTGTACGCGTCGGCCAACAACGACGAAGAAGTCTTCGAGAACCCGCGCGAGTTCAATATCCTCCGGGATCCCAACCCGCACCTCGCATTCGGTGGAACCGGAGCGCACTACTGCCTCGGTGCCAACCTGGCTCGCATGGAGATCGACCTGATCTTCAACGCGATCGCAGACCATATTCCGGACATCACCAAGATCTCCGATCCGCATCGGCTGCGGTCCGGCTGGCTCAACGGGATCAAGGAATTCCAGGTCGACTACAAGACGCAGGGTGGGTGCCCGGTCAAGCACTGACACGGGCGGTCACGCGGAACCCTCGCTCCTTCGGGTGCGGGGGTCCGTGCGTCTTCGCGATCCCGGTTCAGGTTTGCGCGGTGATGGTGGGGGGCGTCCAGCGGCCGTCCAGGACTTCCGCGCGTGGACGGTACAGGCGCACAAGGTAGTTCCACCCATCAGTGATAGGAATTGCATTGTTCTGCTTCGGATCACCGCCGAACCGGATGGTGAGCGAACCGTCGTCGTCGGTGACACCGGTGATGTTGTTGACGCTGTAGGCGTGACTTTCGTTCGGCTCGAAGAATCCCTCGGCGTTGTAGACCGAGATCGACCAGAACCCGTCGACGGGCACATCGCGCATCGTCAGTTCGTACTCGCCGACCGGCAGCCCGGGGTCCACCCCGATATACACCGCTTCCGCGGTGGGAAGACCACCCCAGCCTGCAGCCGTACCGATCAGGTGTCGTACCTCGTCGACATCGGCTTTCGTGCCGAACATGCGGTCGAAGTCCGTAAGATTTCGCGCCAGCGCGAGCAGGGCGTCACGTGTGTCGTCCATGCTTTTCCGGTCGTAGTTCGGGGCGACGAACGGTGTCGACGATCCTGCGACGATGCGGAAGCGATCCTGTAGTTCGGCAACTTCGCGTACGTCGTCCGGATCGGCCGGATCCACCAGGATCCGGACTGCAACAGCCACGTACGGTGTCGGGTAGTCCTCGGCAGTGAGTCGGTACTCGTCCGGTTCGTGGAATATCCGGTCGACGTGGTGATCCTCGTCGACCACCATCACCGACACATAACGCTCCCCGGACTCGGGTACGGTGACACTCGCCCCACCCGACACATCGACGATCGCGAAACTGTAGAGGGTGTCGCGATTCATCCGGATGACAGTCTGATGTTCGACCGCCGCTGGCGTTCGATGGTGCAGGAGAGTATTGATCCCTCCGGCATCGCGTTGGAGATCGGCGAACATCCGATCGGTCTCTGCGCGGACGAAATTATCGACATTCACCCGAACCGGAGTCATCTCGGCAGCGTAGTGGTCCGACGGTGTGGCGCGCTTCGTTTTCCGCATCTCGGGTCATCGGACCCGGCGGTATTCCTGACGTTTGTTGCGATCGCGCACGACGATGCCGCCGGCCTGCAGTGCGTCGTGCAATTTCTGTGCAGTGCCTGCCTCCTGGCGGGAGAGCGCGGTACGTCGTTCGCGGAGCAGCGTGTGCGTCTCGTCGTCGAGAGCGGGGTCGCCGTCGACCCACCGGGAGAATTCGTCCGCGTGGAGGGCCTTGTCTGTCCACGGGTAGCCGTGCTCGGTGAATGCGTGGGCGACAGCGGTCTTGTCGAGATCGTCGCGATTGCGCCGGGCCAGTTCGCGCCCCGCGGTGTCCGTCAGGACCAGGTCCTTGTCGTCGAGATGGACCCCGGCGACCTTGGACCGCGGCACATACAGTTCGTCGTCGTCCTGATCGAGCAGCACGCCATCGGAATCGACGGTGACAGTGAGAGATTCCCCGACGGTCATCATGGCGAGAGCGGTACCCGCGACGATCCCGAGCACGGTCAGGATCGGCAGCGACCACGCGGTGGTGAGCTCCGAGAGGAGCTCGACCGGTCCGGGAACCGTCGGCAGAGTGTCGACGGCCCAGCGGCAGAACGGGGGAGCGGCGAACCCGAGCCCGACGCCGACCAGGGTGCACGCCACGGCAACCGCGGCGGGGATGGCCCAGGAGATCGAAACCTTTGTCGCATCGTCACGCATTTTTGTCATGGCGCTCTCCTCTGTGTCCGGTCAGATAGCGGTGAACGACCGTCCGCATGGTGTCGACGGGTGCTGTGGCGGCCGGGTTGTCTGCGTAGAGGAATGCCGAGTCGGTGATCGCCCGGATCCAGGTGGCGGTCGCGTCCGGATCGAGCGAGGGGTCGATCCGGTCGTGCGCGCGACGGAGGAGATCGCTGAGTCCTCGGTTCACAACGGCGTCCGTCTCGTCGAGGACGACGGCAAGTTGCGGGTCGTGGGTCACCTGCCGCATCACCTCGACCACGAGGCCCGCCGCGAGCGGATCCGAAGCGGGTTCGACCAGCTCGGCGACGATGTCGAGAACAGCCGCGAGGGGGTCTGCGGCGTCTTGATAGCGCTCGATCATCGACCGGGATTCGGGCAGGTCGCGCTCGAAGATTGCCCGGAAGACGCCGCGTTTGTCGCTGAAGTAGTGGAAGACGGTGCCAGAGCTGACGCCCGCGGCTTTCGCGATCGCGGTGATGGGTGTTGCGTCGTAGCCGCGCTCGGCGAAGAGCACGGCGGCAGCGTCGGTGATGGCGTCGCGGCGGCGGGCTTGGAGTTCTGGGTCTGCGGAGCGGGCCATGAACACAGCGTAATAATTGATTGACTGGTAAGTCAATGAATTGCTCGCTGGCCGCGGCCGGCTCGGACTCAATCCAGCCGGTGCAGGTCCTCGACGGTGTCAATATCGCCGGGGTCCGCAAGCCCCGCGCAGTCCAGCCGCCGTACCCGGTCGCGATTGCGGTGGAGGAACGACCTGGCACCCTCGTCTCCGGTCGCCTGCGACGCCGCTGCGACAGCATCCACCACGTCGAATACGACAGGATGGCCCGGGCGGTCACCGAACTTGGGCAGCGTCACAGTGCCGGTTTCGTGCGCTCCCAGAACTGCGCGCACGAGATCGGCGTTGATTCCGGGGAAATCCACCACCGTCAGCGCGATCACATCGGCACCTGCGGCCGCGTCGACCCCGCGCTGAAGCGAGGTCGACATGCCGATCTCCCATCGCGGGTTGTACACCAGGGTTGCCCCGGGTGGGCACACTGCAGTCACCTCGTCGGCATACGCGCCGGTCACGACAATCACCTCGTCACACCCCCCTTGCCCGAGAGCGTCGACGACGGAATGCAGCAGGGGACGGCCCCGGTGGGGTAGCAGGGCTTTCGCCCGTCCACCCAACCGCGAGCCGTCCCCCGCAGCGAGAACGATTCCGGCAGTGACCACGGTCCGACTCTACTGGGCCGGACGCACCGTCTTCATTGCTCGATCGACCTCCCAGAAGGCGCGCAGCGACGCGATCCTGCCTTCGTCGTTCACTCGGTAGACGAACACGCCCTCGGCGTCGATGATGTTGCCTGCCATCGTCGTGCGAATGGTGCCGATGTTGACGCACTCGTCGCCGCACACCAGGACGTCGTCGACGAGGAATTCGAGCGAATCGGTGTTCGCGATCGTCATGTCGTAGAACTTCGCGATCGCCTCTGCCCCGTGATGGCCCTTGCCTTCCGGGTCGAACCCCGACGGTCCGACAGGATCTTCGACATATCCGTCGTCGGCGAACAGCGCCAGCCATTCGTCCTTGCGCTTGCCGCTCGCGGCCGCCTGGGACGAGCGTGCCGCGACGCGTGCGGGATGTTCCTCGCTCATGCTGTGCCTCTCTCGTGGATGGAGCCATTCGCGTGGATGAACTTCTCGGCGAACTTCCGCAACGATTCCTGCTTTGCCTCGAGCGGGGAGTCGAATCCGTGACCGTCGAATATCCATGGCACGACGATGATGTCGGTGACCCCGGCGTCTTCGAGTTCGGCGTAACCGGACGAGCCGAACTTGTCGATACACACCGTCTGGATCTCGAAGGGAGTGTCGGTCCGGCCGTATTCGCTGCGCAAGGTGCGCAGGCGGCCGATCACGGTGACGAGATCGTCGAACTTGATCATTGCCGAGGTCCAGCCGTCGCCGACCCGCGCTGCCCGGCGCAACGCCACGTCGGTGTGACCACCGACGTACAACGGCACCGGTTTACTGGGGGCCGGGCTCATCTGCAGGCGATCGAAATCGTAGAACTCGCCGTGGTGCTCGACCATGCCACCGCCGAGGATCAGCTTCAGTACCTCGACCATCTCGTCGACACGTTTTCCACGTCGCGCGTAGGGAACGCCGCACCACTCGAACTCTTCTGGTGCCCAGCCGATTCCGACACCGAGGCCGAAACGGTTGTTCGTGAGGTTCGCGACCGAACCGACCTGGCGGGCGAGCAGTACCGGATTGCGGGAACCGAGTTTGAGGACCTGGGTGTAGAACTCGATCGTCGACGTAGCTGCCCCCATCGCAGCTGCGGCGATGAGTGGGTCCACCCAGGGTGTATCCGCCGTCCACATCCGCGACCCGTCCGGTGTGTAGGGATAGTCGACGGTCTGCTTCTCCATGTAGAACAGCGAATCCGGCAATGCGATCGACGAAAAGCCGCATTCCTCGGCGGTCTTCGCGATCCCCGCGAGCTGATCCAGTGGCGTCATCGCAACGCCGACGGTGAACTTCACCATGGCATACCCCTAGTTCGCCGGCTTATCGGACCCGACGACCCACATCGAGAAGTACTGCGAGCCACCACCGTATGCATGACCGAGTGCCTTGCGCGCGCCTTCCACCTGATGGTCGCCGGCCTTACCCATGACCTGGATCGCCGCCTCGGCGAAGCGGATCATGCCCGACGCACCGATCGGGTTCGACGACAGGACACCCCCGGACATATTGACCGGAAGTTGTCCCCCGATTGCAGTTTCTCCTGCCTCGGTGAGTTTCCACCCACCGCCTTCCGGGGCGAACCCGAGGTTTTCGAGCCACATCGGTTCGAACCACGAGAACGGAACGTAGATCTCGGCGCAGTCGATTTCGGTGAGGGGGTCGGTGATTCCCGCCTGCTTCCACAGTGCAGCCGCTGCGATCCTGCCTGCCTCGGGATTGACCTGGTCTCGGCCGGCGTAGGTCGTGGGCTCGGTGCGCATAGCGGTCGCATGGATCCACGCGACGGTCCGGCCGTCCGCCTCGGCTGCGGCAGCGCTGTCCGCGTCGCCGAGCACCACGGCGCACGCCCCGTCGGACGACGGGCACGTCTCGTCGTAGCGGATGGGATCCCACAACATCTGCGACGCCTGCACCTTCTCCAAGGTGATGTCGGGCTGCTTGAGGTGGGCGTACGGGTTCTTCGCGCCGTTGAGGCGGTCTTTCACGGCGACCATCGAACCGATGTGCTCGGGCGCCCCGGACCGACGGATGTACGAGCGGACGTGGGGTGCGAAGTAGCCACCCGCACCTGCGCCGACCGGCATCGTGAACGGCACCGGCGTAGACAGCGCCCACATCGCATTGGATTCGGACTGTTTCTCCCACGCGACCGCAAGTACGCGACGGTGGACCCCCGCCTGGACGAGGCTCGTGGCCACGTTTGCGGTCGAACCACCGACGGACCCGGCGGTGTGAACACGGAGGAGAGGTTTGCCGGTGGCGCCGATCGCGTCGGCCATCGCCAATTCCGGCATCATCGCGCCTTCGAACAGGTCGGGGGCCTTGCCGATCACGACGGCGTCGATGTCGTCCCAGCCGACATGGGCGTCGGTCATGGCACGGTCGATCGCTTCACGGACGAGTCCCGCCATCGAGACATCGTGCCGCTTCGCGACGTAGTGGGTCTGTCCCGTTCCGAGGACAGCTGCGGGTTGCTTCGCCATCAGTTTCGTCCCTCCAGAACGGCTACCAGATTCTGTTGCAGCACAGCGCCACCCGTGGCGTGGGCGAGTGCTCGGCCGGCTTTCCCGTCCATGATCGCCTGGGCGGCGAAACCGATACGCTCGAGCCCGCCGGAGAACATCGGGTTGCCGGTCAGCGGACCACCCGACGGATTGATGGCAGTGTTGCCGTTCAATCCGATCTCCTCACGCAGGATCAACTCCTGGTGAGTGAACGGTGCGTGCAGCTCGGCGAGGTCGAAGGAGTTGTCACCGCCGGTGACAGCCGCAGCGGCAGCGCGCGCGGAGGGCGCGGACGTCAGATTGGCGGCTCCGAAATTCGGGGAGTCGATGCGATGCTCGATCCCGGTGATCCACGCGGGGTTCTCACACAGTTCTCGTGCGCGGTCGCCGGACGCCAGGATGATCGCGGCGGCGCCGTCGGTGACGGGGGCGCAATCGTGGCGGCGCAACGGGTCGGCGACGTACGGGGTCGCGAGCAATTCCTCGACGGTGACATCGCCGCTGACCTGGGCATCGGGCCTGCTCTTCGCCGCGGCGCGGGCCTGCACGGCGACCTCGGCCATCTGCTCCGCGGTCCACTTTCCGGAGTCGAGTCCGATGCGCGCTTGCAGGCCTGCGAGCGACACGGCGTCGAGACCGAGTGGTGCGACGAGATACGGATCGAGCTGCAGCGACAGGGTGCGCCGCAGCGTACCGGCCGACGATTTGCCGAACCCGTACACGAGCGCGGTGTCGACCTCACCGGTGATGAGCTTGACCCAGGCCTCGTAGAGGGCCCACGCTGCGTCCATCTCGACGTGCGACTCGTTGATCGGAGGAACTGCACCGATCGCGTCGATGGCCGAGATGAACGAGAACGAACGACCGGCAAGATAGTCGGACGAACCGGAGCACCAGAAACCGATGTCGGACTTGGTGATTCCGAGCTCGTCGTAGAGCTTCTGGAAGCAGGGCACGAGCATTTCGACACCGTTGGTGGTGCCGTGTGTTTCGCGGACGTGTGGAGCGTGCGCGAAGCCGACGACTGCAATGTCTGTCATGATTCCGCGGCTCCTAGAGGTGGTGTTTGAAAGTGTCGAAGTCGGCGTCGGGTTCGCCGGTGGGACGGAAGTATTCGATGTTCCTGAGGGTGTAGTCCCATTCCTCCTGCGGTCGCCATTTCGCTTCGACGCGCATACCCATACGGACTTCTGCGGCATCGCACTCGAGGATCAGGTGCAGGAAGGGAATGTCGGCGCCGTCGAGCAACACATATGCCGCGACGTACGGCGGCTTGATCTGCTGGCCCATGAACGGCACGTTGACGATGCAGAACGTGGTGACGATGCCCTTGTCGGACAACTCGACGTGTTCCTTGGTCGGAACGCCGTCGGTGGGGCTTGCGCCGCGCGGCGGGACGTATACCTTGCCGCCCGGCCCGGTGCGTCCACCGACGAGTTTGCCTTCCTTCAATCCACGCAGATACCACGACTCCTCGGGGGACGCCGTGTGCGTGTAGTGCAGATCGAGCGGAGTGGTGATGATGGTGACCGGTTCGGTGCCGGTGCCTGCAGCCGGTACATCCTCGGCCTCGCCCGGCTCGAACGCGACGATGTCGTGGATGTCGCCCACCCGCTCGTCCGCCCATCGGACGCGCACCCGCATGCCGGTGCTCATGTCGTCGGGAGAAGGGACATCGACGGCGTGCAGCAGCGACGAGTCTGCACCGTCGAGCCGGATCAGAGCCCACGCGAACGGGTGATCGAACGGTTGCCCGGGCAGAGGCTCGGGATTCCACGTCCAGCTCACCACGGTGCCGGTCTGCCCCGCTTCGACGAAATCGACGAGCGGCTCGTGGGTGATCGCGTCGTATTCCGGGGGAGGGACGAGCACTCGACCGTCCGAACCGCGTGCGCCGACGATCCGTCCGTCGCGCAAACCGGTGACGAATGCGCCGACAGCAGGCCCGGTGGACCGGGTGTAGTCGAACTGAAGATTCAACGGGGCTCTCAGTGGCGGTTCGACGACCGCGCTCTTTCCCAGACTCACATCTTCGAGTAGAACAGGTTCTAATGTCGCTGGCAAGAGTAGCGTGTGAACAGGGCGGCATCGCCAGTCGTCCGACCAGAAAGGCGTGCAATGGAACTGGGACTTCAATTGGGATACTGGGGCGCGCAGCCTCCGGCCAACGGACCGGAACTCGTTACTGCCGCTGAGGCGGCAGGGTTCGACGCGGTCTTCGCGGCCGAATCGTGGGGGTCGGATGCGTTCACGCCGCTCTCATGGTGGGGGTCGGCGACCGAGCGGGTACGGCTCGGGACCTCTGTTGTGCAGATCTCCGGACGAACCCCGACGAATTGCGCCATGCACGCACTCACGCTCGACCACCTCTCCGGCGGCCGGCACATCCTCGGCCTGGGTGTGTCCGGACCGCAGGTCGTCGAAGGCTGGTACGGGCAACCGTTCGCAAAGCCGCTGGCCCGGACCCGCGAGTACGTGTCGATCATCCGTGATGTCCTCGCGCGGAAGGAACCCGTCACCAGCGCGGGTCCGCACTATCCGTTGCCGTACTCGGGTGAGGGCGCGACCGGGCTCGGTAAACCACTCAAGCCCATCACGCATCCGCTCCGGTCGGACATCCCGATCTGGCTCGGAGCCGAAGGACCGAAGAACGTCGCGCTCACCGCCGAGATCGCCGACGGCTGGCTCGCGATCTACTACTCCCCGCGCCTCGCCCCGATGTACAACGAATGGCTCGACGAAGGATTCGCCCGTCCGGGAGCGCGTCGCACTCGTGAGGACTTCGAGATCGCGGCGACCTGCCAGGTGGTGGTGACCGACGACAAGGCCGCGACGATCGCCGGAATGAAACCGGTCACCGCGCTCTACGTCGGCGGAATGGGTGCACCGGAGTTGAACTTCCACGCGCAGGTCTACCGCCGGATGGGATATGGCGAAGTGGTCGACGAGGTCACCGAACTGTTCCGCTCCGGACGTAAGGACGAGGCGGCCGCGGCGATTCCCGACGAGATGGTCACCGAGACGATGATCGTGGGCAACCACGACGAGGTACGCGCGGGTGTCAAGCGGTGGGAAGACGCGGGAGTGACCATGCTCCTGGTGTCGTGCCGCGACGCCGAGCACGTGCAGTCGCTGGCCGACGTTGTGCTGGGCTGACTCCCGCTGCATCCGTTTCCGTCTCGCGGCACGCGGGTCCGACCTATCCTCGAGTCATCCGGAGTTCCGTGGTGAGGTGGGGTCCGCATGTGCCGACTGTTCGCGCTCAGTGCTGCACCGCACCGAGTGCACGCGACCTTCTGGTTGCTCGACGCTTCCGATTCTCTTGCTCGCCAGAGCCGTCGCGAGCCGGACGGCACGGGTCTCGGCACGTTCACCGACAGCGACGTACCTCTCGTGGAGAAGCAACCGGTGGCCGCGTACGAGGATCGAGCATTCGCCACGGAAGCCCGAGAGCGGTCGTCGCGGACGTTTCTCGCTCATATCCGGTACGCGTCCACGGGCGGGCTCGCCCCGCGCAACACACATCCCTTCGAGCAGAACGGACGGTTGTTCGCGCACAACGGCGTTCTCGGCGATCTCGACCGGCTGGATGCGGAGCTCGGCTCATACAGAGATCTTGTGCAGGGTGAGACGGATTCGGAGCGGTTCTTCGCGCTCGCCACCAGGCGCATAGACGAGCACGACGGGGACGTGACGGCCGGCCTCACTGCCGCCGCCCAGTGGGCCGCCGAGAACCTCCGGATCTTCGCTCTCAACGTCATCCTGACGACGGCCACCGAGCTCTGGGCGTTGCGGTACCCGGATACCCACGAACTGTGGGTGCTCGAACGTCCGGGCGGAGGCGCCCAGGGGGATCGTCGCCTCGACCACGGCGGCACTGCAGGCACCGTGCGTGTGCAGGCGGGGCATCTGGCACAGTATCCGGCCGTGGTGGTTGCCAGCGAGAGAATGGACGAAGACCCGCACTGGTCGGCGCTGAACTCCGGCGAGCTACTGCACGTCGACGATCACCTGAGCACGGTCCGCAGCGTTGTGCTCGATGCCCCTCCGGCACATCCGATCACGCTGGCCGAACTCGACGAGCGCGCCGCGGCTTCACAGCGCGGCAGGTGAATCTCGTCAGGCACCGGTGAATTTCGGCGCTCGCTTCTCGGTGAAGGCGCGAGGCCCTTCTTTCGCGTCGGCGCTCTTGAAAACGGCAGCACCGAGTTCGGCGTCGATGCGGAAGGCTTCTTCTTCGTGGAGTCCTTCGGACCGGCGGATGGTTTCGAGGATTGCCTGAACTGCGACAGGTCCGTTGGCGGAGATCGTGTCGGCGATCTCGAGCGCCTTATCGAGAGCCTGGCCGTCCTCGACGACGTGCCCGATGAGCCCGATCTCCTTGGCTTCGGGTGCCAACAGATGCCGACCGGTGAGCAGGATGTCTGCGGCGATCGTGTACGGGATCTGACGGACGAGGCGCACCGCCGAACCGCCGAGCGGGAACAGGCCCCACTTGGCCTCGGACACGCCGAACTTCGCGCTCGAACCGGCGACGCGAATGTCGGTGGCCTGAAGGATCTCGGTGCCGCCTGCGATGGCGGGGCCCTCGACCGCCGCGATGAGGGGTTTTGTCAGTCTCCGTCCCTTGAGCAGAGCAGGCAGGCGAGACAGGTCCCAGGCACCCTTCCCGTCGCCTCGCTCGCCCTGCTCGAATTTGTCGCCGGGTGCAGACTTGTTCATGTCCTTGAGGTCGGCGCCCGCGCAGAATGCCCCACCCGCGCCGGTGAGGATCGCGACACGGATCTCGGGATCGCTGTCGACCCGGTCCCACGCCTCGGTCATGATCGCCATCATCTCGCCCGACAGGGCGTTTCGTGCTTCCGGCCGATTCATCGTGACGATCAGGGTGTGTCCGCGTTGCTCGACGAGGCAGTGCGGAGCACGCTCCGAAATGTCCGAATTATCGGCGGTGCCGGTGGGGGCGGTAGGGGACACTGGAACTCCTGAAGTGTTGTGAACTGGATCTCAATCCCGGTCTTGTCAGAAACGATAACACGTTCTATTTTGATGGCGTGGCCCTTAATATCGCAGATCTCGTAGAGCACGCCATCGACCTCGTCCCCGACCGTGTCGCACTCGCGTCGGACGGTCGCGAACTCACCTATGCGCAGCTGGAGGAGCGGACCAACCGCCTCGGGCACTACCTGCAGGAACAGGGTGTCGTGCCCGGCGACAAGGTGGGCGTCTACTCGCGCAACACCATCGAGGCCGTCGAGGCGATGATCGCGGTGTTCAAGATCCGGGCGGTAGTGGTCAACATCAACTTCCGGTACGTCGAGAACGAGTTGCAGCACATCTTCGAGGATTCGGACATGGTGGCACTCATCCACGAGCGCAGGTACGCCGACAAGGTCGCGAACGTGCTGCCGACGACGCCACTGGTGAAGACGTCGCTCGTCGTCGACGACGAAACCGGGCTCGACTACTCCGGCTACGGGGGAGTCGACTACGAGCAGGCGCTCGCGCAGAGTTCCCCGGAGCGCGATTTCGGCGAGCGTAGCCCCGACGACCTGTACATGCTCTACACCGGCGGCACCACCGGTAAGCCGAAAGGTGTGATGTGGCGGCAGGAAGACGTGTGGCGCGTCCTCGGCGGCGGTATCAATTTCCTCACCGGTGAGTACGTAGCTGACGAGTGGGAACTGGCGAAGACCGGCGCCGCCAACCCCGTGATGGTGCGCTTCCCGATCCCGCCGATGATCCACGGCGGTGCGCAGTGGGCGTTGTTGCAGGCGTTGTTCGGCGGCGGCAAGCTGATCATGCACCCCGAGTTCGACGGCCACGACACATTGCGCGTCATCGAGGAACACAAGGTCAACGTCATCTTCATCACCGGCGACGCAATGGGCCGCCCCATGATCGATGCGCTCGACGAGGGGAACCCGAAAACCGGTAAGCCATATGATCTCTCGTCCATGTACTTCATGGGGTCCAGTGCGGCGCTGTTCTCTCCTGCACTCAAGGAACGATTCCTCGAACTGCTCCCGAACTGTATGATCTCCGACTCCATCGGCTCCTCCGAGACGGGGTTCTCGGGCATCGGCGTCGTCGCGAAGGGGCAGGCCCATACCGGTGCCCCCACCGTGAAGATCGACGCGGCGACCTCGGTGCTGGACGAGGACGGAACCCCGCTGCAGCCCGGCGACGGCAAGGTCGGTCTGCTCGCCCGCAAGGGACACATCCCGCTCGGGTACTACAACGATGAGGCGAAGACCGCAGCGACGTTCCGCGAGTACAACGGCGTGCGGTACTCGATCCCGGGTGACTACGCACAGATCGAACCCGACGGCACGGTCACGATGCTCGGCCGAGGCTCATCGTCGATCAACAGCGGCGGCGAGAAGATCTATCCGGAAGAGGTGGAGGCCGCGCTCAAGGCCCACCCGGACGTCTTCGACGTGCTCGTGATCGGTGTCCCCGACGAGCGGTTCGGGCAGCGTGTTGCGGCAGTCGTTGCGACACGGGCTGGAAGTCGGCCCCCACTGGCCGATCTCGTGGAATCGGCGCGCGCGTCGATTGCCGGCTACAAGGTGCCACGCAGTGTCTGGTTCACCGACGAGATCAAGCGGTCGCCTGCCGGTAAGCCCGACTATCGCTGGGCGAAAGAGCAGGCCGAATCTCGTCCTGCAGACGAGATGTACAGCAGCAGCGGCGTCGTCGCGGCGAAGTAGAAGGACACACATGCAGACCGATCTCAGTAAGAAGTTCGGTATCGAGTATCCGATCTTCGGATTCACGCCGTCCGAACACGTCGCAGCGGCGATCAGCAGGGCCGGGGGCCTCGGCGTGCTGGGTTGCGTTCGGTTCAACGACCCCGAAGAACTCGACGCGGTCCTCACCTGGATGGACGAGAACACCGACGGCAAGCCGTACGGTGTCGACATCGTGATGCCCGCCAAGGTGCCCACGGAAGGTACCGCCGTCGATCTCGACAGCCTCATCCCGGCAGAGCACCGTGCGTTCGTCGACCGCACACTCACGGAGCTGGGTGTTCCACCGCTCAACGACGACGCCGAACACGCCACCGGAGTGCTGGGCTGGCTGCATTCGGTCGCGCGCTCCCATGTCGACGTGGCGCTCGGACATCGACCCGCACTCATCGCCAACGCTCTCGGTTCACCACCGAAGGACGTCATCGATCTCGCACACGAGAAAGGTGTGCCCGTCGCTGCGTTGGCCGGTGCCGTCGAACACGCGAAACGACATGTCGAGAACGGCGTCGACATCGTCATCGCCCAAGGCTACGAGGCAGGCGGCCACACCGGTGAAGTCGCGTCGATGGTGTTGTGGCCGGAGCTCGTCGATGCCATCGGCGATTCCGCTGCGGTTCTCGCAGCGGGTGGTGTCGGGTCGGGCCGTCAGGTCGCTGCAGCGCTCGCGCTCGGCGCGTCCGGCGTGTGGATGGGTTCGTACTGGCTTACCACCTCCGAATACAAGCTCGGTTCGGCCGCGCAGGGGCCGTCGTCGATCCAGCGTGCCCTGCTCGGCGCGAGTTCGTCCGATACCGTGCGGTCACGTATCTACTCCGGCAAACCGGCCAGGCTCCTCAAGACCAAGTGGACCGAGGCGTGGTCGCAGCCCGATGCGCCGTCACCGCTTCCCATGCCTTTGCAGAACATCCTGGTCAGCGAAGCGCACCAGCGTATCTCGGCGGGGAACGATCCCGAGGTCGTGGCGATGCCGGTCGGGCAGATCGTCGGACGGATGAACGAGATCCGGCCCGTCGCGGAGATCATGGCCGAACTCGTCGACGGCTACGACCGGGCGGTCGAGCGGCTGAATCGGGCGCGGTAGCCGAGAGTCATTCTCGGACTTCGACGATTCCGTGCGCGCCGCGCTCGGCATCGACCATCGAGTGCGACACGAACGGGTAGTGTCCCGGTTCCGGGAACTCGAGTTCGACGAATCCTCCCTGGGCCGGGAACAATCCGAGTGTCTGGCTACCTCCCGTATCCGGCCGCAGGCGGTAGTCGCCCTCCGCGAAGACGGTGTCGAACTGCCCGCCCACGACATGGAACGACGTACCGCGGTTCGGTCCTGCGGCGAGCACCCAGATCCGGACCCGCTCACCCACCCGGGCCTGCAGCGGCCTGTGGTCGTACTGGTTCGCATAGCCGTTGAACACCACCAGGTCAGGGTCCTCCGCAGTGATCTTGTCGGAGTCGGCCTCGCCTCCCTCGGCTCCCAGATACAGCTCCGACTGCACCAGGACGTATTCACGGGCGACGGGCACGAGGTCTGGCGGGTCGATGATGACCGCACCGAACATCCCGTTGGCGATATGCAGCGACATCGGCATGGTCGAGCAGTGATACAGCCAGATCCCCGAGCGGGTCGCGGTGAACCGGTAGACGAGCGACTCACCGGGTTCGATGGTGCGCATCGGTTCGTCCGGAGACAGCGAACCCGCGTGGAAGTCGATCGAGTGGCCGATACTTCCGTCGTTGACGAGGGTGATCTCGAAGACGTCGCCGACGCGGCCGCGCAGGACAGGCCCGGGGGCGGTGCCACCGAATGTCCACAGGCGCTGCGTGATCCCGGGTGCGACCTCACGTTGCTCGTCGGTTGCAGCCAGGGTGATCCGGTGATCGGCCGCCGGCGCCGGCGCGACCGGATCGTGTGCGACGAATCCCGCCGCGGGGTCTGCGCCGAGACTGCGCGACACGTCCGATGAGGTGAGAGACCCCGCTTCCGCCTCGGACCCGTGGTCGGTGTGTTCGAGGTCGTCGCCCGCACCGGTCGGTTCCACGGTGAGTGTCATTCCCATCTGGCGATGCCCGGCGACCGAGCACCATCCGTCCATCTGCCCGCCGACGAGTCCGGCGTCGAGCGTCGCCGTCTCACCCGGACCGATACGAGCGGTGCGGGTACCGTTGGCGAGAACCAGATCGTGACGATCGGTACCGGTATTCACCAGCGTGACCACCAGACGATCCCCCACAGGCACTTCGAGGACGTCGGGAACGAACCGCATACCCTCGATCTGCACCTCGACTTCGGTGGTGTACCCACTCGCCCTCACGTTCGAAGCATCGACGGTGGAGAGACCTGCGGCAGCCGGATCGGCCGCGATACCGGCTGCCGCGCCGAGGACGACGATGCCCAGCCCTGCTGCGGCGGACCGGATGCGCTTGCGTGCGGGAACAGGTTCGGGGCGGCCCGGTTTCGACGCTGTCCCACGCATGCGCCGGGCAACCAGAACCGCGCGCACGGCCAACGGCAGGAACGACGCGAACGCCACCAGGACGAGCACCGAACACAGCACTCGCACGAGGCTCGGTATCGGCAGTACACACACCAGCAGACCGGCATTGGCGACCGACAGGCGCCACGACGCGCCGCGCTCGAGTTCGGTCATCGCTCCCTGCACGGCAGCACGGCCGCCGATGACGACGGGAATGAGATACGTGAGGGCGCCGAGCAACACCTGGACGAGGAAACCGGCGAGCAGTGCCGCGGTGACGGACCCGGCCGCCGCGGCCGCTTCCAGTGGAGTCGATGCGGTCGCCAGTGCCACCGTGAGGTAGATCAGTGAACCGAGCAGCCACACGATACCGGCGAGCACCGACAGCGTCGCGAAATCGGCGGGATGTTTTCGGCGGATCTCATCGAGGTGTGGTTCGAGGACATAGAGCGCGGCTGCGAGATATCCGAGCGTTCCCGCTGCGGTGACGAGGGGAATACCCGCGAGGGCACCGGCGACTCCCACCGCGAGAGCGAGAATCAACGCCGGGAGTCCGCGTCGCGCTGCGGTCTCGACGCGCTGCGCCATCCGGGTTCGGAGCATCGTCGGCCACAGGGTCACGAGTGTGCCCAGCACCGTCAACCCCACCCAGCCCAGGACGTTGACGGCTGCGTGCCCGAGCACGAGGCGCTCGTGAAGTTCCCCGGGCAGGCCGGAATTGGCCATGGCGATACCGAACCCCGCACCGACCGGCAACATCGTTGCTGCAGCGATGTAGTAGCGCACGGTGTGCCCGAACCGGGATGGCAGCGCCGCCCGCAGTCGCCGCAGCAGCGTAATGCCGTGCCATCCGGCAACACCGGCGACGACGCACCCACCGACCAGTACGACGGGCCACCACCCGCCGACCATTCCTGCGACCAGGACTACGGCGCCGGTGTTGAACGCGATGAGTCGCGCCGTGTCGGGACGTCGAGCTCCCGTGGCGGAACGGCGGAGCAGGGCATCGGTGAAATGCCCGCTCCAGATCAGGATCGCGTTGCTCGCAGCACCTATACCGAGCAGATGCACAAGGAGCCAACCGGATTGCGGAATCCACCGGTGGGCGACGGCCACTACGACCAGCGCCGTGAACCACGCGGCAACCACCATCCCGGCCCGAAGATGCCAGTTGCCCCGTTCGTTCACGATTCGCCCCGCGGACAGCAGCACACTTCGGGAGTCGTGGGTTCGGGCATGAAGAGCCGACACCCGCCGGGTTCGGCGAAGGGCAGGAGGTCGAGTCCGGGGCCGATCGGTGCGCCGACTTCTTCGAGTGCGCCCTCGACGATGCCGAGATGAACCTGGCACACGACGTTCGGGTAGCGTCGCGCGGCGTCGAGCAGGGGACACATCGGCAGTGCGACGCCGAGCGCGGGGCCACGGTCGTGGGGCGCGAATCCGAGCCGTGTGAGCAGGTCGAGGACGAAGGCATGTGGATCTGCGGTGTCGTAGTCGGATTCGCGTGCGAGGTCGCATCCCCACTCTCGCCCCGCGGCGCGTGCGTCGCCTTCTGGATCGGCGCTGGTACGAGCGATGTGTCCGGCGAGGGCGGTCGCGAGTCCGGCGTAGTCGCGGCCGGCCAGGGTGGGGTCTGCGGCGGGCATGGGCCGATACACCTTGGCGGGGCGTCCGCGTCCGCGGGCCGGTTCGGTGGTGTGGTCGACGAGGCCGTGGCCGACCAGCGCGTCGAGGTGTTCGCGCACCGTGTTGGCGTGGAGACCGAGCCGCTCGGCGATGTCGTTGATGCGCGCCGGGCCATGGGCCCGGACATCGTCGAGGACGGTGATCCGCTGGGGCGACAGCGCGAGGTGCGACTCCGGGACCGGTGTCGCGCGCGGTCCGGGACGAAGTTCCCTATTTTCCACGGAAATAACTGTAGTAAATTGGTCCGCGAAAGGCCACCTTGCCGCGCACCACCGCGGCGCCACGGAAGGAGCGGTCCATGAGTGCCGACCAGATCGTCGTTGCCACCACCGCGGAGGACGCGCGTGCCGTCGATGCCGTCAAGAGTCACCACAGTGAGCTCGCGGGACATATCGCGATCCTCAGTGAGGCATTGCTCGACGCTGCGGCCACCGGGAAGGATGTCGACGTGCATCGTCGTGCGATGGTCGACTTCCTCACCGGTTCCTTGCTGCCACACGCCACCGCAGAAGAGCGCGTGCTCTACCCCGCGGCGGCCGGGCGCGGCGACGCGAAGTTGCTCGTCGAGTCCATGATCGCCGTGCACCGCCTTATTGCGGCTCTCGTCGACCGGATTGCGAAGGAACCCGATCCGGTCCGTGCGGCTGCAGCTGCCCACGCCTTACGAGTGGTGTTCGACCTGCACCTCGTCGACGAGAACGACCGAATCCTTCCGCTCGTCGCCGCAGATCCGGATGTCTCACTCGCCGGCATTCTGGAAGGTATGCACGAACTACTGGGCGGGGATGCGCAGCCGGAGCACGACGGCCACGTGTGCGCGTGCGGCGAACGCGACGAGCCCTCTCCGGTGCTCGATGTGCGGGAGATCCCGCACGCAATTCGCCACGCCACGGTGTTCGGTGCGTTCGATGCGGTGCCTGAACGCGGCACGCTCCTGCTCGTAGCGCCCCACGACCCGATCCCGCTGCTCCGCCAGCTCACCGACCGGGTGGACGGGCGGCTCGGCGTCGACTACGAGGAGCGCGGACCGGAGGCGTGGCGCGTGCGCCTGACGCGAATCCCGGACACTACATCCGCGTGAGAAGCGCGACGAGGTCCTGGATCTCGTCGACAGTCGGTGTGGTGAGGTTGTCGCGACCGTAGACGAAGCCGATGCCCGCATACACCAGGGTGCCGGCTCGGATGCGCGCTTCGCGATCGTCGAAACCCAGTTCGTGAAATGCGTTCTCCACCACCGACATGATGCGCTGGTCGAGGGCGCGCACGGATTCCGCCACCTGCGGGTCGGTGCGCGCCCAGTCGCGGATCGCCACCTCGGTGGCCCAGGCTCGATCCTCGACGAGGGTCGCGCCCATGTGCGCGAGACGGTCGCGGACCGGCATCTCTTCGATGCTCGTCAGTCCGCGCAGTGTGTCGTTGTCGTGTGAGCAGTAACGGGTGGCGATGGCATGCATCAGCTCGTCGATGTCGGCGAAGTGCCAGTAGAAGCTGCCCTTGGTGACGCCGAGTTCGGTGCACAGCCGTGCGATCTTCACCGCGTTGCGGCCCTCGGCGACAAGTAGTTGCAGACCCGCGTCGGTCCAGTCGTCGAGCGAGAGCCGCGGCCGGCGGGTGGAAGTGGGTTTCTTCTTCTCCGATTGCCGAATCACGACCATCTCTCCTTGTTGAGCGCTGATGCGAGGTTACACGTCGACGCCGCCGCTTGACCAAACCATACCGTATGGTACTGTGAGGGTCGTCACGATCCGTCGTGTTCTTGTCAATCGGGGTGGGATCGACGCGAAAGCGCATGATGAAAAAACTCAGTCGCAGACAACTTCTCGCGGGGGCGACGCTGGGCGTCGGTGGAGGAGCGTCGCTGCTGTTCGGCGCCGGCCGCGCGGTCGCGGACGGCCCGCGCATCTCGAGTCCGTTGCTCTTCCACTCGCCTCCGCTCGAACCGTTCGTCGACGAACTCCCCGTTCTGCCGCGCATCGATGCCGCGACGGTGACGATCGATGCGGTGAGCGCGACGCACAGCTTCCATCGCGACCTCGCTCCCGGCGCGACCCTCGCCTACGGCGACCGCACCTACCTCGGCCCGGTCATCGTTGCGCGGCAGGGGCGTGAAACCACGGTCGAGTACCGCAATCGGATCACGTCCCATCCGTTCGCAGCCGATTTCGACACGTCACTGCACGGACTCGGCGAGCACGACCGCACCGCGGTGCCCACCTCGATGCACCTGCACGGGGGAGTCACACCACCGGAATTCGACGGCCACCCGAAGCAGATCTCACGCCCGGGTCAGGGCTACACCTACCGTTTCCCGAACCGGCAGGAAGCCACGACGATGTGGTATCACGACCACGCGATGGCCGTGACCCGACTCAATGTCTACGCCGGTCTCGCCGGGCTGTATCTGTTGCGGGACGACTACGACACCGGCGATCCCGGAAATCCACTCGGCCTTCCTACGGGCGCGTACGAACTCGACCTCGTGCTACAGGAAAAGATCGTGAACAGCGATGGCACACAGAGCATTCGCTCGACCCCCATTGTTCCGCAGGGGCGCTGGGAAGGCGGAGCCGTCGGTGACGTAGGCGTCGTCAACGGCAAGATCTGGCCGCAAGCCCGTGTCGACCGCGGCCTGTACCGGATGAGGTTGCTCAATGCGGCCTCGTTCAGCATCTGGGATCTGCACTTCTCCGACGGCATGCAATTCTGGGTGCTCGGGATGGAAGGCGGCCTGATGGACGCCCCCGTCCGCACCGATCGCGTGCGGCTCTCGCCTGGCGAACGCGTCGACATCCTCGTCGACTTCGGTGCTCTCGAACCTGATTCGACGGTCGAATTGCGCAACAGCGAACCCGCCGCGCCGCAGGCCGCGCAGATCGGCGCGGTGCTGATGCCGGTGTTCATGCGCTTTCGCGTCGGGACCGAACGGGGATTCACCGGCCCCGTCCCGGAGACCCTGCGCGGCGGGCAGGGGCAACCCCCGGTGGTAGGCCCGATTCCGGTACCGCAGACGGTACGCAACGTGTCGCTGAGTCAGCCGTCGGATGTCCGGCTGCCTCCGTCGATCATGTCGCTCAACAATCTCACCTTCGACAGCGACGACATCGAAACACCGAGACAAGGTGCGATCGAGCAGTGGAACATCGTCAACGCCACCCCCGACCCACACCCGATCCATCTGCATCTGGTCACCTTCCGTGTGCTCGGGCGGCAGGCGATCGACACCCTTGCGATGTGTGCGCGTCAGCCACAGGGCCCTCTGGGTATCAAGTGGACTCCGGACGCCGACCCGTTCGTTGTCGAGCCGCTTCGCGGACCCGAGCCCTGGGAGACTGCTTTCAAGGACACAGTGATCTGCGACCCGAACTCCGTTACGCGCATCGTGGTGCGCTTCCCGACGGCCGACGAACTCGGCTTCGACCCTGACGCGACCTTCTCCCCGGCGGTGCACACGTTCGACGACCACGCGCATGTGATGCCGCACCACGGTGACGACGATCTGCATGGCAGTGAACTCCAAGGCTATGTGTGGCACTGCCACATCCTCGACCATGAAGACCACGACATGATGCTCGAATATCGGACGGTGCAATGACTTACGACGTAGCAGACCACTTCCAGCGCATTCCCTACGAACCCGCCTCCGACGGCCGCGTCGAAATGCACTCAGGACTGAGCAGGCACTATCCGACCCTCCACGGAAATCTGGTTGCCGCACCGGGATATTCACGCAAAGTGGGCGTGATCATGTGTCATCCCGCCTCGAACTTCCTGAGCCACTTCCTGCTCCGCGCGATCGCCGGGGCAGGCATTCCGGCCATGGGCCTGAACACCCGGTACGCGTCGAACGAACCGGCTCTGATCATGGAGCGCGCGGCATTCGATCTCGGCACTGGCGTGCGCTGGATGGCCGAGGAGCTGGGCTTCGAGAAGGTTGTGCTGCTCGGCTTCAGCGGTGGCGGCTCGCTGGCGTCGTTCTATCAGTCGCAGGCGGAGAACCCCACTGTCGTCGAGACACCCGCAGGCGACCCGGCGTCCTTCCCCGACGCGAAGCTGCGTCCCGCCGACGCGGTGATGCTCGTCGGCGCACACCCCGGACGCGCACGAGTCCTGAGGCACTGGATCGATGGCGCCGTCCTGGACGAGGCCGACCCATATCGCGTCGACCCGGAACTCGATCTCTACGCATCCGGCCGAACCGCACCGCTCGACCGCGACTGGGTTACCCGCTACCGCGACGCGCAGCTCACCCGCATGCGCCGCATCGATGCGTGGGCCCTCGACCAGCTCGACGAAATGAACCGCACCGGTGCATCCGACCGAGGATTCGTCGTGCACCGCACGGTCGCCGACCCCCGCTTCGTCGACCTCACCCTCGATCCCAGCGACCGCGAGCTCGGCAGCATGTACGGCGACCCGGCCGCCGCGAACACCGCAGCGGGTGGTCTCGCCAGATTCGTGACGGTGCGCAGCTGGCTCAGTACGTGGAGCTCCGACCTCACCAACGCTGACGCCTTCGAAGACCTGTTGCACGTCGCCGCGCCGGCAATGGTGATGAGCCTGCTCGGCGACCAGGCTGCGTTCGCGGAGGATTCGCGCCTGATTCACCAGGCGCTGGGCGGCGAGACCGAACTGATCGAGATGCGCGGACTCAATCACTACCTGGTGGACCAGCCGGGTGGCCTCGACGACGTCGTCGGGCGTATCACCGGCTGGATCCGCCGCACCGTCCTCGAGGAGGCAACGCCATGACCGGGACACTCGGTGCGAAGGCGACGCCGCCGGCACAGGACCGCTGTCCGAGTCGATTTCCCTACTGGCAGGCCGTCGAGCGCCCAGGCGTCGCGCGGGTCCGGAACCTCATCCGCAAGGTCACAGGTTTCGACATCCTGCACGACGACGAGACTGCCCGTGCCCTGTGCAACGATCTGTTCAGCGGCGACCCCACCACGGAACGTTTCGTCGGCGAGGTCTACCACGGTGACCTCGGACCGGTGAAAACCCGGGAACTGCTCGACACCGCCCTCACCGACGGAATCGACAGCGTGCCGGACGCACCCGAGGCAATGAAGGCGCTGTTCGAGGAGTTCGAGATCGTCCCCGATTGGGTGCAGCCCGAACTTGTCGAAGAAGGCGCGAAGATCTGGCGACGCTGGGGCACCATGCTGTTCAGTTTCGCGGGTGCCGAAACCCTCGAGATCTACACGGAATCCGCTGTGGCGACCCCGTTGTCGTTGGCCGGTGGGTATGCCGGAGACAACGCGCTGCGTCGCTACCTCGAAACCTGCCGGTTCTGGTGCGATGTCTCCGAACCCGGTGCTCTGCTCACCCCGGGATCGACCGGACGCGCCACCGCCCTCAAGGTCCGCGTGATGCATGTATCGGTACGCGACCGGGTCGCGAAGCATCCCGAATGGGACGAACAGAAGTGGGGACTGCCGATCAGCCAGACCTACATGCTCCTCACCCTGATCGCAGGCAGTCTCACCCCTGGCCTTGCCCTGTGGACTCTCGGGTACCAAACCACACCGCGGGAGATCCGCGCTCTCATCCACTTCCAGAAGTACATGGGATACCTGCTCGGTGTCCGCATCGACTGGTATCCGGAGACGATCGGCGACAGCATCCGCACGCTGCTCACCACCGTGGTGTCCCGGTCGTACGACTCGGGCGAGCACGGCAAGGAATTGATCGAGTCGTACCCGAAGGCGTTCGCGCCCCGCGACGGCCAGCTAGGATTCGAGCGGCTACGGGCGGCATACAACTTCCGGATCAACGCGGTCTACTCGGCAATGTTCATGGGGCCGGGCACCCGTCGCAAATACTCGATGCCGACCGTCATCCCCTGGATGATCATCCCGATCGTCCGATTCCCGTTCATCACCGCGATGGAACTCGCCCGTCGTCTTCCCGGGATCTCCGGAGTGCACGAAAAGATCATGGTCGCTCACCGTGAGAACTGGTACCGAGCCCAAATGAACGGACGAGAAGCACAATTCGACGCAAGCGGCGCCCTGCGGCGCTGAACCCCCACCTACACCGGAGGAACTATGGCGGCACTGCAGATCGTCGAGGCATGGAATGGCCCCGGCCGGCGCGACGGTGACATCACGCAAGTCGTCCCGAGCGACAACGGTGCTCATCCGTCGACCGACAAGCACGCATTCGAACACTGGTACTTCGACGCCCATCTCGACGACGGCCGCATCGTCGTCGCGATGCTGCAGACGCGAGAGTTGGTGCACCGCAAGCCCGGCGTCGAGATCCACGTCTACAGCGCCGACGGCGAGCGCCGCGAGGCCATCAAGCAGTACTCCGACGCAGAGCTCACCGTGTCGGCGGAGCGGTGCGACGTCCAGGTCGGCCGCAGCTTCGCCAAGGTGACCGGCGAGGAAGACGGGTTACCCGTCTACCACGTGTCGGTGGCAGAAGACGACCTCGCGTTCGATCTCACGTTCACCGCCGAAGTGCCGCCGTGGATGCCGGCACGCGGGCAGACCAGCTACAACGATCGCGAGTTCTTCGCGTGGGTGGTCGGCGCACCCCGAGCACGTGTCGCAGGAACGGTGACCGTCGACGGGGTCACCACAGAGGTCGCCGGGCGTGGTTACCACGACCACAACTGGGGCGTCGGCGACATGAAACGCATCATCTCGAAGTGGTACTGGGGCCGTCTCTACACCGACGATTTCTCGCTGGTCTACGCGATGGTGCAGACGCAGAAGAAATACGGCGAGCACTGGTCACAGCCGGTGATGATCGCTATGGGACGTGAGGTGGTGCTCAGCAACGGCGAGGTCGAGACGACGGAGGGCCCGGCGGTCTACGACGCCGTCGCCGATCGCACCTACCCGTCGTGGTTACGGATACAGGCTGCCGATTCCCTGGATCTGACATTGACGGTGCGCGAAATCGTCCACGCTCACAATCTCCTCGAAGACATCCCGATCGCGTCGAGCAAGCTCGTCAAGCCAATCGTGAACTGGCTGGTCGGCCGGCCGGGCTACTTCCGTTTCCGGTCCGATTTCACGATGACCGTGACCATCGACGGTGAACAATACGATCGTTCGGGGACGACATTGCACGAGATGGTCGCCTTGACGTGACGGTGGACCTCGAGTACCTGAACGGGTTCGGTAACGAGCACCACAGCGAGGCGGTCGCGGGTGCGCTGCCGTGGGGGCAGAACTCGCCGCAGCGAGCCCCGTACGGGCTGTACGCCGAGCAGCATTCTGCGACCGCATTCACCGAACCGCGTGAAATCAACACGAGGAGTTGGACGTACCGGATCATGCCGTCGGCCGCGCACCGGCCGTTCGAACGCACCGACGATCGTGGATGGGTGTCTGCACCATCGACGGCGACGGTACTGACGCCGAACAGGCTGCGGTGGGATCCGCAGCCCGCGTCTGCGGCCGGGGTGGATTTCATCGACGGCATCACGACCTACGCCGTGAACGGCGACGTACACGCCTGTACGGGTATCGGCTTACACATGTATGCGGCCTCGGCATCCATGACCGACCGGTACTTCGTCGACGCCGACGGTGAACTGCTGTTCGTCCCGCAAGCGGGCGCTCTGCTTCTGTGCACCGAGTTCGGGAGGCTCGCGGTCTCGCCGGGGGAGATCGCCGTCGTCGGACGGGGTGTGCGGTTCCGGGTGGAACTGCTCGACGTCGCAGCAACCGGGTACGTCTGTGAAAACTACGGAGCCGCCTACCGACTCCCGGAACTCGGTCCGATCGGCGCCAACGGTCTCGCTCATGCGCGCGACTTCCTCTATCCCACAGCGTGGTACGAGGATCGTGTCGGGCCGGTCGAGCTGGTTCAGAAGTTCGGCGGTCACCTGTGGGCCACCGAACTCGACCATTCGCCGCTCGACGTCGTCGCGTGGCACGGGACGCACGGCGCCTACAAGTACGATCTGTCGCGATTCAACGCGATGACCACCGCAGGCTGGGATCATCCCGACCCGTCGATATTCACCGTCCTCACCTCGCCGACCTCGGTCGCAGGGCAGGCCAACGTCGACTTCTGTGTTTTTCCCGACCGCTGGGTGGTCGGCGAACACACCTTCCGGCCACCGCATTTCCATCGCAACGTGATGACCGAGTTCATGGGTCTGATCCGTGGGCGACACGATTCGAAAGCCGAAGGGTTCGTGCCGGGAGGGGCATCGCTGCACAACCAGTGGGGTGCGCACGGGCCCGACCGGGAGACCTTCGATCTGGCGTCCGCCGCGGAGCTTTCACCGATGAAGCTCGAGAACACGATGTCGTTCATGTTCGAAACCCGACTCGCCCTCGCCGTCACCGAAAGGGCGCTGTCTGCATCCCATCGTCAACCCGACTACGACTCGTCGTGGGCCGGACTGGAACGTCGCGTTTCACCTCACCCTCGAAATAGGAGCATTCCATGACCGACACTGCAGCTCCCGTCACTCCAGCTCCGGTTGTTCTGCCGGAACCGCTGCTGCGCATCGGCGGCCGGGCGGTCTCCGCTCGGTCCGGAGCGCAGTTCTCGTCGATCAACCCGGCGAACGAAGAAGTTGTCGCCGAGATCGCATGCGGCGGCACCGACGACATCGATGCCGCCGTCGATGCTGCCCGCGACACGTTCGACTCGGGTGCGTGGTCGCGGATGGCGGGCGCCGAGCGTGGCAGGATCCTCTCCCGCGCAGCCGATCTCATCGAGCAGCACGCGCCGGAGCTGTCGGCGCTCGAGACCGCGGAGATGGGCAAGCTATACGCCGATACCGTCGCAGGCGATATTCCCGCCGCCGCCGCCTCGTTCCGGCACTACGCGGGCTGGGCCGACAAGATCGCCGGTGAGGCGATGATCCTCCCTGATGTCGGACCGCAACACCGCTTCGGCTTCACCCTCCGCCAGCCACTCGGGGTGGTCGGTGCGATCACGCCGTGGAACAACCCGACCGTGGTGGCGGCGTGGAAGATCGCACCGGCACTCGCGGCGGGCTGTTCCGTCGTGGTCAAGCCCGCCGAGGATGCGTCCCTCGCGGTGCTGAAACTGGCCGACCTGCTCGCGGAGGCCGGAGTGCCCGATGGGGCGTTCAACGTCGTCCCCGGTCTGGGGCCGGAGGCCGGAGCTGCACTTGCTGCGCACCAGGGCATCGACAAGATCACCTTCACCGGGAGCCCCGCCGTCGGCAAGACCATCACCTCGCTTGCGGGTGAGAAGTTCCGCAAGGTCACCCTGGAACTGGGCGGAAAGGCCCCGCAGCTGATCTTCCCCGATGCAGACCTCGAAGCCTCGCTGCCGTGGATCGCGATGGGCAATTTCTACCACCAGGGACAGGTGTGCGCCGCGGGCACCCGCGTGATCGTGCACGAATCCATCGCCGACCAGGTCATCGAAGGCCTCGTCGAATTCGCACGTGCCGCAGTCATCGGCGATCCGTTCGATGCGGGAACCACCCAGGGCACGATCGTCAACCGCAAGCAGCTCGACCGCATTCTCGGGTACATCGAGAAGGGCAAGAGTGAAGGTGCCGATCTGCTCACCGGCGGGGCCCGCGTCGGCGACAAGGGCTTTTTCGTGCAGCCCACCGTATTCCGTGGCACCAACGATCTGACGATCGCGAGAGAGGAGATCTTCGGACCCGTCGCCACCGTCATCACCTTCAAGACCACGGAAGAAGCGGTCCGGCTCGCGAACGCGACGCAGTACGGTCTCAATGCCTTCATCTTCAGCCAGAGCCTCTCGACGGTGCACGGCGTGATTCCGCAGCTGAGGGTCGGCACCGTGTGGGTCAATGGCTGGGGTGTACCCGACCCGGCACTACCCTGGGGTGGTCGCGACGCGAGCGGCATCGGGCGCGAGCTCGGGCGCAGCGGCCTCGAGGCGTTCACCGAGGAGAAGACGGTTCACCTCGGCTACTGACCGGAAAGAAATGGACACTCAGTGACGACGGATACCGCAGGCACACCGACCGAGCCGACAGAGCAGACCGCAGCCGGTGCGCTCGGAGAGATCAGGGTACTCGAACTGGGCACACTGATCGCCGGTCCGTTCGCCGGGCGGTTGCTCGGCGATATGGGTGCCGACGTCATCAAGATCGAGGATCCGAAGCGTCCCGACCCGCTGCGCACCTGGGGGCAGGGGGAGCGTGATGGCCACCGTTTCTTCTGGACCGTGCACGCGCGCAACAAACGGTGCATCACCCTCGATCTGCGGTCGGCCGACGGTCAGGACCTCTTCCGCCGGCTGGTCGCCGAATCCGACGTCGTCGTCGAGAACTTCCGGCCCGGCACACTCGAGAAATGGGGCCTCGGCTACGACGTGCTCTCCGAGGTCAACCCGGGCATCGTGCTTGCGCGCGTGTCCGGATACGGACAGACCGGCCCCAGAGCCGGGCACGCAGGATACGCCTCGGTCGCGGAGGCGGAAAGCGGTCTCCGGCACCTGAACGGCTACCCCGGGCAGGCGCCGCCGCGTCTCGCGCTGTCACTCGGCGACACCCTCGGCGGCATGTTCGCCGTCCAAGGAGTGCTTGCTGCGCTGCTGAGCCGCGAGCGGACGGGACGTGGGCAGATCGTCGACGTGGCGCTGACCGAAGCGTGCCTGGCCGTCCAGGAGTCGGTCATTCCCGACTACGACGCTGCCGGGGTGGTTCGCGGCCCGTCCGGTACGCGGCTCGAGGGCATCGCGCCGTCGAATCTGTATCGCACCGCCGACGACATGTGGATTGTCATCGCGGCCAATCAGGACACCGTCTTCCGGCGCCTGTGCGTGGCAATGGATCGCCCGGAACTGGCCGACGATGCGAAGTTCGCCGACCACCTTGCGCGTGGTGTCAATCAGGACGACCTCGACGATCTCATCGGCGCGTGGGCCGCGACATGGCCCCTCACCGAGCTGCTCGAACACCTGTCGGCCGCGGGTGTCGTTGCAGGGCCCGTCAATACGGTGGCCGAAGTGGTCGCCGACGACCAGTTCCAGGCGCGCGACATGCTGCTCTCCCATCATGACGAACGCACCGGCCTCGATGTTCTCGGACCGGGGGTGGTGCCACGTTTGGCGGACACCCCCGGTTCGGTGCGTCGTGCAGGCCCGCCGATCGCCGGCTACGACAACGCCGCTGTCTACGGCGACCTGCTGGGCGTGACCGAAGGCGAGCGTGCCGATCTGCGCGAGCGCGGCGTCATCTGAGGGCAGTCGGTTCTCGTTCAGCCGGGCAGTCCGATCGTCTTGATTTCGAGGTACTCTTCGAAACCCTGCGTGCCGTTGCGTCGGCCGAGACCGCTCTGTTTGGTACCGCCGAACGGACTCGTGATCCCGAAGAAGGACTTTCCGTTGACGGTGACACTGCCGGTGCGCATGCGCTGCGCGACGGCCAGCGCCCGATCGTTGTCGGCGCTGCTCACCTCACCGGACAAGCCGTAGATCGAATTATTCGCGATCGCAATGGCGTCGTCCTCGGTGTCGTAGGCGGTGCCGGTCAGTACCGGGCCGAAGATCTCTTCCTGCGCCACGCGGGAATCGGGATCGACGTCGCCCAGCAGAGTCGGTTGGGTGTAGTAACCCGTCGGCAGGTCCTCCGGAATGCCGCCGCCGGTGATGAGGGTCGCGCCCGATTCGACACCGTCGGTGATCAGGCCGAGCACCTTCTGACGCTGGGTCTCGCTGATCTGCGGTCCCTGCATGTTGCCGGGAACCCACGGATCGCCCACCGGGAAGGATTCCATCGTGGCCTTCAGCACCGCGATGCCTTCGTCGTAGCGGCTGCGAGGTAACAGGATCCGGCTCGGCAGAATGCAACTCTGCCCCGACATCACACACGCCATCACCGCCGCCATGGGAAGCGACGCGCCGAGGTCGGCGTCGTCGAGCACGATATGAGCGGATTTGCCGCCGAGTTCGAGCATCGTCTTCTTGACCGTGGGTGCGGCGGCGGCCAGAATGGCTCGTCCGGTCGCGGTCGAACCGGTGAAGGTGATCATGTCGACCCGCGGATCCGACGACAGTGCCGCGCCCACTTCGTTGGCGTTCGACAGTACGACGTTGAAGACGCCGGCCGGAATATCGGTTTCTTCGGCGACGATGCGTCCCAGTTCGCTGCCAGACCACGGGGTGAGCTGTGCAGGCTTGAGGACGACGGTGTTTCCGGCCATCAGCGCCGGCATCGTCTCGGCGACATTGAGATAGAACGGCACGTTCCAGGGCGTGATCGCGCCGACGACCCCGACCGGGTCGAAGTGCAGGAGTCTGCGCGCCGGACCCATCACCGTGGGGTGCATTCCCGTGTCCTGCAGATAGTCGAAGCTGCGGCCGTACTCGGCCCAGTGCTTCACCTCGTCGATCGGCTCTTCGATCTGACTTCTGGTCACGCCGATGGGGCAGCCGACCTCGGTCACCACTATCCGGCGCAGACGCTCCATGTTTCTGGTCAGCGCTTCGTGGAGCTGGCTGAGGCAGTGGTAGCGGAATTCGACGTCGCGTGACCAGTCGGTGGTGTCGAATGCGCGGCGGGCGGCGCCGACGGCGCGTTTGTTGTGGAGTAGCCAATTCGAGTGTGCAGTCGTTGTCGCGACACGCCGGGCGGTTTCGGAAAAACTGCACACTCGACATGTTCATTCGGGCACGCTGGCCCTATGGTGGAACTTGTTTCAGTTATTCACCGTCTCTTCTCGAGGAGTGCCGAATGCACACACCCCTATGCGACCAACTCGGCATCGAGTTCCCGATCTTCGCATTCACTCACTGCCGTGACGTTGTCGTCGCTGTGGCCAAGGCGGGTGGTTTCGGCGTCCTCGGCGCCGTCGGTTTCACGCCTGAAGAGCTCGAAATCGAGTTGAACTGGATCGATGAGCACATCGGCGACCGGCCTTACGGTGTCGACATCGTCATTCCGGGCAAGTACGAGGGCATGGATGCCAACCTGTCCGCCGACGAGCTGACGAAGATGCTGCAGTCGATGGTTCCGCAGGAGACGCTCGAATTCGCCCGTGGAATCCTCAGCGATCACGGTGTCCCAGTACCCAAGGACGGGGACGATAACGCGTTGCAGCTGCTGGGCTGGACCGAAGCCACCGCCACCCCGCAGGTGGAGGTCGCGCTGCAGCATCCGAAAGTCACGCTCATCGCCAACGCACTCGGCACGCCGCCGGCCGACATGATCGCACACATCCACGACTCCGGACGTAAGGTCGCGGCGCTGTGCGGTTCTCCGTACCAGGCCCGCAAGCATGCGGATGCAGGCGTCGACATCATCATTGCTCAGGGCGGCGAAGGCGGCGGACACTGCGGCGAGGTCGGCTCGATCGTGTTGTGGCCACAGGTTGTCAAGGAAGTCGCGCCCGTTCCGGTGCTGGCTGCAGGCGGTATCGGCAGCGGTGAGCAGATCGCTGCCGCTCTTGCCCTCGGCACGCAGGGCGTCTGGTCGGGTTCGCAGTGGCTCATGGTCGAGGAAGCCGAGAATACGGCGGTCCAGCAGGATGCCTACATCAAGGCCGGCAGCCGCGACACCGTGCGCAGCCGCTCGTTCACCGGCAAGCCCTGCCGCATGCTGCGCAACGACTGGACCGAGGCGTGGGAGCAGGAGGGGAACCCCGAGCCCCTCGGTATGCCCTTGCAGTACATGGTCTCCGGTATGGCTGTCGCCGCTACGCACAAGTACCCGGACGAATCCGTCGACGTCGCTTTCAACCCGGTGGGTCAGGTCGTCGGTCAGTTCACGAAGGTGGAGAAGACTTCCGCGGTCATCGAGCGCTGGGTACAGGAATACCTCGACGCGACCGGCACCTTGGAGCGGTTGAACGAGGCTGCGAACGCATAGCGCTCCGCGCGCGTGCGTGGTTCTGGTAGCGGGGGCTACCGGAACCACACACCGGCGGAGTTCTTATGCGGGCACAGAGGGATCCCGGTCGAGAAGCTGTGCGAGTTCTGCTGTCAACAGGCGGAATTCGCTTTCGCCCTTCTCTCGCACCCAAACAGGGTCCGTGCAGTGCCATCGTTCGGCCGAGAGTGTGCGCGTGAGAATCTTGAACGTTGCCGTTTGGGGGAGGCTCCGGGCGACCCTGACGAACGTCGGGAGCTGCTTCGGACCGAGATCCGCTCGAGTATCGAGGAATTCGGCGAAGGCAGCCGGATCGAACTCGTCATCGACAGCGGGGACGACCGCGATCATCACCTGGTCGCCCACGAAACGGTCGGGCACGGCGTACACCGACACCTGTGAGAACCCCGGGTATCGTGACAGTACCCGTTCGATGGGTGCAGCACCGAGGTTTTCACCGTCCACGCGTAGCCATCCCGAACTGCGACCCGCAAAGTACACGAACCCGTCGGCGTCACGGTATGCGAGATCGCCACTGTGGTAGCGACCGTTCCTCAGGCGCTCGGCATCGGCCTCGGGGTCGTTGTAGTACCCCGCGAACGCGCCTGCGCCATCCGAGTTGACCAGTTCCCCGGTGGCCTCGTCGGCATTGACGATCCGCCCGTCGTCGTCGAACACTGCCGGCGGACACGGGAGCCCGGTTTCGGTGTCGAGGATCTCGATGCCGTCGGGAAGCAGTCCCAGCGACCCGGCAGGCCTGCCGGCGGTCGCGCGGATTGCGATGCCGCCTTCGGTGGAACCGAATCCGTCCACGACGGTCGCGCCGAATCGGCGACCGAATTCGGCGACCGCGGGCGCACTGCCCTCGTTGCCGTACATGATGCGCAGTGGATTGTCGGCGTCGTCGGGCCGTTCGGGTGTGGCGACGACGTAGGACAACGGCTTTCCCACGTAGTTCGCGTACGTGACTCCGAATTTCCGCAGGTCGGGCAGGAACCCGGATGCGGAGAACCGGCGACGCAGAGCGACACTGCTCCGGGCGGCCAGTGCGACGCCCCAGCCGGCCATCATGGCGTTCGAATGGAACATCGGCATCGAGAGATAGACCGTGTCGGCCGGGCCGAGACCGAACCTCTCGGCGAGCATGCTCCCGGGGTCGGCGATCTTCGCGTGCGTGCATCGCACGGCCTTCGGGTCTCCGCTGGTGCCGGAGGTGAAGATCAACATGAAGGGATCGTCGGACGCGATGTCGTCGACGATCTGCTCGGAGCCCTCGTACGGGGCGATCGTGGCGCGCCACTCCTCGGAATCGATGTCGATCACCCGCACACCGGGTAGATCGAGTCCGGCGAGAAGTCCGATGTGTGCGGTCTCGGTGAACACCACCTGACAATCCGCGAGCAGGATGTCGCGGGCGAGCGCCTCACCGCGTCTGGTGGTGTTCAGACCCGCCACCACCGATCCCGAGAACGCGGCAGCCCCGAGCAGGAACGAGAACTCCGGCACGTTGTCGAGCAGCACACCGATGTGCCGTGGGCGCGACGGATCGAGAATGTCGCGCAAGAGCGCCGCCCGATCGTGGGAGAGCGCGGCGTGGTCGCGCCACGAGACGAAGGAGTCCTCGAACAGCACGCCCCGGTCGTCGACCGTGTCGAGGCGCCGGAGCAGTGTGGTAACCGTGTCGAGCATGATGACTTCCTCCGAACGTCGGGCAGGGGAGCGTCAGGCGGGAGCGTCGGCGAGTTCCCGGCCGAGTGCACGCAACTGCGTCGTGGCCGATCCCAGCAAGAACTCGTGATGCTTCGCAACGAGGAAGTACCGGTGAACGGGATGATCCTCGTCGAGCCCGACACCGCCGTGGACGTGTACGACGGTATGCGCGACCCGATGCCCGGCATCGGCTGCCCAGAATGCGGCGGTGCGCAGTTCCTGCTCGTGAGGATCGCCCTCGGCGATGCGGAAGGCTGCCTGCCACAGCGTCAGTCGCACGCCCCTGACGTCGATGTACGCGTCAGCCAGGCGTTGAGCGACGGCCTGGAAGCTGCCGATGGGACGGTCGAACTGGACCCGTTCGCGTGCATACTCGGCGGTGAGTTCGAGACCTCGGTCCAACGCTCCGCACTGGTATGCAGCCGACCCGAGGAGGAACCGGTCGCGGAGCCACGCCGCGACGGTGGCACCGTCAGTGCCGAGAACGCGATCCGGTCCGAGCTCGACCCCGCCCAGCGTCACGATGCCCGCGGATCCGAAACTCGTGGTCTGCTGCGGTGTGACGCTCACGCCGGGATCGTCGGCGCGCACCAGGAACACCGCGACCCCGTCGTCCGTAGTGGCGGGCACGAGGAAGCCGTCGGCGACAGGTGCGGTGTCGACCACGATCTTGGTGCCGGTCAGTATGTGGCCGGAACCTGATGTGGTGGCCGAGGTAACGGGGTGGAGCGGATCGTCGTTGACCTCCTCGGTCAGCGCGGCGGTGAGGATCTTCTCGCCGGATCCAGCGGGTTCACCCCACTCCTCGATCTGTTCCTTCGTCCCGAATTCGGCTATTGCGGAAGCGGATACGACGATCGACGTGAGATAAGGGACCGTCGCAGCGGCGCGTCCGAGTTCGATGAGGATGCTGGCCTGTTCGAGGGGGCCGAATCCGTCGCCGCCGACCGAATCCGGCAGTGCCGCGCCGAGAACCCCCGACGACGCAAGTGCGTCCCACAGGATGTGATCGGTGCGGTCCTCTGCGGCATCGAGGCCGCGCTGATGTTCGTTGGTGACGATGTCGGTGACGATGCTGCGCGTGAGTTCCGAGAGGTCCTGTTGCGCTTCAGTGAGAGTGAAATCCACGATGGATGTCCTTTCTAGCGCTTGGAGGGCGGCAGGCCGAGTGCGGTCATCGCGATGATGTCGCGCTGCACTTCGTTGGTGCCGCCGCCGAAGGTGAGGATCAGCGAACTGCGATGCATCCGCTCGATGCGTCCGCGCAGCAGTGCGCCGGGCGAGTTCTGCCGTACGGTCGCCGCGGGGCCGAGAATCTCCATGAGCAGGCGATACGCCTCGGTGGCGAACTCCGTTCCGAAGACCTTGTTGGCAGAGGCCGGGGCAGGTCCGAGCGGACCGGTGCCGGAGGCGATGTCCCAGTTCATGAGCTGGAGGTACTCGGCCTTGGCGTGCACACGCGCCAGGTTGATCCGGACCCATTCCTGGTCGATCACTCGCCGCCCGTCGGGACCTTGCGTCTGCTGAGCCCAGGCGCGGACCTCGCGCAGTGCGCTGAGGACCGGTCCGGCGGAGGTCAGCGCGACCCGCTCGTGGTTGAGCTGGTTGGTGATCAGTGCCCAGCCACCGTTCTCCTCCCCGACGAGTGCGGATGCCGGGACCCGGACATCCTGATAGTAGGTGGCGCTCGTGTCGGGGCCCGCCATGGTGTGCACCGGTGTGTACGAGAATCCCTCGGCGTCGGTGGGGACGATGAGGATACTTATTCCCTTGTGCTTCTTTGCCGCAGGGTCGGTGCGGACCGCGAGCCAGACGTAGTCGGCGTAGGCGATCAGGCTCGTCCACATCTTCTGGCCGTTGATCACCCACTCGTCGCCGTCGCGGACGGCACTGGTGCGCAGCGATGCGAGGTCGGTGCCCGCTTCCGGCTCCGAGTATCCGATGGAGAAATGGAGTTCACCGGCGGAGATACGCGGGAGGAAGTACGCCTTCTGTTCGTCGGTGCCGTAGTGCATGATCGTCGGCGCGACCGAGTCGATGGTCAGGAACGGAACGGGTGCTCCTGCGATGGCGGCCTCGTCGCTGAAGATCAGCTGATCCATCGCGGGACGGTTCTGGCCACCGAATTCCTCCGGCCAGCCGAGCGTGAGCCAGCCGTCTTTCCCCATCTGCTGGACGACCTCGCGGTATACGTTGCCCGAGCCGTACTCGCCGGTGGTGGCGGCAAGCGCCTCGCGCCGTTCTTCCGTCATCAGGTCGGCGAAGTACTCGCGCAGTTCCGCGCGCAGCCGTTGCTGCTCGGGGGTGTAGTTGATGTCCACGAACGCTCCTTCGTCGTCATAGGATCCGACGAATCATTGCACAGAATTGTAACGCGTTCTAGTGTAAGTTCGAACGACTCGTACGGCGAGGAAATGAGGTCCGGAAATGGATGTCGAGGTCGACTTCGACCGTTGTGAGGCCAATGGGGTGTGCGTGGGAATCGCACCCGAGGTCTTCGATCTGAACGACGACGATGAACTGATCGTTGTGCACCCCACTCCTGCGGGGAGTGAGGATCTCGTTCGTGACGCAATCGCACAGTGCCCGCGTGCGGCGCTGTCCGAGGTTCGCTAGCGACGGGCCCACGGGGAATCTGCCGGGGGTCTTGTCATAAACAGGAACAAGTTCTAGATTCCTGGTCGGCTTCGGATCTCCGGGGTGGGCCACGGGTGAGGGCATGTCGGATGTCCCGCCCGACTTCGCAAGGGAGTGCGTGAATGAGTGCTGTCGGCAACGGTCGCGACGATGTGTCGCTCGAAGGCAAGGTTGCGGTCGTCACCGGTGCCGGTGCGGGACTCGGACGCGCCGAGGCACTCGGTCTCGCCCGTGCGGGCGCGAGGGTGATCGTCAACGACCTCGCTCCCGGTGACGCGGTGGACGACACCCTCGCGCAGATCCGGTCGCTGGGGGTCGACGCCGAGTTCGTGGCCGGCAGTGTCGCCGAACGAGAGACCGCTGACGCAATGGTCGCCACCGCAGTGGATCGGTTCGGCGGCCTCGACATCGTCGTCAACAACGCCGGTGTCGTCCGCGACCGGATGCTTCCGAACATGTCCGACGAGGAATGGGACACGGTCGTCTCGGTGCACCTGCGCGGTCATTTCCTCCTGTGCCGCAATGCCGCCGCCTACTGGCGCGGCAAGTCGAAGGAGGTCGGCGGCCCGGTGTACGCGCGGATCGTGAACACCTCGTCCGAAGCCGGGCTCCTGGGCCCCGAAGGGCAGGCCAACTACGGTGCCGCGAAGGCGGGGATCACCTCACTCACGGTGTCGGCGGCGCGTGGTCTGTCGCGGTACGGCGTCCGTGCCAACGCGATCTGCCCTCGTGCTCGCACCGCGATGACGGAAGCGGTGTTCGGCGATGCACCCGACGGGGAGATCGACCCACTTTCACCCGACCACGTCGCATCGCTCGTGTCCTACCTGGCTTCTCCCGCGGCGGAGAAGGTCAACGGTCAGGTCTTCATCGTCTACGGCCCGATGGTTGCGTTGATGGCAGCGCCGACCGTCGAGCAGCGCTTCGACGCAGTCGGGCAGTGGACCCCTGCCGCTCTCGCATCCGAGCTCGGTGGGTACTTCTCCGACCGGGATCCGGGCAGGACGTTCTCGGCATCTGCCGCTCTCGACCTGTAGTTCGCCTCTAAGCTTCGTAGGAGGTTCGATTCGGACGCTCGTCCGGATCGGGTTTACTGCAACTGGCAGTGTCGGTTACTGTGCAGTTCGTGTGCCGCGGAGGTGCTCCGGCCGTGGGATGAATTGCTCTTTCGATGCCGAAACCAAATAGGAATCTGTTCTAGTTTTGCTGCTGGATCAAGTCTGATTTCGATGCCTCGATCGCATGGTGTCAACGATGCGGAAAGGTCTCCCGGGCGTTCGGATTCTCATCAAAGTCCCAGTGTAAACCGGCTTATGTCTGCTCGGATTCTTTGAATCCGCTCATGTTTTTCGTCAGCAGGACCGATATTCCAACCGTGGAAGCGATGCATCTTTGACACGTGAACACGTTCTAGTTAATATGACGCGGGTCACAGCATTACTGCTGCTGTGGCGTGGTGCAGGCGAATCATCGAACGATGGGGGGACGCGGTGGTAGACCTCTTCGAAGTCCCCCTTCGCGCCGTCGGTGGGCTCTTCGCCATGACGGGCGAGACTGCGCGTGCCGCGTTCGTCCGTCCGTTCCAGCGACGCGAATTCATCGACCAGGCCTGGTTCGTCGCCAGGGTCTCCCTGATGCCGACCATCCTCGTCGCGGTTCCGTTCACCGTGCTCGTCAGCTTCACACTGAACATCCTGCTGAGAGAGATCGGCGCGGCCGACCTCAGCGGAGCGGGAGCCGCACTGGGTGCCGTCACCCAGGTCGGACCCATGGTCACCGTGCTCATCGTCGCCGGCGCAGGCGCCACCGCGATCTGTGCCGACCTGGCCGCACGGACCATTCGCGAGGAGATCGACGCGATGAAGGTGCTCGGTATCAATCCGATCCAGCGTCTCGTCGTACCGCGGGTCCTCGCGTCCACCGTCGTCGCGCTACTGCTCAACGGACTTGTCTGCACCATCGGCATCCTCGGTGGATTCGGATTCTCGGTCTTCTTCCAAGGCGTGAACCCGGGCGCCTTCATCAACGGCATCACACTGCTCACCGGATTCGGGGAACTTATGATCTCCCAGGTCAAGGCCGGGCTGTTCGGCATGATCGCCGGACTCGTCGCCTCATACCTCGGTCTGAACGTGCGAGGCGGCGCCAAGAGCGTCGGCGACGCTGTCAACCAGACGGTCGTATTCGCCTTCATGGCGTTGTTCGTCGTCAACCTCCTCGTCACCGCGGTCGGCATCAAGCTGACCGGCGGATGAGGGGGGACACACGATGGCACTGATGACAGGTCGGTTCCCCAGAGTTGCGCGACGACTCGGCAACACGTCGAAGTCGATCGACAAGCTCGGCGAACAAGCGCTCTTCTTCGCTCGCGCGCTCGGCACCATGCCGCGCGCGGTGATGCACTATCCGAAAGAGACCGTGCGGTTGATCGCGGAGATCAGCATGGGCACAGGCGCGCTCGCGGTGATCGGCGGAACCGTCGTGATCGTCGGCTTCCTGACCTTGTTCACCGGCGGCATCATCGCCGTGCAGGGATTCAGCTCTCTCGGCAATATCGGAGTCGAGGCGCTCACGGGCTTCTTCGCAGCGTTCATCAACGTGCGCATCGCCGCTCCGACCATTGCCGGCATCGGTCTCGCGGCGACGATCGGGGCCGGCTCCACGGCGCAGCTCGGCGCGATGCGTGTCTCCGAAGAGATCGACGCGCTGGAGACCATGGCGATCCCGTCGATCCCCTACCTCGTCTCGACCCGCGTGATGGCGGGGATGATCTCGATCATCCCGCTGTACTCGCTTGCGGTCATCGCGTCGTTCATCGCCAGCCGGTTTGCAACCGTTGTGCTCTACGGGCAGTCGGCGGGCGTATACGACCACTACTTCTCGACCTTTCTCATCCCGACCGACATCCTGTGGTCGTTCGTGCAGGCCATGGTGATGGCGGTCGCGGTGATGCTCATCCACACCTACTACGGCTTCAACGCGAGTGGAGGGCCGGTCGGTGTCGGCGTGGCAGTCGGAAACGCGGTGCGGGCCTCACTGATCGCGGTCGTGACGGTGACCCTCCTGATCTCCCTTGCGGTGTACGGCACCTCCGGCAACTTCAATCTGTCGGGATAGGGCGCGCATGGAAACCGCTTCGTGGAAGAAGAAACTTGCTGCCGTCGGAATGGTCGGCGGACTGGCCGTGATCATCGTCGTGGCATTGACATTGTTCGTCGGTGGATTCACCTCCACCACACCCATCACCGTCACCTCGGCGCGCTCCGGCCTGGTGATGGAAACCGATGCCAAGGTGAAACTGCGCGGCGTCGAGGTGGGCAGGGTCGCCTCGATCGAGCACAGCCCGAACGGGGCCGTTCTCGAACTCGCGATGCAGCCGGGCCAGATGGATCTCATTCCGTCGAACGCAAAGGTCGCGATCGAATCGACCACTGTGTTCGGTGCCAAGTTCGTCAACATCATCGTGCCGGACGATCCGTCGTCCACTCCATTGGAGGAGGGCGCGGTGATCGCGGCCGACAGCGTGACAGTTGAGTTCAACACCGTTTTCGAGCACCTGTCCGATGTCCTGGCCCAGATCCAGCCCGAGAAACTCAACGCGACCCTCGGCGCCTTGTCCGAAGCACTGTCCGGGCGCGGCGACGACCTCGGCGCGACCCTCGTTGCCGCAGACGAATACCTCGTCGAGATGAATCCTTCTTTGCCGCAACTGGAATACGATCTCGAGGTCGGCGCGGATGTCGCGCAACTGTATGCCGATGTCGCGCCCGATCTGATGACCACCATCGGAAATGCAACGGATGTGGGCGACACGATCGTCGACGAGCAGGAGCAACTCGACCTGCTGCTGATGAATCTCACCGGGCTCGCCAATACCGGTCGGGACGTACTGGGGGAGAACGAAGGTCAGCTCACCACCGCACTCGATGTCCTGACCGATACGACCACACTGCTCGGTGAGTACTCGCCCGAACTCACCTGTTTCATCGTCGGACTCAACGACGCCCGCGTCGCATTCGAGCCGATGGCGGGCACCGGGAAGTACCCGGCCCTGATGCTCAGCACCAGCTTCATGGGTGGTGCCACTCCCTACAACCACGAGGAGGATCTGCCTGTGGTCGGTGCGTCGGGCGGCCCCAACTGCCACGGAATGCCGAATTTCGATCCGGTCCGCGACGGAAACGCATCGTTCGTGGTGACCGACACCGCGACCGTTCCGTTCAAGCCGTCCACCGAAGCGTGGATCCGGTACCCGACGATTTTCGGCTTCCTGTTCGGCGACTACCTTCCGGCAGGGCAGTGACCATGAGGGAATCCACGGTCAAGTTCTCGATTTTCGCGCTTGTCATGGTGCTCGTGTTCGCGGGGCTCGCAGTGGTGTTCAGTCAGGCGCGTTTCACCGGAACGGAGGGCTACCACGCCACCTTCACCGACGTATCGGGACTCGAAACCGGCGACAAGGTGCGAATCGCGGGGGTCCAGGTCGGATCGGTCACGGGAGTCGACATCGGAGACGGCAACCACGCCGAAGTCGATTTCGATGTCGATTCCCACCAGACGCTTTTCGCGAGTACCCGTGCAACCGTGCGCTACGAGAATCTGGTCGGCGACCGCTACCTCGAACTTCTCGAGGGACCGGGCAGCATCGACATTCTCGGAGCAGGCGGCAGCATTCCTGTCGAGCAGACCGAACCTGCCCTCGATCTCGACCTTCTGCTCGGGGGGTTCAAACCCCTGCTCAAAGGGCTCGACTCGAAACAGGTGAACGATCTCTCGGGTGCGTTGCTGCAGGTCTTCCAGGGGCAGGGCGACGCGTTAGTCTCGTTGCTCGGCTCCACGAATTCGTTCACCAATTCGATTGCGGACCGCGATCAATTGATCGGGGACGTGATCGACAATCTCAACGGCGTTCTCGGGACGATCGACGACCACGATCGTGAGTTCACCGAGACGATCGATCGGTTGCACACCCTGGTCGGTGGACTCGCAGACGACAAAGACCCGATCGGCGCCGCCATCCCGCAGATCGCCGCAGGCACAGCAGATCTCGCATCGCTCCTGCAGAACACGCGTCCCGACCTGCAGTCGGTGATCGCGCAGACGAACCGCACCATGACGCAACTGGACCTCGGTGAGGACGACATCAACGCCACCCTCGAACGGCTGCCGTCGGACTACAAGAAGCTCATCCGCGTCGGTGCGTACGGAAACTTCTTCCAATTCTTCCTGTGTGCCAACACCTTCAAGCTGTCGGGACCGGACGGCACGACCATCCGATACACGACCGCGGCACAAACGACCGGAAGGTGTGCAAAACTCGAATGAGTGGAATCCGAGAACCAGACACACTCCGGATCGGCGCGGTCGGTCTTGCGGTGTCCGTCGCGATCGTGGTGGCGGGCCTGCAATACGACCAACTGCAGTTCCTTTCCGGTGGACTGACCTATTCGGCGCGGTTCGCAGATGCGGGTGGCCTCGTTCCCGGTGACGACGTCATCCTTTCGGGAGTCGACGTCGGATCCGTGACCGACGTCGCCCTCGACGGGGATGCCGTGCTCGTGACCTTCTCCGTCCGTGACGGCATCGCCCTCGGGGACGGTACCGGGGCCGATATCAAGACCAACACGGTGCTGGGCGCCAAATCCCTCGCCGTCCGCCCGGGTGGGCAAGGCGTGATGCGTCCGGGGACGGTGATCGCCCTCGACCGCACCAACTCGCCGTATTCGCTGACCGACGCTCTCGGTGACCTCACCACGACCACGTCGGAGCTCGACACCGAACAGATCAACGAATCGCTCGAAGCGTTGTCGGATACGTTGCAGGACACGCCGCCCGAGATCCGCGGTGCCCTCGAAGGCATGACCCGGCTGTCGCAGTCGATCAACGCGCGGGACGAATCCCTGTCGCAACTGCTCGAACGCGCGGAGGACGTCACGGGGATCCTGGCCGAGCGCAGCGACCAGGTCAACGAACTGATCGTCGACGCCAACTCACTGTTCGGCGAGCTGAGCCTGCGGCGCGATGCCATCACCGAACTCATCGCGAATATCTCGGCAGTGTCGCGGGAGTTGACCGGTCTGGTCCAGGACAACCAGGCGCAGATGGGCCCGACGCTCGAGGTGCTCAACAGGGTCACCGAGAATTTGCAGGCCAACAAGGACAACATCGCCGGCGCGCTCGACGGGCTCGGCCCCTACATCAGTGCTCTCGGCGAATCCGTCGCGAGCGGGCCGTTCTTCAATGCCTATGTGTCGAACATTCTCCCGGCGCCGTGGTGGAAGGCCATCGTGGACAGTCAACTGGCACCCGACCTGCTGCCGCAGGATCTGCAGGACATAATTCCGAAGGAACCGCCGTCGATCAAGAGGGATGGCGAATGAACGCGCACACGACACCCACCGAAAACGCGGGCCGAAGCCGCCCGGCATGGCTGCTGCCTGCGATTGCAGGCATCGTGATCGTCGCACTCGTGGCGGTCGGTCTCACGGTGTTCCTCGGCCTGGGCAAACGTACGATCCACGCCGAATTCCTTTCCACGAGTGGGCTGTACGAGGGCGACGACGTGAGGGTGCTGGGTGTGTCGGTCGGGAAGATCACCGACATCGAACCCGGCGACGAGATGGTGCGCGTGACTATGCAGGTCGACGACTCGGTCGATGTTCCCGCAGACGCCAAGGCCGTGATCATCGCTCAGAGTCTCGTGTCGGCGCGCTTCGTCCAGCTCACACCGGTCTACGCCGGTGGCGAGGAGATCGCCGACGATGCAACCATTCCGGTGGAGCGCACCGCCTCTCCCGTGGAATGGGACGAGATCAAAGCAGAGTTGATGCGACTGTCGGAAGCGCTCGGCCCGGAAGAACTCGATCCGCAGGGCTCTCTCGGCAGGTTCATCGACACCGCCGCGGAGAATCTCGACGGAAACGGCGCGACCATCAACAGCACGCTCAGAGAACTGTCCGATACCATGCACACCCTGTCGGAAGGCCGAACGGACCTGTTCGGCACCGTCCGCAACCTGCAGACCTTCGTGTCGGTGCTCTCGCAGAGCAACGAGCAGATCGTGCAGTTCGGCGGTCGTTTGGCATCGGTGTCGAATGTGCTGGCCGAAAGCTCCGACCAGCTGGGTGTCTCGCTCACCGATCTGAATGTGGCGGTCGGAGATGTGCAGCGATTCGTGCAGGATAACCGGGCGGGCCTGACCGAATCGGTGCAGCGGCTTGCTGACGCCACAGAAGTGCTCGCCCGCAAGCGTCCCGAAATCGAACGTGTGCTGCATTCCGGCCCGACCGCCCTGTCGAACTTCTACAACATCTACAAGCCGGCGCAGGGCTCGCTCACCGGTGCTCTCGCGATCAACAACGCTGCCAGCCCGATCGAGTGGATGTGTGGATCCGTGGGCGCCGCTGCGAATGCGACGTCCGAGCGCAGTGAGGAATTGTGCAGGCAGCAGCTCGGTCCGGTCTTGTCGTCGATCCAGGCCAATTACCTGCCGGTGCTTGCCAATCCGTTGGCGGGTGTCCAGGCGTTCCCAGATCAGATCGAGTACTCCGAGCCCGGGCTCGAAGAGGCATCGGCGGGGCGTGGAACGGCTCCCGATCAGCCTCCGTCTCCGCTGGCCGGGCTGCTCGAGGGGATGCCCGGGGTCAGCGTTCCGGGCGATCTCGGGTCGCTGCTACAGCCGGGAGGCGGTCGATGAGAATGCGGAGCGCAGCCGCGCGATTCGTCGCAGCTGCAACGACGGTGGTCGCGGCAGCCACGTTGTCCGGCTGCGAGTGGAACGGGCTCAATTCGGTCCCGATGCCCGGTGCTGCGGGCCGTGGCGAGGACTCGTATCAGGTTCAGATACGGATGCCGAACGTCACTACTCTGACGCAGAATTCGCCGGTCCGGATCGACGACGTCACGGTCGGTTCCATCGAGAACATCGAGGTCGAGAACTGGCAAGCGCTGGTGACGGTGTCGCTCGAGGGCGACGTCGAGTTGCCTGCCAACGCGACCGCTCGTATCGGGCAGACGTCGCTGCTCGGATCGCAACATCTCGAGCTCGCGGCACCGACCACCGAACCTCCCGAAGGTCGGCTCGAGCCGGGTGACATCATCCCGGTCGAGCGTGCGGGTGCGTACCCCACGACGGAACAGACCCTGTCCTCACTGTCCGTCGTGCTCAATGGCGGTGGCCTTGCACAGATCAACGACATCACCACAGAGCTCAATGCGGCTCTCGTGGGTCGTGAGGATTCGATTCGCGATCTGCTACCGCGCCTCGACGAGCTCGTCTCCACACTCGACACGCAACGCGAGGACATCGTGTCGGCGCTCGAGGGGATGGATCGTCTCGCGTCCACGGTGAACAATCAGAACGAAACGCTCGTCCGAGCGTTGGAGGAGCTTCCCCCGGCTCTCGCCGTGCTCACCGACCAACGACAGAACCTCACATCGGCCATCACCTCGCTCGGCGAGCTGAGCACCACCGCGAGCCGGCTCGTCGAGAACAGTGGTGATGATCTGAAGACCAATCTGCAGGCGCTGTCTCCGACGCTGCGTGCACTCGCAGATTCAGGCAGTGCATTGACCGAGGTGCTCGGTGTGCTCTTGACCTATCCGTTCCCGCAGGCGGGCATCGACCAGATCATCCGTGGCGACTACGCGAATCTTGCAATGACGATCGATCTGACTCTCGACCGGCTCGACCTGAACTTCCTGACCGGAACTCCACTCGCCGGGCGGCTGGCCGGGCCCGAAGGCATCCTCGGTACGGATGCCGGTCTCGCGGCACAGGCGGTTGATCCGTTCCAGGCGCCGTTGGCGCCGCCCCCGCCTGCGCCACCTGCCCCGGAAGGAACAGTGACGATCCCGGGAATCGGCGAGATCAAGATTCCAGGGCTGCCATGGGAGGTGCCTGCGCCATGATGCTCACCAGGTTCGTCCGTATCCAGCTCTCGATTTTCGCGGTGCTCACCGTGATCGGGTTGGTGGTCATGTCGCTCGTGTATGTGCGGCTGCCCCAGCTGGTAGGTATCGGTCAGTACAACGTCACCGTCGAATTGGCATCCACGGGTGGTCTCTACCCGCATTCGAACGTGACGTACCGCGGAAACACCGTTGGCACGGTCACGAGCGTGACCTTGTCGCCGGTGGGTGTCGACGCGGTATTGTCCATCGATTCCGGGCAGAAGATTCCGGCCGATGTCGACGCAGCGGTGCGCAGTGTTTCCGCGGTCGGTGAGCAGTACGTCGATCTTGTGCCGCATGAGAATTCGTCGTCGGACGAACATCTCGGCGACGGCGATGTGATTCCGCTCGATCGCACGACGGTGCCCCAGGAGGTCGGGGCACTGCTCGATCAGGCGGATGTCCTGCTCGCCAGTATCTCCGACACGCGATTGCAGACCGTTGTCGACGAGGCATTCGACGCGTTCAACGGGACCGGGCCCGAGTTGCAGCAACTGATCGACTCGACGCGCCTGTTCGTGCAGGAGGCGTCGGCGAACTCCGGCGAAACTCGCCGCCTCCTGGACGAAATCGGGCCCCTGCTGGACACCCAGGTGGTCACGAGTGAGTCGATCCGCTCATGGACCCGCGATATGGTGACCTTCACCGATCGTCTCCGCGAGAGTGATCCGGATCTGCGGGCACTCATGGAGAAGGGGCCCGCGGCTGCCGCGGAGGCGGAGACCCTTCTGCAGGAACTGCGTCCGACATTGCCGCTGCTGCTCGCCAATCTGGTGAGCGTCGGTGAGGTCGGGGTGATCTACAACGCGGGTATCGAGCAGATTCTGGTGCTGTACCCGCCGATGACGACCGCTCTGATCACCGCCGCAGGCGGCGGGCCTGCGGAGGACGGCGCGGTTGTCGACTTCCATCTGCAATTGCACGACCCGCCGCCGTGCCTGTCCGGGTTCCTTCCGCCCGACCAGTGGCGCAGCCCGGCGGACACCTCGATGGTGGACACTCCGGACAACATCTTCTGTCAACTGCCGCAATCGGATCCGAATGCAGTACGTGGTGCGCGGAATGTACCGTGCATGGAGTACCCCGGCCGGCGAGCGCCGACCCCCGAGATGTGCCGCACGGGCTACACGCCGGGCTACTCGGACAACCCGTGGCGGGGCGCACCCACGCCGGTGCAGTCGGAGAACAGCATGCCGACCCCCGCGTCGTATTCCGAGGGTGACGCCGACGCGGCGCCCGCAGGCGTGACCGCGCGCAGGGTCGATCCGGAAACCGGCACGTACATTGGACCGGACGGCACTGTGTTCCGGCACACCGACCTCGGAGATGGGACGAGTTTGGAAACCTATATGAAGGCACAACAGGGCTGATGGCGGACGAGAAAGAGAACCCCGAAGCGGGCAGCGACGATGCGAGCAAGGTCGACCTGAGCAAAGCCGGGTCCACCACGGCTGAGCAGAGCAATGACAGTGGGTCCGACAAGCGTCCGGACTCCGTTGCGGCCCCCCGGTGGGCGAGACTCGTCACGGTCGTCGCATCGGTACTGGTCGTCGGGCTCATCGCTGCGGGAGCGTGGTTGCTGTTCGAACGACAGTCCGCGGCCGACCGCAACGACCGTCGCGAGGAATATCTGCAGGCTGCGCGACAGACCGTGCTCAACCTGACGAACATCCGGGCCGACACCGCCGACGCCGACGTCAAGCGACTCATGGAGGGCGCAACCGGCGATTTCAAGGCCGAGTTCGAAGGTCGTGAAGGGCCGTTCGTCGAGGTCGTGCAGCAGGCGGGCGTCACCACCACGGGTGAAGTGCTCGAGGCAGGCATCCAGAACGAGGACGGTTCGTGCACGGCTTCGCTGGTCGCGTCCCGCGCGATGGTGAGCAACGCAGAACAGTCCGAACCGGAGCCTCGCGATTTTCGCCTCCGCGTCACGGTCTGTGACGAGGACGGTCGCTTGCTGGCGTCGAAGGTGGAGTTCGTGCCGTGAGCGATGATCAGAAGGAGGAACCCGTGACGGCTGTCGACACGGATGTCGAGAACGATGCGGATGCCGGGAACGCCACACCGGCAGCGAACGATACCGAGTCGTCGACGTCGCGGCTGCCGCTCATCGCAGGTGCACTCGGTGTGGTGGTACTGGTCTTCGCGGTCCTCGTCGGATGGCTCGGGTACGGCAAGATCCAGGACAGCGCGGCCGAATCGGCCAGATCCGAGGCCGTGGCTGCGGCGGAAGAACAGTCGGTCGCGATGCTCGCCTACGACTTCGAGAACGTCGACGAGCAGGCGGCTGCCGCGGCCGAGGGACTCACCGGCGACTTCCGGGACGAGTACATGAACCTGATGCAGAACATCATCGCGCCCGGCGCCAAAGAGAAGTCGATCAGCGTGCAGGTGAGTGTGCAGGCCTCCTCGGTGGTGTCGGCCGACGCCGATCATGCAGTGACGCTGCTGTTCCTCAACCAGATCACCACCAGCTCCGAGAACCCGGAAGCCGTGAGCAGCGGGAGCCGGGTACGTGTGGAGCTCGAGAACCAGGACGGGCGCTGGCTCGTGAACCGGTTGACACCCATCTAGGACTGGGCGGTCAGATCGGTTCGCCGGTCTCCGCGGGGGCGACCAGCGCGGGACCGGCGGCCCCCTGGTGGGCGAGTGCGTCGAGGAACGCGCGCGCCCACCGATCCACGTCGTGGGTCAGAACCTGACGGCGGAGGGCCCGCATCCGCTTGCGGCCTTCCTCGCGGGTCTGCGTCAGCGCGGCCTCCAGCTTGTCCTTGACGTCCTCGAGGTCGTGCGGGTTGCACTGGTAGGCCTGTTTCAATTCCTCGGCAGCGCCGGTGAATTCGCTGAGAACAAGTGCTCCACCGAGGTCGCTGCGACAAGCGACGTATTCCTTGGCGACGAGGTTCATGCCGTCGCGGAGAGGGGTGACGAGCATTGCGTCGGCTGCGACGAAGAACGCGATCAGGTCTTCGCGGGGCACCGGGCGGTGAATGTAATGCACGACCGGGCGACCGACCTCGGCGTATTCGCCGTTGATGCGACTGACGACCATCTCGATCTCGCCGCGCATCTGCACATACGATTCGACTCGTTCACGGCTCGGTGTCGCGAGCTGCACCATCACCGTTTCGGTGGGGTCGACGCGGCCTTCGGCGATGAGTTCTCGAAGGGCATCGAGGCGAATATCGATTCCCTTGGTGTAATCGAGCCGGTCGACGCCGAGCAGCACCTTGGCCGGGTTGCCGAGTTCCTTGCGGATTGCCTTGGCGCGGGCGCGGATCGATTTGCTTCGGGACTGCTCGTCCAGAGCTCCCGACGCGATGGAGATCGGGAACGCTCCCACCCGGACCGTGCGGAAACCGACCTGCACCACACCGAGCTTGGAACGCACACCGACGGTCCCGCGGGACGTCTGATGCCCGGCCAGCCTGCGGGCGAGATACAGGAAGTTCGTTGCACCGCCCGCGAGATGGAACCCGATGAGATCGGCGCCGAGAAGACCTTCGACGATCTCGGTGCGCCACGGCATCTGCATGAACAGCTCGACCGGTGGGAACGGGATGTGAAGAAAGAATCCGATGGTGAGATCAGGCCGCAGCATTCGGAGCATCTTCGGGACCAGCTGGAGCTGGTAGTCCTGGATCCATACCGTCGCGCCGTGCGCGGAGGCTTTCGCCGTTGCTTCGGCGAATCGCCGATTCACCTCGACGTAGGCGTTCCACCACTCGCGCCGGTACTCGGGGCGCACGATCACATCGTGGTAGAGCGGCCACAAGGTGGCGTTGGAGAAGCCTTCGTAGTAGTCGGCTATCTCGTCGGCGCTGAGCGGGACGGGATGCAGGACCATGTCGTCTTCGACGATGGGGTCGATGTCTGCATCCGCAACACCGGCCCAGCCCACCCAGGCGCCGCGGTTACTGCGCAGGATCGGCTCCAGCGCGGTGACGAGACCACCCGGACTGCGCTTCCAGCGGGTGGAGCCGTCCGGGAGCCGTTCGAGGTCGACCGGGAGGCGGTTCGCGACGACCACGAAGTCCGATTCGGTGAACGTGTCGGAATCTTCGCGCGGTTCCGCCTCGCCGGTCGTCACATTGTGTCCTCTCCGCCTACGGTTCGTTGGTTCAGTTCTTGTCGAGCGGGCCGATGCCGAGCATCGACAGGAGCATGCGGCACTCGTCCGCATCCTCGGCGTATGCGGCGACGACGCGCTGCGCCTGGCGTGCGGTTTCGTCGGCGAGGGGTTCGATCTCCTCGTCCACGATGTCTTTCGCCGTGGGTTCCGCGGCCATGATTGTCCTCCCGGGGTGACTGCTGTGAGCAGGCGCTCTACCTGACTCTATGAGAATCGGACGCATCGACGCCACCCGCCTTCCGCTGGATCGAGTCAGGTGCGTGGAGGCGTGGGGCGACGAGCCATCACGGTACGGTGTAGCGGGGGTTGCGCCACGTGTCGAGATGTGGCGCTGTTCGCTATTCGCCGAGGAAGGTTTTCATGCCCATCGCCACCATCAACGGAATCCCACTGAATTACCAGGTCAAGGGTTCCGGCGACCTGGTCGTCCTGATCATGGGGACCGGTAGCCCGGGCCGCGTGTGGGATCTGCATCAGGTTCCCGCTCTGGTGAAGGAGGGATATCGCGTCGCGACGTTCGACAATCGCGGCATCGCGCCGTCGGGGGAGAGTCTCGGTGGTATCACCATCGAGGACATGGTCAAGGACACCGCAGGCCTGATCGAGTTGCTCGGCGGCCCGGCGCACGTCGTCGGAACGTCCATGGGTTCGCGCGTAGCGCAGGAACTCGCGCTTGCCCGGCCGGATCTGGTGCGGAAGGCCGTGTTCCTCGCAGGGCATGCTCGGATGGACCGTTTCCAGATCACGCTGACCGAGGGAGAACGTCAGCTGTACGACAGCGGAGTGGAACTGCCCGCGAAGTACCAGGCCGCGCTCACCGCGGTGATGAACCTGTCGCCTGCGTCGCTGGCCGACGAGAACACTGCCCGCGACTGGCTCGACGTATTCGAGTTCAGCGGTGGTCGTGCCTCGCCCGGTGTGCGGGCTCAGCTCGGGATGGACCGTGAGTTCGACCGCCGTGCCGCCTACCGGTCGGTGCGGGTGCCGTGCCTGTCGGTCGGATTCGCCGACGACCGGATGATTCCGTCATACCTGACGCGTGAGGTCGCCGATGCGATCCCGAACGCCCGGTACGAGGAGGTCCCGGACGCCGGTCACTACGGATACCTCGAACGACCCGAAGCTGTGAACAAACTGCTGCTGGACTTCCTGGCCGACTAGCGCAAGCGACCCGGACCGTGTGGTGCGAGCGCGGCGGAATCCCTGTGGGGTTCCGCCGCGCTCGTGCTTTTTCGGGTGTTTCGGACAGGCCGTGGGCGTGTCCGAAACGAGGGTCCCCATAGGGGGCACTTCGCTTGGTACGCTCGCCGAACCAAGGTTAGCCTGAGCTATGTTCAGGGGTGTTGAGGCGAGCCGGCTGCGGGCAGCATTGCCCCCGACTACGGAAGTTGAGTGATGATCGACCGATCAAGTACATTCACCGGTCAATCGGAGGTGCAGGGCGACCCGCACGGGGAAGTCTTCGACCTCGTCGGCATCGGTTTCGGTCCCGCGAATCTGGCGTTGGCCATTGCGATCGAGGAACACAACGAAAGCTCTCCGGGCGACGAGGTTCGCGCGTGTTTCTTCGAGCGTCGCACCGAGTTCGCGTGGCATCCCGGAATGCTCCTCGAAGGCTCGACCATGCAGATCGCGTTCCCCAAGGATCTGGTCACCTTCCGTAATCCGACCAGCAGCTACAGCTTCTTCTCCTACCTTCACGAACACGGGCGGTTGGTCGACTTCGTCAATCATCAGACGTTCTTCCCCACCCGGCTCGAATTCCAGGACTACCTCCAGTGGGCCGCGCGACGGGTCGGAACCGAGGTTCGCTACGACGCCGACATCGTGGCCGTCGAGCCGCTGCACAACGCGCGCGGAAGTGCCGACCTGTTCACGATCCGCGCTGCAGACGGCAGTGTCGTGCACGCTCGGACCGTCGTGATGGGTGTCGGCCTCCGGGCTCGCGTTCCCTCCTGGGCAACCGAGTCGTCACGCTGCTTCCACAACCACGACTTCCTGTTCCACCTCGAAGAGATGCCGTCTCCGGTCCACCAGCGGTTCGTCGTGGTCGGTGCCGGTCAGAGCGCTGCCGAGGTGGTGCAGTACCTTCACGCCAGCTATCCGCAGGCCGAGGTCCACAACGTCTTCGGCCGCTTCGGTTACAGCCCCGCCGACGACAGCCCGTACGCCAACCGGATCTTCGACCCCGAGGTGGTCGACGAACTGCACTCGGCTCCGTTCGAGGAACGCGAGCGGCTCCTCGCGCTGCACAAGGGCACCAACTATGCGGTCGTGGCGCCCGAACTGATCGAAGCGCTGTACGCAGCCGAATACCGCGAAAGGGTGCGTGGGCCGCGCCGTCTGTTCATGCGCCGCGCATCCGAGGTACTCGCCACCACGGAGACCTCCACGGGCATCGAAGTGGAGATTCGTAACAGTCTGGACGACTCGTCCGACACATTGGAGTGCGACGCCGTTGTCCTTGCGACCGGCTTCGAGCCGACATCGCTCGGTTCGATGCTCGGAGACCTCGCGTGGAATACCCCGGTGCCGCCGGTGGCACGCGACTATCGTCTGGAGCTGCCGGCCGATATCGCGGCCGACGTGTACCTGCTGGGAGGGACGGAGAAGACTCACGGTTTGACTGCGTCGCTACTGTCGAACGCGGCCGTTCGTGCAGGAGAGGTCCTCTCTTCGGTCCTCGAGCGCCGGCTGCGGGGGCAATCGGTGGAGCGGGCGGAGATCGGCGAGCTTGATAGAATACCGAGCCAGCACACCTACGCAACAAGTGAGGCGAGATGAGCACGAATCCATTTGACGACGAAGACGGCCGCTTCTACGTTCTCGTGAACGACGAGGAGCAGTACTCGCTGTGGCCGACCTTCGCCGAGGTCCCGCAGGGATGGCGGGTGGTATTCGGCGAAGAGTCGCGCGCCGCGTGCGTCGAGTACGTCGAGCAGAACTGGACCGACATGCGTCCCAAGAGCCTGCGCGACGCAATGGAGGCCGACGAGAAGGCCCGCGAGGGTAGCGCCTAGAGACTTTTCTACATCCGACGAGAGTCACGCAGCCGACGAAAACGCTGGGTGACTCTCGTCTTTTGTGCGGGTATCGGCGCAGTGGTGGAGATCGGTGACGTCGGAAGTGGACCGGTGCCTTCGATGATGGGTAGGGACCCGGTGCCGTCGATGACCGGAATCGGCCCGGTCGTCGCGGTGGCGCTGGGACGATCTTCTGCTTCCTCCATGGCGGTCCGCGAACCGGTCCGGCGCATCTGCGGTCGGCGCAACCCGCTCGCTGCGGCCCCGAGGAGAACGCGGGGATGCCGCGTCGTCCGGGCGAGCCACTCACCGAGCGTCACGCCTGCGGCGAGAGCGCATCCAATTCCGAACGCCGAGAACAGCGCTGTCATGCCGGTGGTCACCTCGTTGCGCAGCATTGCGTACAGACCCCGATACAGAGCCAGGCCCGGCAGAAGGGGAGTGATACCGGCAACGGCAACGACGAGCGGCGGGATCAGCGCGCGGCGGGCCATCAAACCACCCGCGAAGCCGATCACCGTCGCGGCGATCGCGGACGACACGATCGGCCCGAGGCTCAGCCCCAGCGACAACTGATAGACGAGGGCGCCTGCCGCGCCGGCGAGCGCGGCCACCGTCAGGGCCCGGCGCTCCGCGTAACAGGCCAGCGCGTAGAACAATGCAGCCGCCGCACCCGCAGTGACCTTCGTCGGCAGCTGTGTCAGATCGGGCAGCGGGGCATAGGTGATCAGGGGAAGTTCGGCCCCGAACACCTCGGCGATGCGCAGCGTCGTTGCCACACCGGCGATGATCCCGCCGGTCATCATCAGCAATTCGAAGAACCGCGCCGACGCAGTGATCGGCGCGCCCGTGATGGCGTCCTGCACCGAACCCACCAGAGAGAGTCCGGACAGCAGCACGGTGACCCCCGCCGCGATGATCAGCCCAGGCGAAATATCGATACCGAGTGCTTCGCGGAATCCGTACAACGTGATGGCCGGCGCAGTGGCGATGATGCCGCCGACGACGTGCTGGAAGAAGAACGGCAACCCTGCACCGTTGAGGAATCGGTTGGCGCGGTCGATCACGAACGTCGATGCGAAGGCCACCAAGGCAACGAGGAACCCACCGCCGAGCAACACGGAGATCGCAGCGGCCATGCCCGACCACGCGACCGTTGCAACCCAGCGGTTGTAGGGGTGGGGCGCGCTGGTGAGCGCCATGAGTTCCTCATGGGCCTGCGCAGGCGAGATGGCGTCGCGTCGGATTCTCCGGGTGAGACGATCGACCGCTGCCAGTCGAGTGAAGTCCATCGATCGGTACTGCACCACGCGCATCGTGCTGGCCGGGGGCATCGTCTGCCCGCGATACGCCGACAGCACGATCGAGTTGTAGGTGACGTCGACATCGCACTGGGCCAGGCCGTAGGTGGCGGCGACGAACCGTACTTGTTCGGAGGTGTCGATCGCGCCGGTTCCCGCGGCGAGCAGGACCTCACCCACGCGCACAGCGACGTCCAGGGCCTCGGCAACGACCGCATCGTCCGTCAGATCGATGGGCTGGAGCGGCGCGGGTGCGGCGGTGACCGCGTCGATGGTCGCGCGGCGCTTGCCGAAGATCAGATTGGCGGCGTCGTTGAGAAGGGTCACCGGCAACCGTCACCTACGAATCCGTGGCAGTCAGGGGTGAAACGCATGAGACCCACGGTAGCCAAACGGGCCGGGTGTGCGCGGCGAGTGTGACGCACTATATGATGGGTCGCGCTTGAGATGCCTCCTTAGCTCAGTGGTAGAGCACTCGCCTTGTAAGCGAGCGGTCGTCAGTTCAATCCTGACAGGGGGCTCCACATCAGGACCCGCTCCGACGTTGGTCAGGGGCCGTTTCTCCGGGAGGGGAGCGGCCCCCGTCGCGTTTTGCCCATATTGCCCGCATCTACCCGAACGGCCCGCCGACGTCGGGATGGTGGTTGGCGGAGAGGACGAGGGCTCCGGAGGTCGAGCCGTCTCGCGGTTCCTGGTCGCCTTCCGGTGGTAGGCGGTGCCGTCCTGAGCGCGTCGGGCGGGCTTCACCAGACCGGGGACGGGTACATGCTTCCGCGGGCTTGCTTGGCGGTTCGACCTCGCTGATGTCGGGTTGCAAATAGATACGCGTTCCGCCGCTCGTCGGTGAACTTCTCGATCGGTCGAAGAACTCGTAGATGATATAGGCAGCGAAGGAGTTTTCCGCCTGGGAAAGGGGGAATAGGAGCTCCAGTGAATGGGCTCTGGCCGGTAGAAACGATGGTCAGGGCCTGCATTTCTGCTATCCAAACCCCCGTGACGCACTGCGCCTCAACGCATTCGTGAGGCGGGCGTTTTCGACCGAGGTGGTGTGAGTTACGGGTTCACGAGTTGGCTGGCTCGTTGGAAGGTGACGCTGAGGATCGCGCCGACGTCGCAGACAGGAATGCCCTGTTCGGCCAGGTCGTGGGCGAGCGCTTTGGCTTCAGCAAGGGCGTGGGCTCGAGGCGTGAAGTCTCGGCACGGTGGCTGCGGACGGTGCCCGAGACGTCTCTACGGGCAGGGAACGCTCTGCGGTGGGGGATTCGGCTGGTCGCTGCGCACGAGACCAGAGGCTACCGGACTGCTTCGATACCTCTGTGCGAGGAAACGCGCTAACCAGGAAGTTTGGGTAAGTGGTGCGCTAATTGCCATTAGCGCACCATCTCACCCGAAACCCCTGCTGAGCGCGTTTTCCGGTGGAAACCTGTCCGAACAGGGCGGTAGGCTCCCGGTTCGTGCCCGACGACCTGCTGATGCGCCACCCGGACCCCTCCGACGCCTCTGTATCGACCGCCTCGGAGCCCGCTGCACCGTCCGTGCCGGTGTTGCCGGTCGAGACCCTCACGCAGGTGGCCGGGGCGGCGGCGCGGTCGCGGTCCGAGTCGACCCGGCGTAACTATGCCGCCGACTGGGCGCGGTTCACCGCCTGGTGCCAACGCGAAGGGCATGCCGCGCTGCCGGCACATCCGCTCACCGTCGCCGCCTATCTCCACGACGCGACCGCCACGGTGACGGAGGCGGGGGAGCGGGCCTACTCACCCTCGACGTTGGCCCGGTGGGTCGCCGGGATCGGCTTCCATCACCGCCGCGCCGGCCATCCCGCCCCGGGGGCGGATGAGCTGGTCACCGCGACCTTGTCCGGGATCCGGCGGGACTACGCCGCGGCGGGGGAGCGGCCCCGCAGTCCGCGGGCACCGCTGCTCACCGCCGACATCGTCACCATCGTCGACACAGCACGGGCACGTTGCGAGGGGTGGGCGGACGAGGTCCTCGAACGCCGCGACAGTGCGATTCTGCTGCTCGGCTTCGCCGGGGCGTTTCGCCGCAGCGAACTCGTCGCGCTCAGGTGTAGTGACGTCTCGCTGCATCGGCTCGACGGCCTGCACATCCGTCTGCGTAGGACCAAGACGGATCAGGAAGGGCGGGGGAGTGTCCGCGCCCTGCCGTTCACCCACTCACACGTGAGTTGTCCGCCGTGTGCGTGGTTGCGGTGGGCGCAGGTGGTCGCAGCCTTCGACCACGGGGGCCGGCCCGCCGTCATCCGTCTGCTCCGGAACGCGGAGCCGTTCGAAGCGCACATGTGCCGCGGTGCGCGACCACGGATGGTGCCGTCCTCGCCGTGGTTGCGGGCGATCCGCAAGAACGGCAACCTCTCCGATACCGCCCTGTCGGGGGCGGCGGTACATCAGACGATCCGCCGCCGCGCCGAGCAGGCCGGCTACGACCCCGAGATCGTGAAGCAGCTCGGAGGGCACTCGCTGCGGGCCGGGTTCGTCACCCAGGCCTTCCGCAACGGCGCGTCCGCGCACGCGATCATGCGCCAGACCGGGCACACCACCCCGGCGATGGTCGAAACCTACGCCCGCGAACATGCCCCGCTGATCGGCAACGCCGTGACGAATCTCGGACTGTGACCGCGATGACCAGTACTGACGCTTCATGGAGACGACACGACCTCGTCCAGGACGCAGACCGGGGCCTATGGCTCCCCGCCCGCTATCGTCACGACTGGGCGCTGTTCGCCGACTGGTGCGCCGCCGTCGACCGGCCGCCGATTCCGGCCAGTCCTGACACGCTCGCACTGTTCCTGGGTGAGCACCCGGCCGCGGACGCGACCCAGCGGCGCCGGCTCTCTGCGATCAATGCCGTGCACACCGATCACGGCTACCCCGCCCCCGGGCGGACCGAGACGGTGCGCCGGCACCTCGATGCCACCCGCGCTCAGCGTCTCGACCGGCTCGGGTGCCTTCTGGTGCAGCGAGCGGTCGAGCTACCCACCACCGGCTGGCCGAGCGGACTGTTCGGCCGCCGCGACGCCCTGCTGCTGGTCCTCGCCGCCACCGGCATGACCTTTGTCGACATCACCCGGCTGCGCCGCCGCGACCTCCGCCTCGACGGGAACACCCTGGTGGCCACCACCCGGGCCGGCGAACGCGTCCGCCTCGTACCGTATCCCGAAACCGGGGGCAATCCAGCTGCCACGATCTATCGACGGTGGGCGGAGATCCAGACGTTCCTCGACCAGTATCCCGGCACTCATTTGTTGCGCCATCACCTCACCGAACCGACCGAGATCATTACCGACCCACTCGACGCGGAACAGGCACGGCAACCGCTGTTGTGCCCAATCGACCGCTGGGGCCACCTCCCACACGCGCAGCCGATGACTCCGCAGTCAGTGTCGACACTGGTGCGGGCACACCTCTCAGGTCGTGTCCCAGCACGGAGGGCGCTGCCCGTTCCTTCGAAGGACGACACCGATACCTGCCTTGAGCCGGAGATCGACCTCGATCCTGGCTATTACGACCGGGGCATCGCCGCCCGCCGCCGTAACCACGAGACCCTCGAGGACCTCACCGACGTCTTCGACGAGCTCGAAGCCCGTGCCGATGCGCTCCTTGAGGACCTGATGGGAGTGCTGGAGGAGTTGTAGCCCGCCCTCGGCTCTGCAGAAGTTTGTGTGGCCGTCACGTTAGAGCGGCCGCGGGCTGCGGTGAGCTATAGCGACGAGTGAACCGAGTAGCGAGTAGTTAGAAACGCTTGTGGAAGGGCAACGCCACGACCGACGAAGACATCCGCACTGTGAACGACGCAAACCGCTGACAGGACTCATCGAAGCGACCCAGAACAAGCGGAAAGAGTAAGGCCGTCATCTTTGCTCGGTTCAATGTGTGAGTGCGTTGCGTGCATGCATTGCAAGCGACGCATCGTGTGCACGCAACGCAAACGCTCATGGGAGTGTTTGTCCTTAAAGACGACTGGCGTGCAGAGGGGACGCTTGTCGTTGAAGGACTCGCTCGCGGATCGACGTATCGTTGGATCCGCAGGCCGCGAGGTACGTCGCAGCAAGGACGGTGGCCACCGCAACTGTAGTTCATGGCGGCTCCGGTCGAAGTCTGAGCAGGTATTTCGGGGCCGGTATCTAGTCAATATTGCAACATTCGGGGTGGTTGAGAGGTAAAGGGTGCGCTGAATAATATTGCCGAGGAACGGTGTTGGAGAACCCGGCATGGTCAGTGCGAGCGCTCGTGCACCAGTGTGCCGCCGCTTCGAGCGGGGTAAGTCCCGGGGAGTGGTGGGAATCGGCTGAGCGCATCCGGCCAGGTCCGCGGCGTGTCGCTCCCTCGCCGAGGGTGGGCCATCGCGTAGTGATCAACGAGTTACCTCTCACAGTGACTCACAGAAAGCAGCTACGCGATGACCCACGATCATTCTGCACTGCTCACCCAGCTCCACGCGCTCAAGGGCGCCGACAGCGCCAGCGTGTTCGCCGAACTGATCCGTACCGGCCTGCAGGCTCTGATCGAAGCCGAGGCCACCGACAAGCTCGGCGCCGGCCGCTACGAACGCACCGACACCCGGATAACGCACCGCAACGGACATCGAACGAAGACCGTGGCCACCACCAGCGGCGATGTCGAGGTCAAGATCCCCAAACTGCGGTCAGGATCGTTCTTCCCCTCCTTGCTGGAGCGACGCCGCCGCATCGACAAGGCCCTGTACGCAGTGGTCATGGAAGCCTACGTGCACGGCGTGTCGACCCGCAGCGTCGACGACCTGGTCGGCGCGTTGGGTGTCGGATCCGGGATCTCGAAGTCGGAGGTGTCGCGGATCTGCGCTGGTCTGGACACCGAGATCGCCCGGTTCCGCGAGCGCACGCTGACGCACACGAGCTTTCCGTACGTGTTTCTCGACGCCACCTTCTGCAAGGTCCGGGTCGGTGCGCACGTGGTGTCCCAGGCGTTGGTGGTGGCCACCGGAGTCTCGATCGACGGCACCCGCGAGGTACTCGGAACCGCCGTCGGGGACAGCGAATCCTACGAGTTCTGGCGCGAGTTCCTCACCAGCCTCAAGGCCCGTGGTCTGTCGGGGGTGCATCTGGTGATCTCCGATGCACACAGTGGCCTCAAAGCTGCTGTGATGCAGCAGTTCGCGGGTTCTTCGTGGCAGCGGTGCCGGGTGCATTTCATGCGCAACATTCGGGCGGCGGTGGCGGCCAAGCATGTGCCGCCGGTGATGGCGGCGGTCAAGACGATCTTCGCGCACACCGACCCGGACGCCGTCGCGGAGCAGTGGGATCAGGTCACCGACACCTTCTCCGGGTCGTTTCCGAAGGTCGCGGCGTTGATGGAAGCCGCCAAACACGATGTGCTGGCGTTCACCGCGTTCCCCAAGGCTCATTGGCAAAAGGTGTGGTCCAACAATCCCATTGAGCGGTTGAACAAGGAAATCAAGCGTCGAGCCGACGTCGTGGAGATTTTTCCGAACCCGGCGGCATTCCTCCGGTTGGCGACCGCGGTGGTCATCGAGCAGCACGACGAGTGGCAGGTCACCCGCCGGTATGTCTCGGATGTGAGCATGGACGAGCTCCGGGCGGTGATCGCCGCCAAACAGCACGCTACCGAACCGGCGTTGTCGTTGACCGGCTCGAGCGAAACAGCATAGTATCCAGCACGACTCGTTGATCACTACGTCTACTGCAGAGCCGATCCGAAGTCCACCACTCCACGGGGCACTATCTTCGAGCGAGCGCAACTCAGTATCAGCTGCCGTTGCTGAGAGCAAGTCAAGTCAGCGCGCGGAGGCTTCACATAAGGGTGTGTTCCGGCGGGAGGCGACGTCTGCTGTGCGCGAGTGCGATAACCTGCTGCGCATCGATTTTGCTACAGGAACTCGTGTTGATCGCCTCAATCAACCGAGAGAAGTACTCCTCCGGACCGATGCCGAAGCGAACAAAAATATCCTCATCACTGCCCCCGCCGAACGGCAGCCATTTGACAGCAAATTCAAGGATCTCTGCCGATTCCACATGCGTGGACGATGCCGACTTTGGGTGTGTGGATGACATCGGTGTTCCTCTGCTCCTGATGTTTGGGCCTGAGTTCGCCTCGATTGCGCGGGTGAGGCAGGTACCTGCGCAATCGAGGCGGCATCAGCTTCTGGGATGTACTACTACGAGGAGGTCGCCGCCTTCGACCTGTTGCACCGGCCCGATCGCGACGCGCGTGATGCGTCCACCGCGCGGCGCGGTGATCGCGGCCTCCATCTTCATGGCCTCGATCGTGGCGACGGTGTCGCCGGCCGAGACGCTGTCGCCCTCGGACACGACGAGGGTGACCATGCCGGCGAAGGGCGCCGCGACGTGACCGGGATGGTTGCGGTCGGCCTTCTCTGCGGCAGGGATCTCCGCAGCCACCGAGCGGTCGCGCACCGACACCGGGCGCAGCTGCCCGTTGAGGATGCACATCACCGTGTGGAAGCCCTTCTCATCGGCATCGGAGATCGCCTCGAGACCGATGAGCAGTTCGACACCCTTGTCCAGGCGCACCCGGTGCTCCTCGCCGTGCCGCAGCCCGTAGAAGAACTGGTTGGCCGACAGCTCGGTGGTGTCGCCGTAGGTCTCCCGGTGCTGCTCGAACTCCTTCGCGGGCCCGGGAAGAGCAGGCGGTTGAGCATGCGGCGACGCTCGGCCGAGGTGCCGCCGAGGGCCTTCTCCTCCTCCGGCGCGAGCGGGGTGATCGGCTTGGGCTCGGCTCGGCCCGACAGCGCCTTGCTGCGGAAGGGCTCGGGCCAGCCCCCGGCCGGGGTCCCGAGATCGCCGCGCAGGAAGCCGATCACCGAATCGGGGATGTCGTACTTGCCGGGCTCGGCGGCGAAGTCGTCGACCGAGACCCCGGCACCGACGAGGTGCAGCGCGAGGTCGCCGACGACCTTGCTCGACGGGGTGACCTTGATCAGGCGGCCCAGGAGACGATCGGCGCCGGCATAGGCGGCCTCGACCTCCTCGAAGCGGTCGCCGAGTCCCAGCGCGATGGCCTGCTGGCGCAGGTTCGACAACTGGCCGCCGGGGATCTCATGGGTGTAGACGCGGCCGGTCGGGGCGGGCAGCCCCGACTCGAACGGTGCGTAGACCTTGCGCAGCGCCTCCCAGTACGGCTCGAGATCGCACACGGCCTGCAGGTCGAGGCCGGTGTCGAACTCGCTGTTCGCCGCGGCGGCGACGATCGCCGACAGGGCGGGCTGGCTCGTCGTACCGGCCAGCGCCGCGGAGGCACCGTCGACGGCGTCGGCACCGGCGTGCCAGGCGGCGAGGTAGGTGGCGAGCTGACCGCCCGGGGTGTCGTGCGTGTGCACGTGCACCGGCAGATCGAAGTTGCTGCGCAGCGCCGACACGAGCGTCGCGGCAGCCGGGGCGCGCAGCAGACCCGCCATGTCCTTGATGGCCAGGACGTGCGCACCGGCCTCGACGATCTCCTCGGCCAGACGCAGGTAGTAGTCGAGCGTGTAGATCGACTCGTTCGGGTTCGACAGGTCGCCGGTGTAGGACATCGCGACCTCGGCGAGGGTGGTGCCGGTCTCGCGCACCGCGTCGATCGCCGGGCGCATCTGGTCGACGTTGTTCAGCGCGTCGAAGATGCGGAAGATGTCGATGCCGGTGTCGGCGGCCTCCTGCACGAACGCGCGGGTGACGGCCTCCGGGTAGGGGGTGTAGCCGACGGTGTTGCGTCCGCGCAGCAGCATCTGCAGGTTGATGTTCGGGATCGCCTCGCGCAGCGCCGCGAGCCGCTCCCACGGATCCTCGTGCAGGAAGCGCAGTGCGACGTCGTAGGTCGCGCCGCCCCACGCCTCGATCGACAGCAGCTGCGGCGTCATCCGGGCCACGTGCCCGGCCACCGTCAGCAGGTCCTTGCTGCGCACGCGGGTCGCGAGCAGCGACTGGTGGGCGTCGCGGAAGGTGGTATCGGTGACGCCGATCGCCTTCTGCTCACGCAGCGCACGGGCGAAGCCCTCGGGGCCGAGCTCGAGCAGGCGTTGACGCGAACCGGCCGGCGGCTCGGCGTTCAGATCGATCGCAGGCAGCTTGACAACCGGATCGACCCGGGTCGGTCGTTCACCGTGCGGCCTGTTGACCGTCACATCGGCGAGATAGGACAGGATCTTGCTACCCCGGTCGGCCGGGAGGTGACCGAGACGCAGATTCGGATGGGTTTCGATATACGACGTCGTGACATGACCGCCGCGGAAGGCCTCATCGTCGAGCACCGCCCGCAGGAACGGGATGTTCGTGGCGACGCCGCGGATACGGAACTCGGCCAGAGCACGACGGGCACGGGCAATCGCCGTCGCGAAATCTCCCCCGCGACAAGTGAGCTTGACCAACATGGAGTCGAAATATGCGCCGACCTCGGCGCCGAGGGTGGACCCACCATCGAGGCGGATCCCCGCACCACCGGGTGTCCGGTAGCCGGTGATCTTTCCGGTATCGGGACGAAATTCGTTCTCGGGATCCTCGGTCGTGATGCGGCACTGCAGCGCCGCGCCGCGGATGGTGATGCTCTCCTGCGACAGACCCAGATCGGCGAGCGACTCGCCGGCGGCGATACGCAGCTGCGACTGCACGAGGTCGACGTCGGTGATCTCCTCGGTGACCGTGTGCTCGACCTGGATACGCGGGTTCATCTCGATGAACACGTGGTTGCCGCGCTCGTCGACGAGGAATTCGACGGTGCCCGCGCACTGGTAGCCGATCTCCTCGGCGAAGGCGACGGCGTCGGCGCAGATACGGTCGCGCAACTCCGGGTCGAGATTCGGGGCCGGGGCGAGCTCGATGACCTTCTGGTGCCGGCGCTGCACCGAGCAGTCGCGCTCGTACAGGTGGATGACGTTGCCGTGCTTGTCGGCGAGGATCTGTACCTCGATGTGCCGCGGGTTGACCACGGCCTGTTCCAGGAAGACGGTGGGATCACCGAAGGCGGCGTCTGCCTCGCGGGAGGCGGCTTCGATCGCTTCGCGCAGCTGGGAGGGCTCGGCGACCCGGCGCATGCCGCGTCCGCCACCACCGGCGACGGCCTTGACGAAGACCGGGAAGTTCATCGACTCCGACGCGGCGATCAACGCGTCGACATCCGACGACGGCGCCGTGGCGGCGAGGACAGGAAGTCCTGCCTCTTTGGCGGCGGCGACCGCGCGGGCCTTGTTGCCGGCCAGTTCGAGAACCCGCGCCGGTGGTCCGACGAAGCTGATGCCCTGGGCCTCGCAGGCACGGGCCAGCGCCGGGTTCTCGGACAGGAAACCGTAGCCGGGATAGATCGCGTCGGCACCGGCACGGGTTGCAGCAGAGACGATCTCGTCGACCGACAGGTAGGCGCGGACCGGGTGGCCCTGCTCACCGATCTGATAGGCCTCGTCGGCCTTCAACCGGTGCAGGGAGTTCCGGTCTTCGTACGGGAACACCGCGACCGTCCCGGCACCCAGTTCGTAGGCGGCACGGAACGCGCGGATCGCGATCTCGCCACGGTTGGCGACAAGCACTTTCGAAAACAATGGATCAGACGGCTTCCCTGGCAGGTTCGGTCTTCGGACAGAAGGAGTCGGTGCCAGGACGACGAAAAGTCTTTCCTGGCACCGACTCACGAAGGAAGATTCTTCAGATTTGGTGAGGTGGTATTAGGGCCGTCACCACCCACCGATCCATCCGTCGAAGACAGCTTCGGGTTCGTTCTCGGGGTTTTTCGACCGGCCTACAAGGAAGTCGAAGTCGCATCCCTGGTCGGCTTGGAGCACCCGGTCCACATACAGTGCCCCGTATCCACGCTGATGTCGTGGATGCGGCGGCTGCCAGGCGGCCCGGCGGCGGTCCAGTTCCTCATCGCTGAGACGCACCTCGAGAGTCCCCTTGTAGGCGTCGAGCGCGATGAGGTCGCCGTCCTGGATCAACGCCAGCGGTCCGCCCACCGCTGACTCGGGACTGACGTGGAGAACGCACGTACCGTAGGCTGTTCCACTCATCCTGGCATCGGAGATCCGAACCATGTCGGTGACTCCTTGCCTGAGGAGTTTCGTGGGAATGGGCAGCTGACCCCATTCCGGCATTCCGGGTGCACCCCTCGGTCCAGCTGAGCGCAGCACGAGAACCGAATCAGGGGTGACCTCCAGTTCGGGATCGTCGAAGCGCTTCATCAGGTCGTTCATATCGTCGAAGACCACTGCGGGACCTTCGTGAACCAACAATTCTTCAGATGCAGCGCTGCACTTGATCACAGCCCCACCAGGCGCCAGGTTTCCGCGAACCACAGCAAGGCCCTGGGGTGGCTTGAACGGATTGTCGATGTCAGCGATGACTGACTTGTCACTGCCACTGGTCGCAGGCAGATTCTCGCCGACCGTCTTGCCGGTGACCGTCACCGCGTCGGTGTGGAGCAGAGACTCGACCGCCTTCATGACCGCGGGGATCCCTCCGGCATGAAAAACCTGTTCAACGAGGTGTTCCCCCGAGGGCCGGACATTGACCATCAGTGGTGTTCGTGCGGACAGTTCGTGGAAGCGGTCGAGATCGAGATCGACACCGACGCGACCGGCTATGGCAAGCAGGTGCACGATTGCATTGGTCGAACCGCCAACGGTCAACATCAACGTGATGGCGTTGTCGAATGCTTCAGCCGTCAGAATTTGCGAGGGTCGGAGTTGTTCTCTTGCGAGTTCCACAGCGCGTGAGCCCACCATCTCGCCGATCTGAAGGCGGCGTGAGTCCATTGCCGGTACCGCTGCGGCACCGGGGAGGGTCATACCCAAGCCTTCGACCAGCGTGGCCATGGTGGAGGCGGTGCCCATTTCGGGGCAATGTCCCATCGACGGGCCGGCCGCCGCCTCCAGTCGGTCGTAGTCGGCCATCGACATCTCGCCGGAGCGCACCTTGTCGATGGCCTGCCACAGATCGGTGCCCACTCCCATCTGCTTTCCCTCGAACACCGCCGGTGACGCGGGGCCACCGGTCAGCACGATGGCCGGCACATCGGCGCTAGCGGCTCCCATGATTTGGGCCGGCACGGTCTTGTCGCATCCCCCTAGCAGCACGACAGCGTCGAAGGGATACGCCCGAATCGACTCTTCGACATCCATGGCCATCAGGTTGCGGAAGAGCATGGTGGTCGGCTTCATCATCTGTTCCCCGAGGGAGATGGTCGGGAACTCGAGGGGGAAGCCGCCCGCTGCCAGCACTCCACGCCGGACCGCATCTGCGAGTCCTCGGAAGTGCATATTGCAGTTGACCACCTCGGACCATGAATTACAGATTCCGACGATCGGGCGGCCTTCGAATGCCATGCGGGAAAATCCTGATGCTCGCATGGCGCTCCGGTGGACGAAACCAGGCACGTCCTGCCCGGCAAACCATTTAGAGCTCCTCAAGCGCATGCCTGGTTCCGTCATGATTGTTTCCTCCTTAGAACACGTTATGTGGCGTCGGTGAGTGTGTGGTGCTATCGCGACTTGGCTGCGTACTCGGTGATCTTTCGCAGTGCCGGCTGCCGGGCCCCGTGGTAGCCGACCCATCGCCCGGACTTCGTCGACATCAGCCAACCGAGCAAGCGCTCCTGCCAGGCGCGCTGCGGTGCTCCGACGAATGCGGTTGTCGTGGCCTCGGTTCGCACGACGCCGGCAGCGTCGTCGAGGGCGACCTTTGCCGCGTTGTGCCCATTGGCGCCCATCACGCCACCGCCCGGATGCGTGCCCGATCCACACAGGTAGTAGTTCTTGATGGGAGTGCGGTAGTTCGCAAGCTCCGGAATCGGCCGTGCTCCGAAAAGCTGGTCGAGGAACATGCTGCCGTGGAAGATGTTTCCATCTGTCATCAGGTACTCGCTGTCGAGATCATCCGGGGTGATGACCATGCGGTCGACGATGTGATCACGCAGGTTGGGTGCGTACTTGAACAGATCTGCCAGGACCAGGTCGGCCCAACGCTCCTTCTCAGCTGCCCAGGTGGTTCCACTGAGGTGGGTGGGCAGCTGCTGCACGCCCAGCGTCATGGTGTGAAGTCCCTTGGGGGCCAGCGAATCGTCGTGTACCGACTGAGTCACCGCTTCGATGACGAATCGATCGGGGAAGGTGCCCTGTCGTTGGGCTTCGAATGCCTTCTCGAAGGCTTCGGGGCTCGCACCGAGAAGCTGATGAGCGTGGTGCTGGGGTCCGACGGATGCGTCCTTGAACGGCAGGTACTGAGGGAGTTCATCGATCAGCAGATGGATACGTGCCATCGAACCGCGGGTGTCGATGTTCTCGATATCTTTGACCAGTGAGTTGGGAAGGACGCCGGGATCGAGGAGCTTCAGCATCGAGCGCTTGGGATCGGCGTTGGAGAAGATCTGATTGGTTTTGATCACGGTGCCGTCGGCCAGCCTGACGCCTGTGGCTTTGCCGCGCTGGACGATCACCTTCTCCACCGGCGTGGAAGTGCGGATCTCGGCGCCGTAGTGGCGGGCGGCCGCTGCGAGTGCTTCGCTGATCGCTCCCATACCGCCGCGGACGAAGCCGAACTGCCCGAAATTGCCCTTGAACTCGCCCCAGGAGTGATGTCCGTAGGTGTAGGCCGTTCCTGGCGAGGACGGGCTGCCGTACATCGACACCATGGCGAAGAAGGTCATCAAGCCTTTGATGCGGTCGTCTTCGAAGTACCGATCGAGCAGGTCGCGGACCGAGAGCAGTGTGAATTCGTCGAAGAGTGCTTGTTCGCCGGCAGCTTCGAAGGCGGCAAAGATCTCCGAACGGGAGGGCGGAGACTTCATCAGCCAGGGGGTGACAAAGCTTGCGTACTTCTGCAGACGGACTGCGAAGTCCAAGAACCCCTGAGCGTCCTTCTTGTTGAACCTCTCGAGTTCTCGGAGGGTGCGGTCGGTCTCTTTCCACATGAAGAAGTGGCTGCCGTCGTCGAAGAGACTGAACGCCAGAGCATCGCCCTGGTACAGGTCGAGACCGAATCGCTCCAGTTCGAGCTCGTCGATGATCTCCGGACGCAGCAGGCCTGCGACGATTGCGCAGGACGACCACTTGGTTCCGGTACCGGGAAACAGCTCTTCGGTCACGCACGCTCCGCCGACCACATTGCGGGCCTCAAGAACCAGGACCTTCTTTCCGGCGCGGGCAAGATAGTTGGCCGTGACCAGACCGTTGTGTCCCGCGCCGATGACCACGGCGTCGTAGTTCTGTGTTCGTGTAGCGGCCATTGTCACTTCTCCTGGATGAGCGGCGAGCGCCGGGTGAAATACGTAGTTACGGTCGAGGTGTCGACCAATTCGTCGAACTTCTTGACCACAGGTTCCAGTTCGGGCGCACCATCACGAACCGCAACCCAGTCGGACCAGGAGGTGACGGTCATGATCTCGATAACGTCCATACTCTGGCCGGCCGCCTTCTCCACGAGAAAGACCTCGAACTCTTCGACTTCGTCGAATGCGAGACAGGTGGGGCGGTCGAGTTCCTGCGAGAACTGCTCGAACTGTTCGGCCGTCACTCCCGGCCGCAGCGAGAAGAGGTTGATTGCGCTCACGGATGCCATGTCAGGACTCCTCGATGTTGACCATGACGTGCTTGATCTCCGTGTACTCCTCGAGGGCGTAGATCGACATGTCCTTACCGTTGCCGGACTGCTTGAAACCGCCGTGGGGCATCTCCGGGGTGATGGGCAGATGATCGTTGATCCACACGGTGCCGAACTGGAGGTCCGTCGAGGCGGACAGGGCCCGGGCGACGTCCTTAGTAAAGACCGAGGCGGCAAGCCCGTACTCGGTATCGTTCGCCCATCCTAGGACGTCGTCGTGGTCGGTGAACTTCGTGATCGAGGTCACCGGGCCGAACACCTCCTGGCGCACGATCTCGTCGCTCTGCAGGGCTCCGACGACGAGCGTCGGTGCGGTGTAGAAGCCGACCCCCGGGTTATCGCCCTGCAGGATGTCGACATGTCCGGTCGCCCGGGCTCGTTCGACGAACCCTTCGATGCGGTCGCGGTGCTCGGCCGTGATGACTGTGCCCATGGTGGTGTTCTCGTCGTTGAGCGGGCCGAGGTTCAGCTTCTGGACGGACTTGTACAGGCCCGCAACCAGATCGTCATGGACGGACTCGTGGACGTAGATCCGGGACGCGGCCATGCAGTCCTGGCCGGAGTTGCCGAATGCGCCTTCCATGATCTTCTCGACCGCGAGGTCGATGTTGGCATCCGGATAGATCAGTACCGGGGCCTTGCCACCGAGTTCGAGATGCAGTCGCTTCAGATTTGAGTCGGCCGAGGCGTGCATCAATGCCCGGCCGGTTTCGACCGAACCCGTCAGCGAGGACATGCGGACATCGGGATGCGAGACCAGCCGGGCGCCGACATCCTCGCCATCACCGGTGACGATATTGAGTACGCCGGCGGGGAACAGATCGGCGGCGAGTTCGGCCAGACGCAGCGCAGAGAACGGCGTATGCTCGGATGGCTTGAGCACCAGCGTGTTACCCGTGACGAGGGCCGGAGCAATCTTCCAGGTGGCCATCAGGAGCGGATAATTCCATGGGGCGACCGAACCGATCACACCCAGCGGGTCGCGGCGGATGATGCTCATCTTTCCGGGGACGAACTCGCCTGCGGCACGGCCTTCGAGGGAGCGAGCAGCTCCTGCAAAGTAACGGAAGTGCTCGACCACCATCCCCATCTCTTCGCGGGCAAGCGAAACCGGCTTACCGGCGTTCTGGGACTCGATCTGGGCGAGCTCCTCCTGTGCTTCTTCGACCCGGTCGGCCAGCCGCAGAAGCGCGAGTGCGCGCTCACCGGGAGCAGTCTTCGACCACGCGGGGAAGGCTCGCTCCGCGGCTGCAACGGCACGGTCGACGTCCTCGACGGTGCCGTGGGCAACCTCGGCGTAAGGCTGCCCCGTTGCAGGCTCGTTCACGGGATCGACGGCGCCGTTCGAGGCCGCCACCCATTCGCCATCGATGAACATTTCACTTCTCAGAGTCATCCCGAGCTCCTGGATCAGTTTTCATTGGATGAAACAATCATGCATCTAGTGAAGTCAGGTTATAAGCGATGCAGCCCGCGCGTCAATCTCGAAATTGACACGCTCCCAATCGATTATCGAGAATCAATAAGCGGAAACAGTGCGTCTGGCGGTGCAGGAAAACGCAGCCGCGGGACGGCCGAGGTGCAGGTCCGCTGGGTGGCGGTTGTGCCTGCGCGGCCGGGTTGGAGGCGCCGGTCGGCAGTGTCACCCCGCTCGCAGCGCTGAGGGGTGACGAGGAGCCTTCTCGGCCGTTCCGCGGGCTGCTATGTACGACCGTACACATGATGCGTACGTTTGTACATAGCTCAGCAGGGAAGTGTCGGTCTTTGATCCTGGCGCAGCACGGTTACCAGGACTGCAGCGGTGACGATCAAGGAAACGGCCAGTCCTTGTAGCCCGCTGAGTGATTGCCCAAGTACGAGGTATCCGGCGAGCACACCTGCTCCCGGTTCGAGAGCGACAAGCACACTGAACGACCGCTTGGGTAGCGTTTTCAATGCGGTCATTTCACAGGTCACGGGGATGACGGAGGCCAGCAGTGCGAGTGCGAGTCCGGCTGCAAGCATGCTGGGACTGAGTATCTCGGTGGCAACGGGAATTGCCAGCCAGATCGTCAAGGCCCCGGCCATCACCGTGGCCCCGGCAAGGACGTCCAAGCCGGTTTGCTGAGAGGCTGCTCGCGAAGCTGCCAGAATGTAGAGAGCCCAGAAGACCGCGGCGATGAGGGCCATGGTCACGCCGAAGGGATCAAGTGCGGCAGTCTCTCCGTAGGCCTGGACCCCGAAGATCCCGATGCCCACCGCCGCAATTGCGACCGGGAAGAGTTCGGTCAACCGGCGTGAGTTCATCAGGGCCACGAGAAGCGGCCCGGTGAATTCGATCGAGACGGCGACTCCGAGAGGAATCCTGGCAATCGATTCGTAGAAGAAGACATTCATGCCTGCCATGCACAAACCAAGTGCGGCACTGCCGAGCCAGGTGCCACCACTCCAGGCCCATACTCGGGGGCGGACGACCACCACGAGGATCAAGCCGGCGATAGTCAGTCTTAAGGCCGTGGTGCCACCGGGGCCTAACCGGTCGAAAAGACCCGCTGCAAAGGCAGCGCCGAACTGGATGGATGTAATCGCTGCCAGCACCAGGACGACTTCTCGGGCCCGCGTTGCCCTCGTGAGCATCGTCGTTCTTCCGAGAGCGCCGTCGATCTCTGGGCTGGCGTTTCGACTGAAGAAGTTGACCAACGAATTATTCCTTCCTCGGAGTGAAAGGCCAAGCTGTACGAAGAGGGCCTGCACCCTTACGGGTGCAGGCCCTCTTCTGCTGGCTGGTTGCGATCTGCGTGACGAACAAGTCGTCACCGCCTCGTCGCCTACGTGTGTCGTGTCCACATAAAGATGCGCGTAGCCTCCACCGGCCGAGGTGAGAGACCGCTACGTTGCTTCGGGAGCAGGCTCGTCGAGTTCGCGTTCGTTGAGAGCGCGTCCGATCCGGTCATACTTTTCACGCGACGTCAGTCGCAAGAAAACACCGTATGCAATCCCCAACAAGCAGGCCACGAAGACCAGGGACATCATCACGAACACAGCAGGTCCGGTCACATTCAACAAGACGTCGAGACTGCGGACTGTCCAGAACATGAACGACCCAAGGCCGAGGATGGCCAAGAGGGGCGCGATAAAGGTATTCCAGGTTCTCTTGTCCACGCTCGAACGGCGGAAGAACACGAAAATGGCAATCCCGGCGATGAGTTGAGACAAGATCACCGCGGTGGCACCGATTCCAGTCGCCCAGGTGAAGAGTTGGTCGAATGGATGGAGCGCGCAGATTGCGAAGATCAAGACGACCATGCCGGCCATAATCGATTGCACCACGGAAGCGACCCACGGGGTCTGCCGACTTGGCAGCGTCCATCCGAGCCGCCCCCAGATAAGGCCCTGCCTGCCCAGTGAGAACAGATAGCGGGCGACATTGTTGTGGAAGGTGATTATCGCTGCGAACATGGCGGTAATGATTAGGACTTGAAAGAAAACTGAAATGTTGTGTCCGATCAGATCGTCGCCAACGTCAAAAATGAACGACCCACTGTCCGCTTGTGCCATTTCTACTGCCCGTCCCAGTCCGAGGGCGTTCATGACAAGCCAACCCGAGATCGCATAGAGGGCTCCCATGAAAGCAACCGAGAGATAGGTGGCGCGAGGTATTGTCCGTTGTGGATCCTTCGCTTCTTCGCTGTAGATCGCAGATCCCTCGAATCCGATAAATGACGCATGAGCAAACATGATTGCGACACCGAAGGCTCCCGCGAATACTGCCGACGGTTTGAACGGTTCCAACGAGAATTCGGAGACCGGGACATTGCCAGCGAACAAGGACCACACGCTGAGCATTGCGATGGCGGTAATCTCAAGTGTCATGAAGACGCCGAGAACCTTAGCGCCCGAGTGTACCCCCTGGATTCCTAGCGCCAGGCAAAAGGCTAGTGCCACAAGCGCACAAGCCCACCATGGAATTTCTATGCCGAGCCGATTGGAAAGGAAGGTGGAGGTGTAATACCCGAATCCCCCGTACAGTCCGGCCTGGATCGCGTTGTAGGCAAATATCGCGAGGAAAGCAGAGCCGAGTCCGGGCAGACGTCCGAGGCCAAGGGTTACGTAAGCATAGAATGCGCCAGCGTTCGTAACGTGTCGACTCATTGCCACATAGCCTACGGCGAAAATCATCAATACCGCCGTGACGGCTAGGAACGCTCCCGGCATCCCGATTCCATTTCCGGAACCGAGAATGATGGGAAAAACAGCCACGACGACCGTCAGAGGTGACGCTGCCGCAATGATGTAGAAGAAGATGCTGGGTACTCCCAACGAATCCTTCTTCAACTCGTTGCGGTGGTAAGACCCTTTCGAGTCCACGAGGGCGGCTGTGACTCCGAGGCGTCGTCCTGAGGAGGAATTCTCACCAGGGGGCTCAGAGGCAATGGTTCCAGAATCGATTTTCATACCGATTTCGTCTCTCTGGTCTGAGATTGCGCGAACGTCCAACTCGGGCAAGAAACTTGAACCGTCTCGGATCAACCGGAGGCTGCAACGGGCCACGTAGACCATCTGATGGGGTTGGAGGGATTGCCGAACTGGAGCGCTATTTCATTGGGTGAAGAAGCACTTCGTTGAACGAAACCGTAAGGGTAGGGCTTGTGACTGTCAACACCCCCAGGGAGATTGGCAGCCGCGCCGACGCAAGGAGGGGGCTCCGTGCCCAGTTCTGGGTAGGTTCGGTGGGTCTGCTCGGTCGCAGCAGCCTGGTGGAGTGGCAATTCGAGGCGGACCAGATACGGCCGCATCGCCCGTGGATCGTGTCCTATCTCCGCAAGAATCCGAGTAGTGCGGTCAGCTCAGGATTCTCTCGACGCTGCGCCGGACGATTGCTCGGGCATCCGCTTGCGGGTCAAGAGACTGGTGGATCGACATCCCCTCCACCAACGCGTCGAGCATCCTTGACTCGTCCTCGTCGAAGTGACGGCGGAAGGACGCGCGACTGCGGGCCATCCAGTCCTGGGCGAGCTTCCGGTACTCGGACCTGCGAGATGCAAGATTGTAGAGTTCAAGCGTGATCGAGAATGATTCGGGAGTGTCGAAGAGGTCACGCAGAATGACTTCTACTACTGCCGTTTTCGCCTCGTCTCGGGTTGTTGCGGCAGCCAGACGGGCGCTCGATCGGCCACTCACATCGGTGGTGTAGCGCGTGAATGCCTCTCGCAGGAGGTCATCCATACTCTCGAAGTGGTAGGTGATCGAACCGAGGGGGACATCGGCACGGGCCGCGATCTTCCGGGCAGTGGTGCCCGCGACTCCTTCGGTAGCAATCACTTCGAGTGTCGCATCGATGATCTGGTCACGTCTGTCGGGTGCGTAACGCCGTGTAGCCATGGAGCTCCGATCCGGGGAGGTGTCGCGGTGAAACTCGGACCTTGTCCACCATGATGATTGAGGAACCTCGTATGCTGGCTCATGCAAGAATCGTCAGCGCTAGAGGAGCGATCGCCGAATATCGTTCTAGGACAACAGTCGTGCTGTCGGACTCGCGACGGCAGCCCGGCAGCGCTGCAGGAAGACGTGAATCAGTTCAAGCGGAGTGCAATCTCCTTGGCCGCGGCCGTTATCTTGTGTCCAGCATCTTCAACGCGGCCAGGGGTGAGTCGGTGCGTGACAAAACTGATGCTCAGTGCACTTTGAGCGGGCTTTCCGTCACTGGTAGGGATCGCGGCTGCGATGCAGGTCAACTCGTCGTCGACCTCTTCGTCGTCAACTGCGTACCCTCGCTCTCGTGTGGCTGCGATCTCGACCTCCATCTTGTTGAGACTGGTGATCGTATGTTCGGTGAGCCGCCGCAAACCTGCCTCTTCCAAGACTGCGCGCCATTCGAGATCAGGCATGGTCGCAAGTATTGATTTGCCGAGGGCGGAGGCATGCCATGGGTCGGACTGGCCGACGAAACTGATCTTTTTGACTGCACGGCTGCTCTCGACGACGTCGACGATCACGATGGCGCGCTGTCTCACGATCGCAAAGTTCACTGTCTCGTTGAACTCCGTGACCAGGGACTCCATGGCTGGCCTGATTGCTGCCCGGGGCACCTGCGTGGAAAGCGTCCTCTGGCCAAGGCGGAAGATCTCCCAGCCGAGCCGGTAGGTCGCAGGCTCGACACGCTCGATGAACCCGAGCGAGGAGAGACTGTTCAGATAGCGCAGGACGGTGGCCTCGTTGAGGTTGGTGCGCCTAGCGATCTCGGCCAGGTTCGAAGACCCCGCTGCTTCAACCGCCTGCAGGATTCGTGCTGTCCGCTCGACCCCCGAAAGAGTGGAGGAGCGGCTTTCTGTAGCCACGTTGTCTTTCACCTACCGAAGGGTATCAGCACTCTCCGGAAGGTTCGAGTGGCGATGTTGTTGACACGCGAATCGAACAGTCTTATGGTTTCAGCCATTGCAAGAGTAGTTCACTGAATGAAATTGCGATGGAACTCGGGGCTGTTAGGTAAAGGTGCGGTCCGATTGGCCGCGGTGGATGGGGTCTCCGTACACCGCTCGGGTAATCGTCTGACAAGCAGCTCACCTGACGGCATCACCCGGTGACTCGGGCGTGGCTGTTGCAACTAAGGTGCAGCCCCGCCAACGACTCGACGAAGAGGAACGCCATGGCTGAGATTTGGAAGCATCAGAGCTTCACCCCCCCGCTCACGACGACCGGAAAGGCGGCACTGCTGCCCACCCCGCCCTGGTACTACTCCGCCTGGGCCCTGAATGTGGGATTCAGTTACGACGCCACAAGGGCTTCCACCTTCGTTCCTGAGGGACTCGGACGAGTCACAGGTAATGGATGCGTGCACTTTGTCTATTGGCAGGCGACCGCCACCTCTGACGATCTCCTGGATCCCACCATGTCTCAGTTCCGCGAGACATCGTTCATGCTGGAGGTCGAGCAACCGGACGGCGAAATCTATAATTACTGCCCCGCTATGTGGGTCAATCAGGATGCGTCCCTTGTTAGGGGAATATTGCAGGGGCTGCCGAAGAAGACTGGGAACACGTGGCTGACACAAAGTTTCCCCATCGCACATCCTGCAGCGTCGCCTCTTGCTGCCGGCACCAAGATTGGCGGTGTCCTGTCGGCGAGGGACCGAGTCGTCTTTGAAGCTCAAGCGGTCCTCACCGGCGAGAAAAGTGAGGCCCTGGGCTACACTGCCCGACCCACCATCGGTGCAATTGGTATGCCCGACATGCGCAACCCCGGCTCACTCCCAGTCCCTCGTTTTACTCGCGCAGATACACGTGACTTCGTCTATTCCGAATGGCACGAAGCTGACGCAGCACTCACCGTTCACCCGCATCCCTATGAGGAAGTCGACTCGCTCGGCGAGTTGGCGGTAACCCGGTCGAACGTCGGATACTTCGGTTTCACGTTGCATGGCGTAATCGACGTCTGAGATATTCGTACAAGGCAGCAGTCGACTGATTGGCAGGACTGCTCGCGCGCACCTCTGCGGGACCCATGGAGACTTCCGCGAGAAGCTGGTGTAGCGCAGGACTTGCGCCAACAAAGGCTCGGTTTAAAGGTTCTTTTCTTTGGATGTGCGTTCAGCGCAGTGAAGGTTGCACCACTTGGTCCACAATCCGAAGTGCGTACGTGCGAGCTCTCTGCACGAGCCCCTTATGGACCTTTCGGTTTGAGGCGCAACGGCCGCTGACGACATATACGCACCTCCGCAGCCAGGGTCGGTCGCCGCATATAGGTGGTGGTATTGCAGATTTTTCATCGTACCGAACACTGTTGTTAAACAACCGAATTGATTAATGTACTAATCGACAATGGATGTCGTTGCCGGGGAGGGCATCGCACCTGTCGATGGTTCGTCCCGCAAGCATCTACCGCAGGTTCCACGTCGTGCCAACGGTGTGCGTGCAGCGTGGATGAGGCGGCGTGCCTCCATCTCCGGGCGCGAGCAGGTACCGATCCCCCCTGCAGTCGGCCTGCTAGGGCCCTGCTTCGATGATCAAGGGATCACCGAAGCAGGGCCTTCCGTCTTATGCCGGACATAACCTGCTCGGTAAAATTTTCTAGTACGTCAGCACGGCGACGGGTGGCATCCGCACTTCGAGGGACGAGGCTCATCCGCATTGCCGTCTGCACATCACCCTGCAGGATGTGCCGCGTGTAGACCGCGAACGCGTCGTCGACCGCATGGCGTCATCACATCGGGGCATTGGCGATCTGCGTGTCGGCGCAGCGCGCCGTCGGTGACTGTGTGGCGATCGGTTCGCCGACTCGATCCGGCCCGGGCGCCTTGGGCCGGCGCGAGTCGAAGCCCGGCCCAAGGGGGCGAGCAGAGGCTGGGCGGCGGCACGGAACCCGAAGGGATGTCGCGTCGATACAGAACGGGCCAGAGGATGTCGAACCGCTCCGACGTCCTGCCGCAGCGGTCCCGAGGATGTCCGATTTCACCCCGGTTAACATAACGAGGGTTATCGGCATCTTAACGCCATCCAGAACTGCTGCAGCCCAAGAGATTGAGTGATTTTTATAACCGTCTTGTGGCTCGGCTCGACGTCGAGGCGCTACGTGGGTGCCCTGATTGCGGAGGGTCGGCATATGGCCTTTTGACGATCTCGCCAACCCGGATCGCCAGCAGCCCCGTCCACCTTGGCTGCATCTCTTGGCATCGGCACCTTGATCAACGCCCACCTGCGCTACATGTCTGGAGGGTGGACCGTCAGATCCAGAATCGAGCCATCCCCGGTACTCACGAGACATCTTGTAGGACAACACTTCATGGAACGCCGATAAGCTCGTGAACCAATGTCGCACGGTTGGCGCCCTCGCTGCCAGGCGGCGTCTCGGATGGGGGTCGTGAGGCGGGCGTATTCGACCGCAGCGGTGTGGTACCGAGTCCGTCGCGCATCACGCAGCACGTCGGCACTCGCAGCGGCCGACGATCTCGTATTCGTCGTCCTCGACCCACCCGTTCACACACTTGCGACAGGAACTCGATCGAGTCAGCGAACGGTGGACCGGAAGGGACCTCCACAGCCGGATCCAGCCGTGGACGTGCATTGTCGGGTTCTCGGGCCGGTGCGCGCGGGTGGCCGCCGCGACGAGCGCGTCGATGCCGTGAAGTTCGATCAGCGTGGCGATTTCGCGCCTCTGTTCGGGTTTGATGCGCGCGTACGACGCGGGCAGGCCCGCAGCGAGAGTCGCCGCTTCGAGCGTGGTGAAGAGTGCGTGGGATTCGTCGACGACCGCGCGAGTCTTCCTGGCGAGAAAGTCTGCCGCTGACAACAACGACGTTGAGGTTGGGGTGTCGTCTCCGGTCGATTCGATCGTCCGCGCGGCGTCGTTGTCGGTTTCGGTCCTTGGAGATTCGTCCTTTGTGAGAGCGCCCGGTTCTCCGTCGGTCGCTTTACCGGAATCCGATTTCCTGGGCTTCGGAACGGGAGGCGGGGGCGTGGCGGTCTGGGGCTCTTCGTAGACGGTCTGGATGGTGGACCACCGGCCACGCTCGTCCTGGATTTTCTCGCGGACGAGGTAGCCGTGTTCGGCGAGTTCGCGCATCGCGGTGCGGATCGCTTCGCGGCCTTCGCGTGGAGACTGCCGGGCGATGGCGTCGGAGCGAATACTCCAGTCGTGGGGCTTGGACAGAAGCCAGATCAGCACTGCGCGTGCACGGAAACTGAGGCGCTCATCGTTGATGAGGGCGTTGGAAAGGATGGTGAAGTTGTCGGCCAGACGTGGCCCACGACGGATACCACCCGAACTGGGAACATGGGTATGCTCGGTCACTGTTCGACTCCTGTACTAGTCGGACAACCGCCCGTCGCGAGGGCCTAATCTCGCGGCGGGCCTTTTCATTTGTGGTCGAAACTCTGGCACATGCGGTTCGGGTTTGTCCACGCCTCTGACGAGCGCCGCGCTTTCGATCTCGTTGTGCGGTGGCGCCCGCCAACGAGCAGGCGTGCCACGTTGTCGGGGGTCCTCAAATCTTCTTGCGGGTGTGGTGACAGGTCCCGATCGCGCGGGTGCCATGCCCACCTGGCCCACTGGATGTGGCACAGTGCGGCCCATCCGGAATCCGACCGCTCCTTGGAAGGTGGACGTGTATGAGTGGTGTGCGACGGACAGTGCTCGCGGCGACAGTGGCAGCGACGGCCACGCTCGGACTTTCGACAGGGCAGGCAGCTGCAACACCTTCGGTGGACACAATCGTCAACGGAATACTGTCGGTCACTCCGCTCTGTCAGGGCACGATCGACGAGTTGATCATCGCGTGCACCGAGCTGGAGAACCTGACCCCGCGTTTTCCGGTGATGCTCGACATGAATCCGATCGGTACCCATCTCGTGGTTCTCGGGGCAGGGCTGACCGAGGACGGCAAGATCCGGCCTGTGCTCGCGCAACGACTCGAAGCGGCTCTCCGCGCGGCGGAGCGCTATCCGGAGTCACCCGTCGTCGTCACCGGGGGAGTGCCTCGCAACGGCATCACCGAGGCCGGTGCCATGAAGGAGTGGCTGGTGTCGCGGGGTGTTCCGCCGGAGCGGATCATCGAGGAATCCGAGTCGACTTCCACGGTGGAGAACGCGCGATTCACCAACGATGTCCTGCTCGAGCGTCGCGCAACGGGCGCTGTGCTGGTGACCAACAGGGATCACCTCGAGCGCGCAATGATCAATTTCCGTCAGGCCGTCGATGCCAGGATTCCTGTGGCAGGGATTGTCGCGGCCTGAGTGCGGGGATCAGACAGGAGCGATCTCCAGGTCGTCGTCGTCGACGAATACGAGACGCCCGTTGTCGAGCGCGACCGCCCACCTGCGGATCGGTGCCCAGTCGCGTCCGAGGTCTGCGCCCACTACCTGCTGGGAACTGCCGTAATCCTCCACGATCTTGCCGGGTGTCGATCTCGCTTCGGCAACCCCGGCTCTGACGATCACGGCAGTACCCACCGACAACTTCGGCGATGAATTCGACGTCGGATCGGCCATATCCGGATGATGCCATCTCGAGGCAGACTTGTCGGGGCGAAAGAGCGTACTCGAGCGGCGAGGAATTCACCGCAGTGCGAGTTTCTCCCGTGCTTCGGTAGCGAAATCCTGCTCGACCATCAGGTCGTATCGGCTCGCCTCGATGCTCTTGCGGGAGATGAAGTCGCGCCTGCCGCCTGTGCTGTAGTGGGCGACGAAGCCGAGTGCGCCGCCCCATAGGGCTCCGAGCGCGATGCCGACGAGGATGGGTCCGGCGACGGTGCTCGCCGGAAGGAAAACGGCGAGCAGGAGTCCGAACAGCAGGCCTGTCCATACGCCGACGCCTGCGCCGTTGGCGGTCGAGCGCGCCGTGGTCATCCGTCCTTCTACCTGTTCGACGGTGGTGACGCCCTGGCCCACGACCCTCAGGTACTCGACGGCGAAGCCTTCGTCGGAGAGATGGTCGATCGCGCGTTCTACTGCGTCGTATGTGCGGTAGCTCTCGAGAAGCGTCTCCGAATCGAAGTTGTATGCGGAAGTGGGTGCGTAGATCTCTGTCATGCGCAGCTCCTGAAATCTGAAAAATTGGCAAAACGATACGCTCAGCGTAGCGTATCGTTTCGTAGTGTTTGATTTCGGGGGGTGTTCTTCCGCAAACTCGATGCACTGGCGGGGAACACTCGCCCTAGAAGGGATGGACATGGTTGTCGATGCCGACGTGGTACCCGCGTCCGTATCGCCGCGACGTTCCGCCAAGTCGCGTGCCGGGACGGACGCGAGAATTCTGGGTGCGGTGCTCGCGATCCTGCGCGAGCACGGACCGAACCGGGTCACCGTGGAGTCCGTCGCGGCGTTGTCCGGTGTCGCGAAGACCACCATCTATCGTCGGTACGCCAACCGCGACGAACTGCTGGATGCCGCACTCGATTCGCAGTCCGCGGCGCCGCGCATACCCGACGGCCTCTGCATGTACGACCGGGTGAAGTGGACCCTCGATCTGCTTCGCGTCGCGCTCTCGAGCGACATCGGTATGGGTAGCGTCAGCGCGGTCCTCACCGACGCAGACCCGGATTTGACCGAATCGTTCCGCGACATCATCAACAGTCGCAGCCAAGTCGCGGCCGAAGTGCTCCGTGCCGCTGTCGATGCAGGTGCCCTCCGCGCGGATCTCGATATCGACACCGCGGTGTCCACGCTCGTCGGTTCGTACCTCGGCGCCTACCTGCGGCACGGCCGGGTCGACGAGACCTGGGCCGACGACGTAGTGCACATGGTGTGCCCGGGACTGGAACCGGGCAGTGCCGTCGGCTGACATCGAGGCAGCGAACCGCTGCGTCGTGGCTGTCGTCGGTTCCCTGAACCTCGACCTGACCGCGCTCGTGACGCGTGCCCCGGAGGACGGGGAGACGGTGCTGGGCCGGAGTCTGTCGACCTACCCGGGCGGAAAGGGCGCCAACCAGGCGATCGGAGCGGCCGAGGTGGCGTCGACCGCGATCGTCGGGGCGGTCGGAAACGACGACGCCGCGGACACTCTGCGAGATGCCCAGCGCCGCGCGGGTGTCGACACGCGTCACCTGACCGAACTCGATGCCGCGACAGGGCGCGCGATCGTCGTTCTCGCCGAGGACGGGAGCAACAGAATCATCGTGATCGGCGGTGCGAACGGACTCCTCGACCCGGCCTACGTCACCGAAGCGCTCGATGAGCTGGATCCGGCTGTCGTCCTCACCCAGCTCGAACTCCCACCATCGGTGACGCACGCTGTGGCGTCATGGGCCCGTGCTCGACAGCGCAGGTTCGTGCTCAATCCCAGCCCCACCGCTCCGGTCGCCCCCGAAATACTCCAGGTGGCCGACCCGCTCGTCGTCAACGAACACGAGGCCGCGTACTACGCGAACACCGAGCCGAGCACCGACATCGATGCCACGGTCGGGCGTTTGCTCCAGCGGGTTCCCACTGTTGTGGTGACGCGGGGCGGCGACGACATCGTGATCGGTACGAACGACGGCGTCGAGCACATCGAGGTTCCTCGCGTCGACGTAATCGACACGACCGGTGCCGGCGACCATTTCGCAGGCACTCTCGCGGCTCTGCTCGGCACCGGTGTGTCGTTACGTGATGCAGTGGTGCGGGCCGGTGCCGACGCGGCAGCGCTGGTCGCGACGCGGCGAGAGGATCGCTGAGGCTCTCGATACGTCGGATCGTTCCTGGTCAGGGAGGCGGGAGGATCTCGCCCTTACTGCTGCGCAACCAACGGCCCGGGAGTTTGCCCGCGAGGTCGCCGAGCGGGCCCACCGCGCCGCGCAGCAGCTCGACTGTTTCCTGCAGAGTGTCGACACTCTCGTTCATTCGGACTATGCCCGGAGTCAAGCTTGCGAGGGTCTCCGACAGCGACACGATCTGATCGAGGGGGCCGCCTTCGACGAGTAGGCGTTCGAGGGCGCCGCGCTCGGAGAGCAGCACGTCGAGCGTGCCGCCTTCGGCGAGTGCGCGTTCCACGACTCCGCCGGGCCGGAGCGCAGTATCGACCAGGCCGCCCGGCGTGGTGAGTCGCTCGACTGCGCCGTCCTGCGCCAGTAGTCGTTCGAGCGGGCCGTCGGGCGCTGTGATGCGGTCGAGGAGCCCGCCCTCCGACAGGAGCCTGTCGAGGGCTCCGTCGTCGGCGAGAACCCGGTCGAGTGGGCCACCGGGAACGGTCAACCGGTCGAGCGCTCCTCCTGGTTCGAGGATGCGTTCGAGTGGGCCGCCGGGGGCAGTGAGCCGATCAACCGGACCACCGGTCGCGAGGAGCCGGTCGAGTGGGCCGCCGGGGCGGAGGGCCTGCCCGAGACCGCGATCATCTGCGGTCAACCGCGACACCTGCTGCAGTAACCCGATCGAGTCTCGGGTGTCGTTCAGCCCGATCGCGCCCAGCGCCGAATAGGTCGCCGGCGACACCGCAATACGTATCGTGCCGATGACCGTTTCGGCGACGAGCAGCGCGGAATCTGCCGCCGCCAGGCCGACTCGCAACGGTGCCGCCAACACGGACCCCAAATTCATGAATTCACTGTAACCGGAGACACACAGAAATCAGCCCGGCGATCAGTGCAGGACTTTCAGCCCCACCACACATGCGACGATCCCGGCGATCAACAGGATCTTCACGACGGACGCGGTCTCGGTACCGCTGACCATCGCGTACCCCACGGTCAACGCGGCGCCGATACCGACCCATATCGCATAGGACGTGCCGATCGGGAGAGTGCGCATGGCGTAGGCCAGGCCGGCCATACTCAGCGTCAGCGCAACGAGGAAGACGATGCTGGGAGCCAGCCGGGTGAAACCCGCTGCTTTACCCAGAGCGGTGGCCCACACGGCCTCGAGAACACCGGACAACACAAGGACGATCCATGCCATGATGACAACTCCTGCACCGTCTTGTCGCTGGCCGGGTACGGTGCGCTCGTCCGGGAGACCGAGATGCGGTCACCATCGCTCCAGGTTAGGAACGCCCGTCGACGGCGGCAAGGGCCTGGTGGGCCATCTCACCGCATCCGTTCCCAGGAAGCTCACAGCGAACGCCCAGCGGGACTCGAGGGGCGGGCGCGACAATCGTCCGCGTGACCGATAATCCCGAGGCCCGCATTCTGGTCGTCGACGACGAGCCGACGATCGTCGAACTCCTGTCGGTGAGCCTGAAGTTCCAGGGGTTCGAGGTCGAGACGGCTTCGAGTGGCGCCGAAGGTCTCGACAGGGCCCGCCGCTTCCGTCCGGACGCGATGATTCTCGACGTCATGATGCCCGGCATGGACGGGTTCGGGATGCTGCGGCGCCTGCGCGCGGACGGCATCGACGCCCCGGTCCTCTTTCTCACCGCGAAGGATGCCGTCGAGGACAAAGTCTCGGGGCTGACACTCGGCGCCGACGATTACGTGACCAAGCCGTTCAGCCTCGAAGAGGTCATCGCACGGTTGCGCACGATTCTCCGGCGCGCAGGGAAAGTGTCGGAGTCCGAGCGCTCGGGGCGCGTCCGGTTCGCCGACATCGAACTCGACGACGACACCCACGAGGTGTTCAAGGCCGGGCAGCCGGTCTCGCTGTCTCCCACCGAGTTCACACTTCTGCGCTATTTCGTGGTCAACGCAGGCACGGTGCTGAGCAAGCCACGGATCCTGGAACACGTGTGGAACTACGACTTCGGGGGAGAGGTGGGGGTGGTGGAGTCGTACGTGTCGTACCTGCGGCGCAAGGTCGACACCGGTGACGTTCCCCTGATCCATACCCTGCGGGGAGTGGGTTACGTGATGCGTGAGCCCAGGGCGTGAACTCGCGTTCGCTCCCGCGACTGCATGCTGTTCCGCTGCGGCTGAAGCTGGTTGCGGCGCTGGTCCTGCTCGCGGGATTGGGGTTGCTGGCATCGGGCTTCGCTGTCACCTCGGCGTTCGAGACGTCGATGATCTCCCGCGTCGACCGGGATCTGCACGATGCCGGGCAGACCTGGGCGAAGCCGCTGGGGTTTCTTCCTCCACCGCGGCAGGCTGCGGACCCGGGACGTCCGCCGAGTCCGTTCTACGTCTATCTCACCGACGCCGACGGCAACGTTCGGCTGCTGATCAACGACCAGCCCGAGTCTCCCGAGCTGCCTCCGGTACCCGAAGCGGGACTGAGCACGGTGGGCTCGGCCGACGGGTCGGGTGTCGAGTGGAGGGTCCTGACGACCGATGATCGGGACGGAGGCACCACCACGGTCGCATTGACCTTGTCGGAGACCGAGGACCTCGTCGACCGACTCGTCGTTCTGCAACTGGTGATCGGCGGTGTCGTGCTCGTTCTTCTCGGCATCGCCGGATACTTCGCAATCCGGCACAGTCTGCGCCCGCTGCAGGAGGTCGAGCGTACGGCGGCTGCGATCGCGGCCGGCGACCTGAACGAGCGCGTCCCCGAAACGGATCCGAGGACCGAGGTGGGCGGGCTCTCCGTCGCACTCAACACGATGCTCGCCAGGATTCAGGAGGCATTCACCGCGACCGCCGCGTCGGAGGAGTCTGCTCGCCGGTCGGAAGATCGGATGCGCCGCTTCATCGCCGACGCGAGCCATGAACTGCGCACGCCCCTCACCACGATCCGGGGATTCGCCGAGCTCTACAAGCAGGGTGCGAGCGACGACACCGACATGGTGATGACGCGCATCGAAAGCGAATCCCGTCGTATGGGCGTCCTCGTAGAAGACCTGCTGATGCTGGCACGGCTCGACGCGCAACGACCGCTCGAACGCAAGCCCGTGGATCTGCTCGCGATCGCTGCCGACGCCGTGCACGGAGCGAGGGTCGTCGCGCCGGACCGCACCATCGACCTCGCGGTCGTGGACGGGCCCGGCACACCGGAGGTGCTGGGCGATGATGTCCGGTTGCGCCAGGTCCTCGGGAACCTCGTGACCAACGCATTGACCCACACGCCGTCCGACGCAGCGGTGACGGTCCGCGTGGGTACGGTCGGCGCCGATGCCGTGCTGGAGGTAGCCGACACCGGACCCGGATTGTCGGAAGTCGACAGGGAGCGCGTGTTCGAGCGTTTCTATCGCACCGACAGTTCTCGTTCACGCACCGGCGGCATCGGGGGCGGCAGTGGTCTGGGACTGTCCATCGTCGCCGCGCTGGTCGCCGCGCACGGCGGGACGGTCGACGTCGACAGCATCCCCGGCCGGGGGTCGACGTTCCGCGTGCGAATGCCACGCCTGCACCCGGAGTGACATCCCGCCCTCCTCTAGACTGCGTTTCGCATCATGCCGATTCGCAGGGCAGGTAGGGAGCCAGATGGGGATCGCGGATTTCGTGTCGAAGGCCGCCCACAACGCGTGGTCGTTGTTCGTGGCGGACGGTGTCGCCGAGCCGCACCGGACGCCGTCGGTCGTGGTCGGCGACGGCCCCCACCGGACGCTGCGCCGCTTCGGCCCCGAGGACGGCGGCGACCCCGTGCTGCTCGTGACGCCGCTCGCGGCGTCGCCGACCTGCTTCGACCTGATGCCCGAGCAGAGTCTCGCCGCGCACCTCGTCGGGCTCGGCCGCAGCGTCTTTCTCATCGAGTACGGGGAGATCACCGACGACGATCGTGACCTCGGACTCGAATTCTGGATCGACGACGTGCTTCCCGAAGCGATTCATCGCGTTGCGGAACTGTCGGGCGGACGCAACGTCGACCTCGTCGCGTGGAGCATCGCGGGAAGCCTTGCGCTACTGACTGCTGCGGCCCACCCGGAATTACCGGTTCGCTCGATCACCACGTTCGGGACACCCATCGACTACGCGAAGATTCCGCTGATGGCCCTTCCCCGGTTGGCAGGTAGGTATCTCGCAGAACCGGCGCTCGATGTCGCCGACCATCTGTTCGGCGGGATTCCTGCACCGCTGGTGCGGATTGCCTACCGCGTCACCGCGTTCGAGCGCGAGGTGAGGCGGCCGTGGTTCGTCGCCGCCAATATCGCCGACCGCGACAAGCTCGCGCGTATGGAACGCGTCGACCGGTTCCAGAACGAGATCGAAGGCTACGCGGGTCGGGCATTCCGTCAGCTCGCGGTGAAGGTGACCGTGGGCAACGAACTGACGACGGGACGGCTCGAGCTCGGCGGTCGCGTCGTCGAACTCGCCGATGTCGACGTGCCGGTGCTGGCGTTCGGCGGCACCGACGACGTTCTCGCTCCGATCCCATCGGTCGAGCCGGTCACGTCGGTTCTCACCGGGTCGCCGAGGGTGCGGTGCGTTCGTGTTCCGGGTACCCACCTCGGGATTCTCGCGGGAACGACGGCCCCCGCCACGTCGTGGGTGGAGCTGGCCGCGTTTCTGGACAACCCGCTCGGCGACGATCCGCACGGCGCGGGAGCAGCGCCCGCGGCGGCCGGTGTGTCGGTGTCGACAGCGTCGCAGCCGCGGGCGCACTGAGGCGTAGCTTCAGTCGGGGACGTGTTCTGCGTGCCCCTGCTCGCGCAACGCTGCCCGGATCCTGTCGCGGGCCCGGTCGAGCGACTCGGCCGACGGATCCTTCTCGGCCTGCGAGAAATCGAAGTCGCCGAGCGTGTGCGCCGGGAAGACGTGCAAGTGCAGGTGGGGGACCTCGAGACCGGCGATCACCAGCCCGGCGCGCGGCGCTTCGTACGCTGCGCACACTGCGCGTCCGACGATCCGGGCGACACGGTTGACCTTGTCCCATAGGTCGTCGTCGATCTCCTGCCAGTGATCCACTTCCTGTCGCGGAACGACGAGGACGTGCCCCTCGGTGAGCGGATTGATGGTGAGGAACGAGACGACATCGTCGTCCTCCCACACGAAACGGCCGGGTAGGTCACCGGAAATGATCATGCTGAACACGGAAGCCATACCGGCACAATAGGCCGATCACAGCTGCTCGGCGACATCGGCCGCAGCGAGTGAGAGGACAAGCAGGGGGACGACCTTCGCAGGTGGGATGTGATAGCGGTTACGGGACTGCTGTTCGACGATGTGGGCGGCCGACAGTGTCCGCAGATGGTGGTAGAGACGGCCGGGGGACGACAGGGCCGTCGCCTCTTGCAGTTCGCTTGCAGTGGCAGGACCTCGCAGGAGGGTCCGCACGATCGCGAGCCGGTCGGGGCTGCCGAGCGCGTCGAGGACCGCTGCGATCGCGGACCCATCGAGATCGAGGGTGGCGGCAGCGTCGTATTCGATGGTCCAGGACACGTTGCCGGACAACGACACGGCGCCTTGGTAGCCGATGCTGCCCGCTGCGCCCGGTGATTCCGAGACCGGGTTCTCCTCGGGCGCGGCGCTGTTCTCGAGGAGTCGGATGCGCCGTTCGAGGTCGGCGATGCGGTCCTCGTGGCTGCCGGTCGGGCGGTCGTTCACACAGCGCACCGTATCCGATCGAAGATCTCGGGCTCGGTCATCGCCGCGAACATCAGACCTTGGTGCGCGAAGCTTCCGCGCGCAGCCGTGTAGTCGGCTTCCGTCATGTTCGACGTCAGTATCACTGCGGTCGCGACGGTGCCGTCGGCCAGCCGCAGACTCATTGCTTCGGTGAGTATCCCGGGCAGACTTCCGCCCTTGAATCCGAGACCTTCGGTGCCGGGAGGTGCGGGTTGCCATTCCAGATGCCCGCGGGCGATGTCTGCTCCGCTCCCGAACGACCCGTCGGCGATCGCCCGATGGATGCTCGCGAGTTGCTCGGCTGTGCCCGCATTGTCGTCGCGTTGAATCCGGTCCATTTCGCCGTACGGATCATCGGGTAACACGTCGGGTTGTTGCAGGAGTTCGTGGATCTCGGCGCGGAAGCCCGGGTCGTTCGCGTAGCGCTGCGCGGTGTCCCACAGGTCGGCGTCGGTGTCTTCCGGTGCGATGAACCCGAGCGTATTGCCGAGCATGGTGGGCGGTGCGAAGTCGTCCCAGCCGCCTTGCTCGGCTGCTGCGGTCAGTGCGTCGTCGCCGAGTCGATCGCGCAGGTAGTCGGGTGCGGCGTTGTCGCTCTCCTGGATCATCGCGGTCACCAGGTCGTCGAGGGCGACCGTGCCCTCGGGGGTGACACCGAGGCGTTGCATGGCGGCGGGGTGTGCGCCGCCGTCCGTGTCCGGGAGGTACCAGCGTTCCCATTCGGCGACCGGGATCTGTTCGGCGGGGTCGAGGGTGCCGTCCGCAACGGCTCGTGCGTACGCGGCAAGGTGGACGACCTTGACTGCCGACGCGAGTGGTTGTGGGTCGTCGGCGCGGTGTGCGACGACGTTCCCGTGTCCGTCGTCGATGACGAGACCTACGGAGTCGGGGTGTTCGGCGAGGTAGCCGATCCAGCCTTCGGGGCTCGTCACGTCTGCGGCGGGAGGCGGGCCGCAATCGACGGCCGGCGAGGTTGCGGTGCCGGTTGCGGTGGCGTCGTCGGGCGGTGAGTCGGTGCACGCCGTGAGTGTCAGGGCGGTCGTGACGGCAACTGCAGCGAGGACCTTCGTCGACATCGGTACTCCGTAAGTTCGGAAATTCGGAATTACGAATTTACGATATGCGTGGCACGGACATGTGTCCAGCCCGCCGACCGGGTCGGTCGTATCGTCACCGTCATGGACGGGTCCGGATCTGCACGTGTCGGTACGCAACATGCGCTGATCGCCGAGCTTGTCACCGAGGTCCTGGCCCCACTACCCGCGCACCGCCGGACGGTCGTCGGGCTGTGCGGTCCGCCCGGCTCAGGCAAGAGCCGCGCGGCCGGACTGCTCGTCGGTGCGCTCACCCGCGCCGGAATCGAGACGGGGTTGGCGCCGATGGACGGCTTTCATCTGTCGAATGCCCAGCTCGATGCCCGCGGTGCCCGTGGACGCAAGGGGGCACCCGACACGTTCGACGTGGCGGGATTCCGCGAGCTGCTGCAGCGCGTGCGAGTGCGCCGGGACGAGACCGTGTACGCCCCCGGTTTCTCGCGCAGACTCGACGACCCGGTTGCGGCGGTGCATGCCATCGAACGGTCTGCGCGAGTCGTGGTCACCGAAGGGAACTACCTGTTGTTCGACGCCGGTGGCTGGCAGGAAATCCGTCCACTTCTGGATCTCGTGATCTACCTGGACGTGCCGGCGGAGACGCTGACTCCGCGCCTCGTTCGACGGCACCGCGTAGGTGGTCGTGCGCGATCGCAGGCCCGCGACTGGGTTCATGAAGTCGATCTGCCCAACGCCACCGCCGTCGCCCGCACCCGTGGCCGTGCCGATCTCGTGTGGAGCCCGGTCCCGTAGTCTGTCGTGCGTGCGCGTACTCGTTATCGGCTCCGGTGCCCGTGAACATGCTCTCGCTCTGGCTCTGTCCCGCGACCCGGGTGTGACGGCCGTCCTGGCTGCCCCGGGCAACGCCGGCATCGCCAAGGTGGCCGAGCAGTACGCGGTCGATGCCTCGTCCGCCGATCAGGTCGTCGCGCTCGCAAAGGACAAGCAGGTCGACCTCGTCGTGATCGGACCCGAGGTCCCGCTCGTTCTCGGTGTCGCCGAGGCCGTGCGCGAGGCAGGCATCCCCTGCTTCGGCCCGTCCGCCGACGCTGCTCGTATCGAGGGGTCGAAAGCTTTCGCGAAGGACGTCATGGCCGCAGCAGGCGTGCGTACCGCACGCAGCGAGGTCGTCGATTCACCCGCGATCATCGACGAGGCGCTCGACCGGTTCGGCCCGACCTGGGTCGTCAAGGACGATGGACTCGCCGCGGGCAAGGGTGTGGTGGTGACCACCGACCGAGACGCCGCCCGTGATCACGCGGCGGAGATCATCGAGAACGGACACCCCGTGCTGCTCGAGTCGTTCCTCGACGGACCCGAGGTGTCCCTGTTCTGCCTCGTCGACGGCGAGACCGTGGTGCCGTTGCTGCCCGCGCAGGATCACAAGCGGGTCGGCGACGGTGACGTCGGCCCCAACACCGGTGGTATGGGTGCGTACACGCCGCTTCCGTGGCTGCCCGAAGGTGCTGTCACTCGGATCGTCGACGAAGTCGTGAAGCCGGTTGCTGCCGAACTCGTGCGCCGGGGTTGTGGCTTCTCCGGCCTGCTCTATGCGGGTCTGGCCATGGGGCAGGAGGGTCCCGCGGTCGTCGAGTTCAACTGCCGTTTCGGTGATCCGGAGACGCAGGCTGTGCTCGCGCTACTCGAGTCCCCGCTCGGCGAGGTGCTCGGTGCGGTGGCGAACCGCACGCTCGCGCAGTTGCCGCCGCTGCAATGGCGCGACGGTGCTGCGGTGACGGTCGTGCTGGCTGCGGAGCACTACCCGGCGACCCCGCGCACCGGCGACGTCATCGGTGGTGCAGACAGCGACAAGGTCCTTCACGCCGGCACGAAGCGCGGCGACGACGGAGCGCTCCTGTCGGCGGGCGGTCGGGTGCTGAGCGTCGTGGGGGTCGGCGACGATCTCGCGGCTGCGCGTGCGGACGCTTACGCGACCTTGGATGACATCAAGCTCGCAGGCGGCCATTTCCGCACGGATATCGGTCTTGCCGCGGTCGAGGGACGCATCGCGCTCTGACTTGCTCCCGTGCGGGAAGAACTTGCGCATACTGATTGAATGTTTCACACTCGGTGCATCTTCTGAAGAGGCCAGAGGTGACAAATGGGTTCGTGGAAGCGTAGATCGACGCAGGATCCGACTCCGCTCGCGCATCATTGCGTCAGGCTCTACTCGCTGCCGGGCGACATCATTGTCGAGCGTGGTGTCCCGATCCGAATGGCCGACGGCACCATATTGCGGGCGAACGTCTTCCGGCCGGAGGGATCCGAACAGCACCCGGTCCTCGTCTGTGTGACGCCGTACGGCAAGGACGCCTGTGTCGACGACTATCCGGTGAGTTTCGGTGAACTCGCGCAGGGCGGCAACTTCGTCGGAGAACTCGAACTGAGTGATCACACGGCGTTCGAAGCCCCCGACCCCGGTTACTGGGTGCCGCGCGGATACGCCGTTGTCGTCGCCGACCTGCGCGGCTGTTTCGCCAGCGAGGGCCGCCCGCGGCTGTTGCTCGGCCGGATCGCGGCAGACGCCGCCGATGTCGTCGAATGGGCAGCCGAACAACCGTGGAGCACCGGCAAGGTGGGAATGGCCGGGGTGTCGCATCTGGCGACCCTGCAGTGGTACACCGCGGCGCAGCATCCGCCGCATCTCGCCGCTTTCTCCCCGTGGGAGGGCATCACCGATCCCTTCCGCGACACGCTCAGCCACGGCGGAATCCCGGAAACACATTTCAGCAGTTTCTGGTGGCGCGCGACGCAGCGCGGCAGCCGCTCGCCGTCGACGTCGATCCGGAGGATCTCTCCGTGGCTGTGGCGACGATTCCCCGACCGCTGCAGGCACGTCGTGGGCCCACCGCCCTTCGCCGACATCACCGTGCCCGCTCTGGTGGGAGCGTCGTGGTCCGATCAGGGGCCTCGCACGCGTGGCTCCATCACCGGTTTCTCACAGCTGGGATCGCCCGACAAGTGGCTGTACACGCACGGCCGCAAGACCTGGCAGACGTTCTACGGGGTCGAGGCGCTGGACGTACAACGCCGGTTCTTCGACCATTTCCTCAAGGGCGAGGACAACGGATTCGACGAGACCCCGCGTGTTCGCCTCGAAACCCGACACGACCTGCGCACCTACTCCGAACGGCATGAATCCCGGTGGCCGATTCCGGACACCCGCTACGTTCCACTCCATCTCGATCACGCCAGCGGTGGTCTGCATTCGGAGCGGCCCGCAGAGGAGGCCAGTGCCCGGATGTTCCCCGTCGCAGGCGACGAACTGGTCTTCACCACAACCTTCGACGAGGACACCGAGGTCACGGGCCACGCCGCTCTGCGGCTGTGGGTCGAGGCCAAGGACGCCAAGGACATGGACCTGTTCGTCGCGCTGAAGAAGATCGATCCGTCGGGCAACGAGGTCCGTTTCGAAGGCCACGACGGGTTCGAAGAGGCGGTCGTCGCGCACGGATGGATCCGGGTCTCGCGGCGCGCACTCGATCCGGAGGCGTCGACCGCATACCGACCGGTGATCGACCCTGCCGAGTACTGGCCGCTGTCGGCAGGACAGATCGTGCCCGTCGACATCGAGATCATGCCGCACAGCACCTTCTTCGAAGCGGGGTCCTCGCTCGCGTTGGTCATCACGGGCCACGACTTCGACACGCTTCCCGACATCCGGCACAACGACACGATCAACCAGGGTTTCCATATCGTGCATGCGGGCGGGCGATTCGATTCGCACCTGCTGCTGCCCGTGGTACCCGCTGCGGTCTCCGCCGCCGACGACGCAGGCAGTGCTGCGGTGTTCGGCGCCCCGGCTTCACTTCACGATGTCCCCATCGCGTGGGATGCCGTGCTCGGCCGCCAGCACATCCGGCTCTGAGCGCCGGGAGCGGAGGACTACCGTCGTGGTCGTGCGCATTGAATCCCGACGCTCCCGAATCGAGACGTTCCACGTCATGGATGTGTGGAAGGCCGCCGCCGAACGGCAGCGCACCCACGGTGACGTGCTGAGCCTGGCTGCAGGGCAGCCGTCGACACCGGCGCCCGTGCCGGTGCTGCGGGCCACCCGCCACGCCGTCGACACGGAACTGCTCGGCTACACCGAGACCTTCGGGATCCTTCCGCTGCGCGAAGTGATCGCCGGGTACCACCGCGAGCGGTACGGACTCGATGTCGATGCCGACGACGTCGTGGTCACCACGGGGTCATCGGGTGCCTTCACCCTGCTGTTCCTCGCCGCGTTCGACCCCGGCGACACCGTGGTCGTCGCGCGGCCCGGATACCCCGCCTACCGCAACACCCTCGCCGCGCTCGGCTGCAACGTGGTCGAACTCGATTGCGGTCCCGACACCCGTTACCAGCCCACCGTTGCCATGCTCGAGGCACTCGACACCCCGCCTGCGGGACTGGTGGTCGCGAGTCCGGCCAACCCGACCGGCACCATGATCGAACCCGACGAACTCGCCGCACTGGCCCGGTGGTGCGACGATCACGGCGCGTTGCTGATCTCCGACGAGATCTACCACGGCATCGAATTCGACACCCCGGGCTCGCCCGACACTTCGACGTCCTGGGCGACGTCGCGAGAGTCGGTCGTCGTCGGGTCGGTGTCGAAGTACTTCTCGATGACGGGCTGGCGACTCGGGTGGATGCTCGTTCCGGAATCGCTGCGGCCGGCCTTGCAGCGCCTGGCGTCGAACATGACGGTCTGCCCGCCGTCGATCGCACAATTCGCGGCGATCGAGGCGTTCAGCGCCGAAGCGCGTGCCGAACTCGACGGGCACGTCGCCCGCTACGCGGCCAACCGGGAACTGCTGTTGTCCGGCCTACCGGATCTCGGCATCACGAAGCTGGCACCTGCCGACGGCGCGTTCTACGTATACGCCGACATCGCCCATCTGCTCGGCGACGAGACGTCGACCGCGTGGTGTTCCCGGCTGCTGCACGACACGGGTCTGGCGCTTGCGCCCGGCATCGATTTCGACACCGTCCGAGGCGACGAGACAGTGCGACTGTCGTTCGCCGGATCGAGCGCGGACGTGTCGGCGGCGCTGGACCGGCTCGCCGGCTGGCTGCCGGTGTCCTGAACGGCGCTGTTACCTGCCCGACGCGATGATCTGCGCGATGTTGCGTTCGGCGAGCGCGGCGATCGTCAGTGACGGATTGACCGTGCCGGTGCTCCCGGGGATCAGGGCACCGTCGACGACGTACAGGCCGGGGTGCCCGTGCACCCGGCCGTAGTCGTCCGTCGCGTCGCCCATCACCACACCGCCGAGCGGATGCGCCGTGAACGACGCGTTGACGTCCGCCGCCATCGGCTCGGCGCCGGGTACGGTGCCGCCGGCCGCAGCCATCCTGTTGTGCACGGCCCGGAGTGCGTCGACGCTCGCGCGTTCGCCGCCCGAAGGCCAATTCACCACACCCCGATCGGCGTTCGGGTCGTAGACGACCTCGCCGCGTGTCGGGTCCAGCGTCATGCCGAGGGAGGCGAGCATGCCCACATCCTTCGCGGTGCCCGCGACGAACCAGTTCTCGAGGCTCAACGGCAGACCCGATTCGTCGACCACGCGGGAGGCCGAAGGCGCGCCCTGATCGCCGCCGAATGCGTCGGTCACGGCGATCGAGCGCACGAGCACCGCGTCACCGTTGGTGCCCCAGCCGCGGCCGACGTGCTCGTCGAGGTTTGCGAGCGATCCGGTGTGACGTGCCTTGACGAGCAGTTCCGTGGTGCCGACCGAGCCTGCACCCAGCACCAGCTTGTCGCACGTCAACGTCGAGGTACTCAGGACGGCACCGGTGGGATCGACGGCCTGCACCTCCACCACATAGCGGCCATCGGGTTCCTGGCCGACCGACAGCACCCGGTGGGCGTGGCACACCTGCGCGCGACCGGTTGCTTCCGCCGCTGGAATGTAGTTCTGGGTGAGGTCGAACTTCGCGCCGTTGGAGTTGCCGAGGTTCGATTCGCCCGCCACCGCCGACCGGCGCACCGACCCGGCGAGTTCGGCACGGACGATGTCCCAGTCCCAGATGCCGTCGATACGGTGCGGTGTGTAGCCGGCCTTGATGGCGTCGTCGTCCCAGCGTCGCGAGTGCGTGAATTCGCGGGCGTTGTAGATGTCGTCGGGCATCGGATCGAGCCGCAACATCGCCCGCACCTTCGGGTACCACGTCGAGGTCATCTCGTCGTAGCTCAGTCGGTTGCCGAAAACATGCTCGAAGAAGTGCCGTTCGGGGGCGATCATCACCCCGGTGAACACGATCGAGCCGCCACCGACCGCTGCCCCGCGCCACACCGACATGTTCGGGTAGTCGGTCACGTCGAGCACACCCGCGAAGTCGTCGCACACGACGGGAATTCCGGTGGGGCCGGTGAATGAGGTTCGGTGGTAGTAGCCGCGCCCGTCGGCGAGCAGATCTGTCGTGAAGATCTCCCGCTGCGGGTCACGGGGCCAGCGCATGCCGCGTTCGAGCACGGTCACCTGCGATCCGGATTCCGCGAGCCGCAGCGCGGCGACGCTCGCCCCGAATCCGGAACCCACCACGATCACGTCGGAATGCGCCGGTGGGGTGGGGGGAGGGGTGAACAGTTCGGGGACGAGGCGACGGTATTCGTCGATGCCGAGGGGCAGTGCCGAGGCGACCGGAAGCCCGGGGCCCCCGACACCCACGGACGCCACGGCTGCGCCGAATGCTGATGCCTGTAGGAACCGACGACGTTTCATTTCCGACTTCGCTCCGATCGTGTCGATACGACCAGGGGCACGACAGCCGAGCCCCCATGCCGGCGGAGCCGATCGTACCGGTCGGTCTCTGGCCCGTTCGCCCCTGGTAGAGGTGGTTGGGCTGTCACGATGACTAGGTGTCGATTGCTGCGACCCCGAAGGGCGAGCGGCGCCGCCAGGCGCTGGTCGAGGCTGCAGCCGACCTCGTACTCGAAGGCGGTATTGACGCGGTCCGGCATCGGTCCGTCGCGAACCGCGCCGGCCTCCCGCTGGCGTCCACGACCTACTACTTCGATTCGCTCGACGACCTCATATCGTGCGCCGTGCACTTCAACAGCGCGCGTGAACTCGACGAGATGGGCGAGTGGGTGCGTGAGGTTCCGCAATCGTCGCGCGCCGTCGACTCCACCGCCGATCTGATCGTCGACCTGCTCATCGGCCCGCGCGCGATCGGTCAGGCAGACCGGGAACGCCTCATCTCGAGGTACGAACGCTATGTCGCGACCGCACGGCATCCCGAGTTGCGCGACGTGCAGCTGGAGATGCGCGAGCAGCTCGACGAACTGCTCACCGAACTGCTCCACCGCTGCGGCCGCGACGTGCACACGGATCAGTTGCGCCGGCTCGTCGCGGTGGTGGACGGCGCGGTGCTCGGTGGTCTCGGAGAACTCGACCCCGATCCGAGAGCGCTGGCGCGGGGGATCTTGATCGACGTCGTGGACACCGTCGCACCACCGGCCGATGGGTGATCACGGGCACGGGTCCGTAAACTGTTGCTCCGTGAGCAACATCCCGAACGTCCTCGCCACCCGGTACGCCAGCCCCGAAATGCGGCAGTTGTGGTCGCCCGAGCAGAAGATCGTGCTCGAGCGTCAGCTGTGGCTCGCAGTGCTGCGTGCCCAGGCCGAGCTCGGGATCGATGTTCCTGCGGAGGCGGTCGCCGATTACGAGCGTGTTCTCGATCAGGTGGACCTCGACTCCATCGCCGCGCGCGAACGGGTCACTCGCCACGACGTGAAGGCCCGCATCGAGGAGTTCAACGCCCTCGCCGGCCACGAGCACGTGCACAAGGGAATGACCAGCCGCGACCTGACGGAGAACGTCGAGCAGCTGCAGATCCTGCGGTCGCTCGAGCACGTGCACGCACACGGTGTCGCGGTCGCCGCCCGTCTCGCAGAGCGCGCCGCCGAGTACTCGAAGCTCGTGATGGCCGGACGCTCGCACAACGTCGCGGCGCAGGCCACGACTCTGGGCAAGCGGTTCGCGTCGGCGGCCGATGAACTCCTCATCGCGCTGCAGCGCGTACGTGAACTGATCGATCGGTACCCGCTGCGCGGTATCAAGGGGCCGATGGGAACGGCCCAGGACATGCTCGATCTGCTCGGTGGCGACGCAGGCAAGCTCGAACAGCTCGAAGCGAAGGTCGCGGCGCATCTCGGCTTCTCACATGTGCTGACGAGCGTCGGCCAGGTGTACCCGCGTTCGCTCGACCACGATGTGCTCTCCGCGCTCGTGCAGGTCGGTGCGGGGCCGTCGTCCTTTGCGCACACCGTCCGTCTCATGGCCGGACACGAACTGGTCACCGAGGGATTCCAGCCCGGGCAGGTCGGCTCCTCGGCCATGCCGCACAAGATGAACACCCGGTCGTGCGAACGAGTCAACGGGCTGCAGGTCGTCTTGCGTGGTTACGCCTCGATGGCGGCAGAGCTGGCCGGTGCCCAGTGGAACGAAGGTGACGTGTTCTGCTCGGTTGTGCGCCGAGTTGCGCTGCCGGATGCGTTCTTCGCGATCGACGGGCAGATGGAGACCTTCCTGACGGTGCTCGCCGAGTTCGGTGCATACCCGGCGGTCATCGAGAAGGAACTCGTCCGGTACCTGCCGTTCCTTGCGACCACCAAGGTACTCATGGCTGCGGTGCGTGCAGGTGTGGGTCGAGAGACCGCGCACGAGGCCATCAAGGAGCACGCTGTTGCCGTGGCGCTGGCAATGCGTGAGCAGGGCCGCGAACCCGATCTGCTCGATCGACTCGCAGCCGACGAGCGGCTTCCGCTCGACCGCGCGGGACTCGATGAGGCGCTCGCCGACCGGTCGGTGTTCGTCGGCGCAGCCGAGGCGCAGACCGCGCGGGTGGTCGGTGCCGTGGAGGATTTGGTAACGCAGTACCCGGAGGCGGCGACGTATTCGCCGGCTCCGATCCTGTAGACACAGGAGACGGCTACCAGGGGAGAGTTCGATGGGGGTAGCTGCACACAACAGGGGAGACGACAGTGTCGGAGAAGGTGGGAACCAACGGTCGGATCAGAGACGCAGTGCGCACACGCACGGCGCTCCTCGATGCCGCGCTGGAGGTGTTCCTCAGGGACGGTTACGCCGAAGCGGCGACCGAGGAGATCGTGGCCGTCGCGGGCGTGACCAGAGGGGCGCTCTATCACCACTTCGCGAACAAGCGTGAGCTGTTCCGGGGTGTGATCGAGCGCCTTCAGAAGGAGGCCGAGGAAACCCTCGTGCCGAACGAGCCGTACGACGATCGGTGGGAGGCGTTCACCGCAGCCGTGCTCGCGTCTCTCGACGCGGTCTACGACCAGGCGACCCGCCGTCTGCTGCTGATCGAGGCGCCGGCTGTCCTCGGGTGGGCCGAGGTACGAGAGACCCACCGCAATTCGTCGTTGCGCAGCATCGAACGGATGCTGGAATCGCTCCACCCGGAGGACCCGGAGAAGTCGATTCGCGAATCGGTGCTTGCTCACCTGATCGTCGCTGCCGTCGAGGAAGCAATGCTCTACCTCGCGCACAGTGACGAGCCGCAGCGCGACCGCGCTGTGGTGGAAGCGGAATTGCTGAGGGTGCTCAGCGCAGCCCGACAGCCGGCCGTGGGTTCGTAACCACCGAGTGAGATCCTTACCTACGTGAACGACTGCATCTTCTGCGCGATCGTGGCCGGAGCCGCACCCGCGAGCGTGGTCCTCGACGAACCCGACGTACTCGCGTTCATGGACATCCGGCCCTTCACACCGGGTCACCTGCTGGTGGTACCGAAGCGTCACGCATCCGGTCTGAAGCAACTCGATCCGGCCGACGGGGCGGCGGTGTTCGCCGCGGGGCAGCGCATCGCCACAGCCCTCCGGGCGAGTTCCCTCCCGATCGACGGCGTGAACCTCTTCCTGGCCGACGGCGTAGCCGCGGGCCAGGAGGTGTTCCACGTGCACTTGCACGTCGTGCCGCGCACCGGAGGCGACGGTTTCGGGATCCGCGCCCGGTCACAGTCACCGAACCGGACAGTGCTCGACGGCACCGCCGATGCGATCAGGTCCGCCCTGGCCGTGCCCGGAGAGTGACCCCGTGACGTACGTGCAACCGATCGCGCCGATCGGCGAGTCGATCGCGTGGTCGGCCCTGGTCGCGGTTCTTCCGCTGCTGACGATGCTCGTGATGCTGGCGGTGTTCCGCGTCAAGTCCTATCTCGCTGCGGCGGTCGCGGTCGTCGTGGCCGTTGCGGTCGCTGCGATCGTCTACGGGATGCCGCTGATCTCCGCGGTCAGTTCCGGCCTCGAGGGCGCCGCGTTCGGCGTGTTCCCGATCATGTGGACCGTCGTCAGCGCTGTGTTCGTCTACCGGCTGACTGTCGAGACCGGTCATTTCGACGTGCTGACCCGGGCATTCGCGCGAATCTCCCCGGACCATCGCATCCTGACGATCGTGATCGCGTTCCTGTTCGGGGCGCTCCTCGAAGCCGTCGCCGGTTTCGGAACGCCGATCGTCGTCGCCACCGTCGTGCTCATCGGAGCGGGGCTCGAACCGGTCCGGGCGGCGGCTGCAGCATTGATCGCGAACGCTGTGGGGACACCTCTCGGCGTCATGGGCACCCCGATCCTCACCATGTCGAAGGTGTCGGAGATTCCGATCGAGGAGATCGGTCCCGTCGTGGCGACCCAGGTCTGCTTGATGGCAGCGATCGTTCCCCTGGTGCTCGTCGCAGTCGTCGGGGGCGCCGCCGGGGTCCGGCAGACGTGGCCGGCGGCGATTGCGGTCGGTGTCGCATTCGCGTCCGCACAGTTCCTGTGCGCGACCTACTTCGTGGTCGGACTGAGCAACATCGCGGGGGCTGCCGCAGGGCTGGTGGCGTTGCTTGTCGTGTTGCGATTCTGGTCGCCCACCGGGCAGGCGTCGGCCGCGCCGCAGCACGAACCCGACAGCACGCGCCGCGTGATCGAAGCCTTCGCGCCGTACGCCCTGATCGTCGTCGTGTTCCTGATCAGCCGCATCGAGCCGGTCGCATCGGTGCTGTCGCGCGCGACATTCTCGTTCACGTGGCCGGGTCTCGACGTGCAGACTGCGGCGGGTGGAGTGCCCGCCGCCGAGATGTTCACGCTGAACCTGCTGACCGCACCGGGCACGATCGTGTTCGTCGCGGCGTTGTTGTCGATCGCGTTGCTGCGTGTCGAGGCCGGGGACGCCCTGCGCTGTTTCGTTGCCGCTGTGGTGCAGTTGCGGTGGTCGTTCGCGACGGTGACCTCCGTCGTCGCGTTGGCATACGTGATGAACCTGTCGGGACAGACAGCGACGATCGGTCAGTTCCTCGCCGGTGCGGGGGCGGCATTCGCACTGCTGTCGCCGGTTCTCGGGTGGCTCGGTGTCGTCGTGACGGGTTCCAACACCGCGTCCAATGCGATGTTCGGAAGCCTGCAGGTGTCGGCGGCGCAGCAGGCCGGACTGGACCCGACCGTTCTCGTGGCGGGAAACATGACCGGTGGAACGGCCGGAACCCCGATCGCGCTGCAGAACCTTGCGCTGGTCTCGTCGGTGGAGGGCCTGGCAGGCAGGGACGGGGTGCTCCTGCGCCGGCTGCTTCCCGTGAGCCTCGCTGCGCTGGTCGTGTATTCGGTGGTGGTCTGGTTGCAGACCACCTCGGTGCTGTCCGCGATGGTGAGCTAGCGTCGTTGCACCGTTCGGTCCGGACTTCCACTACGGTGATCTTGTGCCAGTACCGCAGCCGATCATCACGCCCCTGACCGAGGCGGCGATCTTCCTTGTCGTCACGGTGGACGAGGGAGGTGAGCCGGTCGTCCGGGATCTGCTCGGCGATCTTGCAGGTCTGCGTCGATCCGTCGGTTTCCGGATCCCCGAGGGCGGGCTCTCTGTTGTTACCGGAATCGGGTCGAAGTTGTGGGACCGGTTGTTCTCCGGTTCCCGTCCCGCCGAACTGCACGAGTTCGTCCCGTTGAACGGCGAGACACACCACGCTCCGGCGACGCCGGGAGACCTCCTGTTCCATCTCCGGGCATCGACGATGGACCTGTGTTTCGAGCTCGCGGGGAAGATCAACGATCGGCTCCGCGGGGTTGCCACCGTGGTCGACGAAACCCACGGGTTTCGTTACTTCGACCGCCGCGACCTCCTGGGGTTCGTCGACGGCACCGAAAACCCCGAGGACGACGAGGCGGTCGGTGCCGCACTGGTCGCGGACGACCCCGGTTTCGCCGGCGGCAGCTATGTCATCGTGCAGAAGTATCTGCACGATCTCGCGGCCTGGAATGCGTTGCCGGTCGAAGAGCAAGAACGCGTGATCGGACGCACCAAGCTCGACGACATGGAACTCGACGACGACGTCAAACCGGCGAACTCACACGTCGCGCTCAATACGATCGTCGACGACAACGGCGACGAACGCCAGATCCTCCGGGCGAACATGCCCTTCGGGAACTTCGGAGCCGACGAATTCGGCACGTACTTCATCGGATATTCCGGCACTCCCGATGTGACCGAACGAATGCTGCGCAACATGTTCCTCGGCGATCCGCCCGGAAACCACGACCGGATACTGGATTTCTCCACGGCCGTCACCGGCACGCTCTTCTTCTGCCCGGCCGGGGAGTTCCTCGACGACCTACCTCCGGCACCGTCGGAAAGAGCGGTCGTACCCGAACCGAACACACCGACCGCCGGAGACGGATCCCTCGGAATCGGCCCTCTCAGAAGGAGTTCAACGCTGTGAACAATCTCTATCGAGAACTTGCCCCCATCACGGACGCCGCGTGGGCCGAGATCGAGGAGGAAGCGTCCCGCACGTTCAAGCGGCATGTGGCGGGTCGTACTGTCGTCGACTTCTCCGGCCCGCACGGCACCGATTTCGCGGCGGTCGGTCTCGGCCGCACCCGCGAGATCGACGCTCCCGCCGACGGCGTCCGTGCACGACAGCACCGGGTGGCGCCCATCGTCGAACTGCGGGTGCCGTTCACGCTCTCGCGCGAAGAGCTCGACAACGTCGAGCGTGGCGCTCACGATGTCGACCTCGACGCGGTGAAGGAGGCTGCCAAGAAGATCGCGTTCGCGGAGGACCGCGCGATTTTCGAGGGCTACGCTGCTGCGGGAATCGAAGGCATTCGTGCCGCGTCGACGAATGCGCCGTTGCATCTGCCCGACGATCCGCGCGACATCCCGGAGACCATCAGCCTCGCACTGTCGGAGCTGCGCCTGGCCGGTGTCGGTGGCCCGTACTCGGTGTTGCTGAGTGCGGATGCGTTCACGAAGGTCAGCGAGACGTCCGACCACGGCTACCCGATCCGTGAGCAGATCCGTCGCCTGATCGACGGCGACCTCATCTGGGCGCCGGCGATCGACGGGGCATTCGTGGTGACGACCCGTGGCGGCGACTACGACCTGCAGGTCGGGCAGGATCTGTCGATCGGGTATCTGTCGCATGATGCCGACAGAGTGCAGTTGTACTTCCAGGAGACCCTGACGTTCCTCGTGTACACGGGCGAGGCCTCGGTCGCGCTGCTCTCGCAACCCTGACCTGGCAGCCCTGACCTCGCCTAGCGCTGACCCTGCTGCTTCTGGGCGGCGGTGTTGACGCGGGCGAGGACTCGGTGCAGTTCCTCGAGTTCGGATATCTCCACGCCGAGCGCGTCCACGACCTGATTCGGGACGGATTCGGCGGCGATCCGCAGATCGCGGCCGGCCTCGGTCAGGGCGACGACCAGGCGCCGCTCGTCGACCGAGCTACGGGTGCGGGTGATCAGATCGAGCGACTCGAGTCGCTTGAGCAGCGGCGACAGTGTGGGGGAGTCGAGTTGCAGGAGCGCGCCGATGTCCTTGACAGCGAGCGGTGCCTGCTCCCACAACGCCAGCATGACGAGGTACTGCGGGTGCGTCAGTCCGAGCGGCTCGAGAATCGGCCGATACACCGCAAGCACCGCACGGTTCGCCACCGACAGGGCGAAACACACCTGACGCTCGAGGGCGAGGGGGTCGTCGTCGGGTGAGATATGCGAAGCGGGGATATCGACGCTCATGAGATCACCGTACCGAATCGGTCGTGCGTCAATGGATCGTGGGCGATTTGGTTCATCCGGCACTGACATCACGTCCCGGCAACGACGACACACCCGGCTGTGATGCACGCTCGCGCACACCACAGCCGGGTCGATCACGCTACGCGACAGCGAGCTCGTTCGGCTGATCCGGGAGCTCGGTGGATTTCACGATCACACCGGTGGTGAGGTCGACGGCGTGAATCGTGTTGCTCGCAGGTTCGGTGACATATCCGATATCGCCGTCGACCACGATGGCCGGGTGCGGGTTCTGCCACTCGTCCGGCCCTTCCCACGGTGCGATCACGGGATACCGGCCGCTCATCTCACCGGTGGCGGGGTCCATGACATGGATGGACCCGTCGGTTGCGAGAACGTAGGCCTGGTCGTTCGGTCCGCGAGCGATGCCGCGCCAGGTGTATTCGATACCGTCGGGCAGCTCGATCGCTTCGTACGTGTGCGCGTCGGTGTCGATCAAGGCCACCATGTTCAACAGGTAGCCCTCGGCGTCGGGGTCATTCTTGTAGTCGCCGACGATGAGCGGGCTCGTTTCCGACACGTAGGCGTTGCCCATCCGCCCGTATTCGTCTGGAGCGGTGAATTTCTCGAACGCACCGTCGTGGTAGAGCAGCGCCCCGTCCTCGCAACCGAAGACCACAGCCTCATCGGCTGCTGTTCCTTCCCCGTGGACGCCCGGGCACTCTTCGTTTCGCGCCACCTCGTTCGAATCCGTGTCGAGTGCCCGCGCCCCGGTGCGGCCATCGGCGTTGCCGATGGTCGTGAGTAGCGTGCCGTCCTCGAGGACGACCGACACCCCGTGGTGGGCTTCATCGCCGGGAACCATCCGGGTCGACGGTAATTCGTCATTGTTCGTCAGCAGCGCATCGGTGTCGAACACGACGGTGTTGCCGGTGCCGTCGTCGTAGAGGACGGTCTTGCCATGGTGGCGGACGACGTGCGCCGGAGTCTCGGCCTCGAAGACGAGATCGGTCAGTTCCGGTGTGGCGGTGTCGAGTACCTGGAAGCCACCGGTGGTCGTCACGAGAAGATGGCGGCCGTCGCCGACCGCGTTGAGCCGGGTGAACTCTTCGGATTCGAACTCGCCGCGAACTTCGAGGGAGTCCCCATCGAGTACTACGAGCCCGTTCTCGATCGCGACCGCGATGCCTCCTTCGGCCGAGGCATCGGCGGAGGGCGACACCGTGGTCGGGTCGGTGACCGTCTGCTCATCCGATCCGCTACACGCGGTGGCCAGCAATGCGGCGCCGATTACGGCCGCAACTGCTCCTTTTCCGGGCACATGTCGTAGTCTCATCGTTCTTCCTCTCGATATTCGGTGATCAGGGAGAGAGCCCGGCGGTGATGCGCTCGGTGTTGGCGCGCATCATCTCCAGGTAGCTTTCGGCGCCTTGTCCGGATGCTGTGAGCGACTCGGTGAACAGTTCGATCACGTCCACGTCGACACCGGCTTCGTCGGCAAGGACCTGGACCAGGCGGTCGGGTTGTGACGATTCGGCGAAGATCGCCGGAACGCCGGATTCGGCGATGGCGGAGGAAAGTTCGCGCAGGTCACTTGCGCTGGGCGACGCGAGCGTCGTACCTCCGGGGATGATCGCGCCCACGATACGGAAGTCGAATCGTTCAGCAAGGTAACCGAAAACGTGATGATTGGTCACCAGGCTGCGCCGGTCCGCAGGGACGGAATCGAACGCCGCGGTCATCTCCTTCTCGAGTTCTGCGAGTTCCACGCGGTAACGTGCGGCGTTCTCGTCGATCGCCCTCTTGTCGATACCGTCGATCGACACCAGCGCGTCTGCCAGTGCGTCCACAACGTCGCGCATGCGTGTGGGATCGGTCCAGAAGTGAGGATCGGGTGTACCTTCGTTCTCCTCGGAGTACGCGAGAACGTCGATGGTGTTGCCTGCGACGAACGTGTCGACGCCCGCATCGGCAGCGCGATCGAGGTGCTGCTGCAGCCCTTCTTCGAGACCGAGCCCATTCGAAACCACCAGATCGGCTCGACTCAGAAGGCTTGCTTCCTGCGCTGAGATCTCGAAGGAGTGTGGGTCGGCATCGGGTTTCATGAGCGTGGTGACCTCAGCGGCATCACCCACCACGTTCTCGACGACGTCCCCGAGTATGTTGGTGGTCACGACCACCGTCGGCCGGTCCTCGTCCTCGCTCGTGCTTCCGCAGCCTGCGAGAGCGAGCATCCCTGCCAACGCCGCACCGACCAGAATGGTTCGGCGCATCATCGCCCCGTCTCCGCGAAGAAGGTTGGTGTGGTCGGTGTTTCGAGGGTGCGGGCCAGCCGTGCATTGTCGGCATAGGCGATCTCGTAGACGACGCCTTCCGCCGGCGCATTGAGATAGGCACGCTGCCGGTCGACGGTCAGTTCGACGCTGTCGAGCAGTGCGGGATCTGCGACGGTCCGAGTCAACAGTGGCTCGGTAACCGCGACTTCATCGCCCGAACTGCCGTCGTACACCCTGATGCGGCCACTTCGATCGAGGGCGACGACATGCTCGTCCGCGTCATCTGCGGCCGACACCTGTAGGAGTGGCTCGATGGTCGGGATCAGCTGCCAGGTGCGGGCGCGGGTGTCCAGTAGCCAGATGCCCTCGTCGCCGGCCAGTGCGGCGACGCTCGGGCGCCCTTTGCGATTGTCGAATTCCACCGCGGGCGTGTGGGTCCCTTCCGGGTAGGGGAGGTGCTCGAAGGTCACGTCGCCGTCTTCCGCGGTCGCGAGCAGAGCGCCGGTGGCGCACCCGATCACGACGCCGATCCGGGTGGTGATGGTGCCCTGCGGGTCGAGGCATTCGACGCTCGACCCGTCTGCGAGGGTTCCGTCGGCGTGATGGAAACGCACTTCCGGCGCCTGTCCTCGATCTCCTGCGTGGGTGACCAGGGCCCCGCCCCCCAGGGGGACGGCGAGTCCTGGATGTGGCCCGGCGTCGATCCGGAACAGTTCGCGTATCTCCCCTTGCGAGAGAGCCTCATTGTCCAACAGCACCGCGTCGCCGGTGAGAGGGAAGAAGAGTCCGGTACCACCGGTGGTCGAGGTGTTCGATGTCGAAACTGTCGCTGTGCCTTCACCGGTGACGTTCCCGAGCAACTTCGGTGCCGATCGGTAGTAGTGGAAGTGGTCTTCGTGGTCCCAGGTCCACACACCGCTGTCGACGATGTCGACTCCTTGTGGCGTCGTCGCAAACAGGTATCGTCCGTCGGATGCGACCGCGGACGGTGCGGAGATGGTGCCCAGCTCCGTGGTGGTGTCGTCGAGAAGATCGAGCATGCCGACTGCGCCCGCGGCGTCGATGCTCACCAGGTGCAGTGGCGGCTCGGCAACCTCCTCCGCTCCTGCAATCGCGCCGTGGCCGTCACCGGTGGATCGATCGGCCTCTATCGGAGGGGGCGAATCGGCGGATCGAACTGCGCAGGACGACAGTGCGATAGTTGCGGTCGCGGCAAGTGCGGTCAGAATCCCGCGTCGTAACATTGTCTGCTTTCTGATCGAGAATTGTTCAGGTCAACGGCTTTCGGCGCGGATCGGGACCGGCGGCTCGTCTCCGGTATGTCCGAACTCCTCGGTCGGGTGCACGTCACGGTCGTGGCGATTGCGGAAACGGTTGTGTGTATTGCGGGTGATCGCGGATGCCAGGGCCAGGCAGATGGCGCAGAATGCGATCGATGCGCCGGCCGCAGTTCCGGAATGCCATGAGGCGAGCAGGCCGGAGGTGACGGCCGCGAATCCGAACGCCGTGGCGAGGAGCATCGTCGAAGGGATGCGCCTGGTCCACTGGTGGGCCGCGACGACCGGGCCGAGCAGCAGGGCCACAACGAGGAGCGTTCCGACCGCCTGGTAGGACGCGACCACGGCGAGGGTGACGAGTGCAACCAGCATCACCTGTGCGAGCTGCGGGCGGAGGCCGAGGGTGTGGGCGATACGCGGGTCGAACGCGGCTGCCACGAAGGATCGGTGGAACTTGGTCGCGATACCGAGCGCGATTATGAGTGCGCCTGTGAGGGTGATGATCTCCGCAGTCCGGATCGCGAGAATGTCGCCGAACAGAATGGTCGTCGCATCGGTGGCGAAGCTACGCGAATGAGAGACGATGATGATGCCACTCGAGAGCATCGCGACGAACAACAGGCCGATGGTCGTGTCGTAGGACAGGCGGCCTCGCCGTTGCAGGGCGCCGATCGCTGCGCTCATGACTCCGGCGCTGATCGCTCCGCCCGCCAGTACGGGCAGACCGAGAACTGTTGCCAAGGCAACCCCGGGCAACATTCCGTGACCGATCGCTTCACCGAGAAAAGCCATGCCGCGGATGACTACCCAGGTGCCTACGACACCGCAGATCGCGGCGACGAGGGCGCCTCCGAGAAGGGCGCGGACCATGAAGTCGGTGGTGAAGGGATCGCTGAGCCAGGACACGGGTCATGACCTTAATTGGTAATGACAACGATTTCCAATTGCTATAGTCGCATGAATGAAGACTTCGATCTCGGTGTTGACCGCGCGATCCGTGAGCTACGCCTACGACGGACGGGATGTGCTGCACGGTGTCTCCGTGACGCTCCCCCGTGGAACCGTGACGGCAATCGCGGGACCCAACGGCTCAGGTAAATCGACGCTCGTCGAGTTGCTGGCGGGAGTCCGCACTCCCCGCTGCGGAGAGATCTCACGAGGCGGCGCGGTGGCGCTGGTCGTCCAACGGCCATCCGTCCCCGACACCCTCCCGGTGACCGTCTTCGATGTCGTCACCATGGGAACCTGGGCGCGACGACTGGACCGCCGGAGTGCCCGCAGCGTGGTTGCCGAGGCGATCGAGAAGGTGGACCTCACGGGATTCGAGAAACAACCACTCGCCGCACTGTCCGGCGGGCAACGACAGCGGGCCCTACTTGCCCAAGGGATCGTGCAAGAGGCACCGATCCTGCTTCTCGACGAACCCGCTGCCGGGCTGGATTCGGCCAGTCGCCGACGCACACGCGAGATCCTCGCCGAGTATGCGACCCGTTGTGGAGCGGCAGTGGCGTGCGTGACCCACGATGACGAATCGATCGCCGCCGCAGATCGCGTGCTTCGACTCGAGTCCGGACGCGCAGCAGTGTTCTGAAGCGAGTGGTCGGTCTTCGCAATCGATGTTCGGGGCCTGGTGTGTGATTCCCCGTCAGGGCTGGTAGTCGGGGTATTTCGTGTGCAGTTCGAGATAGCCGGCGACGTTCGCCTCGAGCCAGTCGTCGCCGTCGCCGGGGGTTCGGCCGTCGCAGACCGCGTCGCCCTCGATGCAGATTCGCTGGACGGGGATCTCACCGAATTCGCTACGGCCGCCGCCGAGTGTCACTCCGGGAACAACGGGGCCCGGGAACAAGGTCTCGACGCCCCGGGAGTCTCGCGGATCCGAGTACAGGATGCCGCTGATCCGGGCGGGCGGGACGGATCCGTCCTCCGCGATCTCGGCGAGAACATCGCCGGCGATCGAGGCGCCCTGCGAATAGCCGAGAATCAACAGATCGGCGTCGGGGCAGGTGCTGTGCCGCGCAGTGATGGTTTCGCGGAGTCGCTGATGCCCGATCTGCTTGGATCGGTCATAGGCGATGGCGCCGTCGTCGTCGATGCCGTCTCCGTCGTCGCTCGAACCGGAACCTGGCATCGGTACGACCACCGCGGGGTAACGGATGTGTTCGACAACGGTGCCGGGCTCCTGGTAGCGAGCAGAGATCTTCGCCAGAGGGGAGTCCGGGTCGATCGAGTCGGGCGTGTCGAGGCCTCGGGTGCCGTCAACGGCGAGGACATAGCGTTCAGGACAGTCGCGGACCGGTTCGGCGGACGCGGAGCCGACCGGGCCCGTAGCCATCAGACCTGCGGTGAGCAGACCCGCGGCGAACAGGCCGACGGTGCGGGGACGCCTGCGGGCGGTCCAGGACATGCGCGATTCTCCTCGTCAGCCCCCGACAGGCGATAATTGAAAACGATGGTATCGACGTTTCGAATGTTCCGCATGTCCAAAATGTGAACTTTCAGGTGATCATGGTCACCCCCGGTCGCGGTCGAGTCCGGTCACGCGAAGCGTGATGTTCAATCGTCCGCCCGTCATCGAGATGCCGGAGGGCCCGGTGTTCGGGAACACCGAGGGCACACCATGATACGCGAATCGTGACGGGCCGCCGAACACGAACAGATCCCCGGACTCGAGCCGGATGTCGGTGTAGGGCCTGCCTCGCGTCTCGCAATTCCCGAATCGGAAGACGCATGCATCGCCGAGACTGAGCGACACGATCGGTTCGGCGACGCGTTCGTCCTTGTCCTGGTGCATCCCCATTCGGGCATCGGCGTCGTAGAAGTTGATCAGCGCGGTGTCCGGCTCGTAGTCGTCGGCCGGGCGGGAGTACGCGTCCGCGACCGCTCGGCGACCGAGGTCGGCGAGCCGGCTGGGGAGAGGTGCGACAGGTGCGTCGTCGACATCCACCGCCCGGCGCGTGTAACGGTACGGAGACCAATGCCATCCCAGGCAGGCGGTCTGCACCGTCATCACCCCGCCTCCGGGGAGGGCGGTGTGCCGCATCGGTGCGGGGCTCCGTGCCCAGTCGCGACACGCCTCGACCAGTCGACGTTGTGTCGCGCGGTCCAGCCAGTCGGGCACGTGCACCGCCCCGGGCGCGACCTCGCGACGTGCGCGGGGGATGGGTAGTGATTCGTTCACGGTCGCAGCTCCTCGAGGCCTTCGTCGTCCGGGGTGGACAGCGTCCACCCGCCGATCACGTATAAATACAGAATGCCGAGCTCCGACATCGACGACACCTTCGACGATTCTCCTCCGTCGATGGCACCGTCGTCGTTGTTGCGCGACCTTCCGGTCACCGAGCGGGGGCTGCGGACGCGGTCGTCGTTGATCGCCGCTGCCCGGACGGTCTTCGAGAGTGCGGGTTACCTCGACACCAGGCTCGTCGACATAACCACGCAGGCGAAGTGTTCTGCGGGCACGTTCTACACCTACTTCTCGAGCAAGGAGGAGATCTTCGCGGCGGTGCTCGAACTGGCGCAGGAGGACATGCTGCATCCGGGCATGCCCCGCGTGGCCGACGAGGACGACCCTGCGGCGGTCGTGGAGGCGAGCAACCGGGCTTATCTCGAAGCGTATCGACGCAACGCGAAGCTGATGGGTCTGCTCGAGCAGGTGTCGCACATCGACCCGGTTTTTCGTGAGCTGCGTCAGAAGCGCGGCGACGCCTTCATTCGGCGCAATGCGCGCAGCATCGCGCATCTGCAGAGCCGCGGCCTCGCCGATCGCGAGGTCGACCCGCTCCTGGCGTCGAGGGCCCTCTCCGGGATGATCAGCCGACTTGCACTCTCCCACTTCGTCATCAACGAAGACGAGTCCGCGGACATGGACGAGCTCGTGTACACCGCGACTCGGCTGTGGGTCAACGCGCTGCAGATCCCCCACGACGACTGATCGCTCCGGTTTCGGCGTGATCCGTCGTAGCATGCGGGGCATGACGACGACACGCATCGCCGCGCTTGCGCTCCTCGCTGCTGCGGCCTGTGGTGCATGTAGCCAGCAAGAAGTATCCGTGACCCGTAACGGCACCACGGTGCCTGAGGTCGCTGTCCCGGTATCGGCGCAGGATGTCGACCCGTGCTCCGCAATTTCTCCCGAGACGCTCGATGCGGTGGGCGCGGGCGATGCGACGCCGCACGAGTTGCTCGCCGAACCCGGGTGCGAGTGGTCCGGGGTGAACTCCTACGTCACTCCTGACGCGACGCTGTGGGTCTCCGGTAGGTCCGAGCCCGACGATGGGTGGGAGCGCACGACCGTTGCGGGCACCGAGGTCGAGATCTGGACTCTCACGCCGGAGATGGGCCGATACATTGCCCGATTCGACGACCTCACACTCTCCCTGAACTACAAGCGCGCTCGAAGTGAGATGCCCGCAGGCGAAGCGCTGGATCTTCTGATGGCAGACGTATTGCGCGCGTACGGTCGCGTCGAATAGGAACTGTTGTCCCGTTGCCTCGTCCTCGGACGGTGCGCCGTGAACGGTTGAAGTTGACGCCGTGTTCAACTTATAGTGCGGTGGACGAGTTGTTCGGCTGCGGGGAGAACGAAGTGGACGTTGCTGGGAAAGTTGCCATCGTGACCGGCGGGGGGAGCGGGATCGGTGACGCCCTCGCAGCCCGGCTCGCGCAGGCAGGAGCGCGCGTCGTGGTTGTCGACCTCGATGCCGCCGCAGCCGAGGAGACGGTCGCGCGGATCCTGGCAGAACACCCCGACAGCGCTGTCGCCGCCGGAGCGGACGTATCCGACGCCGCCGCGATCGCCAGGGTCATCGAGGCCGCCGAAACCCGCTTCGGGCCGGTCGATCTGTATTTCGCGAACGCCGGAATCACCGGCATGCACGGACTCGACCTCGACGACGACCAGTGGGAGAACGTCTTCGACGTCAATCTCCGGGCACACATCCGTGCGGCGAAACTTCTCGTCCCGGGCTGGGTCGAGCGTGGCGAAGGCTACTTCGTGAGCACCGCGTCCGCGGCAGGTCTACTCACCCAGATCGGCGCGGCAGGATATTCCGTCACCAAGCACGCGGCCGTCGGATTCGCAGAATGGCTGTCGGTGACCTACGGCGACCGGGGTGTCCGCGTCAGCTGTATCTGTCCGATGGGTGTCAACACGCCGCTGCTGTACTCCGGCAGCAACTCCGGTGACTCACTCGGCGACCTCGGAACTCGCGCCGTGACGTCTTCCGCGGCGGTGCTCGAACCCGCAGATGTCGCCGAGATCGTGCTCGACGGCATCCGTGAAGAGCGGTTCCTGATCCTTCCGCACCCGGAGGTACTCCAGATGTACCGGAACAAGGGTGCCGATTACGACCGGTGGCTGCGCGGAATGCGGCGCTACCAACGGTCTCTGATGTCCGAGTCCTGATCAACTCTTCGAGGAGCTTGTCGTGTCTCTGTTCGACCTGTCGCCGCGCGCCGAGAAATACCGCGCGGACCTGCTGGAATTCATGGATTCGCACGTCTACCCGGCCGAGGCGGTCTACCACCGTCAGATGGAGGAAGCCGGCGATCCGCACTTCCATCCACCCATCATGGAGGAACTCAAGGCGGAGGCGCGGTCGCGTGGGCTGTGGAACCTCTTCCATCCGCATCCGGAGTGGGGTCCGGGGCTCACCAATCTCGAGTATGCGCCCCTCGCGGAGATCATGGGCCGTAGCCCATTGGCGTCGGAGGCCTGCAACTGCGCCGCCCCGGACACCGGGAACATGGAGGTGTTCACACTCTTCGGAACGGAAGAACACCACGAGAAGTATCTGAAGCCGTTGCTGGACGGCACTATTCGCTCGGCCTTCGCGATGACCGAGCCCGATGTCGCGAGTTCGGACGCCACCAACATCGAGATGTCGATGGTCCGCGACGGCGACGACTATGTCCTCAACGGGCGTAAATGGTTCGCGTCCAACGCGATGCACAAGAACTGCAAGGTGCTCATCGTGATGGGCAAGACCGACCCCACTGCGGCGCCCCACCGCCAGCAGTCGATGATGGTCGTCCCCATCGACGCCCCCGGCGTCACAGTGGTGCGCAACCTACCGGTCTTCGGCTACCACGACCGCGAAGGCCACGCCGAGATCCTGTTCGAGGACGTGCGCGTGCCGTCGAAGGACGTTCTCAAAGGTGAAGGCGAAGGTTTCGCCATCAGCCAGGCGCGTCTCGGCCCCGGCCGGATCCACCACTGCATGCGGGCGATCGGCGTGTCCGAACGCGCACTCGAACTGCTGTGCCGCCGTGCACAATCACGCGTCACCTTCGGCAAGCCCGTCGCCGACAACACCAACATCCAGGACTGGATCGCCGAGGCGCGCATCGAGATCGAGATGATCCGCCTCCTGACCCTCAAGACCGCGTACCTGATGGATACCGTCGGCAACAAGGAAGCGCGAACCGAGATCGCGGCGATCAAGGTTGCGGGACCGAACATCGCGCTGAAGATCGTCGACCGCGCGATCCAGGTGCACGGCGGCGGCGGAGTCACCGACGACTTCCCGCTCGCCATGGCGTACGCGCATCTGCGCACACTGCGCTTGGCGGACGGGCCCGACGAGGTGCACAAGCGCGCGATCGCGAAGCAGGAACTGCGCAGGTACCGAGACCTACGGCCCACTTCATGACGGGGTTCGACCTGACGGGCAAGACCGCGATCATCACCGGTGGCTCCCGCGGTATCGGGCTGGAGACCGCCCGCGGTCTCGCGCACGCGGGAGCGAACGTCGTCGTGACCTCGCGCAGCCAGGAGTCGGCGGACGCCGCCGCAGCCGACATCGGTCCGGCTGCACTCGGTGTGGGAGCACACGCCGTCGACGAGGAGGCTGCGCGCCGATGCATCGACGTCACCCTCGAGGAGTTCGGCCGCATCGACATTCTCGTCAACAACGCCGGGACCAACCCCTCGTACGGTCCGCTGGTCGAACAGGACCACGCGCGATTCGCGAAGACCTTCGACGTGAACGTGTGGGGCCCGGTGTTGTGGTCGTCGTTGGTGGTGAAAGCGTGGATGGGTGATCACGGCGGCAGCATCGTCAACACCGCGTCGATCGGTGGCATGAAGTTCGAAGCGAACATCGGTGTGTACAACGCGTCGAAGGCCGCGCTGATCCACCTCACCAAACAGCTCGCGCTCGAGTTGTCGCCGATGGTCCGCGTCAATGCCGTGGCACCCGGTGTCGTGAGAACCAAGCTGGCCGAAGCACTGTGGAAGGACCACGAGCCCCGGGTCGCGGCCTCCACCCCGCTCGGGCGCATCGGTGAACCTATCGACGTCGCGTCCGCCGTGCACTTTCTCGTATCGGATGCGGCGCAGTGGATCACCGGTGAGGTGATGGTGATCGACGGTGGCCGATTGCTCGGCAACGCGCAGTCGTTCCGGCAGGGAAGTGCACACGATGTCTGACACCGCGGTGGTCGGGATCGAGACCGAAGCAGTCACGACCTGGGTCGAAGGCATCGTGCCGGAATTCGCGGGGCCGCTGACATTCGAGCGGATCGGGCTGGGGCAATCCAACCTGACCTACCTGATCAGCGACGCATCCGGCCGGCGGTGGGTGCTGCGACGGCCGCCCCTGGGTACGCTGCTCGCTTCCGCACACGATGTTGCGCGGGAAGCCCGGATCCTCTCGGCCCTCGAGCACTCGGCCGTTCCGGTACCGCGCGTGCTTGCGGTGACCGACAACCCGGCGGTCATCGATGCGCCGCTCGTCCTGATGGAATTCGTCGACGGGCTCGTCGTCGACCGGATGGCCGTGGCCGAGGAACTCACACCCGGGCAGCGACGGGCGATCGGGATCCGCCTGCCGCGGACACTCGCGGCGATCCACGCCGTCGACCCTGCCGAGGTGGGACTGGCGGATCTCGCGAGCCACAAGCCCTACGCTCAGCGGCAGCTCACCCGCTGGTCGGGCCAATGGGAACGCTCGAAGACACGAGAGATACCCGACCTCGACGACCTCACCCGACGGTTGCTGGCCAACATCCCGGAGCAGCGGGAAGTGACACTCGTGCACGGCGACTTCCACCTGCGGAATCTCATCACCGCACCGGAGAACGGTGATGTACGAGCTGTCCTCGACTGGGAGTTGTCCACGCTCGGAGAACCCCTGGCGGACATGGGAAGCACGCTCGCATATTGGAGCGAGCCGGGTGAGCGCATCTCGGGGGATTTCCCGGCAACCCAGCTGGACGGCTTCCCGAACCGCGCCGAACTCGTGGAGATGTATCTTGCCGAGACCGGCCGGGACCCTGCGGCACTGAAGTTCTGGCATGCGCTCGGCCTGTGGAAAGTGGCCATCATCGCCGAAGGTGTGATGAGACGCGCCCGCGACGACCCGCGCAACAAGGCGGCCGCCAGCACACCCACCGTCGAGCGCATCGATGCACTCGTCGATGCTGCCCGATCGGTGGCCGCCGATGCCGGAATCTGACCGACCGACAACCACTGAACTGAAGGCTGTGATTGCGTGAAAGCTTGGCGTGTACACGAACTCGGTGAGCCTCGAGATGTGCTCCGGTTCGAGGAGATCGACGATCCGGTGGCCGGGACCGGGCAGTTGCTCGTCCGTACCCTGGCGGCGCCCGCGAACTTCCCCGACGTGCTGTTGTGCCGGGGTAAGTACCAGGTGAAGCCATCGCTGCCGTTCACCCCTGGCGTCGAACTGTGCGGCGAGGTGGTTTCCGTCGGAGAGGGCGTCACTAAGTTCTCCGTGGGCGACAGGGTGATCGGGAATCCGAATCTGCCGCTCGGCGCGTTGGCCGAGCGCACTCTGATGGACGAGGTGAACGCATTCGCTGCGCCGGCGTCGCTGGACGATGCCGAGGCATCCGCGCTGTTCATCGGGTATCAGACCGCATGGTTCGCGTTGCATCGCCGAACGCAACTGCGAGAAGGTGAAACGCTTCTCGTGCACGCTGCTGCGGGAGGTGTCGGCAGCGCCGCGGTACAGCTCGGAAAGGCAGCCGGTGCGCGCGTCATCGGTGTGGTGGGTGGGCCCGAGAAGGCCGAGTACTGCACGCGACTCGGCGCTGATCTCGTGATCGACCGCCATACGGACGATTTCGTGCCGCTGGTCAAGGAATTCACCGGCGATAAGGGCGCCGACGTCGTGTTCGATCCCGTGGGCGGCGACGCCTACGCCGGATCGACGAAGTGCATCGCGTTCGAGGGGCGGATCGTGATCATTGGTTTCGCGGGCGGGACCATCCCCACTCCGGGTCTCAATCACGCACTGATCAAGAACTATTCGATCATCGGACTGCACTGGGGTCTCTACAAGGAGCACAACCGCGCGGTGATCGAGGAATGCCACACCGAACTCGCAGCTCTCGCGGCGTCCGGGGCGATCGCACCACTCGTCAGCGAGCGGTTGTCGCTGTCGGAGGTCGCAGACGGAATTGCGCGGTTGGGTGAGGGAACGACCGTGGGCAGGGTCGTGTTCGTGCCCTAGCCGCCACGCGGGGGTGAAGGATCGGCCGACGGTTCGAGACCGTCGGCCGACCCTGTGTGCTCGTCAGTTCTTGGTGTACTTGATTCCGAGCGTGAGCGCGATCGTGATGGCACACAAGACCACGAGCATCGCGCAGACGGCGCCGAGCGCGGCCACCGTCGGGGTCGACGTCCCGGGGACCACCAGGGTGGCGAGCAGGACTGTCGTGATCGACGTACCGACTGCCATCGCGGCGGTGCGCACAACCGACTGGCTTCCGGTGATTTCGCTGGTGTTGTGTTCGGGGACGAACTCGACCAGCAGATTCGGCAGAGCTGTATAGGCGAAGGCCGTCGCGATCGACACGGTGACGACCAGCGCGGTCATGCCGACAACGGAACCGCGGAAGACGAAGAACGCGGCACACGCGATCATGAACAAAGCTGTGCCGAGCAGCAACGACGCCCGCGCGCCGACTGCCGCAGCGATCTTGCCTGCGAGTGGGGTGAAGAGCATTCCGATCATCGCGCCGATGAACGAGAGCATCCCGGCGTGGGTGGCCGAGAGGCCGAGCCCGAACGGCGCCGTGGTCGGAGTCTGCATGATGATCGGGATCAGCATCGTCGTCACGCCGATCGGGCCGACACCCAGCGCGATCGTGGCGAGCATGGTGAACGAGACGTTGCGTTCGGCGAGCAGGCGAAGGTTGATGATCGGGGACGTGCGGCCGAGTTCCCAGCGCACCCACCAGGTGAAGATCGCGATTCCGACCACGAGGAGACCGAGCACTCGGGTATCGCCCCAGCCCCAGGACTTGCCCTGGGTGAGGGCCAGCAGGATGGCGGTCACCGAGATCGCGAGACCGGCCGCGCCGACGAAGTCGACCTGCTGACGTTCGGTGTCGCGATGACGCCACGGCAGCACGGCTTCGACGAGCACGACACACCCGATGGCGTAGACGGCGGTGACGACGAACATGTACCGCCAGTCGCCGAGATCGATGAGCACGCCTGCCACCAGGAGCGAGGCAGCACCTGCAGCAACTGCGGATCCGGCGATCAACGCGACCGCCATCGGCACCTTCTTCGCCGGGAGGTGTTCACGGGCGAGTCCGATACACAGCGGCAGGATCGCACCCGCGACCCCCTGGATCGCGCGTCCGATGATGATCGCCCACAGGGAGCCGAAGGCCATGCTGATGATGGAACCTACCGCCGCACAGATCAGAACGACGATGAGGACGCGTTCGCGGCCGTACATGTCGCCGAGGCGGCCGCACACGGCGGCCGAGGCTGCGGCGACCAGTAGGAACGCCGTCACCGTCCATCCGACCGATGCTGCGTTGGTGTCGAAGACCTGCGTGAAGGTCGGGAGCGCGGCGTACATCATCGAGGTCTCGAACGCGCTGATGATCTCTACCGCGATCAGCACGGACACGATCAACCAGACCGGCCTGGTGCGCTCGTATCGCCGTTGTGCGCGTGTCGACCGGGGCCGATCGGGTATCACCGATGTACTCATGCGAGCTCCTGAATTCCGTGAGGCTTCGAGCAAGCACGGTATGGGTGTGCGCGTGGTCACATCGGCCGGATACCGGTGAGTGGGACGTTCGGCCGAGCAGATGTCAGTTCTGTGTCTGCGAGCTGTCGCCCACGGTGATCGCCCTGGTCAGTGACTCGGCAGCGAATCGGGTGAGTTCTGTGTGGTCGAGTTCGGCTGCCCAGTTGTGGACGATGGTGTCGGCCACGCCCTGGAGGGTGGACAGAACGAAGGGGAGCATCGACGGGTCGTTCCGGAGGACGCGACCTTCGGATTCGGCGGCCTCTGTGAGTGCGGCATGGAGTTCGGAGTTGTACTCTCGCGCCGTCCGCCGCACCTCTCGGACCGATTCACGTTCGGTGCGGTTGTCGCCTTCGATGTCACGCCAGGTGGCGGTGAAGCGGCCGACTCGGCCCCACTGACGCGTGGACTCGGGGAGGACCGCCGCCAGCAGGGCGGCGACTCCCCGGTCGCGGGGAATGGTCGCTACGAACGAACGGGCCTCGATCTGGCTCTCGTTGAGCAATGAGGTGAAGATGTCCTGTTTGTCGGTGAAGTACTGGTAGATCAGTCCGACGCTGGTTCCGGAGCGTTTCGCGACCGAGCGGATCGTCAGCGCTGCGTACCCGCCCTCGTCGAGCAGGGCTGCGGCCGCATCGAGTGTGCGGCGACGCCGGGCCTCCGCGTCTCCGTAAATCGATTTTGTGCTCGATTCGCCCATCGTCCCACCGTAGCCGGGGTGTCGTCATTGCCGATGCCCGCATCGGCGTGGTGTTGCCGAATGAGATCGAACATTGTTCGAAACAGGATTGAACAATGTTCGTTCTGTGGTTAGAGTCTCATTCATGGACCACGGCGCCGTCTCGGCGACACAATCGATTCTTCCCTCCCGGAGCGCCGGCGATGCGCTCGCTGCCTCTGAATTAGCCACTGCAGCAGGGGAATTGCTCCTCGGCCTCCGGCGCGATACCGAGGTTGCGGACGCGGACCCGGATCAGCTCCGGCGGATGGGAGACCTGCGGAGTCACGACTACCTCACCCTCGCACTGGCGGAGAGGTTTCCCGACGACTCGGTGCTCTCGGAAGAGGGTGCCGATGATCATGCGCGGCTCCGAGCGGATCGCGTCTGGATCGTCGACCCGCTCGACGGCACCCGCGAGTTCGGTGAGCACGGCCGCACCGACTGGGCCGTGCACGTCGCCCTTGTCGAGAACGGACTGCTGACGGTCGGAGCGGTCGCGCTGCCCGCCCTCGGGGTCACCTACTCGACGGGTGATACTCCCGCGACCCTCTCGCCGTTACCGCGAACTCCTCGCGTGGCCGTGTCCCGCACCCGCAAACCGGAACCCGTCCTCGCCCTCGCCCGCGCGCTCGGCGGCGAACTCGTGGAGATGGGATCGGCCGGCGCGAAAGCCATGGCCGTCGTGCGCGGCGAGGTCGATATCTATGCCCACACCGGAGGCCAGTTCGAGTGGGATTCGGCGGCACCCGTAGCGGTTGCTCGCGCCGCAGGCCTGCACGTCTCACGGATCGACGGCTCCGAACCCCGCTACAACCAGAAGGACCCTTGGATGCCCGACATGTTGATCTGCCGCCCCGAGTTGGCCGGCCAAGCATTGGAGGTGCTCGGACGATGAGCAGTCCCACCGTCGGTAAGCACCTGACACACCTGGAGCGTCTCGAGGCCGAGAGCATCCACATCATGCGGGAAGCAGTCGCCGAGAGCGAGAACCCGGTGATGCTGTACTCGGTCGGCAAGGACAGCGCGGTGATGCTGCACCTGGCGCGCAAGGCGTTCTACCCGTCACGCCTGCCCTTCCCGCTGCTCCACGTCGACACCACGTGGAAGTTCCGCGAGATGTACAAGCTGCGCGACGAGACCGCTGCCGCAGGCGATCTCGACCTGATCGTCTACCAGAACCCGGAATGTGTCGAGAAGGGCATCAACCCGTTCACGCACGGATCGGCGACCCACACCGACATGTGGAAGACCGAAGGTCTCAAGCAAGCCCTCGACCTCCACAAGTTCGACGCCGCATTCGGTGGGGCCCGCCGCGACGAAGAGAAGTCCCGCGCCAAGGAGCGCGTCTTCTCGATCCGCTCCGCCGAGCACCGCTGGGATCCGAAACAGCAGCGGCCCGAACTGTGGCGCATGTACAACGTCCGCAAATCGCCCGGTGAAACCCTGCGGGTGTTCCCCCTGTCGAACTGGACCGAACTCGATGTGTGGGAATACATCAGGCAGGAGAACATTCCGATCGTTCCGCTCTATTTCGCGGCGAAGCGACCAGTCGTCGAGCGCGACGGCACCCTGATCATGGTCGACGACGACCGGATGCCCCTGCTGCCCGGGGAGGTTCCTGAGCTGAAGAGCGTGCGCTTCCGCACCCTCGGTTGCTACCCGCTCACCGGCGCCGTCGAATCCACGGCCGAGACGTTGACCGACATCATCCAGGAAATGTTGCTGACCACTACCTCCGAGCGCCAGGGTCGCGTGATCGACCACGACTCCAGCGCCTCGATGGAGAAGAAGAAGCAGGAAGGGTACTTCTGATGACTCAGCCTTCGGAGCTGATCACCGACGACATCGAGCAGTACCTCGCGCGGCACGCGAACAAGTCCATGCTCCGCTTCATCACGTGCGGTAGCGTCGACGACGGCAAGTCCACCCTGATCGGCCGCCTGCTCTACGAGTCGAAACTGGTCTTCGAGGATCAGCTTTCCGCACTCGAAGCGGACTCACGCAAGGTCGGCACCCAGGGCGAGGGCCTCGACTTCGCGTTACTCGTCGACGGCTTGGCCGCCGAACGCGAACAGGGCATCACCATCGACGTCGCATACCGCTACTTCTCGACCGAACAGCGCAAGTTCGTCGTCGCGGACACCCCGGGCCACGAGCAATACACCCGCAACATGGTGACCGGGGCTTCCACCGCCGACCTCGCAGTCATCCTCATCGACGCCCGCAAGGGGGTGCTCACCCAGACCCGTCGGCACTCGTACCTCGTCTCACTCCTCGGCATCCGCCACGTGGTGATCGCCGTCAACAAACTCGACCTGGTCGACTACTCACAGGAGGTCTTCGACGACATCTTCGCCGAATACACGAGTTTCGCGAACGAGATCGGGCTCGGAGGCGTCGTCGCGATTCCCATGTCGGCGTACGTCGGTGACAACCTCACCGAACGCAGCTCCAACACACCCTGGTATCAGGGGCCGACGCTGATCGAGCATCTCGAGCACGTCGAGATCGACGACGACCTGCGCAATGGCCCGTTCCGTATGCCGGTGCAGTGGGTCAACCGTCCCAACCTGGACTTCCGTGGCTTCTCCGGCCAGATCGTCGGCGGAACTGTTCGACCGGGCGACCGGTTGCGAGTTCTCCCCAGCGGCAAGGAATCCGCTGTCGCGCGGATCGTCACCATGGACGGAGACCTCGACGAGGCCGTCGCCGGTCAGTCGGTCACCATCACCCTCGCCGACGAGATCGACGTCAGCCGTGGAGATGTGCTTGCCGGAGCGGAGGCGCTGCCCGGTGTGGCCGACCAGTTCGAGGCGCACGTGGTGTGGATGGGCGAACACGAAATGCTGCCCGAGCGTCCCTATGTGTGTCAGATCGGGACGATGACCGTGCAGGCCCGCATCACCAAACCCAAGCACAAGGTCAACGTCAATACCCTCGAGAAGACCGCGACGAACACACTTGCGCTCAATGAGATCGGTGTGTGCAACATCAGCTTCGATCGGCCGGTGCCGTTCGACGCCTATGCTGCGAACCGCGATACCGGCGGATTCATCCTCATCGACCGGCTCACCAACACCACGGTCGGTGCCGGCATGATCGCGCATTCGCTGCGACGGTCCGACAACATCCATTGGCAGGCCGTGGACGTAGACGGTGATGCACGCAGGGCGCTCAACGGTCACGGTTCACACGTGCTGTGGTTCACCGGCCTGTCCGGATCGGGCAAGTCGACGATCGCCAACGATCTCGAGCGCAAGTTGTATGCGTTGGGCTGCCACACCTATCTCCTCGACGGCGACAACATCCGGCATGGACTCGGCCGCGACCTCGGATTCACCGAGGCCGACCGGGTGGAGAACATCAGACGTGTCACCGAGGTCGCCCGGCTGATGGCCGATGCCGGCCTGATCGTCCTGGCGTCGTTCATCTCTCCGTTCCGCGCCGACCGCGATGCGGCACGCGATGTGATCGGCGCGGACCAATTCTGCGAGGTGTTCGTCGACACCCCGATCGACGTCGCCGAGCAGCGGGATCCCAAGGGCCTCTACAAGAAGGCGCGACGCGGCGATCTGACCAACTTCACCGGCGTCGATTCCCCGTACGAGCCGCCGGAGAATCCCGACCTGAGGATCGATACGACCGCGACCTCACCCGAAGACGCGAGCCGGCAGATCATCGAGCTGCTGCGCAGCCGCGGCGCGATCGCCTGAATCGGCTCCCGAAGTACCACCCGTCACGGAAGGAATGTTTCTTGCCCACAAGGGACGAAATCTGTTCGGCACTCGAGTCGTACGTCAAGCACCTGGGAGACCACGATGTGGACCAACTGGTGGCGCTATTCGCAGATGATGCGGTGCAACATGAGCCGCTCGGCGTGCGGACGCACCGCGGCGTCGATGAGATCCGCCAGTTCGGTATCGCAAATGCCAAGGTGGACTTCACGGTGAGCCGCCACTCACCGATCGTCGTCACCGGCCGGTATGCCGCGATGCAGGTACGGGTGGAGCGCGAGGGGATGCCGGCGTTCCTCGCCAGCGACCTCTTCGAGTTCGACGACGACTGCCGAATCGTTTCACTCAGCGTCGTGATCGACCCGCAGGCCCAGGTATGACGGCGGCCGAGCGAGCCGCGACCGCGATGCCGATAATGCTCGAGGGTAAGGTCCTCGTCGTTTCCGGTGTGGGGACGGGGCTCGGACGCTCGGTGGCCGTCCGCGGCGCGCTCGCGGGAGCCCGCGTCGTCCTGGCCGCCCGGACCGAATCGAGGCTGACGGAGGTCGCCGAGGAGATCCGGGATATGGGCGGTACCGCGGTGTCCGTGCCGACAGACCTCACCGACGACGCGTCCGTCACCAATCTCGCCGAGTCGGCACTCGCGGAGTTCGGATTCGTCGACGCGGTAGTGCACAACGCGTTCGTGCAGCCGCCCCATGAGCGTCTGCTCGACACCGAGTTCGAGTCGGTCCGGCGGGGCATGGACATCAACCTGCTCGCGGCACTCAACCTGACCCGGAAATTGGCGCCCGCCCTCGAGAAGTCCCAGGGCTCGGTCGTGATGATCAACTCGATGGTGCTGCGCAACCAGCTGCCGAACTTCGGGGCCTACCGCGTGATGAAGGCCGGGCTGCTAGCCCTCGCCCGAAGCCTCTCGGTGGAGCTCGGTCCTATGGGTGTTCGGGTGAATTCGGTCGCGCCAGGATATATCTGGGCCGAGCGCGTCCAGCGCATGGTCGAGAAGCAGGCGGGGGAGCGTGGCGTAGACCCGTCTGTGGTCTATGACGAGATCGCGGCCGGCACCGATCTGCGCCGGCTACCCGAACCCGATGACATCGCGAACGCTGTGCTGTTCTTCGCATCCGATCTTGCTCGCGCGATCACCGGGCAGTGCCTGGACGTCAATTGCGGTCACGCGCACCACTGATTCACTCTCACAAGGACACAAGAATGACACAGGACTACGCCGGCATCGGTTCCATCGAGGACTTGCGTCACGCCGCGCGCGAGGCCGCCGGATACGACGACTTCGGCAGCGACGACTACCTCGAAGGGCTGCGGGTATTGCTCGAATCGTTCGAGCACGAAGCCGACCTCACTCCCCACGGTAAGGTGATCGCGCGCAAGATGATCATCGCCGCGCTCGCGGGGCGCCTGTCCAGCGAGGCCGGATTTGCGAAATACCCTGAGCACGTAGATGTTCCGATCGAACGCCCGATCTTCGTAGTCGGGTTGACGCGGACCGGCAGCACCGCGTTGCACCGGCTGCTCGGTGCTGACCCGGCGCATCAGGGTGCCGAGATGTGGCTCGCCGAGACCCCTCAGCCGCGTCCGCCTCGCGACAAGTGGTCGGAGAACGAGGATTACCTGCGCTCCGACGCCTTCTACCGGGCTCGCCAACGCAACGAGGCGGACCTGATGAAGGTTCATTTCATGGGGTCTGAAGAGGTCGAGGAATGCTGGCGTCTGCTTCAGCAGACGATGCTTTCGACCGCATTCGAGACCGTCGCATACGTACCGAGCTACACCAAGTGGCTCGCGGAGCAGGACTGGACCGAAACGTATGCGCGGCACAAGAAGAACCTGCAGTTGATCGGGCTGCACGACGCGGACCGGCGGTGGGTACTCAAGAGCCCGAGCCATGTCTTCGCGATCGATGAGATCATGTCCGTGTACCCCGATGCGCTGTTCGTTCGCACCTTCCGGGACCCGCTGACGTCGATGGCGTCCACATTCAGCCTTGCAGAGCAGGGCGGCCACGACATGTCGAAGGCCTTCGACCGGCCGGCCATCGGGCGCACCCAACTGGACCTGTGGGCGCGCGGAAACGCGAACTTCAACAGTGCCCGTACCCGTTACAACCCCGATCAGTTCATCGACGTCGACTACAAGGAGTTCATCTCCGACGCGGTCGGCACCGTCGAGAAGATCTATTCGCAATTCGCCATGCCCTTCACGGACGTGGCTCGATCTGCGGTGGAGGCATCGCACCAGGCGAGCCTCGCCAGCCATCGCCGTCCGTCGCACCGCTATTCGCTCGAGGAGTTCGGCGTGAGCGCAGCCGACGTCGAGGCGAAGTTTGCCCCCACGGCATGAACGTATTCGACACATCGATCAGAATAGGAATAGTCGTATGAACCCCACTTGGGAGAAGTTCTGCACAGATCTGCTCGACGTCGGGAAGATCCTCGAGGACGACATCGTTCCACAGGATTCACTGACTCAGGCGGAGGGCGTCCGCTATCTGAGCCGGTTGCTCCGATACGCCACCATCAACTGCGTCGAATACACCGATCCGCGGTGGCCGCAATTCACGTCGGCCCCGAACCCGAACATGATGACGAAGATCGGCGCCGACAATCCCGACAACCTGTACATGCGGGCGAACATCTCCGGTAGGTACACCTACCGGATCACCGGCACACGGGGGACCGTGCCGCTCGTGACGTTCGGGTCGCGGGTCAACCGCTACCACATCGACGGTTCCATGCTGCAGACCGGCGACCTGCACGGTCATGACCTCGACGTCGACGAACACGGCCGATTCACGTTCATCGCGAGCGTCGACGAGCCCGCGGAAGGGTCGTGGCTGCCGCTGGCCCCGGACAGCAACCTCATCTCCATCCGGCAGACCTACCGAGACCGGCGCAGCGAGGTTCCCGCCGAACTGTCCATCGAATGTCTGAACCCCGACGGTGAATTCGTGCCGTTGAGTTCCGTGGAGATGGCCGACCGCCTCGGGAAGGCGATCGGGATGGTCCGGGGCTCCGCGAACACATTCCTCGAGTGGTCGCGCAAATTCCAGCCGCAGCCCAACGAGATCTTCGACCGCGGCCAGGAGCAGTTCCAGAACGCCGGCGGCGACCCCACGATCTTCTATCTGCACGGGTACTGGAAGCTCGCCGCCGATGAGGCCTGGGTGATCGAGACCGAGGTGCCGAACTGCGAGTACTTCAACTTCGTGCTGCAGAATTTCTGGGTCGAGTCGCTCGACTACAACCGGACCAACATCTACATCAACAATCACACCGCGAAACTGAATGACGACGGCACGCTGACCATCGTCGTCGCCGCAAAGGATCCCGGCTACGGAAACTGGATCGATACCGACTCGCACGCCGAGGGCACATGGGCAATGCGCTGGATCAAGGCCGATTCTCATCCGATCCCGACATCGCGTGTGGTCAAGCTGTGAGCTTGGTGTCCACGAAGAGATCAGGGCCCATGAAATGGGCACTGCCCGCGGCGATGATCGAAGCGGGCGACCTGCCGGAGTTCGCCCGCGTCGCCGACGAATGCGGCTACGACGCGATTGCCTTGCCCGACTCGGTGTTCTACCCCGAGACGGTCTCGGCCGATTATCCGTATTCACCCGATGGTAAGAGGATGTGGGCTCCCGAGACACCGATGCCGGATCCCTTCATCGCGATGACCGCGATGGCTGCCGTCACGCAGCGTGTGCGGTTCTACACGAACGTGCTGAAGTTGCCGCTGCGCGATCCGTTGCTCACTGCCAAGCAGGTGGCGACGATGGCGGTGATGTCGGGGAACCGCATCGCCGTCGGGGTCGGATTGTCATGGATACCCGAGGAATTCGAGTTCACCGGCACCGAGATGCGCACTCGTGGTGCTCGCACCGACGAAGCCATCGCGATCGTGAAGGCGGTGTGTTCCGGCGAAGGTCCACAGTGGGTCGAATTCCATGGTAAGCACTACGAATTCGACCGCCTCATGATCAGCCCCGCGCCCGATCGGCCTGTTCCGATCTACGGTGGAGGGCACAGTGAGGCAGCTCTGCGGCGTGCGGCGCGACTGGGCGACGGCTGGATCTCGGTCAACACCGATGTCGCGCAGCTGACGTCGGCGATCGGGCGGCTGTCGGAGCTGCGTTCCGAATTCGGCCGCGCGGATGTTCCGTTCGAGATCGATGTATCGCCCACCGATGTCTCCGACGTCGACGGGTACCGTCGTTTGGCCGGCCTCGGGGTCACCCGGGTGCGAGTGGCGCCGTGGCGCATGTACGGCGTCGACCCGTCCGATCCGCAGGCCCGGCTCGACGCCATTCGCCGGTTCGCGGACGACGTGATCTTCCCTCACGCTTCGGCTGCGATCAGTTCGCTCTCGTAGGTGCCGGTGCAGTCGTCGGCGCCATGACGGGGCTATGTGGACAGGCCGCAGCCCGCAAGGGCCACACGGAGGTACGGCCCGTGTACGGCAGCCGCGACGATCGCGAACAGAGCCAGTTGGATGCCCAACACCGACATCGGGACCACGGCAGAACGAATGGGGGCCGGCGCCACGATGTGCCCGATCCGGTCGGGACCCGTCGCATGCAGCACCGTACCGGCGATCGGGTATCCCGACGGGTCGCTCAGATCACTGTCCGGGGCACCGAGCTCGAGTAGCGCACTCGCGAGCGCGGGTGTCCCGGCGTGACTGCGTGCCGCGTTGTCCGCAGCAATCTCCAGATAGTGCGGCACGGCATCGACAATCGCTGATATCAACGGCACCCGCCGCAACGGCCAGGCCACGGTGTCGAGGACGGTCAGGACAAGGTGATGGCGTTGTCGCAGATGAGCGTGCTCGTGCGCGAGAACTGCCGCGAGCTCGTCGGGCTCGAGCGCTTCGCACAGTGCGTCGGAGACGACGATGCCGCCCGAGCGCGGCGGCAGGGAAAACGCGAGCCGGCGCTGATCGTGAAGCAACAGCACGCGATATCCGTCTATATATGTGCTGCGAGCCCGATCGGACACAGAGTGGGCGGCAGAGCGGGTGGCGCGGACGCGGCGCATCCACCGAGGTACGCCTACACCGATGAGCGTGAGCAGCGCCAGCGCCGGAAGAAACAGGAGCAGCAGCACGGGAAACGCTGTGTCCACCGTGGCCGCGGCGAACGGGTTCGCGGCATCGAGACACTGCTGACAGACATCGGCCAGAGGTGTGGGCAGAAGGCTCGGCCCGGTGACCAGCCAGGCTGTCATCAGGCTGAGCGATGCCACTGCCGGCAACCACAGCAGCAGACCGCCGGTCAGAAGGAGGATCGCCGTGCGCGGAATACGCATCAGCAGCGGCGCAGCGGCACGGATGAGACCCGGCCCACCCAGCGAGGCGGCGATCAGGACGAGGGCGACCAGCGCCGGCCCGATCGCGTTCATCGGTGATCTCCGCGCTGCGCAAGGTAGTCGCGCAGCCGTTGCGCGTCGTCCGGATCGATCGCGTCGAGGAAGTGCACGATCGATGCGACGCGGTCGTTGCTCGTCGACAGTGCCTGCTCCATGAGCTGGGCTGCGTGCACCTCGCGCGTGTGGCACGGCGTGTAGAACGCGGACCGACCCTGCTTCTCCGAGCGGACGAGGCGTTTGCGCTCGAGGTTGGTCATGACCGTGGCGATCGTGGTGTACGCCAAGTTGTCTCCCAGACGGATGATCACCTGCCGGATCGTGGACGGCCCCTGGTCCCACAGCACATCCATGACCTGCTGTTCGAGCGCGCCCAGTCGCATCGGTTCAGTGGATCGCCCTCGGTCGCCGGACATCATGACGTCGCCACTTTCTCTGTAGTGGGGATGGGACATGCGACCTGACCTCGTAAGCGCCAGAGCACCGCGAGAGCGGACAGTACCAGCGCGGTGATCGCCAGCACCGGCTGGAGAGGCGCGAACCAGGTCAGCGCCCCGGTGTATCCGAGGGCGAGAAGCGCGATCTTGTTGCAGACGGGGCAGCCCACCGCGAACCAGGCCAGGACTCCGGCGGCGCCGCCGAGCCGGCCGCTGGATCGGTCCGAACCCTTGTTGCCGGTCGCATGCTCCGGCGCGTGCTCGTCGGGGGCGCTCCCGACGGGGTGCACGTAGGTGGCGATGAGGATCCCGGCCAGGATCGACGTGACGAGCCAGGCCGGGTAGTTCCATGGCACTGGTGGAATTTCGCGTGTGAAAACGGGATTCGGGATCAGGACGGTGGCCACACCGACGACTGCGCCGACAGATGTGGCCGCCACGGCTGCTGTGATCATCTGCCGGGGACCCCATGTGCGCAGAGCGCGGACGGCGAGATCGAGCGACAACTTCTGCCGGTTCGTCCAACAGGTGAGGCGACTCATGGTTCTACTATGCCCGATAGTTGACTATCTTGCATAGTCGACTACCTTGCATAGTAGGTCCGGGTTTCGGTCTCGTCTCTGCCACACGGCACGTAGAACGCCCTTGTCTCGGTTCCGCCTCAGAGCGCTCACGCCTCGTCCCTCGATCGGTTAGGAGCAAGACGATCTCCGAGCAGACCACTTCCACTCGTCCACTTCCCTGGAAGCTCATGGGCATCGGTGCGATCGTTGTTGCGCTGTTGGCCATCGGTGTCGCAATCGGCTCGCAGACGAACAACGGTGATTCGGCCACGACCTCGAACTCGGCCGACGAGTCGAGTCGACTGTCCGACCTCGCCCGCCGTGACGCGGCCGATGCCTTCGCGATCGGCGACGTCGACGCTCCAGTCGTGATCATCGAATACGCGGATTTCACGTGCCCGTACTGCGGAGTCTTCGCGGTCGAGACGTTCCCGACCCTGTTCGAGAAGTACATCGAACCCGGTCACGTCCGCTTCGAGTGGAGAGACACTCCCATTCTCACCGACCACTCCGAGAGCACTGCGATCGCGGGACGTGCAGCGGCGGAGCAGAACCTGTTTTGGGAGTTCAACCACGAGATATTCGTGCATACGGTTGCCGGGTCGAAGGACTACAACCGTGACACGCTGATCGGCCTCGCCGGCCGAGTGGACGGACTCGACGTCGCCGAGTTCACCACGGCGCTCGACGATCCCGCGCTCGCGGACGCGGTCCGACGAGAAGGAGCTGAGTCCCGGTCCCTCGGCGTGACCGCGACACCGACGTTCATCGTCGGCGACGAAGTCCTGCAGGGAGCGCAACCCGTGTACATGTTCGAGCAGATCCTCGATTCGCAGCTTGCAGAGGACAATTGATGGACATCGGATACCTCGGCGCGTTTCTCGGTGGTGTGCTCAGCTTGTTGTCGCCGTGCTCGGTGATGCTGTTGCCGGCATTCTTCGCCTATGCGTTCTCGCATCCGGCCACCCTTGTCGCACGCACCGGTGTGTTCTATCTGGGCTTGATCACGACACTCGTCCCGCTGGGCGTGTTCGCCGGTACCGCCGGGGCATTCCTCAACGACAACCGCGGGCTGCTGCTCACGGCCGTTGCCGCTGTGGTGATCGTCTTCGGTCTCGTGCAGCTGGCAGGAATTCCGATCCCGGGGTTGTCTCGCAGTGGGCAGGCCGGGGACGCCGGACGTGCATGGACCGTCTTCATTCTGGGCACCGGGTACGGAGTTGCCGGAGTGTGCACCGGCCCGATCCTCGGTTCGGTTCTGATGGTTGCCGCTGTGGGGGCGAATCCCGTCTACGGGGGCATTCTGCTCGCGATCTATGCGGCCGGTATGGCGTTGCCGTTGCTGCTGCTGGCACTTGTCTGGAAACGATGGTCGGGCAAACTGCGTGTACTTCTGACTCCGCGTGAACTCACCGTCGGGCGCTGGAGCAACAGTTGGCACGCGATCATCGCCGGGACGTTGTCCATTGTGCTCGGTGGGTTGCTGCTCGTCGTTGCCCGTGATCCCGAGGCGGGAGGTCTGCTGCCCATCGCCGTCCAGTACCGGATCGAGACGGGGGCTGCCGATTTCGGGAGGAGCGTGTCGAACATCGTCGTTGTCGCTGTGTCTGCGGTCGTCGCGGTGATCGGTACGGCAGTGTGGTCGTTTCGGCGCACCGGGAGAAGTGCATCCGGTTCCCCCGACTCGCACGCTGCGCGTGCCTCCGACTCCGATGGCTCCGTGAGTTTTCCGGGGACGCCGCGACGATGAGCGACCACAGCTGGGCAATTCCGCCGCGGAATCTCGGTCGCTGCAGTTCACTCCACGGTGATTCGGTCCTGCTTGCGGGCGTAGGCCCGTGCGGCACGGACGCGGTCGCCGCACCGAGTGGAGCACCAATGCCTCCGAGCATGGGTGCGCAGCATGAAGCGGTCACACGGTGATGCTTCGCACTGGGAGATCAGGGCTGCCCGCTCACCGGTGAGTAGCGCGGCAGCATCCTCGGCAACCTGGGCCATCGCATGCTCGACGAGTTGCGTCACCGGATGCTCCGGGACACGGTGGAAACCGTGGTTGGAGTCGTACCGCAACAACGGGGCGCTGGGCACTTTCGTCAGTGCCCGATTGACGCCGTCCACGGCACTTTCCGGGGGAGTGTGGCCCCGGACGTGCGCGGCGAAGACCGAACGCAGATCATCCCGCAGGCCGGTGAGTTGATTCTGACAGTACGTCAGTAGGGCGGTCCCTTCGGGAGCAAGTCCGTGGGCGACCAGCCACGCGGTGGCGTCTTCGGGAGAACCCAGTTCGTCCGTCCCGCGTCCCCCGGGGAGGCTCACCGTGCTGTTGGCCAACGCGAGACTGACATGGTCGTCGGTTCCCGGCGCCGGCGGGAGTGGGCTCCTTGTCACGCTTATCACGGTATCACTCGAATTTTTCCGTGACTTCACTGGTAGCATCGAATCACGCCAACATAATCACTTAACCGTGAGAATCGAGACGATGCATGATCCCGCTTCCCCCCTCCGGCACCGCCCCGTTCGCCCTGTCCGTCCTCGACAACGCGCACACCGCCGTCGGTCGGACAGCCCAGGAATCCTTCTCGGAAATCATCACGCTGGCCCAGCTTGCAGAACGCCGCGGATATCAACGGTTCTGGATGTCCGAGCACCATGCGATGCCCGCTGCAGCGACCTCATCGCCCCAGATGATGTTGTCCCGGTTGACCGGCGAGACCCAACGCATCCGTCTCGGTGCAGGGGGGATCATGCTCCCCAACCACCCGCCCTTGGTGATAGCCGAGCAGTTCGGCATGCTCGAGGCGCTTGCTCCCGGCCGCATCGACCTGGGGCTGGGGCGAGCACCCGGCACAGACGCACCGACCGCTGCGGCACTGCGCCGCGGCCGAAGCGCGAACGACGAATTCCCCCAACAAGTTCTGGAACTACTCGGTTTCCTGGGCGACGATTTCCCGCAGGATCACCCGTATCGGAACGTGCACGCCGTGCCCGGACCGTGGCAAGCCGAGCAGAATCGGGTATCGCGCCCGACGAGTCCACAGGTCTGGATTCTGGGTTCCTCACCGTATTCGGCTCAATTGGCGGGCCGGCTCGGACGGCCGTATGCCTTCGCGCTGCAGTTCGGCGATGCCGACATCGTCTCCGCCATGCGCTTGTACCGGGAAAGCTTCCGTCCATCCGAAATGCTGGATGAACCCCACAGTCTCGTCAGCGTCGGGGTGGTTGCGCACGACGATCCCGAGGAAGCCCGCCGTCAGTCGGCATCCGCAGCCATGGCGATGCTCAGAATGCTCCAGCGCAAGACCTACTCGTTGCTCCCGCCCGAGGAAGTCGAGGCCTACCCCGCCACGCCGCAGGAGCAACACATCCTCGACGCATACACGCAGCGCTTCGTTCACGGCACCGGCGCCGAGGTCGCCGACGTTCTCGAACACCTGCACGCGCAGACGAGCGTCGACGAAGTGATGCTCGTCGTCATGGGCTATTCACGCCGGGTACAGGCGCGCACGGTGGAGTTGATCGCCGACCACTACGAACTGCCGGAGCTCTGACAGACAATGGGGGCCGCGTCACACGCTTCGGGCTCGTCAGGAGGAGCCGACGCGGGCGATGAACGCGTCCAGGTTGGACCGGACGCGTTCGATCCGGTCGTCGACGGCAGTGTCGTCGCGGTAGAGGCGGCCCCCGCTCGGGGTCTTCTTGCGGCGAGCGTAGAGCGAGCAGTCGAGGTCGGCGCACATGTAGGTGCCGATCGTGTTGCCCCGGCGCCCGGCGTCGCCGGTCTTGCGTGCCGCCATGAGGTGTACGCCCCCGTTGGGGTGGGTGGTCTGGCAGATCGAACACATCTGCGCGGGGCGACGGCCACCGGACTCGTGTCGCAGTGCAACACCGACCAGGCGGTCGCCCTGCTCGGTCACCACGTAGCAGCGACCGGGATACGACGGATCGGTCCAGCCGAGAAAATCGAGGTCCTCCCAGGGCAGACCGGCGAGGTCGGCGGGGACGGACAGGCGCTTCGCGTCACCTTTCGAGCAATTGATGAACGACGACCTGATATCGCGTTCGGTGACCGGCAGCATGATCTGCCTCCTCGTAGAGCCGGGTATGACGTGCGACGAGATTACGGGCCGTCGTTCGCCGAGGCAACGGAATTTTCTGCCCTCGCGGTGTGGTTGTGGTCGTCGGTGAGCTTGAGGAGCAGGCGTGCGAGTTCGGCGCGTTCGGCAGCATCGAGTCGGGCGAAGACCTCGGCCGCGTCGGCGTCGCGCGCGGTGTCCAGTTCTGTCAGCATGCGTCGTCCGTCGTCGGTGAGTTGCACGCATACGGCGCGGCGGTCGGCGGGGTCGGGGAGGCGTTCGGTGAGACCGCGGGATTCGAGCCGGTCGACGACCTCGGTGACCGAGCGCGGAACGATGCGCAACGACTTCGCGACGACACCCAGACGTACCGGTTCGTCGGCGCTTCCGATCACTCGCAGCGCTCGATGTTCGTGAGGAGACAGCTCCCAGGGACGGAGTATCTCGTGCCAGCGTTTCCGCAGCGTACGGGTGGTTGCCATCAGCAGGTCGCGGAGTACGGCGGGGGAATCCGACATGATGTTCACCATACCTCAGTTGACGCCTGCCTCTTAATGAGGCAACCTCACTAAGTACGAACGAATCATGAATCGAGGTGGTGTGCATGATGCAGCCCCCACCAGGTCCCGGGCCCAGCGGCGGCAGAGGCCGCGGCGGCAAGGTCGACCCCAAGGACATCGAACAGCTGAAGGAATCACCCGTCAGCCTCCGGCGCATCGGCGCCCTGTTCGCCCCCTACCGCTGGCAGATCGCCGTCGTCGTCGCGCTCATCGTCGCCTCGTCGGTCATCTCACTTGCGAACCCATTCCTCGTCCGCGCCGTCATCGACGACGCGATCCCGCATCAGAACGTGCCCCTGCTGCTGTGGACGGTGGGTGGCATGCTCGCCGTCACCGTGGTCAGCTCACTGCTCGGTGTCGCTCAGACGTGGATTTCCACGACCGTCGGGCAGCGGATCATGCACGATCTGCGAACTCGCGTGTTCTCACACCTGCAACGACAGTCGCTGAGTTTCTTCACCCGCACCCGCGGTGGTGAGATCCAGTCGAGGCTGACCAACGACATCGGGGGAATGCAATCGGTGGTGACCTCCACTGCGACGTCCATCGCCTCCAACGTCACCACCGTGGTCGGTACCGCCGTCGCGATGACGATCCTCAGCTGGCGACTGGCGCTGCTGTCGCTGATCGTGCTGCCGCCGGCCATCTGGCTCACCCGCCGCGTCGCGAGGATGCGTCGCGTGATCACCGCGCGTCAGCAACGCCGGCTGGCCGACATGCAGACCCAGATCGAAGAAGGACTGTCCGTCAGCGGCGTACTCCTGGTCAAGACGCTCGGCACCGGGCCCGCGCTGTCCGGGAAGTTCGCGCGCACCTCCGACGATCTCGCCGACCTCGAGCTGCACGCGCAGCTGTCCGGCCGGTGGCGCATGGCCACTATGAACATCGTCTTCTCCGCGATTCCCGCGGTGCTCTATCTCGTCGCCGGACTGCCCGCTACGTCCGGCGGCATGACGATCGGCACCCTCGTTGCTTTCACCGGTCTGCAATCGACCCTGTTCCGGCCACTGATGAGCCTGCTCGACGTCGGAATCACCGTCACCAGCTCGCTTGCGTTGTTCAGCAGGATATTCGAATACCTGGATCTCACCGTCGAGATCGATGACCCGGAGGAACCGGTCCACGTCGATCTCGAACGGGTCGCGGGTGCAGTGCGATTCGAGGGCGTCGACTTCCGGTACGACGGCGCACACCGTCTTGCCCTGGACGACGTCACCCTCGATGTACCGGCAGGTACGCAGGTTGCCCTCGTCGGCGAGACCGGTTCGGGCAAAACGACTCTCGGCGGACTCGTCGCGCGGCTGTACGACCCGACATCGGGGCGCGTCACGATCGACGGTGTGGACCTGCGCGACATGGCGCTCGCCGATGTCGCCGCGCTGGTCGGTGTGGTCTCGCAGGAGACGTATCTTCTCCACGCGACCGTGCGCGAGAACCTGCGCTACGCAAAGTCCGATGCGACTGACACAGAGATCGAGGATGCCGCTCGCGCCGCACGCATCCACGACCTGATCGTGTCGTTGCCCGACGGCTACGACACGGTCGTCGGGGCCCGCGGCCACCGGTTCTCGGGAGGCGAGAAGCAGCGCCTCGCCATTGCCCGAACGTTGCTCCGCGATCCGCGGATTCTCGTGCTCGACGAAGCGACCAGTGCGCTCGACAACGAAACCGAACGTCTGGTGCAACAGGCGATCGACACCGCGCGACACGGGCGCACCACCATCACCATCGCGCACCGGCTCTCGACGGTTCGCGACGCCGACGAGATCGTCGTCCTGGACCACGGCAGGATCGCCGAACAGGGATCTCACGACGAGCTTGTCGCGCTCGGCGGTCGGTATGCTGCGCTGGAGGCCCGCGTCGAGCTACCCGTCGCAGTGTGAGCCGCACCTCGGACCGGATCACGCTCTGAGCGTGGCACCACCGTCGACGTACAGGGTCTGCATGGTGATGTGCCGGGCACGCGGTGAGAGCAGGAACTCTATCGACTCGGCGATATCCACGGGTTCTGCGATGCGTCCCAGTGGGATGCCGACCTTGAACTGCGCGAGATCACCCGCGATGGCGCCCTGCGCTCCGGTGTCGTCGTCGGGGTCGGCCCACAGCGTGCGTTGCATCGCCGTGTCGGTGGAACCGGGCGCGACGACGTTGGCGCGAATCCCGTACTGCGCGAGCTCGAGGCCGAGAATTCGCACGAGCATCGTCGCGGCTGCCTTCGAGGACCCGTACGCTCCCATGCCCATGCGGGGCACGCCCGCGGAATTCGAACCGACCACGACGATCGATCCGGACTTGCGGTCGCGCATCGCCCGCCCGACGGCTCGCAGCACGGAGAGGAGCCCGGTGACGTTGATGTCGTGGATGCGTTGCCATTCGTCCGGGTCGCAGTCGAGGACCGAGCCGACGGAGAACACCCCTGCGACGTGGGCGAGGCCCTCGATCGGGCCGTGGGTGCCTTCGATGTGGGCGATCACAGTGTCCACGGCGTCGCGGTCGCGGATATCGAGTTGATACGAGGGCGCAGGATCGTCCAGCATCGCCGCTGTCTCGCGCACTCCGTCGAGATCGCGATCGGCGAGGACGAGGCGATGTCCCGAGGCCGCGAGCGTCAGGGCGGTCGCCCGCCCGATGCCCTGGGCCGCGCCGACGACGAGAGTGACCGGCCGGGTCATCGGCGAACTCCGAAGGCATCGAGCACTGTTCCGAATTTCACTGTGGTCTCGGATAATTCGTCGGACGGATCGGAGTCGGCGACGATGCCTCCGCCTGCGTGGGCGGTCAGTGTCGTGCGGTCGGGGTGGAGGACGGCACACCGGATGGTGACCATCCACTCGCCGTCGCCGTCCTCGTCGCACCAGCCGAGTGCGCCGGCGTAGAATCCCCGGTCGCCTTCGAGTTCCTGGATCACCTCGCGTGCCAGGCCGGTCGGAGTGCCGCAGATCGCGGGCGTCGGATGGACGGCGAGCGCAAGGTCGAGCGCGGTGAGGGAACGGTCGCGCAGCCGACCGGATACGGGCGTGCCGAGATGCCACAACTGCCGAGTGTTCGTGAGGGACGGTCTATCCGGAATGTCGAGCTTTGAGCACAGCGGCTCGAGTGAGGCCCGCAGTGAATCGATGACGTGGGCGTGCTCGCGCAGATTCTTCGCGGAGGCCCGAAGCGTCTCGGCGGTGGCGCGGTCGACGTCGGGGTCCGAACTGCGGGGTGCAGAGCCGGCGAGGGGGTGGGCGGTGACGAGGTCGCCCCGGCGCCGGACGAGTACCTCGGGGCTTGCACCCACCAGGTGGCATCCGGACCACTGTGCACCGGCCGCGCTGAGATCGACGGCGAATCCGTTGCCGACGGTGTCGCGGGAAATCAGAGCGGCAAGAAGCGTTTCGGGAGCGAGGCGGCTCTCGGACTCGAGCGTGAGAGCGCGGGCGAGAACGACTTTCTTGAGCGCGTGGTCGTCGGCGCGGAGCAGTCCCAGCGCGGTGGTCACGCGGTCGACGTGTTCATCCTCGTCGGGGGTGACACCGGTGAGCCGAATCGTCGGTAGCGCAGGAGTTTCCGTCGTGTAGGGGGTGGCGATGTGGTCGAGGGCCTCGGGGGCGGTCAGCGCTGCGGGGTGGTCGGGGGCGAAGGGCAGGGCGCCGGCCACCGCGCGGATCCGGCCGGCGCGCAGTGCGGATGCGGCGTCGAGGGCGGAATCGAAGCGGTCGTGAACACCGTGGGCGAGCACGGTGCCGTGAGGGCGGGACAGCACGAATGGGGGTGGTGCGGTCCGTGCTGCCCGGTCGGTTGCGGTAGCGGCGGCGACCGGTGCCTGCATGCTCACACCTTTCGGTTGCGGCTGGTCGGCCGCGGCGGCTGCGCGCGACCGGTGACGAAGATATACGGATAGCCTTACCTTTGCTAGCGCTACGGGTCGTGTCGTGCGGCAGCCTGGATCCGAGGTGGCCGAAATTTCGGTCGAAACGGGGTGAACCGGGCGCTTGGCCTCGTCGTCGATGTCGGTTAGCCTAACCAATTGCGACCGGGGCGACGTGCCGCGGCGTAGTGACATGTGGGAGACACACGATGCGGGTTCTGGAACGGAGCCGGGGGCGCACCGCCGTAGTGCTCGGCGCGGCGGCCTTGTTGGCTGTCGGACTGGTCGGATGCTCGAGCGACGGTGACAGCGACACTGCAGATGGGGGTGCCGGCACCTCGGCATCCTCGGAGACGCGGACATTCGAGGCGCAGAACGGTTCCATCGAGATCCCGGCCGACCCGCAGCGCATCGTCGCCTGTGGCTACGCGGTGCTCCCTCTGATCCAGTCGAACGCCAACCTTGCTGCTGTGTGCGAGTGGACACGTGAGACCGAGAACATGGACGAGGAAACCCTCGCCGCATACGAGGAGTTGCCGAAGGTCGCTCCCGACATGTCGGTCGCCGACCTGAACTACGAGGCCGTCACTATGGCCGAGCCCGACCTCATCATCATGGGTGTTCCGGCGATGGTCCAAGAGCAGCTCGACATGGCCACACTGGAAACGCTTGCGCCGGTGGTGTTCCTCGGCCCCAGTATTCCAGGTGAATGGCGTGAACTCGGTGAGCAGTTCGCTGATGCAGCCAACGTGAGCGATTCGTACGGTGAGTTCAAGGACGAGTACGACGCGCGCGCTGCGGAACTCGCCGAGAAATACGCCGGTACTCTCGGCAGCCTGAAGTTCGCGGGTGTGTGCAGTGAATGTGGCACGAACCCCGGCGAATACATGCGCGAATACAAGTCGTCCTACACCACGAATCTGCTCGACGACCTCGGCTTCGACTTCCCCGGCACGCCGGCCGACCCCGCAATCACTCACGGCGAGTACCTCTCGTTCGAGCAGCTGCCGGAGAACCTCGGTGACGCGGACGTGATCGTCTACGGCATCGAAGCGGACGGATCAGTCACTCCGGCCTTGCAGGAACTGTTCGATTCACCGCTGTGGAAGGAACTGCCCGCAGTGAAGGCGGGTAACCTCGTCGCCGTCGAGCACGCCAACGCGGCGACTTACCAAACCGCTCTCCTCGCACTCGATTCCATCGATGCGGCACTCGAGAAGCTGCCCGCCAACCAGTCGCAGCAGTAGTACTTCGTTGCGGGTGCGTCCCCCCAACGCACGCCTGAACGGCCCCCGGCCCCCGGGGGCCGTTTGCGTGCCTGAACGAGCCGGTCATGTCTCAGGGGCGCAGAGCGTTCTTCGTGGTGCGTGCCCACGACTCGATCGCAGAGTAGCTGTCGCCGACGCCCTGCGTGTAGGCCACCAGGGCCCCGTACAGGTGCGCTCCTTCGGTGGCCAGCTCGATCGTGCTGACCCAGTGGGAGGCACGCGCCATGACGGCGGCGGAGATGTCGAGGCGATCGCGGGTCTCCCGCGATACCGAGGTGAATGAGTCGTCCGCGATCATGAACGTCTCCGTCACCCCGCGCCAGTAGTACTCCGCGTCCATCGCTGCGCGCAACGATTCGTAGTCCGTCGTCTCCTGCATCGCCGTCGCATGCCGGAGCTGGCTCGACGCGTGGCCGGACGAGCCGAGCGGGATGTACGTGATGTCGTCGATGGATCTGTTGTCACCGCGTCTGGTCCTCACCGCAGAGATGGTGCCTGATTGCGAGGCAGAACGGAACACGCGGTTCCAGAACGGTCGCGCGCCCGGTCGGTGATTGTGGGCAAGTCCCTGGTGATGGTGCGATTCGACATCGTACTCGTCGTCAGCGCGATCACGGTCGTGGTGTTGCCGTACCCGGTCTCGGGCAGGCCACGCCGCCGATATCCGATCGCCGGAGTGGACCTGTGGTCGAACTCTGCATCTTGCCGCGACCACTTACGCATGGCCGGTACGGTTTTCGTCTCGGCCGGTACCCACGCGAATTTCGATGAAGGGGGCGGCCCATCCTGACTCGTCATGCCCGCCGCATCGGGTGAACCTGGCCGAATTCAGGGGCGCTGGGTTTCTCTGCCGGGACGGTTCGGAATCGACGCTACACAGACGGCGAGCGCGAGCGCGCACACCAGAACGCCCGTGAACACGGGAGAGACGGACGCGGCGAGCTGCTCTGCGCCCGGTGCGGAGCCCTCGATCGCGCCGGAGCGAGCCAGCGCGGCGTTCGCGAGAGCGCCGAACACGGCAACGCCCACAGCGCTGCCGATCGAACGGGCGAAGGCGTTCGCGCCGGTGACGACGCCGCGCTCATTCCATTTCACGCTGGACTGGGCAGCGATGAGTGATGGACTCGCGATCAGACCCATGCCCAGGCCGATGACGACACAGCAGCCCGCGACCTGCCACGGTGCCGAATCCGGACCCATCTGTGTCAGGAGGGTGGTACCGGTAAGGAGCGGGACCGCACCGATGAGGCCTGTGGTGCGGAATCCGAGACGCAGGTACAGGCGTCCCGACTGCGCGGCCGCTATCGGCCAACCGAGCGTCATCGCGGCAAGTGTGAACCCGGCGACCAGAGCGGTGGTGCCCAGCGAACCCTGTACAAACGACGGCACGTACGACGTCAGGCCCAACACCACTGCGCCGACCAGGCACGACACCGCGCTGGTGGTGATCAGAACCCGGCGGGTCAGCACCCACACCGGCAAGATCGGCTCGGGCACCCGCGTCTCGATCACGACGAACGACACGAGCAGGACCGCACCGGCCGTGAAGATCGCAATGCTCGTCGTCGACACCCATGCCCACGACTGCCCGCCCTCGAGTAGCCCGAGGATCACCAGCGCCGCTCCGACGGCCAGCGTGGTGGCGCCTGCCCAGTCCACGGAGCGTCGCGGTCCATCGGGTTTCGACTCGTGGAAACTGCGCACGAGCACCCACGCCGCGACCGCACACAGCGGCACGTTCACCCAGAAGATCCACCGCCACGACATGAAATCGGAGAACACCCCACCGACCGTCGGGCCGACAATCGACGACATTCCCCACACGCTGGCCAGATAACCCTGGGCCTTTGCGCGCTCCGCCACCGTGTAGATGTCACCCGCGATGGTCTGCGCCATCGGTAGCACCGCGCCCGCCCCGATCCCCTGCAAGGCGCGGAAGGCGATCAGCGCCGGCATGCTCCATGCCACCGCGCACAGCACCGAACCTGCAGCGAACACACCGATACCGAACAACAGGACCGGTGTGCGCCCGAAGATATCGGACAGCTTCCCGTACACGGGCACGAGGACGGCCTGAGCGAGCAGATAACTCGAGAACAGCCACGGGAACTGGGTGAATCCGCCCAGGTCGTCGACGATCGTGGGTACCGCGGTTGCCAGGATCGTGCTTTCGAGTGCCACCAGCGCGGTGGCGAGCATCAAAGCGATCAGGATCGGCCCTCGCTCCGACCGGAAGCCGACGTCCACACGGTCCGACACGGCCATCACACCTTCCATTGTTCTGCCGCGTCGTCGTCCGGGGGAACGATCTTCGTGGCCTCTTCTCGCAATTGTGGTCGATGGGACATACGCCACGGCGTGCGCTACGAGTCGGTGTCGACCACTAGGGTGTCATCGTGCGTCCTTCACTCGAGTCCTACTCACACCTGGCAGGCGGCAAGGTCCGCGACCTCTACATCGTCGACGACGAGCACCTGCTGCTCGTAGCCAGCGACCGGATCTCGGCCTACGACCACGTCCTGGAGACCTCGATCCCTGACAAGGGCCGGGTCCTCACCGCGATGAGCGTGTTCTTCTTCGACCTTCTCGACGCGAACAATCACCTCGCAGGCGAGCCCGACGACGAGCGAATTCCCGCCGAGGTTCTCGGACGCGCGCTGATCGTCAAGCGCCTCGAGATGGTGCCGGTGGAGTGTGTGGCCCGCGGATATCTCACCGGGTCCGGTCTCGCCGACTACAACGCCACCGGATCGGTATGCGGCGTCGAACTACCTGAGGGGCTGGTCGAGGCATCCAGGCTTCCCGAACCGATCTTCACGCCCGCGACGAAGGCCGATCTCGGCGATCACGACGAGAACGTCAGCTTCGAACAGGTTGCAGAGAAGATCGGACTGAACCTGGCGATGCAGCTGCGCCAGGACACCCTGGACATCTACGACCGCGCCTCGATCTATGCCTACGAGCGCGGCATCATGCTCGCCGACACCAAGTTCGAGTTCGGTCTCGACAAGGCAGGCAATCTCGTGCTGGCCGACGAGGTGCTCACCCCCGATTCGTCCCGGTACTGGGATCTGGCCGAGTACGAGGTGGGCAAAGTTCAGCCGAGCTTCGACAAGCAGATCGTCCGTAACTGGCTCACCAGTGACGAATCCGGATGGGATCGCGCGTCGGACACGCCGCCGCCCGCACTGCCGCAGCACATCGTCGACAAGACCCGTGCGCGCTACATCGAGGCCTACGAACGCATTTCCGGACTGTCCTTCGACGATTGGATCGGCTGACCACGATGACCTCCCCGACCCCGCCCGTTGCCACGAAGGTTCCGCACGAGCGCACCCATCACGGTCACACGTTCGTCGACGACTACGAGTGGCTGCGCGACAAGGACAACCCGGAGGTGATCGCGTACCTCGAAGCGGAGAACGCGTACACCGAGGCGCAGACCGCGCATCTGGCACCGGTGCGGGAGTCGATCTTCGAGGAGATCAAGTCCCGGACTCAGGAGACCGACATGTCGGTCCCCACCCGCATGGGCGAGTGGTGGTACTACGCCCGCACGGTCGAGGGCAAGCAGTACGGAATCCAATGCCGGTGCCCCATCACCGACCCGGAGGACTGGACGCCTCCGGAGGTCGCCGTCGGCACCGAACTGCCCGGCGAACAGGTGCTGCTCGACGGCAACGTGGAGTCCGAGGGGCACGACTTCTTCTCGGTCGGCGCGTTCTCACTCAGTCATGACGGCACAATGCTCGCGTACTCGACCGACGTGGTGGGCGACGAGCGGTACACACTCAAATTCAAGGACCTCACCACCGGTGAACTCCTCGCCGACGAGATCCCCGGCACCGCACCCGGCGCCACGTGGGCACTCGACCACAGTCACGTCTTCTATCAGACGGTCGACGAGTCCTGGCGCCCCGACACCGTGTGGCGGCATCGGCTCGGCACCTCCGTCGATGACGATGTGAAGGTCTTCCACGAGCCCGACGAGCGGTACTGGGTGTCGATCGGCGCCACGCGCAGCGAGAAGTACCTCATGATCTGGGTGGGTTCGAAGATCACCACCGAGGGCTGGGTTCTCGAATCCGACAATCCCACGGGGGAGTTCCGGGTACTGCTGCCACGGCGTGAAGGCGTCGAGTACGGCGCCGAGCATGCCGTCGTCGGCGGCCGGGATCGGTTCCTGGTGCTGCACAACGACGTCGATCCCCGCACCGGCGAGAAGGCGGAGAACTTCGTCCTCGCGGAAGCGCCTGTCGACGATCCGGCGGCGCTGCGCACGCTGATCGAACACCGCAAGGACGTCCGGCTCGAAGATGTCGAGGCGTTCGAAGGTCATCTCGTGTTGAGCTACCGACGCGAGGCGCTCACCCGGCTCGCGGTGTGGCCGCTCACCGCCGACGGATACGGCGACCTCCACGAACTCGAATTCGACGAAGAACTCTTTGCCGTCGGTCCGGGCGGCAATCCCGAGTGGAAGCAGCCCGTGCTCCGACTCGGGTTCACCTCGTTCATCACCCCGACCCGCGTCTACGAGTACGTCGTGGGCACCGACGCGCTGTTGCTGCGCAAGTCGCAGCCCGTGCTCGGCGACTTCGATCCGTCACGCTACGAACAGCGACGTGAGTGGGCGACCGCCGACGACGGAACGAAGATCCCGGTCTCGATCGTCGCGAAGAAGGGCACACCTGCGAACGCCCCGACCCTGCTGTACGGATACGGCTCGTACGAGGCCAGCATCGACCCGGGTTTCTCGGTCGCACGACTGTCGTTGCTCGACCGCGGCATGGTGTTCGCAGTCGCGCACGTGCGTGGTGGTGGCGAGATGGGCCGGCATTGGTACGAGAACGGCAAGTCGCTCACCAAGAAGAACACCTTCACCGACTTCGTCGCGTGCGCGCGGCACCTCGTCGACACCGGCGTGACGAGCCCCGACCGGCTCGTCGCGGACGGCGGCAGCGCCGGGGGTCTGCTCATGGGCGCGGTCGCAAACATGGCACCGGAACTGTTCACGGGCATCCTCGCCAATGTGCCGTTCGTCGACCCCCTCACCTCGATCCTCGACCCGTCGCTGCCGCTGACGGTGATCGAGTGGGACGAGTGGGGCAATCCCCTCGAGAACCCGGAGGTGTACGAGTACATGCGCTCGTACAGCCCCTACGAGAACATCGAGGCGAAGGACTACCCGGCGATCCTCGCCATCACGAGCATCAACGACACCCGCGTGCTGTACGTCGAACCCGCCAAGTGGGTCGCGAAACTGCGCGCGACGAAGACGGGCGATGCACCCTTGCTGCTCAAGACCGAGATGAGCGCGGGCCACGGCGGTGTGTCGGGCCGGTACGAGAAGTGGCGCGAGGTGGCATTCGAGTTCGCATGGGTGCTCGATACCTCCGGGGCCCTTCACGAGTGACGGTTGTTCTCCAGCGGATCCGCAGGTGACGCGGTTTCGGTAGAACACCGACGAGGCGCACGATGCCCTCCGGATGTACGCCCGCAAAGGCGCATCCGGAGGGCATCTTCCTTTTCCCGCCGAAAGTGGGTGATCGACGTTTCCCTGGCAGGTCGATGTGCCACGCCCGAGCTACCTCTGTACCGATCGCCCTAAGGTAGGTTAGGCTCCCATTACTGATACCGGTCGAGGGGAGGATTGTGTCTACGGGGCGTGTCCAGGTTCTGCGTGTGATACCCGGTTCATGTTGTGCCGATGAAGTATTCGTGCAGAGAGACGCCCCTGTATCCGCACTCCACCCACGACGAACCCGATTCTGCGTGCGCGTGAATACGGGGGGCAGGCCATCCGCAGTGCTGGGCGCTGCGCCGGCTCGACGTATCGACCGACGCTGACATACCGACCGCTCGGAGCCGCCGCGACATCGATGGCTCCGTCATGGGCCAGGAGAGCCGAGTACATGCGACTACCAGTCTTCTTCGAAGCGCCTGCGTCACCGCTGCGCACCAAACACATAGAGGTCACGGAATCCACGACTCCGCGGGAGCTGACGCTGCGAACGATGTTCGCTGCGAAGAGGTACACGGTGCCCGGTGGCCTCCTGCTGATCATCCACCAGCTCTGCGGGGCGTTGGTTCCGGTCATCATGGGTGTGGCCATCGACCGTGCGATCAGCCCGAACGACGCGGGACAACTGGTGCTGTGGGTCGCTGTGCTCGCCGTCGACTTCGCACTCGTGTCGTTCACCTTCCGGTTCGGATCCCGCATCGGGTTCCTCGGGATGCAGTCGATCCAGCACCAGGTGCGGACGAGGATCACCGACCGGATCCTCGACGCACGAGGGATGGGCGGACCCCGGCGCCAACCCGGAATACTGTTGAGCATCGCGACATCGGACGCACGGCAGCTCGCCATGGCCGTTGCGATCGTCATCTACCCCCTCGGCGAATTCGCCGCTGTGGTCTTCTCGGCATTGATTCTGCTGTTCATCTCGTGGCCGCTCGGTCTCGCAATCCTGGTGGCAGCGCCGCTGATGCTGTGGGTCATGGACCGTGCAGGTTCGCCGTTGCGCCGACGGAGCATGCAGGAGCAGCAGGTCGCAGGGGAAGCTGCCGGTACCGCCGCGGATCTCGTGGGCGGCTTCAGGATCGTCAAAGGCCTTGGCGCGGAACACGAGGCGGGACGCCGATACCTCGAGGCCAGCGAACGCGCGCTGCAGGGCACCCTCAAGGCGAACGTCGCACGCGGGGGCTACCTGGGGTCGATGGAGATCGTCACTGGACTGTTCATCGCCGGAGTCGCGATCGCTGCCGGAGCGATGGCGGTCGGCGGTGAACTCACCATCGGCCAACTCATCACCGTGGTGGCAGTGACCCAGTTCGTGATGGGCCCCCTCCAGGCGTTCGCAGCGAACTTCGGTGCTATCTGGGCTCAGGCGTTGGCCTCGGCAGAACGCGTACTGACGGTGCTGCAGGCGCCGTACTCGAACGAAAGCACCGCTGCCGCGCGTGCTCCGCACGGCTTCGAACTGCACTTCGACGGCGTGACGTGTGGTACCGCGACCGAGGTCGATCGCCGCGTGTCCGAAGGGGAGTTCATCGCCGTCGACACGGATGCGGCCACCACCTCCGCGTTCGCCGATGTGCTTACCGGACTGGCGAATCCGGACGCCGGCGTGATCACCGTCGGCGGAGTGGACGTCCGAGATCTGCCCCATGACTCTCGCGCGAGAACCCTGCTGGTCGCCCCGCACGAGAGTGATCTCTTCGAGGGAACGATCGGCGAGAACATCGCCGCTACGGACGACGTCACCGACGACGCTGCGGCCCGTGCCGTATTCGCGGCGGCCTGCGACGATGTGGTGGCGGTGCTTCCCGACGGCCTGACCACCGATGTCGGAGAGGCCGGACGGCTGCTGTCTGGTGGGCAGCGTCAGCGTGTGTCGCTGGCACGGGCACTCGCAGCGAACCCGGACATCCTCGTACTGCTCGACCCGACGACCGCCGTCGACTCGGTGACGGAAGCGACCGTCGCCGGGCGCATCGCGGCTGCACGGGCAGGAAAGACCACTGTCGTGTTCACCTCGTCGCCGGCCCTGTTGGCAGCGGCATCGAGCGTGTGGCGTTTCGGCACTGCCGCAGGAGAGGCAACCGAACCGCACACCGCCACCGAGACGGTGGAAAGCGATATCGATTCGACGCTGATGGAGCCTTCGCGATGACCACCCAATTGAGTCCCGAATCAGCGAAGTTCCCCATCGCCGAGGCGCGGTCGGTGTGGCACGAAGTTCGTCGCGCGCTGCAGGGGCAGCACCTTCGCCTGGTCGCAGTCGTGGCAACCATGGTCGTCGGAGCTGCACTCGGTCTCGTTCCGCCATGGGCACTCGGCCGCATGGTCGATGCCGTCATCGACGGAGGCGGGACAGGGCGGATCTGGCTGCTCGGTGCCGCCATGATCGGCGCGGCACTTGCATTCGCCGGATTCACCGCGCTCGGAGTCATCCTGTCTTCCAGGCTCTTCGAGACAATTCTGGCGAGACTGCGCGAGCAGATGTTCACGACGAGTCTCTCCTTGCCGCTCGAACGTGTCGAGGCGGCGGGCAGCGGCGATCTCGTATCGCGAGCCACGGACGATGTCGAAGAGGTGTCCCGAGCGATCAGCACGGTGATGCCTGCACTGTCGACATCGTTGTTCACGGTGCTGCTCACCGCAGTGGGGCTGACCGCTCTCGACTGGCGGTTCCTTGCGGTGCTCGTGGTGGCCCTCCCGATCTACGTGCTCGCGGTCCGCTGGTACCTGCGCAAAGCGCCGGCGATCTACGCGGCCGAACGAGCAGCAATGGGGCTTCGAGCACAACAGGTGCTGGGCGGGGTGCGCGGACTGCGCACGGTGCACGCGTACGACCTGTCGCCCAGACTCGCAGACCGCATCGGATCCCACTCGTGGGAGGTCGTCCGCTGGTCGATGCGTGCCCGCATCGTTCAGAACCGGTTCTACGGGCGGCTCAATTCCGGCCAGTTCATCGTGATGGCAGGCCTTCTCGTGGCCGGATTCCTCCTCGTGGGCGCCGATGCACTCACCGTGGGAGCCACGACGACGGCAATGCTGCTCTTCCTCAGGTTGTTCGCCCCCATCGACGACCTCCTCCTCGTCATCGACGAGTTGCAGTCGGCACTCGCATCGCTCGCACGCATCGTCGGTGTGATCGAGGTAGGTACGGAGAAAGAGAACGAAGGGGCGGACGGTGCCGACCGAACTGCCGAATCCCGCACGCCTCGGCTTCCGTCGCGAGGTGCGCTCGCAGTGCGGAACGTCACGTTCGGCTACACACCCGGACGAGACATCATCCACGGTATCGATCTCGATGTCGCACCCGGCGAAACCGTTGCGGTCGTGGGTCCTTCGGGAGCCGGGAAGTCGACGCTGGCGGCCCTGCTCGCCGGGGTCCGTACGCCCGACTCCGGCGCGATTCGGTTCGGTGGCGTCGACATCCTGGATGTACCGGAGTCCGAGCGCGCGCAGCGGATCACACTGGTCACACAGGAAGTGCATGTCTTCGCCGGATCGTTGCGCGACGATCTGGCCATGGCGAACCCGAACGCCGACGACGCCGCCATGGAGGCGGCGTTGCGGACCGTGCTCGCCGGCGACTGGTTCGATCTGCTTCCCGACGGACTCGACACGGTCGTCGGGGACGCCGGCCATCAGCTCACGCCCATGCAGGCCCAGCAGCTCGCATTGGCTCGGCTGGTGCTCGCCGACCCACCGATGGTGATTCTCGACGAGGCCACCGCGGATGCCGGGAGCGCAGGCGCTTCGCTGCTCGAGCGTGCAGCCCGTGCGGCGCTCGCCGGCCGCAGCGCACTCGTCGTTGCGCATCGCCTCGGGCAGACTCGGGATGCAGACCGAATTCTCCTGGTGGACAATGGAACAGTTGTGGAATCAGGCACCCATGAGCAGTTGATTGCACGTGATGGCCGCTACTGCGAACTGTGGGATGCATGGAGCATGCATCGGCAGTGACCGTGAACGCGAACATGCAGAAGCAGGCCGGCGATCACCTTCCCGCTGCAGACCGATCCGAGAGGGATCCGATGGCACACCCGAAGCTATCCGTCGACACCAGCATGCCCATCGCTCCGCTCCACCTCGACGGGGTGGTGGACTACCCGGCCGAGTTCGCCGCGCAGTACCGCGAGAAGGGATACTGGATCGGACAGACACATTCGGCGCTCCTGGCCGGTACGGTCGCTGCCCATCCGGACGGGGCGGCGGTCGTGGACCCACGGCGTTCGCTGTCCTACGCCGAACTCTCGGAGCGAGTGCAGATCATTGCGGGTGAATTCGCTGCCAGGGGGCTCGGCCGCGGCGACCGCGTGATAGTCCACATGCCGAATACCGTCGAGTACGTCGAAGTCGTGTTCGCGCTCTTCGAGATCGGTGCGTTGCCGGTGTTCGCGCTGGCCGCGCACCGCTCCGCCGAGATCCGCCAGTTCTGCACGGCCGCAACGGCCCGCGGGTACATCACCGTCGACAAGTTCGGTCTCACCTCGTACGGGGACCTCGCAACCGAGATCGCTACCGACTTCCCCGATGTCTCGACCTTCGTGATCCCGATCGGTGACGAATCGTGGGCAACCGGCCCGCCCCTACCTCGCGTCGACCGCTCACTGCCCTCGGACGTGGCGTTCCTCCAGCTCTCGGGAGGTACCACCGGCACACCGAAACTCATTCCGCGTACCCACGACGACTACCTGTACTCGGTGCGGGAGAGCGCGCGGATTTGCTGCATCGACAGCTCCTCGGTGATGCTTGCGGTACTGCCGATCTCGCACAACTTCACCATGAGCTCGCCGGGGCTGCTGGGAATGATCGCCGTAGGTGGGCTCGTGGTGATGGCCCCGGACCCCAGCCCGGATACCTGCTTGCGGTTGATCGAGGAACACGCGGTCACCCATGCGGCACTCGTACCGCCGGTACTGATCGCGTGGCTGAATTCGTCGGCGCGCCACGATCGTGACATCTCGTCGCTCTCCTCACTGTGGGTGGGCGGCGCGAAGCTACCGGAGGAGGCGGCCCGCCGGGTCGCCCCGGAACTCGGGTGCTCACTGACCCAGGTGTTCGGCATGGCCGAAGGACTGGTCAACTACACGCGTCCCGATGACGACGAGGAGACCGTCACCACCACGCAGGGGCGGCCCATCTCTCCCGACGACGAAGTGCGGGTCGTCGACGACGCAGGCGTGCCGGTGGCCGACGGCGTGGCGGGGCACCTCCAGACCCGCGGCCCGTACACGATCCGCGGCTACTACCGGGCGCCGGAGCACAACCGGACATCGTTCACCGCCGACGGGTTCTACGCCACCGGCGACATCGTGGTCCGCGACCCTCGCGGATACCTCACGGTCGTGGGCCGCAGTAAGGACCAGATCAATCGGGGCGGTGAGAAGATCGCGCCGGCGATGGTGGAGAACCATCTGCTGGCACACCACGAGATCCACGACGTATCCGTCGTGGGTATTCCCGATGAGGCTCTGGGCGAACGTATCTGTGCGTATGTGATCCGGCGCGATCCGGACTCCGCGACACCCACCGCGTCTCAGCTACGCGCATTTCTGCGGACCGAACGGCAGGTGGCGGCGTACACGATCCCGGATCGCTTCGAGTTCGTCACCGAGTTTCCCACCACGTCGGTAGGCAAGATCGACAAGAAAAGTCAGGGAGCATGACACTTACCGAAGGGCACCCCGCCCCGACCGCTGCCGCCGCGACTGCCACGCCCACGCTGCTGCCGCTCACCGGCGCGCAACTCGGGATCTGGAACGCGCAACGACTCGAACCGGATTCGCCGTACTACCTGGTGGGTGAAGTACTCGAAATAGACGGCTCCGCGGCGGGCGTGGAGATAGATCTGCCGGTGCTCATCGCGGAGATCTCGGAGACCGTCGCCGAGGCCGAGACGATGAGATTGCGATTCGTCGACACGGATGACGGGCCCCGCCAGTGGATTGCCCCCGAACAGGCGTTGTCGATCCCCGTCCTCGACCTCGGCAACGAGAAGAATCCGCACGCGGCAGCACACGAGGCCGTCACCCGCATCCGCGCCGACGCCGCCTGCGCTGCCAGGGACATGGAGGAGCGAGAACTCTTCACCTACACGCTGCTCCGCTTGTCGTCGACGCAGGTGTGGTGTGTTCAGCTGTACCACCACCTGATCGTCGACGGGTACTCCGCGGCGATGATCTCCCGCAGGCTGGCGACCCGCTACACCGCTGCTGTAACGGGAAAGCGGCTTCGCCCGAACACTTTCGGTTCAATCTCCGAAGTCGTCGCCGAGGATGTGGAATACCGGAACTCCGAGCAGGCGGCGCTGGATCGTGCCTACTGGACCGCGCGTCTCGATCCACTGCCCGAACTCCACGGCCGCCGCGGGGGAGCCGATCTCGGATCTGCAGCACAGACACATTCTGCCCGGGCGATCCTCGATGCCGAGGTCATGGAGCAGCTGAAGCAGATCGCCGCAGACAGCGGATGCACGTGGGCGGACGTACTGATCGGTGCCTATGCGGGATTCGTTGCCCGGCTGCACGGGACCGCCGACGTCGTGCTGGCGCTCCCCGTCATGGTGCGCACCACGCGCACCGCACTCACGACACCGTCGATGGCGGTCAACGTGCTGCCGCTGCGCGTGTCGGTGTCCCTGTCCGACGACATCTCGATGCTGGGGTCGTCGGCCGCGACAGCTCTGAGTGAGCTGCGTGAGCACCAGCGCTACCGCGGTGAGGACCTCGTACGTGATCTGGCTGCGCCAGGAGCGGGTGCCGTCCTGCACGGGGTGGGAATCAACCTCAAGGCCTTCGATTTCGATCTGAACTTCGCCGGAGCAGTCGGAACGTTGCGCAACGTCGCGGGCGGACCGCCGGAGGAACTGGGTCTGACAGCGACACCCATCGACGGTGGACGCATGATGCTCGGGTTCGAGGTCGACGCCCGGGTCGTGTCCGAGGCCGAGGTGAACGCCCGGGCCGAAAGCCTCGCCGGGCTCATCCGTGCACTGTGCGCGCCCGAGCGCCCGTCGCTCGGCACGATGAGCCTGCGCTCCCGCGGTATCGACGAGAAGTGGACCCCCGCTGCGCTCCCGCAGGCCGGTATCCGGTCGGTCACCGACATGTTCGCGGACATGGCGGCCGCGCACCCCGCCGACATCGTGCTCTCCGATTCGGACAACGACGTGACGGCAGCAGATCTCGCAGCGCGCACCTACCGTCTTGCGCGCCTGATCCGTTCCCGCGGAGTCGGTCCCGACGACATCGTGGCGATTGCCCTTCCGAGGACCACGGACATCGTCGCGTGCATCTTCGCGGTCTGGGAAGCCGGCGCCGCCTATGTCGTGCTGGATCCGGCGTACCCCACCGAACGTCTCGATGGGCTCGTCGAACTCGCCCGACCCTCCCTGCTGCTGTGCGCCGGCGAGCCGCCGGTGACGAAGGCGGCATGCGAGACGGTCCGGCTGGGGACGGAAGAAACCGAATTCGAGCTGGATTCATTCCCCGATACACGACTGCGCGACCACGAGCGGGCGGCAACTCCGCACCCCGACGACGCCGCCTACGTTCTGTTCACCTCAGGCTCGACCGGGACGCCGAAGGGGGTCGTCGTCCGCTCGGGAGGGCTCGCGCATCTCGTGCATCGTCAACGTCGCACGGTGCACGCGGATGCTCGCGCGCGAGCCGGTGGACGTCGGCTGCACGTCGCCCACACCACCTCGTTCGCGTTCGACGCCTCACTCGATCCGCTGATGTGGATAGTCGGCGGTCACCATATTCATCTGTACGGCAGTGATATTCAGCGCGATGCCGATCTGCAGATCGAGAAGTTCACCCACGATGAGATCGACGTTGTCGACACGACCCCGTCGATGGCGGCGTTCCTTCTCGAGGCGGGTCTGCTCCCGCCCTCGTCCGCGACCGATACGGGTCACCGGGTCGATACGATCGTCGTCGGTGGTGAAGCGCTACCCTCTGGGCTCGCCGAGCAACTCGGACGGAGTGCAGCCCGCGCCTACAACATGTACGGGCCCACCGAAGCCACCGTCGATGCGATCGTGGCGGACGTGACCGGCCCCGACGTCCACATCGGTATGCCCTTGGAAGGTACCGCGGCGTACCTCCTCGATGCGGCGCTGCATCCGGTCCTGGACGGGGAGGCCGGTGAGCTGTATCTGTCCGGCCCCCAACTTGCGCGCGGCTACCTCGATCGGCCCGGGATCACCGCGGATCGATTCGTGGCGGATCCCTTCGATGCGTCGGGTGGCCGGATGTACCGCACGGGCGATCTCGCCCGCTGGAATCCCGAGACCGGCTTCGAATACCGCGGTCGCGTCGACGACCAGGTCAAGATCCGCGGCCACCGGGTGGAACTTCGCGGAGTCGAAGCTGCGCTGGCACAAGCAGGTTCGGTCACCGCGTCGGTCGCCGTGGTGCACGGGGCAGGGCCCTTCGCAAAGCTCGTCGGATACGTCGTGTCAGACGATGCCGCACTGTCCGGCGACGACGTCCGTCGCGAGCTGCTGACCCGGGTCCCGGATCACCTGGTGCCGTCCGTGGTCGTGGTCCTGGACGAGATGCCGGTGACCGTGAACGGCAAGATCGACCGGAGGCAACTGCCGGATCCTTCCGATCGCGCATCTGCGCGGGGCGACTCCGGTCGCGAGCCCGGTACACCTGCGGAGTACGCGCTGTGCGCCGTCGTGGCCGAGGTGCTGGGCGTCGAATCCGTGTCGCTCGACGCCGACCTGTTCACGCTCGGCGGCGACAGCATAGGTGCGATCAGCATCAGCAGCCGGCTACGTGCGCACGGACTGGCCCTCACCCCCAAGGAACTGCTGTCGGGTCGGGACCTGGCCACACTCGCGGCACTTGCGCGCGAACTGGTCGACGACACCGCGGCACTGATCGACGACAACGGAATCGGGCAGGCGCCGACCACGCCGATCATGCGCAACGTCCTGCGGAGCGACTCGATCGAATCGGTGTCGTCGTACTCGCAGTGGACGGCCGTCGAGGTCGACGGCGACATCGACGGGGAGGCGCTGGCAGCTGCGGTACAGACACTGCGGGAGCGGCATCCCGCCCTGCGGATGATCGTCCACGACGACTCCGTGGACATTCCCGCCGCGACCACCGCGCCCGTGACGATCGGGGAGCGCGGGCCGGTCTCCGCAGGCGACTTCGTGCGCGAGGTGGCCTCCTGGGCCCGGAGCAGCGCCGACGAGCTGGCACCGGGGGCGGGCGATCTGCTGCGGGTGAGCATCGTTCGGATGACCGACGGCAACGATCGGTTGCTCGTCGTGGTCCATCACTTCGCCGTCGACGCGGTGTCCTGGAGCATTCTGCTGACCGATCTTGTGGCGGCCTACCGCGGTCGTGCTCTCCCGGCGACGGCGAGCGAATCGTGGCGGCACCGCGCGAGGGATCTCGCCGCCCGCGGTGCCGTACACCGCTATGTCGACGAGAAGGCGATGTGGTGTGAGGTTCTGGAGACGGGCTCGCGGGTGCTCGTCGACTCCGAACTCCGGCCCGGCGTCGACACCCATTCGACCGCGGAGGTGACTCGAACGAACACGACAGCCGCGGTCACCGCCGCGGTCGTCGACACCCTGTGCGCGATGTACCGGGCACGACCGGACGAGGTGCTGCTCGCGGCGCTGACCGTCGCGATGCGCGCCTACCGGGGAACAGCAACGGGCGATTTCCCGGTCCTGGCGGAAGGGCACGGCCGCGACGCGGACTCGGGTTCGGATCGTGGTTCGACCGTCGGCTGGTTCACCACCGAGTATCCGGTGTCCGTGCCTGCCGCGTTCGTCGACACCGACGAGCGTCTGACCGAAGCGTTGGGCGGGGGACGCGTCGTCGCCGAGATCCTGCACGAGGTCAAGGCCCGCCGCCGCGCGGGACGCGACAACGGAATCGGGTACGGGGTCCTGCGATTCCTGGACGATGCCGGTGCGGCACTCACCGAGCTGTCCGCGCCCCAGGTCGTGCTCAACTATCTCGGAAAGCCCGCCGGAATGTCGGGGCCGGACTGGCGCACGGTTGCGGGTGACGCATTCGGCGTGGTGGAGCCGGGCACCCGCACGCTCACCGAGGTCCTGGCGATCAATGCGTTCGTCCACGACGACCCGGCGGGGCCTGTGCTGTCCATCGAATGGACCGCCGCCGGTGAACTTCTCGACGGAGCGGCGGTCGCGGAGCTGCAGCGATGCTTCGAGGATGCATTGAGCGGTTTCGCCGCCCACGCCGCGCTGAATACCGGTGGGCTGAGCGCCGTCGACTGCGATGACGTCGTCGTCACGCAGAGCCAGATCTCCTTCCTCGAATCGGTCGCCGGACCGCTCTCCGAGATCCTGCCGCTCTCCCCGCTGCAGGAGGGGCTGCTCGCACATGCTGCTCGCTTCACCGAACACGACCCGTACGTCCTGACCGCGGTCGTCGACCTCGCGGGCGAACTCGACACCGACCGGTTGCGTGCCGCGTTCTCGGCTGTCGTCGCCCGTCACCGGAACCTGGCCGCCGGATTCCATTTCGACGGTGTCGATGAACCCATCGCGACGATCCCGCAGGTGATCGAGATTCCGTGGCGGGTCTCCGATCTCCGGGATCTGCCGCAGAGCGCTGCCGCTGCGGCCGCCGCACAGGCCAGGCTGCGTGCCTCCGAGCGGATCTTCGACGTGCAGCGGGGACCTCTCCTTGCGGGGCACGTGCTGCGGCTCCCCGGCGGGCGGACACAACTCGTACTCAATGCGCATCACCTCGTGACCGACGGCTGGTCGACGCCGATCGTGTTGCGCGAACTGGTGCACGTCTACAACCACGGCCGGTACGACGACGGGCAGTACACCAACGGCACGGCCGGTTTGCCGCCCGCACCCGACTATGCCGACTTCCTGCGGTGGCTGCGCCGGCTCGACCGCGCCGAACTGCGTGGAGCATGGCGCCGGCGTCTGGCCGGGCTGGCGGAGCCCACCCTGATCGCCCGTGGCGACAGCACCGGTGAGCATCCGGTGGCAACCGAGGTCGCGGTGGACGACACACTCGGGCAGCAGGTCGCGGAGGTTGCGCGCGCGAACGGGCTCACTGTCAACACCGTCGTGCAAGGTGCGTGGAGTGCCGTCCTGTGCGCGCTCGTCGGCAGCGACGACGTCGTGTTCGGTACGACCGTGTCCGGCCGGCCCGCCGACCTCGAACGGGTCGAGACGATGGTGGGCCTGTTCAGCAACACCGTTCCGGTGCGGATGCGGATGGATCATCGTCTGCTGCGGGACGTGCTGCAGGCGAGCCAACGAGACCAGTACGACCTCGGCGACGCGGAGCACCTGCCGCTGTCCGAGATCGAATCCTGCAGCGACGTACGAGGCGGCACCGGTCTGTTCGACACCCTGGTGGTGTTCGAGAATTATCCTGCGCGGTTCGGTGCGAACCCGGACGACTCCACCGACTCGACACATATCGTCGGTATCGGCAACATCAGTACGACGCAGTACCCGCTGTCGCTGCTCGCGCCGCCCGGCGATCGGTTCCGTCTCGTGGTCGACCACGACCCTGCCGTCGTGGATGCGACGACCGCGTCGAAGGTCGTCGAGGCGCTCCCGGCGGTGATCGCGGAGATGATCTCGAAACTGGATCATCCTGCGTCCGAGTTCGTTCCGCTCACGATCGGCGTCCTGCCGCCGCGGGCCGTTGCCGCCCGCGTACCGTCGTCCGGCGGTACCGCACTGCCGCACCTCGTCGATACCGTGACCGCGCAACTGGGCGAGGTACTCGAGACCACTCTGCTCCCCGATGACGATTTCTTCGATCGTGGCGGGCATTCGCTGGTCGCGATGCGCGCGGTCAGCGGTCTGCGGCGGCACGGCATCGTCGTCTCCGTCGCCGACATCTTCGCGGCGCGCACGGCCCGGGCACTCGCCGCGCGCGCACAGGCTTCCCCGGCAGCCCCCGTCGTGGATGCATCGGAGCCGGACGACATCTCCCATGAGCCGATGTTGTCGTCCGCGCAGGAGCGGCTGTGGATCCTGCACCGGATGGACGAGCAGTCCCGTGCGCACGATGTCCCCATCGTGCTCGCCTTGTCCGATGCCCCGGACACGGCGGCGCTGCGGGCCGCATGGCGAGACCTGGTGGCGCACTTCCCGGTCCTGAGGACCTGCTATCCCGCAGGGGCCGACGGTAACCCCGAGGTGCGGGTGCTTCCGGAGTCGGCTATCCCGGAACTGCGGAACTTCAGCACCGAGGTCGACCTCGACTCCGCTGTGCGTCAAGATCTCTCGGCCCCGGACTCGGTGTTCGATCTGACATCCGCGGTGCCTGCTCGGGCGACTGTGCTCCGCGGACGCGGATGGGCAGCGCTCGTCATCGTGATCCACCACATCGCAGTCGACGGCGCGTCGGTGCCGATCCTGCTCGACACCCTGGCCCAGGCCTACCGGGATCGGCTGGCGGGCCGCACTCCGCGGCTGGCCTCTGTCGCACCCGATTTCGCTGAGTTCGCTCGGGCAGACCGGGTCCGGACACGCTCGGCGGATGCCGAGCGGTCGTTGGCACACTGGAAACAGCGGCTCGCCGCTCTTCCTTCCGAGCTCGAGCTGCCTGCCGATCGGCCCCGCCCCCGGCATGCGACGCACAGGTCGGTCGATGCAGTCCGGCTGCTCGACAGCGCGATGGCGGACGCACTGAAACACGCATCCGTCCGGCGCGGTGTGTCGGCCCTGATGCTGCTCGAAGCTGCGGTCGCGTTGACGTGGCAGCGATTCGGAGCGGGCAGTGACATTCCACTCGGCACGACGGTATCCGACCGGGAACTTCTCGCGGACGGGCGATTCCGGGACACCGTCGGATATCTGGTGAACACCGCCGTACACCGGATCGACCTCACCGGTGATCCGACACCCGGACAGGTGCTCGACCGCGTGCGCGCTGTCGGCCTCGACGCGCTCGAACACCAGCACGTGCCGTTCGATCGTGTCGTCGACGCGGTCGCGCCGGAACGCACCGCAGGGCGTCACCCGTTGTTCCAGACGATGGTTGGACACGAAATCCTCGGTGCGCCAATCGAACTGGGTGGCATTGTTGCCACTCCCGTCGAACCGATCGATCCGCCTGCGCGCATGGATATCGCCGTCTGGCTCCGTGAGAGCGGAACGACGACCGAGATCCGTTTGGGCGGCGCCGCCGACCTGTTCGATGCGGACACGATCGCCCACATGGCCGACGAACTCCTCGTCACCCTCACCCACATCGTCGAGCAGCCGGACCGGCCGATCTCGATGCTCGGCAGTGTCGATGCCCACGACGGTCCGATGCGCGAGGGTGCACCGCAGTCGGTGGTGCAGCGGTTCCTGATCCAGGTCGGGGAACGACCCGACGCCCCCGCGATCGTCGTGGACGGGGCGGAGACCAGCTATCGCGAGGCCGGTGCCCGCGTCGAGGCGCTCGCCCGCGCGCTGACCGCGCGCGGAGTAGGCGCAGGGTCGGTGGTCGGGGTCGCGGTCGGCAGGGACGCCGGCCTGCCTCTGGCGTTGCTCGCGGTGCTGCGGTGCGGTGCCGTCTACCTGCCGCTGGATGTCGACTATCCACGCGATCGTCTGCAGTACATGCTCGACGATGCGCGTCCGATCTGTGTTCTGGTGTCTGCGGAGACCGCCGGCGACGTCGGATGGATGGACCTTCCCGCGGTGCGGGTGGACGCTGCCGGCATGGAGATTCGGACAGAATCCGTGCTGCCGGAGATCCCCGTCGCCGACGACGGGCTCGCCTACATCATTCACACCTCGGGGACGACCGGAAAACCCAAGGGCGTCATGGTCACCTCGGCCAACCTCGCGGCGTTCGCGGATACCACCGGCCGGTTGGGCTGGATCGGCAGTGACGATCGGGTGATGGCGGTGACCACCGTGTCGTTCGACATCGCAGTGCTGGAACTGCTGTGTCCGCTGGCACTCGGTGCGTCCGTGGTCGTGGCTCCGCGCTCGTCGGTGGTCGATCCCGAGAAGCTGGCCGCGCTGATCGAGGCGTCCGGTGCCACGGTCGTGCAGGCGACCCCGTCGCTGTGGCGACTGCTCCTGACCGTGCCCGGCGTGCGGACGGTGCGTGCCCTGATCGGTGGTGAAGCGGTCCCCGCCGAACTGGCCGATCAACTGACCACGGTCAGCGACGAGGTCTGGAATGTGTACGGCCCGACGGAAGCCACGGTGTGGGCCACGACGGACCGCCTCACCGCGGGTGCGCCGGTCACGATCGGTGGACCGTGGATCGATGTGCGAGCCACTGTTCTCGACGACCTCCTCCGGGAGGTTCCCGAAAGTGCGTTCGGCGAGCTGTACCTGGGAGGCGCCCAGATCGCGCGGGGCTACCTCAACCGACCGGGGCTGACCGCGACCCGATTCGTCGCCGACCCGCGGCGACCGGGGGAGCGGCTGTACCGGACGGGCGATGCGGTACGCAGACGCCGCGGCCGTATCCAGTACCTGCGGCGCACCGACGATCAGGTGAAGGTGCGCGGGTTCCGGATCGAGCTCGGCGAGGTCGAGACTGCGCTGCGCGCGTTGCCCGAGGTCACCGACGCGGCCGCGAAGGTGGCTGCGATCGCGGATGGATCGTCCCGGCTCTTCGGGTACGTCGTTGTCCGTGACGCTGCCGCGGCCGATCCGGTCCGGATGCGGCAGGCACTGGCGGAGTCGCTGCCGGATCAATTCGTGCCGCAGGCGATCACTGTCGTCGAGTCTCTGCCGCGCACGCTGAACGGCAAGCTCGATCGCGCGGGCCTGCCTGCGCCGGCGATCACCGCCCCGCCGAGCGGGACGCGCCCTGGCGCCGGCGACCGGGCATCGGGATCGATCGCAGAGGATCTCGTTGCCGCAGCCCGTGACGTCCTCGGCACCGAGATCGACATGCGATCGAACTTCTTCGCTCTCGGTGGGGACAGCATCGCCGCAGTGCGGTTCGTGGCAGCGGCGTCCGGCCGGGGGGTGCGCATCGTCGTGGCCGACGTGTTCGAGTGCGACACCCTGGATGAACTCGTGGATCGTGCAGTTCGGGTGTCGATCGGAGACGACGTACCGCACTCGCGTGCCGAGCTCGTCGAGATGGACGATGCGGCCCGAGCGCGCGTGGACACCGAGTACCCCGGGTGGCAGCAGGTTCTGCCGCTGACCCCGTTGCAGCGGGGAATGTACTTCCAGTCCGTGAGCGGCGGGCTCGGTGCCGCGGACAACTATCACGTGCAGCACCGCTTCACATTCGCGGAGCCCGCCGACCGCCGGGCACTGGCCGCTGCGTTGGCGGCCATCGTTCTCCGATACCCGAACCTCGCTGCGGCATTCACGCATTCGATGTTCGCGGAACCTGTGGCGGTCATCGGTCCGGTGACGATCGACATCGAAGAGAAGCAATCCGGATCCCTCGCCGGACTCGATGACATCGCTGCCGACGAGTTCGCTCGGCCCTTCACGCTCGACCGCGCACCACTGGTGCGCACGGTGCTCGTCACGGCACCGGATACGGCCGGGCAGCTGATCGTGACTCAGCATCACCTCCTGTCCGATGCGTGGTCCCAGGGAGTGCTGTTCACCGAACTGTTCACGCTCTACGGCGTCGCGAAGATGCTCGTCGGCCTGTACCCGGCGGACGCGGCGGGCGACCAGGAGGTCGCATCGGCGCTGCAGCGTGTGCTGGTTCCGGCGGCGGACTTCACCGATCATCTGCGTCATCTCGCCGGACTCGATGCGGAGACGGCTGCGAAGGCCTGGGCACTCCACCTGGCCGATCTCGACGAACCGACGTTGATCGCACCGAACGCGGCGCCCGGCACGATGTCGCTGCCCAATCGCGTCACCCACCGGCTCGACGACTCGGTGCGCGACGAGATCGTGGCTCTTGCAGCAGAGAACGGTGTCACGGTGTCGACCGTGATGTCGCTCGCGTGGGCACTGACCTTGCGCCGACTGACCGGACGCGACGATGTGGTCTTCGGATCCACGGTGTCGGGACGCGACCCGCTCGTGCCGGATGTCGATCGTATGGTCGGGCTGACACTGAACACCGTGCCGGTCCGCGTTCACCTGCGGTCGTCCATGACCTTGGTGGATACGTTGCGCCGGTTGTTCGTCGATCAGGGTGCTCTGATCGAACACCACCATGTAGGCCTCGGCGAGATCACCCGCGCCGCAGGGTTCGGGGTGCTGTTCGACACGCTCGTGGTGTTCCGCAACGTCGGAGGTGCCGAGGCACGATTCGGTGTGTTCGAACGTGCGGGGATCTCGACGGCGGAGGCGATGGACTCGACCCACTACGCGATCACGCTCGACATCGACCCCCGGAGCCGCAGTGGTGCCATGGAGGTGACGATCGAGAACCGGCCCGATCTCGTCGACGACGAGGCAGCGGCGTCGCTCCTCGCGGACCTCACCGGCATGATCGAGGAGCTCGCGAGGGCTCGGGCGCGGGTCGCTACCACGGTGGCAGAGACCGGGCGTGCGTACGCGGAGCTGGAACGGACCGCGCTCACCGCGCCGCGCGAACCGATCCCGCTGCCCGGCGCGGCACAGGGCAGCATCGACACGCTGTTGTCCGAACGCGCCACCGCGACCCCGCACTCGCCGGCGCTGACCTGCGGCGCCGAGACGTTCACTGCCGGTGAGTTCGACAGCCGGGTAACTGCGCTTGCTCGGCATCTGGTGGCGAGCGGAGTCGAGGCCGGCGACCTCGTCGCCCTGATGCTGCCGCGGATCGCCGATCACGTCGTGGCGATCTTCGCGGTGATGCGCGCAGGTGCCGCGTATCTTCCGCTCGATCTCGCGCACCCGGCTTCGCGGCTGACGGAGATCGTGCTCGACAGCGGAGCCCGGACGGTCGTCACGGCCGACGCCCGCGCCGAAGGTGTTGCCGAAGTCGTGGCCGGGCTACCCGGGATCTGCGTCGTCGACCTCGCCGTCTCGGAGGTCGCCGAGGTCCTGGCTGGAGTTCGTCCCGCACCGGACGTGGCGCCGCACCGCATCGCTGGACCCATCCATCCGGACCAACCCGCCTATGTCATCTACACATCGGGCTCGACAGGTAAGCCGAAGGGCGTGCAGGTCGGTCACCGCGGCCTGACCACGATGTACCACAACCATCGCGACGAGATATTCCGAGGCACAGAGGATCTCGTCGACGGTCGGCAGCTGCGGATCGCACATACCGTGTCGTTTTCCTTCGATATGTCGTGGGAAGAACTGTTCTGGCTGCTGGCAGGTCACCACGTGCATGTCATCGACGAGGAGGCCAGGTCCGATCCGCGCTCACTGGTGCAGCACTATCGGACCGTCGGGATCGACGTCGTCAACGTCACGCCGTCGTATGCGCGCGAACTGGTCGCTGCCGGCCTGCTCGACGGCGATCGGGCCCCGAAGCTGGTGATGCTCGGTGGTGAGGCCGTGCCACAGGAACTGTGGAGCCGGCTGCGGGACCAGGAAGGTATCGACGGCTACGATCTCTACGGCCCGACCGAATTCACCATCAACGCGATGGGATCGGCCGTCGCGGACAGTGCGACCCCGTGCCTCGGCACACCGATCCGCAATGCCTGTGCACGCGTGCTCGATTCCGGGCTGCGTCCGGTCGCCATCGGCGCTGCCGGTGAGCTCTACATGTCCGGTGACGGTGTGGCGCACGGATATCGGGGCCGGCACGGACAGACCGCGTCGTTGTTCGTGGCGGATCCGTTCTCGGCCGGAGAGCGGATGTACCGCACCGGCGATCTCGTCCGTTACCTCGACGGAGGGCGGCTGGAGTATCTCGGGCGAGTCGATCGGCAGGTCAAGATCCGGGGTATCCGCATCGAACTCGGCGAGATCGAGTCGGCACTCGAGGCGTTGCCGGGAGTGGCGCGGGCCGCCGCGACGGTCCTGTCGACCGGCAACGCGTCGCGACTGATCGGGTACGTCGTGGCCGACGGTGCGCAGACGGAGAGCGAACTGCGCGCACAATTGCGTGACACGGTTCCGGCGCATCTCGTTCCGGCGCAGATCGTGCGAGTGGACACCATCCCCCTCACGGTCAACGGCAAGCTCGACCGGGCGGCCCTACCCGAACCGCCGCGCCGCAACGTCGCGGATTCGCTTCGCACACCGACACAGTGGATGGTGGCCGCCGTGTACTGCGACCTGCTCGGGTTGGACGAAGTGGGCGCAGACGACGGTTTCGTCGACTGTGGTGGAGACTCGCTGGCAGCGATGCGATTGGTCTCGCGGCTCGAACGCGACACCTCCGTCCGTGTGGATGTCGCCGAGTTGCTCGAACGCCAGACCGTGGAGGCGGTGGCAGAACTCGTCGACGCCCGCCGGGGCGGTGACGCCGACGATGCGACGGGCGACGTGATCCGCTTCGGCCGCAGCGGAACCGGAAAGCCCCTGTTCTGCATCCATCCGGCCGGAGGCTTCGCGTGGCAGTTCGCGTCGCTGGGCTCGATGCTCGACCGTCCCGTCGTCGGACTGCAGCTTCCCGTGCACGACCGTCCCGAGTCGTTCGACGACCTCGTCGCACACCACTTGCGGGCCGTGCGCCGCGAACAGCCGCGAGGGCCGTACCGCCTGCTCGGATACTCATTCGGTGGAACGCTTGCGCACGCGATCGCGGCGGCGTTGACAGAGTCCGGTGACATCGTCGACTTCGTCGGGTTGGTGGACAGTGAACCACTCGACGGGCACAGCACCGATGTGCCGGCAGGACACGCGTCCGGACTCCCCTCGGAACTGGCCGCCGAGATCGCCGAGAACTTTTCCTACACCGCGACTCTGCTGGAAACGGCGAAGGCGCCGGTGTACTCGGGGACCCTCACGCTGTTCGAGGCCCAGCGGTCGAGGCCGCCGGTCTGTTTCTCCGACCGGTGGGAGCGAATCCACGACGGGACACTCGTGGTCCACTCCGTGGACGCAGATCACGACGGTATCGCGACGGCAGCCGGGTGGCGGCAGATCCTGCCCGCGCTCGAGGAATGATCCGGTTCGCGACAGGGTCTCGGACGGTACGAAGAAACACGCAAGACGAATCAGGGAAGGACAACACAGTGCTCACGCGCGAGATCGTCATCGGAGACATCGCCAGTGCTCTGGATCAGCCGCTCGAATCGATCAGCGACGAGGTGAATCTCCTCGACGAAGGGTTGGATTCGATCCGGATCATGGGACTTGTGGAACGCTGGCGCTCCGCGGGGGTGGAGGACCTCGATTTCCCGACGCTTGCTGCCGATCCGACCGTGGCACACTGGGTTGCTGTTGTGCTCGGCGAGTACTGATCTTCTTCGAACGAAAGGGCTATCGATGGCTGGGACCGTCCGCGAGCTCGAGGTATTTCCCATCTGTATCCGAGAGATGGACGTGCTTCGAGTCGAAGATGTCACACCGGGTATGCGCCGGGTGACGGTCGGAGGACCGTCGATGGACTCCCATGTTCGTGACGGTGTCGAGTTGCCGCCGGTGCGGACCAGTGGTTTCGACGACGACGTCAAGCTGTTGCCGGTCGACCCGAAGACCGGGGAACTGCCGTTCGAGGTGCCTCGGAACTCCGACAGCGGTGCTGTCGAGTGGCCGTCGGGATCGTTCCAGTACGCCCGGACCTACACGGTGCGCTCCTTCGACGCGGACAGCCGTGAGATGGCCATCGACTTCGCGATGCACGAGGGCGGGCTGGCGTCGGACTGGGCGAATCGTGTGCAGCCAGGGGAGAAAGTCCTCATGGCGGGGCCGAAGCATTCTGCCGGCCTACCCACTGCCGCCGACTGGATGCTCATCGCGGGCGACGAGACCGCACTGCCCGCGATCGCGCACTGCCTCGAGCAACTCCCACCGGATCTGCCCGCGACGGTGGTGATCGAGGTCGCCGAACCGTCGCATCGACAAGAGCTGAAATGCGAGGCACCCCTCGACGTCACCTGGCTGTTCCGTTCCGACAACGGGGGTGAGTCGAGGCTGGTCGAGACGGTGCAGGCGGCACAGTGGCGTCCCGGTCAACCGTATCTGTGGGTTGCAGGCGAGACACTGACGATCAAGCCGCTGCGACGATGGGCGAAGCGGGACAAGGAGATCGCGAAGGAGTTCGTCGAGATCACCGGGTACTGGCGTCACCGGGAGGTTGCGCATGCTGCGGCGGATTCGCAGGCAGTCACGGCGGTTGCCGAGGCCGACCCGGACGCGCAGTTGCACGAGATGTCCGAGTTGCTGCCGGCGCTCGCCATCCGGACAGCAGTGACCGTCGGGCTCTTTCCCGCGATCGACGGCGGTGCCGACACCGCGGCCACGATCGCCGCAGAGTGCGGTACGCACCCCACGGCGACGGCGAAACTGCTGCGCCATCTCGTACTGATGGATCTGTTGTCCGTCGAGGACGGCCGGTTCGCACTCACCGAGATGGGATCGATCCTGGCCGATCAGGACACGTTCGCCAGCCAGGCGCTGCACTTCGACAAGATCCACACCCGGCTCGACATGGCCTTTCTGGGACTGCTCGACGCTGTCCGGACCGGGGCGCCCGCAGCCGGACACGGCTTCGCCGACAAGCTTCGGGAGCCCGGGTTCGTGGATGACTTCCACGAGGAGGTCGCGTTCGGGTCCGTGTACCGCGCGCCGGCACTACCCGACGCGGTCGATCTCGACGGTGTGCACACGGTCGCGATCTACGGGGAAGGTGCAGGCGTCTACGCCGATACTCTCGCCCGCCTTCATCCCGGCCTCGAGATTTCGCTCGTGGGACTGCCCGCCCAGAACACCCGGAACCTGCGCGACGTGGCCGAGTCGCGCCGCGAGAAGATCCAGCGCATCGACGGCAGCGAGTTCACCGCGCTCGCGACGCCCGTCGACCTCGCCGTCGCAGTGGAGATGGTCGACAGTCACCCCGACGCCGACGCGCGCCTGCTGCTCGGTGCACTCGGTGCGTCTGCGCGACGGGTCGTGCTGGTCACCGACGTACTCGATCCGCAGACCACCGACGACCACGAGACAGAAGCGGATCTTCTGAAACTGTGCCTGCACGGCTCAGGCCAGCGCACCGAGGCGGAACTGTCTGCGCTGGTAGCGGAGTCGGGATGCGGAACCCCCCGATTCGGGGCGCTGGGCTGGGGGTCGACGGTCGTCGAGTTCAGCGGTACGCGTCAGCTGTAGGCCTGCACCGCTCCGGTGGCCGACCACCGCCCGGCGCGGCGCTCGACGGCGATCGGATGCCGGAAGGCCTCGGAAATCGTTTCGGAGGTCAACGCCTCGTCGACCTCACCCCGAGCGACCACCGTGCCACCGGAGAGGACGAGAGCGTGTGTCGTCGAGGCGGGCAGTTCTTCGAGGTGGTGGGTGACCAGCACGGAAGCCAGTTCGGGGCGGAGTTGACGTAGCTCGGCGAGGACACCCAGGAGGACCTCGCGGGCTGCGAGGTCGAGTCCGGTGGTCGGCTCGTCGAGCAGTAGCAGATCCGGGTCGGTGACGAGGCCGCGCGCAATCAGTGCGCGGCCTCGTTCTCCTTGCGAGAGCACCGACCACGGACTGTCGGTGATCGCACCGAGCCCGAGCATGCCGATCAACTCGCCGGCCTTGCGCTTCTCCTCGTCCGACGGGGTGGCTCGCGGCGGCAGTGAGGTGGATGCGTAGAGCCCGGTCAACACTGCGTCACGCACCGTGACACGAGGGTCGATACGTGTGCGTGGGTCGACGTGACCGATGTGTGTTCGCAGTGAGCGCATGTCCACGCGCCCGAGACGGTGTCCGAGGACGTGCACGGTGCCGGTCGTCGGGTGCTGGTGGGCTCCGCACAATGCGAGCAGCGTCGACTTCCCGGCGCCGTTCGGCCCCATCAGCGTCCATTGCTCGCCTGCACGGACATCGAGATCGATGTGTGCGATCAGTGACCGGCCCTGACGCACGACGCTGACGTCCTGTAGTTGGAGGACGGAGGGGCGGTTATCTGTGCTCATGAATTCGTATTCTGTCATTTCGGAGTCAGAGCATCGGCGATGGCCAGCAGGTGTTCCCGGGCGGTGGGCGCTGTGACGGTGAGGGCGGTGTCAGGGAGTGCGCGCGTAGCGCACCTGCGGTCGCCCGGCCTTTCCGTATTCGGTGAGTCGCACGAGTGCCCCGTCGTCGGCGAGACGCTCGAGATAACGCCACGCCGTCACCCGTGACACGCCGATCCCGGCGCCGACCTGAGCGGCAGTGCACGGGGCATCCGCGTCCCGGAGGTACCCGACGATGAGGTCGAGGGTCGCGGGCGCGATGCCTTTCGGACTCGATGCGCGCGAGTCGGACGTGCGCAACGCCGACATGGCGCGATCGATCTCGTGCTGCCCGGCGGCCTTTCCTGAGTCGTCGAGCGCCTCACGGTAGGACACGTAACGTTCGAGTTTGTCGCGCAGGGCCGCGAAGGTGAACGGCTTGAGTAGATACAGCACGATTCCGCGGGCGACGGCGGTGCGCACCACCTCGAGTTCGCGCGCCGAGGTCACAGCGATGATGTCGGGACTCGGATGGAACACACTCAGCGCGGCTGCGATGTCGAGTCCGCTGGTGTCGGGTAGCCCGATGTCGAGGAGCACGAGGTCGATCGGCTCCCCCCCGTGAGCTGCCGTGGTCACGGCGCGCAGTGCATCCTGTCCGGTGTGCGCGACCGCAACGACGGTGAAACCCGGTATGCGAGCGAGATATTCGCGATGGGCTTTCGCGATCAACGGCTCGTCCTCGACGATCAGCACACGGATCATTCGTCGTCTCCAGGCTCGGCGGCGAACGCAGCGTCGTCGGTGCCGGTCCGGCCGAGCGGGATCTCCACAACGACCATCGAGCCGAGGGACGGCTCGGTGCGCAGACTTCCCCGGTACTTTCTGACCAGCCCGTTGACCAACGCCAGACCGAGCCCGTGGTGATCGGACTTCGTAGAGTAGCCGCGTGCAGTTGCTCGTGCCAGGGTCTGCGCGGACATGCCCGGTCCACTGTCTGCGACTTCGACGATCATGGTGGTTCCATCCTGCCGTATCCCCACCTCGACCCACGGTTCGTCCGAGATGCGCGCAGCGTCGATCGCATTGTCGACGAGATTGCCCACGAGCGTCACCAGGTCGCGAGTGCTCATGATCGAGGTGGAGTCGAGTGCGGTGTCCTCGGTGATCGTCAGCTCCACACCCCGGTCGGAAGCGTCCGCACTCTTCCCGAGCAACAGCGCGACGAGCGCGGGTTCGCGCACGGCCGAGGTGAGACGGTCGATGAGCGCCTGCGACATCGCGAGCTCCTCGGTCGCGAAGGCAACCGCGTCGGTGGTTCTGCCGAGTTCGACCATGGTGATGATCGTGTGCAACCGGTTGGCGGATTCGTGGGCTTGCGCGCGCAGTGAATCGGCGAAACCCTTCACCGCGTCGAGTTCACCGAGCACACTTCGCAGCTCCGTGTGGTCACGCAGCGTCACGACCGTGCCGAGCGTTCGCCCGTCCCACCGCACCGCATCACTGTTGATCAACAGAACGCGGCCCTCCGTGACGTGGACCTCGTCCCGAACGTCGTGGCGGCTGAGCAGGTCGCGGACCGTCGCGGGCAGAGCATCGAACGGCACCGGACCGGTGCGCGGCAGATCGAGAAGCCGCCGTGCCTCGTCGTTGACCACATCGATCCGCGGTCGCGACGACTCGAAATCGAATACGAGCAACCCTTCACTGATCGAATGCAGTACAGCGTCGTGATGCTCGTAGAGGGTGCGGAGCTGCCGCGCATCGAGGCCCAACGTCTGCCGGCGGAACCGGCGGGCGATGAGATACGCGCCGACAGCCGACACCGCAACTCCCGCCGCAACCACTCCGAGGATCGTGGGTAGCCCTGCGACGAACTCTTCCCAGATGTGGGTACGCGTCACCCCGACGGACACGAAGCCGACGAGGTCGTCCGCCTCGTCGTAGACGGGCGCGACGGCGCGGATCGACGGGCCGAGCGAGCCGGTGTATGTCTCGGTGAACGTCGCACCCGCGCGTGCCTGATCCGTGTGGCCCGTGTACGGCCGCCCGATCTCCTCGGGGGTGGGATGAGTCAACCGGATCTCGTTCATTCCCATGACCACCACGAAATCGACCCCGGTCGACGTGCGAACCTCTTCGGCCCGCACCTGCAGGTCGCCGCCCGCGTCATTCGTCGTGATTCCGACAGCGACTTCGGGGAACTGCGCGAAGGTGTCGGCGATCTCGGTCACTTCGCGTCCGGTGGCGTCATCGGCCTCGCGGCGTTCGTCGAGTACGAACAGGACTCCGGCGACCACGGCCATCACCGTGAACACCACCAGCTGCAGGATCAGCAATTGGCGCGCGACGCTCAGAGGGCGGCCGCGACCCGGTCCCGACCTCATCTCGACCTCCCGCCGCGCGTCTTCTCCAAGAGTTCACGCGCACGTTCCCCGTGAACACAATGCACGCAATCTTCTGCGCGCACTGCCCTTCACTCCACCATGTTCACAGTGCGCGTGACTTCGGTCACCCGATTCGACGCCGGTGGAACCTCGATCCGAGCAGGTTCGTCGCCGACACTGCACCACAACGTGAAAGGCACACATGAGTATCACCACGCGCGGGGCGAAACACCGCGACCGCACCCACTGGTTGTACATCGGCGTCATCGTTGCGGTTGTCGCGGGTGTGATCGTCGGATGGCAGGCACCCGAGGCCGGTAAATCGCTCGGTGTGCTCGGCACGATGTTCGTCGATCTGATCAAGATGATGATCAGCCCGGTGATCTTCTGCACCATCGTGCTCGGCATCGGCTCGGTGCGTGCCGCCGCCAGCGTCGGGCGGATCGGTGGTCTCGCCCTGGCCTACTTCGTCGGAATGTCCACGGTCGCCCTGGCGATCGGACTCGGCGTCGGGAATCTTCTCGACCCGGGCTCAGGCCTGACGCTCGACCCGGAGACCGCAGATTCGGGTGCCGCACTCGCCGAGCAGGCGCACGCTGCGGGCGGCACTGCCGAGTTCATCTCGTCGATCATTCCCACGTCGCTGCTGTCGTCGCTCACCGCGGGCAGTGTGCTTCAGACACTGTTCGTCGCGCTGCTCGTCGGCTTTGCGATCCAGGGCATCGGGAAATCGGGTGAACCGATTCTGCGCGGCGTCGCGCATATCCAGAAGCTCGTGTTCAAGATTCTGACGATGATCCTGTGGCTCGCACCGATCGGAGCATTCGGCGCAATCGCCAATGTGGTCGGGCAGACGGGGCTGAACGCAGTCGTGCAGTTGGGTGCGTTGATGCTCGCGTTCTACCTCACGTGCCTGGTGTTCGTGTTCGGTGTGCTCGGCTCGCTGCTCAAGGCAGTGGCGGGAGTCTCGGTGTTCAGACTCGTCCGCTATCTGGCCCGTGAATACCTCTTGATCTTCGCGACGTCGTCGTCGGAGTCCGCGCTGCCGCGTCTGATCGCCAAGATGGAGCATCTCGGCGTCGAGCGCACCACCGTCGGTGTCGTCGTGCCCACTGGGTATTCGTTCAACCTCGACGGAACCGCCATCTACCTGACGATGGCCGCGCTGTTCGTCGCTGATGCAATGGGAAGTCCGCTCACGCTGTCGGAGCAGGTGTCGCTGCTGGTGTTCATGGTGATCGCCTCGAAGGGCGCGGCCGGGGTCACCGGCGCCGGTCTTGCGACGCTGGCCGGTGGCCTACAGAGCCACCGCCCCGACCTGCTCGACGGTGTCGGTCTGATCGTGGGTGTCGACCGCTTCATGTCGGAAGCGCGCGCGGTCACCAATTTCTCCGGCAACGCTGTCGCGACGCTGCTGATCGGCACGTGGACACGCTCGGTCGACCGCGATCGAGTGGACGAGGTGCTCTCGGGTCGGCTGCCGTTCGACGAGAACATGCTCGGAGACGACGACGGCATGCCCCGGCCGCCCGAAGAACCGTCCCGGCTCCAGAAAGTGTCTGTCTGAGCTTTCCTGAACCTGGTGCCCGGCCGGTCATCTTCTCTCCGAGGGAAGAAGGCAGGCCGGGCACGATAGCTTGGTCGTATGACCACGCCTCTGCAGAACATCACCATCAACACCCTCTCCGGTGAACCCACCAGCCTCGGTGCGTGGGACGGCCATGCCCTCCTCGTCGTCAACGTCGCATCCAAGTGCGGCCTCACGCCGCAGTACACCGTGCTCGAACAGCTCGCGAAGGACTATGCCGACCGCGGGCTGTTCGTCATCGGTGTTCCGTGCAACCAATTCATGGGTCAGGAACCCGGCACCGCCGAGGAGATCCAGGAGTTCTGCTCGACCACCTACGGCGTCACGTTCCCGCTGCTCGAGAAGATCGAGGTCAACGGCGAGAACCGGCACCCGCTGTACGCCGAGTTGACGAAGCAGGCCGACGCGAGCGGCGAAGCCGGTGACATCCAGTGGAACTTCGAGAAGTTCCTGATCGCGCCCGACGGTACGGTCGTGAACCGCTTCCGTCCCCGCACCGAACCCGATGCACCCGAAGTGATCGACGCTCTCGAAGAGATCCTGCCCGCCTGAAGACCGGCCTGCCGCGACAGACCAGAACAGAACAGAGCACGAGAAACATGTTTTCGACCGAGGCGCGCGACGCGCTGTACGACATCATCCGCATGCGCCGTGACGTGCGCGCCGAGTTCAACGGTGACGTGATCTCCGAGGACGTGCTGTGGCGCGTCCTCGGTGCTGCCCACCACGCGCCGAGCGTCGGCAACACCCAACCATGGGACTTCGTGGTCGTGCAGGACCGGCAACGTCTCGCGCAGTTCGCCGAGCATGTGGCCGGGCGCCGTCAGGCTTTCGCCGACTCGTTGCCCGAAGACCGCAAGGGCACCTTCGACCCGATCAAGGTCGAGGGGATCGTCGAGTCCGGAACCGGCATCGTCGTCACCTATGACCCGGAGCGCGGCGGCAAGCACATCCTCGGCCGCCACACCATCGACGAATCGGGTCTGTTCTCCGCGGTGCTCGCGATCCAGAATCTCTGGCTCGCGGCGACAGCGGAGGGGCTCGGTGTGGGCTGGGTGTCGTTCTACGAGGAGCCGTTCCTCGCAGATTTCGTCGGTGTCTCCGGTCCCGTCCGGCCCATCGCGTGGCTGTGCGTCGGACCGGTCACCGCGTTGCAGGAGGTCCCCGATCTCGAGCGGTTCGGCTGGCGCAGCGGACGGGAACTCACCGATGCGGTGCACCGCGACACGTTCGCGGGTGCTGCGTTCGAACCGGACGTCGCAGACGCCTGACAGCCGACATCCCTACCGACAGCGGCGGGCGGCCCCCCCCGGGGGCGGNCGGCACCCACGGGTGCCGGCCGCCGCTGTCGATGCTCGTCAGAGTTCGGTTGCGACCTTCCATGCCGAGTGGATGGCACCTTCGATGTAGTCGACGCTGCCTGCGTCCCCGACCACGCGCACATCCAGGCCCGAATCGGCCAGTTGGTCGGCCAGCGGTGCCGCGGCCGACACACCGGACGCGACGATGACCATGCTGGCGCGAGCAGACTTCGTCTCGCCGTCGACGGTGAACTCCACCGTCTTCGGCGTGATCCGCTCGACAGTGGCGTTGCGGTGCACCTGCACGCCGATCTCACGAGCATGCTTTGCGGCGGTCCACCGGCGCGGCATCGCCATCGGAACACCGAGCTGCTGCCCTTCGGCGAGCAGCGTCACGCGGCTACCGCGCTCGGCCATGAACTCGGCCAGCTCGAGTCCGACGAGCGAGCCACCGATCACGACGACGTCCTTGGCCATCGGCAGGAACTTCAGGAACCGGGTGCTGAGGCTGCGGATCCGTTCGGCGCTGGTGGTGATGCGTGCCAGTTTGCCGAGCTTGCCCATGATGCGCAGGAACAGTGCCTGATCGGAGACGTCGCCCGTGCCCGTCATGAGGGCCCGCATGCTGTCGCCGGTGTGCACGTGTGGCAGGTTGCCGCCGGGAACGGTCGGACGTTCTCGCACTGCACCAGTCGCGACGATCACCACATCCGGGTTCAGTGCACGCACGGACGCGGCGGTCGCCTCTGTGTTCAGGCGCACGTCGATGCCGAGCCGGGTGACTTCCTGCGCTTGCCACTTCAGCATGCGTCCGTTGTCGGGGGTGGTCAGGCTGGAGAACCACATCGTGCCGCCCAGCCGGTCCGCCTTGTCGAGGACCGTCACCCGGTGTCCGCGTTCGGTGGCGACCCGCGCTGCCTCCAGACCGCCCGGCCCGGCGCCGATGACCACGACATGCTTGGACGTGGCGCTCCGGACGAACGGCATCAGCGTCTCGTTGCCGAGCGTGGGGTTGACCGCGCAGATCGGCGTCGCATCCCAGAAGTTCTCCTGAACACACACGTAGCAGTTGATGCACGGGCGGATCTGCTCGGTCCGGCCCGTCTCGAGCTTGTTCACGAGCTGCGGGTCGGCGAGCAACTGGCGGCCCATCGCAACGAAATCGGTGTGGCCTTCGGCGATCATCTTCTCGCCGACCTCGGGCAACATGCGTCCGACGGTGATGACCGGGATCGACACCGCACGTTTGATGGCGGCAGCGTTGTCGGTGTAGAAGCCGACCTTGTCGGGCAGCGGGCCGTCGGTGAAGTTCGCGAAGGCGTTGAGCGCGGTGCCCGTGACGTGGATGGCGTCCGCGCCCGCCTGCTCGAACATGACAGCGGCGGCCGTGGACTCCTCGACGGTGAGACCGTCGGTTTCGCCGTATTCCTGGCCGGCCAGACGCACGATCACCGCGAGGTCGTCGCCGACCTCGGCCTTGACCGCGCGGATCACCTCGACCGTCAGCCGGGCCCGATTCTCCAGCGACCCGCCGTATTCGTCGGTGCGTTGATTCGAGTACCGGCTCAGGAACCCGCCGAGAACGTAGTTGTGGGCGACATGGATCTCGACCGCGTCGCCACCAGCAGCCTTCACACGTCCTGCCGCTTCGGCGAACATGCGGATCAGCCACTCGATGTCATCGACGGTGGCCTCGTGATACGTGGTCTGCTTGCCGCCTTGGATGGCGGCCATCTTCTTCAGTTCCTCGGGCGTGTTGTCGATGAACGCGCTCATGTCGCTCGGTGGCTTCGGCGTGCTCGGAACGAGCTGTGGCCGATCCTGGACCGTGTCGATACGCGCAACCTTGCCGTGGTGCGTCATCTGCACGCACAGCTTGCTTCCGGCGTCGTGAACGGCGTCGGCGAGCGCTTTGAGCCCGGGGATGAACCGGTCCTCGGACAGGCCGGGCTCCTTCGTGCTGGCACATCCGGCGGGGTACGCAACTGCGCAGCATCCGGTGATGATCAGCCCGGTTCCCCCGGCTGCACGAGCGACGAAATGATCGATGTCGCCCTGCTCGATCTCGCCGTCCTCGCAGAGGTTCATGTCCATCGCGGGCAGCACCACCCGGTTGTCCAGAGCAATGGGACCGATGGCGCCGGGGGATAGCAGGTTCGGGTAGGTCTGAAGCCGGTTCGTCACGGAAGAAAGCTATTCCCTGGCAGAAGGGCCGTCGGGAACCGGTCTCGATGAACGAGATGTCGGTCACTCACCGCCGAAGCAGTGCGACCGGTACGCTGTCGAACCCGCCTGCGGGGTATGCGGCGTGAAACGGACCTTCGCGTAGGTTTCGGCCCCCCGACGTTTTCCGTTCATCCGCATAATGCATCGTGAAAGACATGAGCGGACAACTGATCGTGTCGGTCTCGGGGATCAGGGACGCCACACGCGACGTCATCGACGGTTTCGCGCGGGAGATGGACGCCCGCGGTGTGCCGCTGTCGTTGTTCGTCGCGCCGAGGCTCAAAGATCACTACCGCCTGATCAACGATCCGGAGACCCAGGAGTGGCTGCTCGAACGCCGTGAAGGGGGCGACGCGGTGGTTCTACACGGGTACGACCAGGCTGCGACCAAGCGTCGTCGCGCCGAGTTCGCCGCGCTGCCCGAGCACGAAGCCCGTCTGCGTCTGCTCGCGGCCGATCGTGTCCTCGAAGAGGTCGGACTGCGTACCCGCCTGTTCGCGCCCCCGCGCTGGCTCGCGTCGCCCGGGGCGGTCGCCGCGCTCCCGCACGCCGGGTTCCGTCTCATGGCCGACATCGCAGGCATCCGCGATCTCGAACGTGACACCGTCGCCAAATCCCGCGTCTACGGGATCGGGGACGGCGCGAAGACCGAACCGTGGTGGTGTCGCGCCATGGTGATCGGGGCAGGGCGCGTTGCCCGTCGTGGTGAACTGCTGCGTGTCGCGATCTCGGGGGCGCACCTGGCAAAGCCCGGGCCCCGGCAGGCGATGCTCGACGCGGTCGACCTCGCGCTGCATCACGGTGCCGAGCCCAGCGTCTACCGTTGGCAGCGCACCGTATTCGATCGCAGTGTGGCCTGACGTCGTTCGGGACGATCGCCGGACTCGCATCCCATCGGGTGCTACCGGTCGGTAGGCTTTCCGTCCATGGACGCAGACGTGATCGTGGTGGGCGCGGGTCTCGCAGGATTGGTTGCAGCGGGGGAGTTGATCGACGCGGGCCGCACGGTGCTGCTCGTCGATCAAGAGAATTCGAACAACTTAGGAGGACAGGCGTTCTGGTCTTTCGGCGGACTGTTCTTCGTCGACAGCCCTGATCAGCGTCGCCTGGGGATCAAGGACTCGTACGAACTTGCCCTCCAGGACTGGATGGGTACCGCAGGTTTCGACCGCGACGACGAGGACCGGTGGCCGCGCCGCTGGGCGCAGGCCTACGTCGAGTTCGCGGCGGGCGAGAAGTACGCGTGGCTCCGGGCTCGGGGTCTGAAGATCTTCCCGATGGTCAACTGGGCCGAGCGCGGCGGTTACGACGCTGGCGGCCACGGCAATTCAGTTCCGCGCTTCCACATCACGTGGGGAACCGGACCGGCGCTCGTCGAGGTCTTCGCGCGCAAGGTGCGCGACGGTGTCGACCGCGGGCTGGTGACGCTGAAGCACCGGCATCAGGTGGATGAGCTGGTGGTGACGGGCGGCGCGGTCACCGGTGTGCGCGGCACGATCCTCGAACCGACCACTGCCGCGCGCGGCGTGAAGTCGTCGCGGACCGCCGTCGGCGACTTCGAATTCTCCGCCGGCGCCGTCATCGTCACCTCCGGCGGCATCGGCGGCAACTACGACCTCGTGAAGAAGAACTGGCCGAAACGATTGGGCGCGCCGCCGAAGCACATGCTCACCGGGGTACCCGCGCATGTCGACGGCAGAATGCTGGAGATCACGGAGAACGCAGGCGGCAACGTCGTCAACCGCGACCGCATGTGGCACTACACCGAGGGCATCACCAACTACGATCCCGTGTGGCCGAACCACGGCATCCGCATCCTGCCCGGACCGTCGTCGCTGTGGCTCGACGCCACCGGAAAGAGACTCCCGGTGCCGTTGTTCCCCGGCTTCGACACACTCGGCACACTCGAACACATCGTGGGTACCGGCCACGATCACACCTGGTTCGTTCTGGACCAGAAGATCATCGAGAAGGAGTTCGGGCTCTCCGGCTCGGAGCAGAACCCCGATTTGACCGGTCGTGACATCCGACTGCTGTTGCAGCGCGTGAAGTCCGGCGCCCCCGGTCCGGTCGAGGCGTTCAAGGAACGCGGCGTCGACTTCGTGGTGCGCGACAACCTCGCCGATCTCGTCGCAGGCATGAACGAACTCACCCCCGACGCGCCGCTGGACTACGCGACGGTGCGGTCGGTGGTCGAGGCCCGCGACCGCGAGATCGCCAACAAGTACACGAAGGACCTGCAGGTCGCGGCCCTGAGGGCAGCGCGCGCCTACAAGCCCGACCGCATCGCGCGGATTGCCTCACCGCACCGGATCCTCGATCCGAAGGCCGGGCCGCTCATCGCCGTCAAACTGCACTTGCTCACCCGCAAGACGCTCGGTGGACTGGAAACCGACCTGTCGTCGCGGGTGCTCAAAGCCGATGGCTCGGTGTTCGATGGTCTGTTCGCTGCAGGTGAGGTCGCGGGCTTCGGTGGCGGCGGCGTCCACGGTTACCGTGCGCTCGAGGGCACATTCCTCGGTGGTTGCATCTTCTCAGGCCGGGCGGCGGGTCGCGCCGCCCGGTGACCGCCCCGGCCGGGTGCTTCGTCAGACCTCTTCGTGGTCCTCGTGCTTCAGCACCCGGAACTCGGTGCCCGCAGGCGCCATCTCGGAGTACCGGCCGTAGAAGATCCCATTGGCCTGGTCGGTGATGATGCCCTGGTGGATCGGCACCGCCACGCGCGGGTTCACCGCGCGCAGGTAGTCGACCGATTCCCAGATCTTGAGCCAGGGAGCGGCCGAAGGCAGCGCGAGGACATCGACCTTCTCGTGTGGAATGTAGAGAGAATCGCCCGGGTGGAGCAGGCGGGCAGGATTCTCGTCGTCTCCGACGAGGTAGGCGGTGTTGTCGATCACCGGCAGTTCGGGGTGGATCACTGCGTGGCGTCCGCCGGTGCCGCGGACGGTGAGGGCGCCGACGGTGAACGTGTCGCCGGGACGCACCGCCGCCCACTCACCGTCGAGCATCGACGCCGACTGCGGGTCGGAGAACAGCGCCGCGCCGGGGTTGGCCTCGAGTAGCGCGGGAAGGCGCGCCGGATCGGCGTGGTCGGGATGCTGGTGGGTGACGAGAATGGCGTCGAGCCCGGTGATCCCCTCGAATCCGTGCGAGAAATTGCCCGGGTCGAACAGGATCGTGGTGCCGTTGTGTTCGAGCAGGATGCAAGAGTGTCCGAAGTGCGTCAGTCGCATGGATCCGAGTATGCCGGGCTCGACCGCTGCATGTGGGCCGGTAAACTGCAGCGTGTCCGGTGTCCGTCTCCGGATGTCAGCACTACTACCGAGGAGCAGCACGTGGCGCGTGTCGTCGTCGAAGTCATGCCCAAGACCGAGATTCTCGACCCCCAGGGCCAGGCCATTGTCGGGGCGCTGTCGCGGCTGGGCTTCGCGGGCGTGACCGACGTCCGTCAGGGAAAGCGGTTCGAGCTGGAGATCGACGGCAGCGTCGACGACGCCGAGCTCGAAAAGATCGCCGAAGGTCTCCTCGCGAACACCGTGATCGAGGACTGGACGGTCCGTCGAATCGACGGTGAGGCATGAGCGCCCGCATCGGAGTCATCACGTTCCCGGGAACGCTCGACGACGTCGATGCATCCCGCGCGGTGAAGCTCGCCGGTGGTGAGGCCGTGAGCCTGTGGCACGGCGACGCCGACCTGAAGAACGTCGACGCGGTCATCGTGCCCGGCGGATTCTCCTACGGCGACTACCTGCGCTGCGGCGCGATCGCCCGCTTCGCCCCGGTGATGGGCAAGGTGGTCGAGGCTGCGCAGGGCGGCATGCCCGTCCTCGGTATCTGCAACGGCTTCCAGGTGCTGTGCGAGGCCGGTCTGCTGCCGGGCGCGCTGACCCGCAACGCCGGTCTGCATTTCATCTGCCGCGACCAGTGGCTGAAGGTCGAGGCCACCGGCACCGCGTGGACATCGCGTTACGAGTCGGGCGCCGAGATCCTCGTGCCGCTCAAGTCGGGTGAGGGTCGCTATCAGGCTTCCGAGCAGGTGCTCGACGAGCTCGAGGGCGAGGGGCGAGTCGTGTTCCGCTACGCGGGCGACAACCCGAACGGTTCGCAGCGCGGTATCGCAGGTATCGCGTCGGCGAACGGCCGCGTCGTCGGTCTCATGCCGCATCCGGAGCACGCCACCGAGGCGCTCACCGGTCCCAGCGATGATGGACTCGGTATGTTCTACAGCGTTCTCGATGCGGTTGTGAACGCCTGACTTCCAGCACGACAAGACCCCGCTGCCCATCGGCGCAGCGGGGTTTTGTGTTCGGAAACAGAACGAGGGACCCCGTCGCCGTCCCGATCGGCTTCGAGGTCCCTCGCCCGTAATTCGCCCGGAATTCAACCCCCCGATCGAGTCCCGAGCCGGTGCCACCCCCATCCCCTCCGATGGCGCCGACCACAAGTGTGCCGGATTCGACCGATCTTGTCGTGAGTAGGAATACCCAAACTTTGGGTATCCACAGTTGCACCGCGCGGACGTACGCTGTAGCGCATTGTCCCCGATCCCGCTGACGAAGGACCGGCATATGGAATTTCCCGGTGCAACACCGTCCGATACCGCCGCTGCGAATCCTGCCACTGCAGGCGAAGAGGCTGCGCCCGAAGAGTCTTCGGTGGAGCGCATGCTGCGCATCTTCGACGTGACGCCGACAGGGGAGGACAGCTTCACCGGCGAGAGCGACGGCGGCGGGCGCCGCGTGGTCGACGGCACCCAACTGCTCGCCCAATCGATCGTTGCGGTAGCGAAACGATTTCCCGACAAGGAGATCCGATCTGCGCGGGCGATCTTCTCGCGCGCAGTGGATGCGGACGAGCCGGTCGATTTCGAGATCGATGTCGTCCATGCGGGACGCACCATGGTCAGCGCCAACGTCGCCGTCTGCCAGAACGGTCGACGTCACGCGATGGTGTCGATACTCGCGGATCGTCCGACCCCGGACGTGATCCGCCATCATGCACCATTGCCGGATGTGGCCCCGCCTGCCCGAGCTCATCGGAACGAGATGCCCATGACCGGACGGGAGCTCAGGGTGGTCGACGTGGTCGACGTCCGCAGCCCCGAGGAGGTCGGGCCGCCGGAACTGTATGCCTGGCTGCACTACGACCCGATCCCGACGCGCACCGACCTGGCCAAGGCGCTCATTGCGCACTTCACAGGGCACCTGTCGGTGTCCGCGACCATGCGGGCACACGACGGGATCGGAACGAGCCAGGCGCACCGGACGGTTTCGACCGGAATCATGACGGTGTCGGTCGCGTTCCACGACCCGGTCCGATGGGACGGATGGTTGCTCTATTCCCACGAAAGCACGCAGGTGGGTGGCGGAATGTCCTACGTGCGAGGACAGGTGCACACCGAAAGCGGGGAACTGCTCGCCTCGTTCACCCAGGAAGCGATGATCCGGCCGGTGCAGGCCGACCATTCCGCGATCCCCGCGAGCGCGCGGTTGTGAGACCGCAGGATCACAGCACAGGAGAACATCGATGAGTGTGCACGACGAGACACGTCCCCGGGGCAGCGCGGGTTTCGCGGACCGCCCCGACTACCGGGTCGATATCCATGCCCGCCGCAACGTGGTCCGCGCGACCCTGGACGGGGTGCTCCTCGCCGAGACCACAGCATCCCTGCTGGTCGACGAGCAGGACCACGGCCTGGTGTTCTACTTCCCACGCGCGGACGTCGCGGTGGAACTGACACCGGCCGAAGACTCCGGGTCGCGGTGTCCGTTCAAGGGCGAGGCCACCTATTGGCGTTTCGATGGGGACGGCGAGCAGCCGCTGTGCTGGAGCTACGAGGAGCCGTGGGAGCAAGTCGCTCGGATACGCGGATTCGTGGCGTTCTACCAGGACGCCGTGACCGTGAGCGTGGGGCAGGCCCATCCTGCGGTGTCGGGGCGCTGAGCAGAAGGCGACGGGTGGCGCAGGCGAGGGCGCCGCAGGGAGTGCGAGGATGCTGGTATGCCTTCGATCACGCATGCCGATGCCCAGGGTCTGTGCAACTTCGTCGACCTGTCTCCCTCACCGTTTCATGTGTGCGCGACCGTTGCGGCAACTCTGACCGACAACGGGTTCACCGAGCTCGACGAGACCAGCGGCTGGCCTGCCGATCCGGGTAGGTACTACGTGATCCGGGGCGGCTCGCTGATCGCGTGGAGCACCGAAGGCGACGAGCCGAGCCCGGCCCGGCCGTTCCGCATCGTCGGGGGACACACCGACAGCCCGAATCTGCGGGTCAAGCAGCATCCGGATCTCGCGTCGGCCGGTTGGCAGCTCGTAGGACTCGAGCCGTACGGCGGGGCGTGGCTCAATTCGTGGCTCGACCGCGACCTCGGGGTGTCCGGACGGTTCACCGTCCGCTCCGGTCACACGACCGAGGACGTGCTCGTGTGTGTCGACAAGCCGGTTCTGCGCGTGCCGCAGCTCGCCATCCACCTGTCGGAAGACCGGAAGGGTGTGCAGCTCGATCCGCAGCGCCACGTCAACGGTGTGTGGGGCATCGGGGGCGAGCCCCGGTCGTTCATCGAGTATCTCGCGGAGCAGACGGGCATCGACGCCTCCGCGGTCCTCGGCTGGGAACTGATGACGCACGACCTGGCGCCGAGCTCACTCGTCGGCGCAGCCGGAGAGCTGGTCAGCGCGCCGCGACTGGACAACCAGGCCACCTGCTACGCCGGCCTGCAGGCGCTGCTCGCCGCGACCGAGCACGTCGCCGAGCATGCGGGACCGATGCCTGTGCTGGCCCTGTTCGATCACGAGGAGGTCGGCAGCATGTCCGACCGCGGGGCGTTCTCCGATCTGCTGAACACCGTCCTCGAGCGCATCGTGCTGGTGCGCGGCGGTGGGCGCGACGAGTTCCTGCGTGCCCTGGCGGGGTCGATCGTGGCGTCCGGCGACATGGCACACGCGACGCATCCGAACTATCCGGACCGGCACGAACCCGCGCACCGGATCGCGGTCGGCGGCGGACCGGTGCTCAAGGTCAACCAGAATCTGCGGTACGCGACCGACGCGGAAGGTGCCGGTGCATTCGCTCTCGCGTGTGAGCAGGCGGGTGTTCCCCTTCAGCGCTACGTCCACCGGGCAGATCTTCCGTGCGGTTCGACGATCGGACCGATCACCGCGTCCAGAACGGGCCTGACCACTGTCGACGTCGGTGCACCGCAACTGGCGATGCACTCGGCGCGGGAATTGATGGGTGCGGCGGACGTGGCGATGTACGCGGATTCGCTCGCCGCATTTCTCACACCGCGCTTGCCTCATTCCTGAGACCGGCGCGCCGCCCGGTGCGAGACTGGGGGCGTCCAGTCCGGCGTGCGATCGGGGGTGTCGAGGTGAGCGGCCCGTCCTTTCCCGACCACCTGCTCGGACTCGACGAGTGGGCGGAACTCCCCGAGTACGAGCGCTTCCACGTAGAGCTCTGCGAGGGGGTTCTCGTTGCGTCGCCGCAACCCGGATCGGTGCACGACCACGCGGCGCTCGCGCTGGTGTTGCAGCTCGACGACCAGCTTCCCGGCAACCTGTGCGTGCTCGGTGGGGTGGAGGTCCTGGTGGCGTCCGAGCCGCTCACGGTGCGCATTCCCGACGCGATCGTGGTCGACCGAGCCGTCGTCGATGCGGATCCCGATCGAGCTCCGTCCTCCGAGGTGCGGTTGGTACTCGAGGTCACCGTCGACGGCACCGCCCGCACCGACCGCGTCACGAAGTTCTCGGAGTATGCGGAGGCCGGGATCCCGCAGTACTGGATCGTCGATCTCACCGGTCCGCCGGTGATCGCGGTCTTCACCCTCGATTCCGGTTGGTATCGATACGACGGTGAACACAGCGGTGCACCGACGCTGACCGCGGCGGGAAACGAGGTCACCGTGGACCTCGGCGGGCTCGTCGAACAGAGCGCCCGTGCACCCGCGGAACACCGCGTGACGACGACCGTGCAGGAGCGCAACGCAGTGGTCGCCGACACCGCTGCGGCACCGGAAGCGCCGGAGGGGCCTGCCCCCCGATAGACTGGCTTCCGGCAGTGCCCGCCCGGCCTGCTGTTTTCGATCCTGCTGTTTCTCGATCCCAGAGTGAAGGGACCCGACGCCCAGTGTCATCGCACGTGGATACCGTCACCCACGCCGCCGAAACCCCCGATGTCGCTCAGCCCTATCGGGAGCTGGGGCTGAAGGAAGACGAGTACACCCGCATCACGGAGATCCTGGGGCGCCGCCCCACGGATGCCGAGCTGGCGATGTACTCGGTGATGTGGTCCGAGCACTGCTCGTACAAGTCGTCGAAGGTGCATCTGAAGTACTTCGGTGAGACCACCACCGACGAGATGCGCTCGTCGATGCTTGCCGGTATCGGTGAGAACGCAGGCGTGGTCGACATCGGCGACGGCTGGGCCGTCACCTTCAAGGTCGAATCCCACAACCATCCCTCCTACGTCGAGCCCTACCAGGGTGCGGCCACAGGTGTCGGCGGCATCGTCCGCGACATCATGGCGATGGGTGCTCGCCCGATCGCAGTGATGGACCAGCTGCGCTTCGGCGCGGCCGACCACCCCGACACGCGTCGCGTCGTCGACGGTGTGGTGCGCGGCGTCGGTGGATACGGCAACTCCCTCGGCCTGCCCAACGTGGGTGGCGAGACCGTGTTCGACGCGTCCTATCAGGGCAACCCGCTGGTCAATGCGCTGTGCGCGGGAGCGATGCGTGTCGAGGATCTGCATCTGGCATTCGCGTCGGGTACCGGCAACCGGATCATCCTGTTCGGTGCCCGCACCGGTCTCGACGGCATCGGCGGTGTGTCCGTCCTCGCGTCCGAGACGTTCGACGACAGCGAGGGCGGCGGACGTCCGAAGAAGCTGCCCAGCGTGCAGGTCGGCGACCCGTTCACGGAGAAGGTGCTCATCGAGTGCTGCCTCGACCTGTATCGCGAGAAGCTCGTCGTCGGGATCCAGGATCTCGGCGGTGCCGGGCTCTCCTGCGCGACATCCGAGCTCGCCGCTGCCGGTGACGGCGGCATGCACATCTACCTCGAGCGTGTTCCCACGCGCGCGACGGGCATGACCCCGGCCGAGGTGCTCTCCTCGGAGTCACAGGAACGCATGTGCGCGGTCGTCGCACCCGAGAACGTCGACGCATTCATGGCCGTGTGCAAGAAGTGGGACGTGCTCGCCACCGACATCGGTGAGGTCACCGACGGGGAGCGTCTCGTCATCACGTGGCACGGCGAGACCGTCGTCGACGTGCCGCCGCGCACGGTTGCGCACGAGGGGCCGGTCTACGAGCGTCCCGTGCAGCGTCCCGACACGCAGGACGCACTCATCGCCGATACCACCGCGACGCTGAAGCGTCCGGAGACCGACGAAGAGCTGAAGGCCACGTTGCTGAAGATGCTCGCGTCGCCTGCGCTGTGCAGCCGCAAGTGGATCACCGAGCAGTACGACCGGTACGTGCGTGGCAACACCGTTCTGGCCGAGCACGCCGATGCCGGTGTGGTCCGCATCGACGAGGAGACCGGCCGCGGTATCGCGCTGGCCACCGATGCGTCGGGCCGCTACACGCAGCTCGACCCGTACGCCGGTGCGCAGCTCGCGCTCGCCGAGGCCTACCGCAATGTGGCCACCACCGGTGCCACCCCGAAGGCAGTGTCCAACTGCCTGAACTTCGGGTCGCCGGAGGATCCGGGCGTGATGTGGCAGTTCCAGCAGGCCGTGCGTGGCCTCGCCGACGGATGCGCGCAGCTCGGTATTCCGGTCACCGGTGGCAACGTCAGCTTCTACAACCAGACCGGTTCCACGCCGATTCTGCCGACGCCCGTCGTAGCGGTCCTCGGTGTGATCGACGATGTGCACCGTCGTATCCCCACCGGCCTCGGCCTCGAGCCCGGCGAGACGCTGATCCTGCTGGGGGAGACCCGCGACGAGTTCGACGGATCCATCTGGGCGCAGGTCGAGCACGACCACCTCGGGGGTGTGCCGCCGAAGGTCGACCTCGAGCGCGAGCGTCTGCTGTCGGAGATCCTCCTCGCAGGGTCGCGCGACGGACTGATCTCCGCCGCCCACGACTTGTCCGAGGGCGGGCTCGTGCAGGCGGTCGTCGAAGCCGCACTGGCGGGGGAGACGGGATGCCGGATTCTGCTGCCCGAGGATGCAGATCCGTTCGTGACATTGTTCTCCGAGTCCGCGGGCCGCGTGCTCGTCGCCGTCCCGCGCACCGAAGAGTCCCGGTTCACGGGCATGTGCACGGCGCGCAACCTGCCGTGGGTGCGGATCGGGGTTGTCGACGAAGGATCCGATTCGGTCGAGGTTCAGGGGCACTTCTCGGTGCCCATGAGTGAACTCCGCGAGGTCTACGAAGGTACCTTGCCGGCACTGTTCGGGTAACCGAATGGCGGCTGCCCAGGTCGACCGGCTGGCAGCGATAGAAGCCCGTCAAGGGCAGATCATCGCCGCAGTCACCGATTTCGGTGAACGCCACCCCCTCACCGCTCGGGTGTGGGGGTGGCTCAGCCTCGATACGACCGGGGTGGCATTCGCCGCTCTGTTCTTCTGCTGGTCGTTGTCGCCGTCGCTACTGCCGCGCGACTGGCTGTTCCAAGGCATCATCGGCGGGATCAACGCCACGATCGGGTACGGGCTCGGCTGCATCGTCGGCTGGGTCGCCACTCGATTCGTGCTCAGGGGCCGAGCGTGGTGGCCGTTGCCGTTGCCCGTCGAACGGGCGATCAGGGTGGCGGTCCCGGTCGCAGGCATCCTCGCTTCGCTGGTCGCTCTCGTACTCGCCGCCGGTCAGCAACGTCAGCTGGCTGCTCTCATGGACGCCGAGGGCACCACGACGTCCGGATACCTGCGCACCTGTCTGCTCGCCCTTGCCGTTGCCGCACTGCTGATCTCGCTGTGGCGCGGATTGCGCGACCTCGGCCGCTGGATTTCAAAGCAACTGGTGCGGCGCACACGGATGCCGGCGGGGCTCGCCCGCACCCTCGCGGTCATGGTCGTCGTCCTCGCGACCTTCATGCTCATCGACGGTGTGCTCCTGCGCGGTGCATATGCGATCACGAACTCGGCATTCAGCATCCAGGACGACAGCACCCGACCCGGTGCGGTACAACCGTTGAGCCCCACGAAATCCGGTAGTCCCGAGTCCTTCGCCCCGTGGGAGACGCTCGGGTTCGAAGGCCGGAACTTCGTGTCGCGGGGACTGGACACCGACGAACTCACCGCGATCAACGGTGCCCCGGCGCAGGAACCGATTCGCGTCTACGTCGGGCTCGACACGGCCGAAACGGCCGAGGAACGCATCGATCTGGTCGTCGACGAACTCGAGCGCACCGGTGCGTTCGACCGTTCTGTACTGGTGCTCATCCCCACGACGGGGACCGGCTGGGTCAATCCCACGGCGGCGCAGGCGATGGAGCTCGTGCACAACGGCGACGTCGCGATGGTGGCGTGGCAGTACTCGTACCTGCCGAGCTGGATCTCGTTCCTGGCAGACAAGGAGAAGGCCGCTGCTGCAGGCGAAATGCTGATCGACCGCGTGCACCAGCGGTGGCTCGAGCTCCCGGAAGACCAGCGGCCCGAATTGTTCGTCTACGGCGAGAGCCTCGGCACGCAGTCGGGTGAAGGTGCTTTCGACAGTCTCGCCGACATCCGCGAGACCGTCGACGGGGTGCTGTGGGTCGGACCGCCGAATTCGAACCGGCTGTGGAGTCAGCTCGTCGAGCGCCGAGATCCGGGTAGCACCGAGGTCGATCCGGTCTATGCCGATGGTCTCGTCGTGCGGTTCGCGGACGGCCGGTCGGAGATCGGTGTTCCGGAAACCCTGTGGTTGTCGCCGCGCGTCCTGTACATCCAGCACGCCTCGGACCCTGTCGTCTGGTGGGACCCGGACCTGCTGTTCACACGCCCCGACTGGTTGTCCGAGCCGCCCGGGCCGGATCGGCTCCCGCAGATGCGCTGGTTCCCGTTCGTCACGTTCTGGCAGGTCTCGGCCGATCTGACGAACGCGGCCGGGGTTCCGGACGGGCACGGTCACAACTACGGCACCACCGTGCTCGATGGGTGGGTGGCGGTGACGCAACCCGAGGGCTGGACCGATACCGACACCGAACGGGTCCGGATCGCGTTGGAGGCGCTGCGCAAGACTCAGGGACCGGAGAAATGAGGGTCCGGTCGTGGCGCGGCCCGGTCGCCGCCGTCGCTGCGGTGGCGATCGGTGCGGTTCTTCCCGCAGCCCCTGTAGGTCCGCGGGGTCGCGTGCTGCTCGCCGCCGGTGCCGGGATCGGCGCGGTGGCCCTGACCCGTGCATCGGGTCTCGATCGGCATGCGTTGGGTCTCGATCCGTCGCGGCTGCGTGCGGGCCTGAAGTGGGGTGCAGCAGCAGGGGGAGCAATCGGAGCCTGCTATGTCGCCGCGCTGTCTGTTCCGGCGGTGCGGGAGCGATTCGTCGACGATGAGCGCGGCAGGCGCGGGGATTTCTACGAATGGATCGGTCTGCACATTCCGATCGGCACCGTCCTCGCCGAGGAACTGCTCTTCCGAGGTGCACTCACGGCCCTTGTCGGACCGCTACCGCAGGCCGTGGCCTTCGGGTTGTGGCATGTGCGCCCGGCGATGGCCGTCGGCGACAGTGTCGTGACCACTGTCGTCGTGACCGGGCTGTCCGGACTGGGCTTCGCGTGGTTGAGGAAGGGAAGCGGCAGCGTGCTTGCACCGGCACTGGCTCATCTCGCGATCAATGTCGGGGGAGCGATCGCGGTACGGGCCGCGACGCTCGGGACCGGTCCGGAGCAGCGCCGTGCGGCGGATCGGGCCGGCCATGGCACCGCGTAAGTCCGTCGATCCCGCCGAACTTCGCGGGGCGCTCCAGCGAGTCGAGGCGTGGGTGTCGGGGCACAGCGACGAGAAACCCGCGAGGGCCGACCTCGCGGCGGCAGTGAGGCTCAGCGCCCGGACTCTCGAACAGATCGCGCCCGGCTCGAGCGTCGAGGTGCGGGTTCCACCGTTCGTGGCGGTGCAATGCATCGAAGGCCCCCGGCATACGCGTGGGACGCCCCCCAATGTCGTCGAGACGGACCCCCGCACGTGGCTGCGGCTGGTCGTGGGACGCGAGATGTTCGACGATGCCGTGGGTGCCGGTGGAGTCGATGCGTCGGGCGCACGGGCAGGTGAGATCGCGCATTGGCTTCCGCTCCTGCGTCTGTGATCCAGGAGCTCGTGCGGGTGCGTGGTCGGAGGCGTCGCGAGCGGCACGTAGAATGGGCCTGCCCCGATTTTGTCCAGCCCCAGGGAGCACCCCGGTGACCAGTGCCGATCTGTCGGTTCACACACGCAATCTTCTCGCCTCGGACGAACCCGAGAACGAGCCGCGCGAAGAGTGCGGCGTCTTCGGAGTGTGGGCTCCCGGCGAGGACGTGGCGAAACTCACGTACTACGGGCTCTATGCCCTTCAGCATCGAGGTCAGGAAGCCGCGGGCATCGCGGTTTCCGACGGTGCCCAGGTCCTCGTGTTCAAGGATCTCGGTCTGGTGAGCCAGGTCTTCGACGAGCAGACCCTGGCTGCGATGCCGGGTCATATCGCCGTCGGCCACTGCCGCTACTCGACGACGGGTTCGACGACGTGGGAGAACGCACAGCCGATCTTCCGCACCACGGCGGCAGGCACCGGTGTGGCACTCGGCCACAACGGCAACCTCGTCAACACCGCCGAACTTGCGCAGAAGGCGCGTGAGCTGGGCGCACTGGACCAGAATCGTCCGGGCGCAGCGACCTCCGACTCGGACCTCGTCGGTGCGCTGCTCGCCCATGCGGCGGCGGACAGCACGATCGAAAGCGCCGCACTCGAGCTGCTTCCGACCCTCCGCGGCGCGTTCTGCCTGACATTCATGGACGAACACACCCTTTACGCGGCGCGCGACCCCTGGGGCATCCGGCCGCTGTGCCTGGGTCGTCTCGATCGTGGCTGGGTGGTGGCCAGCGAAACCGCGGCGCTCGACATCGTCGGAGCGTCCTTCGTTCGCGACATCGAGCCCGGTGAGTTGCTCGCCATCGATTCCGACGGTGTCCGGTCGTCCCGTTTCGCGGCGCCCGAACCGAAGGGCTGTGTTTTCGAGTACGTGTATCTGGCGCGCCCGGACTCGACGATCAGCGGACGTTCGGTGCACGCGACGCGTGTCGAGATCGGACGGCGCCTCGCGAAGGAACATCCGATCGACGCGGACCTGGTGATCCCGGTCCCCGAGTCCGGAACTCCCGCCGCGGTCGGCTACGCACAGGGGTCCGGTCTGCCGTACGGACAGGGGCTGATGAAGAACGCCTACGTGGGCCGCACCTTCATCCAGCCGAGCCAGACGATCCGTCAGCTGGGTATTCGGCTCAAGCTCAATCCCCTGCGCGAGGTCATCCGCGGGAAGCGACTCGTCGTCGTCGACGATTCGATCGTGCGTGGCAACACCCAGCGCGCTCTGATCCGCATGCTGCGTGAGGCAGGCGCGCTCGAGATCCACGTCCGGATCGCGTCGTCGCCGGTGAAGTGGCCCTGCTTCTACGGCATCGACTTCGCCTCACCCACCGAGCTCATCGCCAATGGTGGCGGTCACCGCGACACGGACGCCGACGGGCACGACTACGACGAGATGGTCGAGATGGTGCGCCGGTCGATCGGTGCCGATTCGCTCGGCTACATCTCGATCGACGGCATGATCGGCGCGACCGAGCAGCCGTCGACGCGTCTGTGTGCGGCGTGCTTCGACGGCAGCTACCCGATTGCGTTGCCCACCGAGTACGCGATCGGCAAGAACGTCCTCGAAGGTGTCGTCGATGCGGAATCGGTCACTCCGACCGTGCTGGACAACGCCAACGCGGACGTTCTGAGCCGTCCGTAGATCCGGTTCCGGTACCGTGAGTGCGCGGTCGGCTCTCTCGGGCCCGCTTTCGCATGCGTTCTGACGGACACCGGCCACCCTGCATTTCGGTCACGAACGTGCCGTAACGCAACTGACAACCCTATTCACAACTCGAAGCTGGAGCCGACAACCCATGACCGAGGAGACAACCCCCGGAGCTTCCTACGCAGCGGCAGGCGTGGACATCGAGGCGGGCGACAAGGCCGTCGAACTGTTCGCTCCGCACGCGAAGAGGGCAACACGACCGGAGGTGCTCGGAGGTCTCGGGGGCTTCGCGGGACTGTTTTCCCTCAAGGGCGACTACAAGGAGCCGCTGCTCGCCGCGTCCACCGACGGCGTCGGCACGAAGCTTGCGGTGGCGCAGGCGCTGGACAAGCACGACACCGTCGGTCTCGACCTGGTGGCCATGGTCGTCGACGATCTGGTCGTGTGCGGCGCCGAGCCGCTGTTCCTGCAGGACTACATCGCTGTCGGACGCGTTGTGCCCGAGCGTGTCGCCGAGATCGTCTCGGGTATCGCCGAAGGCTGCGTCCAGGCCGGCTGCGCACTTCTCGGAGGTGAGACCGCAGAACACCCCGGCGTGATGGCAGACGGCGACTACGACCTGTCTGCGACCGGTATCGGTGTGGTGGAGGCCGAGAAACTCCTCGGCCCCGAGCGCGTGCGCCCGGGCGACGTCGTGATCGCGATGCGCTCGTCGGGACTGCACTCCAACGGGTACTCCCTTGCACGCAAGGTGCTGCTCGAAATCGGCAAGATGAGCCTGACGGCCCACGTCGACGAGTTCAGCCGCACGCTCGGTGAGGAACTGCTGGAGCCGACGCGGATCTACGCGAAGGACTGCTTGGCCCTCGCTGCCGAGACCGAGGTGCGCACCTTCTGCCACGTCACAGGTGGTGGGCTTGCGGCCAACCTGGCGCGCGTGATGCCGAAGGGCCTCGTCGCGGAACTCGACCGCACCACGTGGAGCCCGGCACCCGTTTTCGGTCTCATCGCTCAGCGTGGTCGTGTCGAGCGCGCTGAGATGGAGAAGACCTTCAACATGGGTGTCGGCATGGTCGCGATCGTCGCGCCCGAGGACGTCGACCGCGCGCTTGCGGTGCTCACGGCTCGACACATCGAGAGCTGGACTCTCGGAACTGTCCGGAAGGCGCAGGATGCCGACGGTGAGCGGGCGCTGCTCCTCGGCGATCACCCGCGTTTCTGAGGGCAGGCGGCAAAGTACGAACAAGGGTCGGATATTCACGCTCTGGCGTGAATATCCGACCCTTGTTTGTTCGTGTGAACTGTTTGTTCATGTGAACTCGCGGTCGTTGCGTCGCACACGCATGGGGACCGCTCGATCAGCCGATGTCACCATCAGTGGAGGGGGAGCCGATGTCGGCTCCCCCTCCACTGATGGTTTACGTCTGGTCAGCGACGCCAGTCGTCGTCGTCGTCCCAACCGGAACCTTGGTCGGCGAAGACCTCGTCCCTGTGCGAGTTGGGTGCACCGCCCGACAGATCTCCGTCCGACAACTCTCGTTGAAGGCTCTCGAAGTCGGTGGATGGCGAGCTGTACTTCAGTTGCCTTGCAACCTTGGTCTGCTTTGCCTTAGCTCGGCCGCGGCCCATGGCCAACCCCCTCGCGCTTTGACGGGGCGGCCTGGGGAATTTGGCGGCCCCGGTGTGTTGAGTATTTTCCTGTGTCCCACTTTAGCTTGGAAAACTCAGTTCCGCTCCCACCCACCCGTTCAGGCAGGTGTCCGTTACATCTCATTGACACCCGACCTGCAGTAATGCGGTATTCAATTGTCCGAAGATGCGGCTCAGAACACCCCCGGTACGGCTCGGACGGTGCCGACACGCGCACCACCACCGAGTACGGGTTGCGAAGCCAGAGCTGCCAGCTTCTCGTCGACGGCTATCCCGAGCCGGGTGAGGACCGCGGCGGTGAGCGGGAGCCGGGCACGCTCATGACCATCGTCGATCTTGAAAGCGAACGCCGAGCCGTCCGGAAGGGCGCCCGCATGGATGCCGTCGGCTCCGGCCTTGCACATCAATCCCGGAACGGCCTGAATGAGCCGCAGGTCGTCCTTACCCGACCCCGAGATGAGGAACGGGTGCTCGCGGATCGCGTCGGCGACAGCGCGTTCGGGCGTGTCGGGATCGGCGGTCGCCAGCCGGGAGTACGCGCGGGCCAGATTGATCAACGGCACCGGGACGATGGGAAGTCCACATCCGTCGATTCCGAGGTCCGTCTCCTCGATGTCGCCGGTGAGATCGAGGATCGTCTCCACCACAGCTCGCTGCAGGGGGTGGGCGGAGTCGAGGTAGTTCGCGGTGGGCCAGTCGTTCGCCGCGCACGTCGCGAGCATCGCGGCGTGTTTGCCCGAACAGTTCATGTAGGTGGGACGAGGGACACGACCCGCCGCGAGGACCTCGGCGCGGGCGAGTTCGTTGCCGGGTAGGTCCGCGGGACACTGCAGTGCGTCCTCCCCGAAACCGGAGTGGGCGAGCAGTTCCTCGACGAGTTCGACATGGTCCGATTCGCCTTCGTGCGACGCGGTCGCGATGGCGAGTTCGGCGGTGTTGCGGGGTGCGAAGCCCAACCGCAGCATCGCGGTTGCCTGCAAGGGCTTGTTCGACGAGCGCGGATAGACGGGAGTGTGGACCTCCCCGAGTGACACGATCACCTCACCGCGGGGATCCAGGACCACGAGAGATCCCCGATGTACGCACTCCCGGAATCCAGAGCGCACCACTTCGACCAGTTCGACGCTCAATACATCACCCGTACCTCTCGCCCGGCGACACGTCGCCGGGCCTTGTCCGCGACACTCGGCGACAGATCTTGCTGCTGCTCGAGCATCACCGCGATCCGTTCCGGGTCGCGTCCGCTGAACAGGTCGCGCACGGTCACCCCGTGCCCCGGGACGTCCTCGACGACGATCCGGTCGCCGGTCGCGACCGGGCCTTCGACGAGGACCTTCAGGTAGACGCCCGTGTCGCCGCGGGCCGCGAACCGCTTGACCCACCCTGTTTCGCCGGACCACACTCCGAACGTGCCGCAGGGCGTACGGGGGCCCGTCACCTCGAGCAGGAGACCGGCGTCGCCGACCCGCCACCGCTCGCCGATGACCGCGTCGCTGGTCGCGATGCCGCTGGTCCGAAGGTTCTCTCCGAACCATCCGGCGGGAAGGTCACGGCCGAGGTCGGCTGCCCAGCGTCCGGCTTCGTTGTCGCCGTATGCGTAGACGGCTTTGAAGCGTCCCCCGTGGTTCTCGGTATCGCATTGGCGGTCACCGTCGAGGCCGAGACGTCCGACGTGGACGGGACCGTCCACGGGGCGCTTGTCGATCCCGGTGACGGGGACGCGGCGGGTGCCGCTGGCCCGGATCTCGTGCACCACACACACGGCGTCGACCCGACCGGAATTCGGTTCGGGACTCAACGGCCGCGCAATCGGTCGACCGCGAGGCGTCCGGCCTGGACCGTGTCGTCGGCAGGCACCGAATCCGGATCGATGGCGGCCGCACACGGACCGACGACGAGCGCGGTGTCCGTCGCGATGTTCCGTTTGACGAGGGCCAGCGCTATCGGACCCAGCTCGTAGTGATCGACGACGGTGCCGAGCCGTCCGACCGAGCGGCCTCCGGCGGTGATCGCCTCACCGGGCTCGGGACGTCCGTCGGCCGAGCCGTCGAGGTGCAGAAGTACCAGGTGGCGCGGCGGTTTACCGAGATTGTGGACGCGGGCCACGGTCTCTTGGCCGCGGTAGCAACCCTTGTCGAGGTGGACCGCGCCGGCCTCGGCAGGGCCTCCGATCCAGCGGGCCTCGTGCGGAATGGTGCGCTCGTCGGTGTCGAGACCCACCCGCGGGCGGGAGTCGGCGACACGTAGTGCCTCGAACGCCCAGATGCCCGCGGCGCGGGCGCCGCCGGCGGCGGTGAGTGCGGTGAAGATCTCGCCGAGTCTCCCGCGCGGCACGAGCAGGTCGTAGGAGTGCTCGGTGGGCCACGGCATTCTCCGCACGAATCCGCCGCCGGGGAGCGCGACGGCCGCATAGGCCTCGGCGGGCATGGCATCGAGGCCCAGTGCGGCGAGGATCGGCGCACCGTCGGCATCGGGGCCGAGCAGGGAGAGCACCGCAAGTTCGTTACCGTCACGGGGCTCGGCCTTTGCCCAGAAGACCATCTTGGTGAGGAATCCGAGCAGATCGGGGCCGCGGTCGTGTTCGGTGTCGATCCAGGTGGTGCCATCGAGGTCGGTCTGCACGAAGTGGTGTTCGACGCGACCGTTCATATCGAGGCTGAGGTTCTCGGCGGAGGTGCCGTCGGGCAGGGACTGCACGTGTTGACTGGAAATCGTGTGCAGCCAGCTCAGGCGTTCGTCGCCGCGGATCGCGATCACGAAGCGGTTGGAGCGGTCGACGACGGCGACGGAGCCGACGGCGGCGCGCTGTTCGCCCAGCGGATCTCCGTAGTGCCACGGTAGGCCCTCGTCGGGACTTCCGGGCGGGGACGCGACGGCATCGGGGAAGGTGAGCAACGGGCTCTCGGACACGATCGGAAACTCGGCCACGACACCAGTCTATGGGGAAGCGCTCGGCAGGGGAGTAGTGGATAGGGTGGGCGGCATGGCTGATCGGGTGCTGGTGACACTGGATGGCGAGGTGAGGGATGCTGATGCGCCCCTGCTGCACGCCGACGATTTCGGGGTGCTGCGAGGGGACGGTGTCTTCGAGACGCTACTGGTGCGAGGCGGGCGAGCCCGCGCGGTCGAACTGCATCTTGCACGGCTCGCGTCGTCCGCATCCGTAGCCGATCTTCCTGCCCCCGAGCTCGATGACTGGCGCATGGCCATCGACATCGCCGTCGAGGAGTGGGGGGATGCACGAGAAGGTGTACTTCGTCTCGTCTACACCCGAGGCCGGGAGTTCGGCGACGGGCCCACGGCGTTCCTGCTGGTGACCCCGGTGGCCGAGCGTGTGGAGGCTGCGCGGCGAGACGGTGTCTCGGTGGTGTCGCTCGAGCGCGGGTACTCCGTGGACCTCGCGCAGAAGGCACCGTGGCAGCTTCTCGGCGCGAAGACGTTGTCGTATGCGACCAACATGGCTGCGCTGCGTCACGCGGAATCAGTGGGGGCCGACGACGTGATCTACACGAGCAGTGAGGGCCACGTTCTGGAAGGTCCGCGATCGACGGTGGTGATCGCGCGCGGCCGGACTCTGCTCACGATACCGCCGGAACAGGGCATCCTGCCGGGCACCACCCAGCAGGCTCTGTTCGAGGCAGCTCGCGGGCATGATCTGACGGTGCGCTACGAGGCGCTGCGGCCGGCCGATCTCATCGTCGCCGACGGCGTCTGGCTGTTGTCGAGTGTGGCGCTCGCTGTGCGTGTGCACACGCTGGACGGTCACTCTCTCGCCACCGAGGCGCTCGAAGGCGAGATCGAGAAGCTGGTCGACAAGGCGATCGAGACCACGCGCTGACAGTCGCGTGAGCTCGGCCGCTGGTGTGGCCGAGGTGTGGTTGTGGACACGGATGGTGGGCGGCACCGAAATTTTCTACTACTGTTCGTAGTAACAAGCCGTTGTGCATGTGCGTCGGCGGTTTTGTGTGCAGAATCCGACGTGGGCCTCGCGCTCGGACTTATCCACGTACTGGGCTCCACCTGTACCGGCTCGACTCGGAGTGGCAATGGACGTGCTCGACCTGTCCCGATGGCAATTCGGGATCACGACGGTGTATCACTTCATTCTTGTTCCGTTGACCATCGGGCTCGCTCCGATGATCGCGATCATGCAGACGATGTGGGTGGTCACGAAGAAGGACCACTGGTATCGGCTCACCAAGTTCTTCGGGAAGATGTTCCTGATCAACTTCGCGCTCGGTGTGGCCACGGGCATCGTGCAGGAATTCCAGTTCGGCATGAACTGGAGCGAGTACTCGCGCTTCGTCGGCGACGTGTTCGGCGCGCCACTCGCGCTCGAAGGCCTCGTGGCCTTCTTCATGGAATCCACTTTCCTCGGACTGTGGATCTTCGGGTGGAGTCGCCTCCCGAAACTGGTACACCTCGCGACCATCTGGCTCGTCGCCATCGGCGTCAACGCCTCCGCGTTCTTCATCATCGCAGCCAACTCGTTCATGCAGCACCCGGTCGGCGCCGTGTACAACGCGGAGACCGGGCGCGCCGAGCTGACGAGCATCTGGGTACTGCTCACCAACAACACCGCGCTCGCGGCGTTCCCGCATGCGGTGGCCGGGGGCTTCCTCACGGCGTCGACGTTTGTCGCCGGTATCGGAGGCTGGTGGATGGTGCGGAACATGCGCCGTGCCGCGAAGCTTCGTGAATCCGAAGCGCCGGAGACGGATGTCCTCGAAGAAGCCGAGCGGCTCGAATCGGATGCGCGGACGATGTTTCGCCCCGCGACACGGCTGGGTCTGCTCATCATGATCATCTCGGGCGTCGGCCTGTTCGTGACGGGCGACGTCCAGGCGAAGCTCATGTTCGAGCAGCAGCCCATGAAGATGGCCTCGGCGGAATCCCTGTGCCATACCGAAACCGACCCGAACTTCTCGATTCTCACCATCGGCACCCACAACGACTGCGATGGCGTGATCCACGTTCTCGAAATGCCTTTCGTGCTGCCGTACCTCGCCGAGGGCGAGTTCTCCGGTGTGACACTGCAGGGCGTCGAAGACCTGCAGGCCCAATACGAGGAGCAGTTCGGTCCGGGCAACTACAAGCCCAACCTGTTCGTCACCTACTGGTCGTTCCGCGCGATGATCGGTCTCGCGGCGGGGTCTGCCGCTCTGGCGCTCGCCGGTCTGTGGGTCACCCGACGCGGACGGGTGCCGGATCAGAAGTGGTTCGGATGGCTCAGCATCGCGGCGATTCCCACACCCTTCCTCGCGAACAGTGCCGGCTGGATCTTCACCGAAATGGGCCGCCAACCCTGGGTGGTCCACCCGAACCCGACCGGTGTCGACATGATCCGGCTGACGGTCGAACAGGGAGTCTCGGACCACGCGCCCGCGACCGTGATCACCTCGCTCGTCGCGTTCACTCTGGTCTACGCGGGCCTCGGTGTCGTGTGGTTCTGGCTCATCCGCAAGTATGCGATGGAAGGCCCGATGGAACACGACGCGCAGCCACCCGGCGAGCACGACGACGAGTCCGACGACAACGGACAGCCCAAACAGCTGTCCTTCGCGTACTAGGAGACGGCCATGGGGCTCCAAGAAGTCTGGTTCATCCTGATCGCCGTGCTGTTCACCGGGTACTTCGTCCTCGAGGGGTTCGATTTCGGTGTGGGCATGCACATTCCGGTACTCGGACGGGGCAGGGACGAGACCGCCGACACCCGTCGGCGCGTGTTGCTCAACACCATCGGACCCGTATGGGACGGCAACGAGGTGTGGCTGATCACCGCAGGCGGTGCGCTGTTCGCTGCATTCCCCGAGTGGTACGCCACCTTGTTCTCCGGTTTCTACCTACCGCTGCTGTTGATACTGCTCGCGCTCATCCTGCGCGTGTGCGCCATCGAATGGCGCGGCAAGATCGATGATCCGACGTGGCGTCGCCGCTGCGACCGGGGCATCATCTTCGGCTCATGGGTACCGGCGGTGCTGTGGGGTGTGGCATTCGCGAATATCATCCGCGGCGTCGCAATCGACGAGAACAAGCAGTACGTCGGCGGGTTCTTCGACCTGCTCAACCCCTACGCGCTGCTCGGTGGCGTCACCACCGCACTCGTGTTCGCTCTGCACGGGGCAGTGTTCATCGCACTCAAGACTGCCGGCGACGTGCACGAGGATGCGGTGAAACTCGCACGGCGGCTTGCACTCCCGGCTGTTCCGGTCGCGGGCGGGTTCGTGATGTGGACACAGCTCGCCTACGGCAAGGACTGGACGTGGATCCTGGTTGCCGTCGCGGCGCTGTCGATGCTGGTGGTCGTGGCACTCACTGTCGCCGAACGTGAGGGCTGGGCATTCGCGTTCACGACCATCGCGATCATCGCGACCGTCGTCTTGCTGTTCGCCTCGCTGTTCCCGAATGTCATGCCGTCCACCCTGGACCCCGCATGGTCGTTGACGATCGAGAATGCGTCCTCGAGCCCGTACACCCTGAAGGTCATGACCTGGGCTGCCGCGATCATGACCCCGGTCGTTCTGATCTATCAGGGCTGGACGTACTGGGTTTTCCGCCAACGTATCTCGACCGCCCAGATTCCCAAGTCCATCGGGCTGACAATCGGATCGAAATGACCGTCGAGTCCGCTGCGGTTTCCGCCGACGTGTCTGCACGCAGGCGGGGACCGATCGACCCGCGGCTGTGGCGCTACTCTGCCGCAGCGCGCGGGTACCTCGTCCTGACGGTCGTCACGTCGCTCGTCGATGTGGCGATGGTGATCGCGTCCGCGCTGATGATCGGTACGGTCCTCGCCGGAGTCATCACCACAGACGCGCGGTCGCTCGGAGACTGGAGCACCGAACTCGGGCTCCTCGCTGCGGTTGTCGTCGTCCGGGTCGCGGTGAGCTGGCTGCATTCACGCTACGCCCACCGGTCGGCGACCCGGGTGATCGCAGAACTCGAACACGAGGTCCTGGACGCCGCGTCCACTCTGCCGCCCCGCGAACTGGACCCGCGGCGCAACGAGATCGCGACCGTGCTCACCCGCGGCCTCGACGGCCTCGGCGAATACCTCACCGGTTACATCCCGGCGCTGCTCCTGGCCGTCACGCTCACCCCGCTCACGATCGTCGTCATCGCCACGCAAGACCTCACGTCCGCGCTCATCGTGGTGATCACCCTTCCCCTGATCCCGATCTTCATGATCCTCATCGGAGTCCTCACGAAAGGGAAAGCCGACCGCACCCTCTCGGCGATGACCACATTGTCCTCACAACTGCTCGACCTGGTCGCGGGACTGTCGACCCTGCGCGCACTGGGTCGTGAACGCGGACCGGAAGCTCGTGTGCGCCAACTCGGCGAGGATCACCGTCGCACCACGATGTCTGCGCTCCGGGTTGCGTTCCTCTCGGGCACAGTGCTCGAATTCCTCGCGACCCTCTCGGTCGCGCTCGTCGCGGTGGCAATCGGCCTGCGCCTCGTCACCGGCGATATGGCCCTCGAAGCCGGCATCATCGCACTGATCCTCGCGCCGGAGGCGTACCAGCCACTACGCACCGTCGGTAGCAAGTTTCACGCCGCCGAGGACGGGATGGCCGCCGCGGAGAGAGCATTCGCGATCCTCGACAGCGCGGGAACCGGTGCGCCCCGACCACCGGCAGGCCCGACGAAGCACCGGAATCCGAGCCGGGACAACGCACCGGAACTGGTGTTCGACGGGCTCAGTGTTGCGGGCCGTGACGGATACGCCCCGCACCGGCTCAGTGCGGTCTGCCGACCCGGTGAGATCACCGTCCTCACCGGACCCAACGGCAGCGGTAAGACCACCGCATTGCTCGCGCTCCTCGGCCTCGCCGAAGCGGCAGAAGGACTGGTCACCGTCGACGGCATCTCGGCAGAAGGCACCGATCAGTGGTGGAATCGGGTCGCGTGGCTGCCGCAACGACCGGTGCTGGTTCCAGGCACCCTCGCCGACAACCTGCAACTCACCGGGGCCGACCCCGCGACGCCCGAACTCGACGAGATCTGCGTCGCAACGGGGTTCGACGTTGTTCTGGCCGACCTTCCGGATCGATGGAACACCGTCGTCGGTGTCGACGGCACCGGTTTGTCGCTGGGCCAGCGGCAACGGCTGGCACTCACCCGCACCCTGGCGTCACCGCGAGATGTCCTGCTGCTCGACGAACCCACCGCACACCTCGACGACCTCACCGAAGTCACCGTGTTGAACACGCTTCGTGACCGCGCGGAAGCCGGACGTACCGTCGTGATCGTCGCGCACCGGCCGTCCCTGCTCGCGATCGCGGACCGGGTGGTCGCCGTGGAAGGTCGTGCCGCATGACCGAGCCGAAGGGCCGCAGCGACAGAAAGTACCTGCTGCGGCGCGCGATGGCGCTGCTCGAACTCGAACCTCGACGCGTGATGCTCGCCGTGGGCGCCGGGGTTGCGACCCTCGGCAGCGCGCTGCTGCTCGCCGGAGTCTCGGCGTGGCTCATCGTGCGGGCGTGGGAGATGCCTCCGGTCCTCGACCTGACTGTGGCGGTCGTCGCGGTGCGTGCGCTGGGTATCTCGCGCGGACTCTTCCGGTACTTCGAGCGCCTGGCCACCCACGACACCGCTCTTCGCGGCATGACATCGGCACGGTCGCGGCTGTACGAGCGCCTCGCCGAAGGTGACCCGGCTGCCTCCGCCGGGCTGCGACGCGGGGATCTGCTCGCCCGCACCGGTTCCGACGTCGACGCTCTCGGCGACGTCGTGGTGCGCGCTCTCGTGCCTATCGCCGTGGCGGTCGTGTTGTGCGTCGCCGCGGTGATCACGGTCGGGATCCTCGTACCGGCTGCGGGCGCGGTCCTCGCCGTCGCTCTGCTGATCGCCGGAGTCGTCGCACCGTGGCTCTCGGCGTCCGCCGCGGCCCGTGCGGAAGCCGACGGCGACGCCGCTCGGTCTCGCTTCGGTGAGGACGCCGTGACCGCACTCGACCACGCCGCGGAACTACGTGTCGCGGGGCGCTTGACCGCCGTGACCGACCGCGCGCGGGCCGCGAATCTCGAATCGGTGCGTGCCACCGATCGTTCGGCGGCTCCCGCCGCATTCGCGGACGCGGCAACACCACTCGCGATCGGAGCGAGTGTGCTCGGCGCGCTCTTGATCGGCATCGCCGCATTCGGATCGGATGCTTCGACGATGAGCCCCACGAGCCTCGGAATCCTCGTGCTGCTGCCGCTGTCCGCGTTCGAAGCCACTGCGGTCCTTCCTGCTGCGGCGCAGACACTGACCCGAGCTCGACTTGCGGCCCGGCGCATCGTCGACATTCTCGACCGCGCAGATCGACCGGTGCCCCACGGAACTGCCTCCGCGGACGGACCCGGCATACTCCGCGCCGACGGACTGCGCTGCGGATGGCCGGGCGGCGCGAGCACGACCCCTGTCGATCTGGTGGCGGGCCCCGGTTCGCGGGTCGCGATCGTCGGGAGCAGCGGTAGTGGCAAGACCACCGCGCTGATGACACTGGCCGGACTCCTCGTGCCGACGGGTGGCTCGGTCACCCTCGACGGTGTGGATCTCGCAGAGATCGATCAGGCTGAGGTCCGCCGACGTATCGCATTCTTCGCCGAGGACGCCCACATCTTCGACACGTCGATCCTCGAGAATCTGCGTGTCGCCCGGGGGACTGTCGACGAGTTCGAGGCGCGGGCCGCACTCGCGTCGGTAGGTCTGGGGGAGTGGGTCGACGCCCTGCCCGACGGCGTCCACACGGTGCTGACCTCGGGTGCCCGCGACATCTCGGGCGGACAGCGACGCCGCTTGCTCCTGGCACGAGCGATCCTGTCGCCTGCGGACATCCTGTTGCTCGACGAACCGGCCGAACACCTCGATGCGGAGGACGCCGCGCACCTGCAGCGCCGGCTCCTCGATGCCGGTTCGGGACTCGTCGACGCCGCTCGGACGATCGTCGTCGTCACGCACAACCTGCCCGAGGACACCGCCGCCGACCTGGTGGTACGCGTCCAGAAAAATGCGTTGCCGACGTTGTGATCCGCGCGTACTTTCTCAGGTACACGAGAAAGGAGGTGGTCTGGAAGTGATTGATATTCGGACGCGTGAGGTGACCATCCGCTAGCAGTGTGACGACGGAATTCACCCGCCGCGCATGGCAGGCGAATCCCAGGTGGTCACCCGACCCCCGAGCACCGGTCTGTCCGGACCGGACCCGACATTCACGGACATCGTTCTGTGATGTGTCGGGAGGCTCGGGGGTTGTTCGCGTTCCCGGGTGGATTCCGAAGTGATCATTCGCACGGTTCCGAAAACTCAGTGTGGGTGTGGAGGCGCCGGGGTACACATGGATGATGCCGATTCTGCAGCAGGCCCACGATGCTCTCCGGCTACGCACTTCGCCGGGCATCTTCTTTGCGTCGGCGGGTGTCGCGATCCTGTTCGTCGTGCTGACGATCGCGTTCACCGATGCCGTGGACAAAATATTCAGTACCGCATCGAACTGGATCATGACCAACCTCGGCTGGTTCTACATACTCGGGGTCACTACCTTCCTACTCTTCCTGGTGGGGATCGCGCTCACCCGCTATGGCAGGGTCCGGCTCGGCGGCGACGACGAACGACCGGAACATTCGAACATCGCCTGGTTTTCGATGCTCTTCGCAGCGGGTATCGGCACGATTCTGATGTTCTGGGGAGTTGCAGAACCGATCTCACACTTTGCGAACCCGCCGAGGCAGGACGTCGAACCGGGTTCGGTCGAGGCCGCTGAAGAGGCAATGGGCTTCGCCCTCTATCACTTCGGTCTGCACACCTGGACTATCTTTGCGCTCCCCGGCCTGTGCTTCGGGTACTTCATCTACAAGCGGCATCTGCCGCCGCGGGTCAGTTCGATCTTCGCGCCACTCCTCGGCGGACGGATCTACGGGCCGATCGGGCACACCATCGACGTCGTGGCGATCCTCGGCACCGTGTTCGGCGTCGCGACCTCGGTGGGTCTGGGGACGCTGCAGATCAATGCCGGTCTCGCGCAGTTGTTCGACCTCGAGGAGTCCGGAGTCATCCAGATCGGGTTGATCGCGATCGTGACGGTGATGGCCGGTGTCTCGGTGGCTCTCGGCCTCGACAAGGGCATCAAGCGATTGTCGAATCTCAACATCGGCATGGCCGTGGGTCTTCTGATCTTCGTGCTGGTCACCGGCCCGAGCCTGTTCCTGCTGAAAGGCATGATCGAATCGGTAGGCATCTATGGGGAATCTCTACCGCGACTCGCGTTCTGGAACGACACTTTCGCGAATTCCGGTTGGCAGAACACGTGGACCGTCTTCTACTGGGCATGGACGATCACCTGGTCGCCGTTCGTCGGTATCTTCATCGCCCGCATCTCCCGCGGCCGCACCGTCCGAGAGTTCGTCGGCGGTGTGCTCGGCCTGCCCGTGCTCTTCTCCGTGATCTGGTTCAGCATCTTCGGCATGGGGGCCTTCGACATCGAACTCAACGGTGAAGGTGGGCTGGTCGAGCGTGTGGTGGACGACGGTGACATCCCCGGTGCGCTCTTCGAATTCCTCGGGCATTTCCCGTTCACCGGGGTCGTCTCGTTCATCGCGGTCGTGCTCGTCGTGATCTTCTTCGTGACCTCGGTCGACTCCACAGCGATGGTGCTGGACATGATGGCGTCCGGCCACGAGGAGAAGGCTCCGATCCATCAGCGCCTGTTCTGGGCGGTGCTGATGGTAGTCGTTGCGGCGACGATGCTCGTCGCGACCGGTAAGGACGGGCTCGACGCGCTGCAACAGGTGATCACAGTGGTCGGATTGCCATTCTTCGTGATGGGCTGGGTGATGATGTACAGCCTTGTGCGCGGCATCCGCGAGGATCTCGGTGAACGCCCGGAACCGGTGACCAGGCAGTGGCCCGAAGTGCACTCGGCCGAGGCGCTCGCAGCGGCCGAGGGCCTACCTGCACCCGAGGTGGTTGTGGTCACGCACGCAATCCCGGAGGACGAAGAACAGGAAGGCCCGGAGGCGGACGGTCAGGAGTCGGCCCGCGCCGAAGAGCGGCCGGCCGACTCGAAGTGATGCGTCGGGCCGAGCCGGCGCGTCAGCCGACGTAGCGCGACAACCGCGCTGACATGCGCGGGATCATCTCGCCGTCGCCGACGACGCGTTCTTCGACGTAGGCGAGGTCGCCCCCTTCGATGATGCCGTAGAGCCGCTTGGCTCCGCCCACGGTCTCACCGGATTTCGTGCGGATCACGACGTCGGTCGCAAGCTCCCAGGAGGACTGGGTCAGGGCCGCTCCGTAGTACAACTCGACGACACCGGAACTGTGAGTGAGCAGCAGTTCGACGGTCTCGGGATCCTCGCTACCTGCGGCGTCGGTGCCCGACATACGCCAGAAGCCGCTTTCGCGGCGATCGGGTGCGCTGAACTCGCCGGCCTCGTCGAGGCGCCACGAGCGTGCTTCCCACGCGAGGTAGTCGGACCCACTGTGCGAGACGACGATCTGTTGACCGAATCGGTAGTCGCCCGCCTCGGGATCGTGTCCTTCGCCTTCACCGCGCCACACACCGACGAGCGGCAGCAATGCCAGCATCGCCGGGTCGAGGTCGGGTCCGAGCCTCAGGTTCGCGGTGTCCTCCGGGCCGGGAAGGCCGGGCAGGGCCGGGATGTTGCGCTCGGCAGTGGCCTCGGCGCGTTTCTCGGCCTCGACAATGGCGTCGTTACCGCTGCGGCGGGGTCCGTCGTCCGTCACTGGTCTTGGGTGACCAGGCGGTAGATGGTGTACAGCGTGAACCAGATGATGAGCAGCGCTGCGAGGACCAGGAGAACTTCGAAGAAAATGACCACGGGCACATATTAGACCCTCGGTGTTCGTCGGTACGACTCGGCCGGGTGCGAACGCGAAGGGCCCCGCTCCTGATCGGAGCGAGGCCCTGATGCCCTGAATGTGACCCTGTCGGTCGGGCTACTTCGCGACGGTGACGTCGACGTTGTGGACGCCTGCGGAGGTCGGGCTCACTGTCGCGGTGCCGTTGCCCGTGCTGGAAAGCGCACGGATCTTCCACTCGCCGGGTGCCGCGAAGAAGCGGAAGTCGCCGGTAGCCGATGCGACGACCTCGGCGGTGAACTCATCGGTGCCGTCGAGCAGGCGCACGAAGGCGCCACCGACGGGCTGTCCGTCGGCTGCGAGAACGCGGCCGGTGATGACCGTTTCCTTTTCGGTATCGACGTTCGACGGAAGAGTCTGGGACTGGACGGGTGCTCCACACATGTTCTTATGCTCCCAATTCGATCGGTGCGCCGACGAGCGAGCCGTACTCGACCCAGCTGCCGTCGTAGTTCTTGACATTCTGCTTGCCGAGGATTTCCTGCAGCACGAACCAGGTGTGGCTCGAGCGCTCGCCGATCCGGCAGTAGGCGATGGTCTCCTTGGAGTCGTCGAAGCCCTTCGCTGCGTAGAGCGCGGTGAGCTCGTCGTCGGACTTGAACGTGCCGTCCTCGTTGGCGGTGGTGCTCCACGGGATGTTGATCGCGCCGGGCACGTGTCCACGCTGCTGTGCCTGCTCCTGCGGAAGGTGCGCGGGGGCGAGGATCTTGCCGGAGAACTCGTCGGGCGAACGCACGTCGACGAGGTTCTTGTTGCCGATGGCGTCGATGACCTCGTCACGGAACGCGCGGATCGACGTGTCGGGTGCGGCGGCCTTGTACTCGGTGGCCGGGCGGGTGACCTCGTCCTTCGACAGGGGGCGGCCGTCGAGCTCCCACTTCTTACGGCCTCCGTCGATGAGCTTGACATCCTTGTGGCCGTAGAGCGTGAAGTACCAGTAGGCGTACGCGGCAAACCAGTTGTTGTTGCCGCCGTACAGCACGACGGTGTCGTCGTTCGCGACGCCCTTGGCCGACAGCAGTGCGGAGAACTGCTGCTGGTTCAGGAAATCGCGGCGGACCGCGTCCTGCAGATCCTTGCGCCAGTCGAGTCGGATCGCGCCCTCGATGTGGCCGCCTTCGTAGGCGGAGGTGTCTTCGTCGACCTCGATGAAGACGGTCTTCGGCGCTTGCAGGTTCTGCTCAGCCCAGTCGGCGGAGACCAGAACGTCGGAGCGAGCCATGGTTGTTCCTTTCGTGGTGACACTGAAGTAGTCGTGGGTGGAACGGCAGAAGTGCTGACGGACAGAAGTGCAGACGGAACAGCGAACTCAGGTGGTCTGTGACCGAACCCGGGCGATGAGCGGATACACGCGGCATCCGAGGCACACCCCGAATGCGGCATTCAACAGGGCTGCGAACAGTGCGAATCCTGCGGCGACGATGCCGAGCGTGACTGCATCGGCCAGTAGTGCGACGGTGCCGATCAGGGCGAAGACGAAGCCGACCCCCTGCGCGAACCGCAACGGCTCGGCGGGCTCGGTCTCCGTCGGGGGCGTCAGGCGGGGTGCAACCGCGACGGCGAAGAGCCTGCCGTACGGGCTTCGGCGTGGGCCGACAGCGGCGCCGAGGAGAAACACGATGGTCTGTACGGCCAGCACGATGCCTGCTGCCTGAGGCGCGAACGAGGTGATGACGAGGACCGAGACGAGGACCGCTGTGGTGATCCATGCGGCGAACCGGGGTCCGCGCACGTCTACCTGGAGAGCGGGGGATGTGGTGAAAGACATGTGTGTACTCCTGCTGGATCGATATCGCTGGGGCGAGTCGAATCGCGGTAGGTCGACCGCGGGTGGATCAGCAGGTACAACAAGTGCCACCGAGGCGGCACAGATCAACCGTGCGGCGTCGGGTGAGCATTAGCTCTTGGCAGGTCAACACGCGTCGCAGTGTATCCGAGAAAACGGCGCAGGGAAGGGCCGGGTGCCTGCTTGTTTCACAGCCCGGGTGCCCGCCGGTGTCACAGCGCGGCCAGTGCTCGCCTCAGATCGTCCGTCGTCGGAACCCCGGAGACCCGGTACCGCTGGTGTCCGTCGCCGTCGAACAGGAAGGTCGTGGGTAGTGAGAGTACGCCGAGTTGCGTGGCGAGGGAGACGTTCTCGTCGAAGTCGAGCTCGATGTCGCGCACGGGCGGCGCGGTGTCGCCGTTGCCCTCGATCACCCCGGCAACGACCCGGCGGACTGCGGCACATGGCCCGCACCAAGGCGCGGAGAAGTGCAGGATCACCGGTTCGCCTTCACCGACACCGACCTTGCCGAGCTCAGGGTCCGCGGCCGAAGTCTCGGTGACGGATAGTTCCTTCAGCCGGCCCGACCGAAACCGGATCACCGCACCCACTACACCCGCCGCGACGATCACGACCGCAAGGACGACAAGCGGGGTCATGAGGGCTGCTGCACTTCGGTGAGGTCGATGGTCACGTTGTGTGCTTCACCTTCGATCACGATCCGCGAGCCCCGCGCTTCCACCGACGTGGGATAGACGCCGAACGGCAGATCCTGTGGTTCGATCGTGGTGGTGAACAACCCGAGTACCAGGGGTTTCAGCGGATCGGGAACGGTGAAGTCGGCATGTCCCTCGGGGCCGAAGTACAGGTCGGACGCGACGATCTGTACCCGGTCGCCGTCGAGGACGAGATCTGCCTGAACACTGACCCGCGCGGAGAGCGGGCCGACCGGCACGGTACCGGTGAGCACGACACCACCTGCGGTGGTCGGGCCTGATCCGCCTGATCCGCCTGTGCCGTCCGATTTGCTGGCCGGCGGTGCAGAAATCTGTAGATCGGGAATGTCGAGGACCTGTCCGAGTTCGGTGGCGTCGATCATGACACGGCCGTACAGCAGATCGACCGGCACCGACCGGATCGATCCGTCGAGGAGCGCGGACGCCTCTGCGTGGGCACCCACCAGGTTCGCTTCGACTGTGATGTCGCCGAGCATGTCGGTGGGGACCCGATCCGCGGTGATCTCGACGTTCTCGTAGTGACCGTTGCGCGCTTGCAGAAGAAAAGGGAAACCGTGGATCGTCACCGCGGGATCGGACTCGAGGGCGCCTCCCTCACGCAGCGCGCGAGACAGTCGATACTCCGACCAGGCTGCCGCCCCGAAATCGACCAGTAGAGCGAGTCCGACGAGGACAACGAGGCCGTAAATGAGTTTGCGCACGCCGACCATTGTGACGGAACGTACCGGGCGACGTTCTCGCCAGCTAACACGGCGGTAACAAATGGGGGGTTAATCTGGACCACGCCGTTCATCCGGAACGGTCTGCCCAGGCAGTGCGAAGAAACGGAGGCCCGGTGGAGCTTCTCCTGCTGACCTCCGATCCGGATCCCGATTCCGTGTTGCCGTCGCTGTCGCTGCTGGCGCATTCGGTACGGCCGGTCCCGACCGAAGTGTCATCGCTGCTCGAAGCGGCTACCGCCGACATCGCGCTCGTCGATGCCCGAACCGATCTCGCCGCGGCGCGTGGATTGTGCCGCCTGCTCGGTAGCGCCGGTTCGGCGATACCTGTGGTCGCTGTTCTCACCGAGGGCGGGCTTGTCGCGGTCAACCCCGAGTGGGCACTCGACGACATCCTGCTCACAGGCACCGGGCCCGCCGAACTCGACGCTCGGTTGCGGTTGCTCCTTGCTCGGTCCGGTGGCGGGGTCTCTGCCGAGACCTCCGGACGGATCACGCTGGGCGAACTCACCATCGACGAGGACACATACACAGCGAGGCTGCGCGGGAAACCGCTCGACCTGACGTACAAGGAATTCGAGCTTCTCAAGTACCTCGCCCAGCACGCCGGCCGGGTCTTCACCCGCGCACAGCTGCTGCAGGAGGTGTGGGGCTACGACTTCTTCGGTGGCACCCGGACGGTCGACGTGCACGTGCGACGACTCCGCGCGAAGCTCGGCCCCGAACACGAAGCCCTCATCGGGACCGTCCGCAACGTCGGATACAAAGCCGTCCGGCCGAGCAGCCGTACCAAGGGCGGTCACACGGTCGGCCACCCCGAGGACGAGTTCGCCGAGTAATCGCTACCCTCGGGTGCATGAAGTCCGGGCCCGATGAGCACGAAGAGTTCTCGCTGCAGCAGCCGTTCGTCGAACGTCCTACCGCGGCGCAGGCCGCCGAGGTGCAGGCACTGCTCGAGCGTGCCACCGCGCACGACGGGACGGCTCCGGTGTCGGAGCAGGCTGTTCACTCGCTGACCCGCGACACCGATGCGCGGCATCTGATCGCCGTCGTAGACGGTGCGGTCGCCGGGTATGCAAACCTCACGCCCGCGCACGGCGAGCACCCATCGATGTCCGAGGTCGTCGTGGATCCGGCTCATCGAGGTCGTGGCCTCGGTAGCGAGCTCGTCGGAGCGGCGCTGACCGAAGGCGGATCCGAAGCACGAGTGTGGGCGCACGGAGATCTTCCCGCAGCCCGCGCTGTCGCTGCGAAGCTGGGCCTCAGGGGCGTTCGCGAACTCCTTCAGCTGAGGAGACCGCTCGATCTCGCGCTCCCCGAACTCGAGATACCCGATTCGGTCGAGCTGCGCACGTATCGAGGACCTTCGGACGATCCGGAGCTGGTGCGGGTCAATGCTTCCGCCTTCGAATGGCACCCTGAGCAGGGGCGGATGACCGCGAGCGACGTGGCCGACCGCCGGGCCGAATCGTGGTTCGATCCGGCTGGGCTGTTTCTCGCATTCGACGTCGCCGACCCCGATCGCCTGTTGGGATTCCACTGGACGAAGGTGCACCCGCCGGGGCCGACGGAACCGTCGCTCGGTGAGGTGTACGTGGTCGGCATCGCTCCGGAGGCACAGGGCCGGGGTCTCGGGCGGCTCCTCACTCTCGCCGGACTGCACCATCTGCGCGCGCGGGGACTATCCACTGTTCTGCTCTATGTCGAGGGTGACAACACCGCCGCGCTCAACACCTACGGCAAGCTCGGGTTCGAGCGCTTCCATGTGGATGTCGCATACGCGAAGTGAACATCTCCCGACGACACGTTGTTGTCCGGTGAAGTTCGGGTGATTGTCGCAACACCAATAGTGCCTGTATCCGGCGTGTTCATCTCCCGTTAACCGGCGAGAGAGTATCCGTCCACCGGATCCGCCTACCTTCTGCATACGGGTCGGATGCTGACGACTCGGCGCAGGGGATCCTCCCGCGTCTCGAAGTCGCCACCCAGCCTTGTGTGGCGGAAGCGATATTCCTGAAGGAGTACAGGTGAACCTGAAGCGCAATGGTGCCCTGCTCGGCCTGTTTGCGGCCGGCGCACTCACGCTCGCGGCTTGCGGTACCGACAACAATGCAGGCTCGGTCGAGGTCGACGCCGACGCCTCGGGCGCGACCTGCGAGGGCAAGGCGAACCTTTCCGGTGCGGGGTCGTCTGCGCAGAAGAACGCGATGGACAACTTCGTTTCCACCTACATCGCCGTCTGCAACGAGAAGGGCGCTTCGGTCAACGTGGCGTACAACCCGTCGGGTTCCGGTGACGGCCGCACGCAGTTCATCGCCAACCAGATCGATTTCGCCGGCTCCGATTCGGCCATCAAGGAGGAGCAGGCCGCGCTGGCAGCCGAGCGTTGCGCCGGGAACCCGGCATGGAACCTGCCTCTCGTGTTCGGTCCGGTCGCACTTGCCTACAACCTCGAGGGCGTCGACAATCTGGTCGTCAACGGTGAGGTTGCCGCAAAGATATTCAACGGCCGGATCACCACGTGGAACGATCCGGCGATTGCTGCGCTGAACGAGGGCGTCGAACTGCCCGACAGCCCGATCACCGCGATTGTCCGTTCCGATTCGTCGGGTACCACCGACAACTTCCAGCAGTACCTCGAAGCAGCATCCAACGGCGCATGGACCACCGGTGCAGGCTCCGATTTCACCGGGGGTATCGGTGAAGGTGCGAAGGGCTCGGCCGGTGTCGCCCAGGCTGTTTCGGGCGCTCCCGGATCGATCACCTACGTCGAACTGTCGTTCGCCGAGCAGAACGGACTCAGCATCGCTTCCATCGACACCGGCAACGGCCCGGTCGAGCTGAACTCCGAAACCGCCGCTGCGGCCATCGACGGCGCGGAGTTCGCCAGCGCAGGCGGCGGCGATCTGACCCTGGACCTCTCGTCGATCTTCGGCACCGACGCCGAAGGCGCATACCCGCTGGTGCTCGCGACCTACGAGATCGTCTGCTCGGGCGGCTACGACGCCGAAACCTCGGCAGCGGTCAAGTCGTTCCTGGTCAGCGCGGCCAACGAAGGCCAGGAGGGCCTCGAGGAAATCGGCTACGTCCCGCTTCCCGAGTCCTTCAAGTCGAAGCTGACCGAATCGATCGACGCCATCGCCTGATCGTCTGCACAGGCGGACCGCCCGTTCCGGAAATTCACGACGAGATAGATTGCGAGTTCACATGAGTGACGCGCCGAGCACCTCGGCTACTCGCGCCGCCGGTCCTGACCCGGCCGGGTCAGGACCGGGCGGTCCGCACGGCAGTACACCGGAGGCCAAGATTACTTCCCCACAGACCAAGAAGAAGACCGTCGTTCGGCCAGGCGACCGGATCTTCAGTTCGTTGGCTTCCGGGTCCGCCGTCCTGGTCTCGGTGATCATCGCCGCGATCGCGGTGTTCCTGGTGTGGCGCGCGGTGCCTGCGCTGCAACGCAACACCGTCAACTTCCTCACCAGCCGAGATTGGATCACGCAGGACATCGAGGCGATGGCCTTCGGTGTTCTCGACCTTTTCCAGGTCACGGTCCTCGTGTCGATGTTCGCGCTGGTACTGGCGATGCCGGTGGCCCTCGGTATCGCGATCTTCCTCACCTCGTATTGCCCCGAACGGATCAAGAAGGCGCTCGCGTACGTGATCGACCTGCTCGCCGCGGTGCCGTCGATCGTCTACGGCCTGTGGGGCATGCTCATCCTGGCGCCCTTCCTGCGACCGGTCGCAGAGTTCCTCAACACCAACCTCGGCTGGTTCCCGTTGTTTGCGACGGGCAGCGGATCGATCATCGGCGGCGGAACGATCTTCACCGCGGGCATCGTGCTCGCCGTGATGATCCTGCCCACCATTGCCGCGGTCAGCCGCGAGGTGTTCGTCCAGACACCCACCGCGCACATCGAGGCCGCACTCGCACTCGGTGCGACCCGCTGGGAAGTCGTGAAGACCACGGTCATCCCGTTCGGCAAGTCCGGTTACGTCAGCGGTTCGATGCTCGGTCTCGGACGTGCACTCGGCGAGACCATGGCCCTCTACCTCATCCTGCGGACCACCTCCGAGGCGTTCTCCTGGTCGCTGTTCGACGGAGGCGCCACCATCGCGTCGAAGATCGCTCTCGGTTACGCCGAATTCAACAACAACATCCAGGCCGGTGCCTACATCGCCGCGGGTCTCGTGCTCTTCGTCCTGACCTTCGTCGTCAACGCCGCAGCCCGCATGATCGTCGCTGGAAAGAAGGACTGACGCCATGACGACGACCACCCTCACATCGCCCGTCAAGGCACCGACGTTCCAGCGGGTCAGCGGTGCACGCAGGACCAAGGACGTCGCGGCCACCGTGCTCGTCACCCTCTCGGTGCTCATTGCGCTCGCGCCTTTGGCCTGGGTGCTCATCACCGTGATTGCCAAGGGCATGCCCGCCCTGCTCTCCTCGACCTGGTTCACCAATTCGCTGAGCGGACTGACCGCTTCGTCCATGGGCGGCGGTGTCTACCACGCGATCGTCGGCACCCTCCTGCAGGGATTGGTGTGCGCGATCATCTCGATCCCGCTCGGCGTGTTCGTCGCGATCTATCTCGTCGAGTACGCGGGCAAATCGAAGCTCGGTCGCATCACGACCTTCATGGTCGACATCCTCAGCGGTGTGCCGTCCATCGTTGCCGCGTTGTTCATCTACGCGCTGTGGGTGGCGACCTTCGGAATGCCCAAGTCCGCATTCGCGGTGTCCCTCTCGCTGGTGCTGCTGATGGTGCCGGTCGTGGTGCGCAGCACCGAGGAGATGCTGCGAATCGTCCCTCAGGATCTCCGCGAGGCGTCGTACGCGCTCGGGGTCCCGAAGTGGAAGACGATCGCCCGGATCGTGCTCCCGACCTCGCTCGCAGGCATCATCACCGGAATCATGCTCGCCCTTGCCCGCGTGATGGGTGAGACTGCGCCGCTGCTGATTCTCGTGGGATACGCACCGTTCATCAACTTCAACCTGTTCGGTGGTGAGATGGCCACCTTGCCGGGTCTGATGGTCGCCGAGATGAACAACCCCACCGAAGCGGGCTCGATGCGTATCTGGGGTGCCGCTCTGACGCTGATTCTCATCATTGCGATCCTCAATATCGCCGCCAAGCTGATCGGTCGCTTGTCGCAGGTCGGCTCCAAGTAGACGAGCCGGCGATGACCACATTCTTCGAATTCGATACACCATTAGGGAGCCGGTAATGGCCAAGCGTCTGGACCTCAAGGACGTCAACATCTTCTACGGGAAGTTCCACGCGGTGTCCGACGTGACGCTCTCGGTACCTCCTCGCAACGTCACGGCGTTCATCGGCCCGTCCGGCTGCGGTAAGTCCACCGTGCTCCGCTCCCTCAACCGTATGCACGAGGTGACCCCCGGTGCCCGCGTCGAAGGGTCGGTGCTCCTCGACGGCGAGGACATCTACGACGCGTCCGTCGATCCGGTGGGTGTGCGCAAGACCATCGGCATGGTGTTCCAGCGGCCGAATCCCTTCCCGACGATGTCGATCCGCGACAACGTCGTTGCGGGCCTGAAGCTGCAGGGCATGCGAGACAAGAAGAAGCTCGACGAAGTCGCCGAGAAGTCGCTGCGTGGTGCGAACCTGTGGAAGGAAGTCAAGGATCGCCTCGACAAGCCCGGCGGTGGTCTGTCCGGTGGGCAGCAGCAGCGCCTCTGTATCGCCCGCGCGATCGCGGTGCAGCCCGACGTGCTGCTCATGGATGAGCCGTGCTCCGCTCTCGACCCGATCTCGACGCTTGCGATCGAGGATCTGATCACGGAACTGAAGCAGGAGTTCACGATCGTGATCGTCACGCACAACATGCAGCAGGCGGCCCGCGTGAGCGACCAGACGGCGTTCTTCAATCTCGAGGCCATCGGTAGGCCAGGCAAGCTGATCGAGATCGACGACACCGAGAAGATCTTCTCGAACCCGACGCAGAAGGCCACCGAGGACTACATCTCGGGTCGCTTCGGCTGAGATCTTCCCGGCGACAGTACGAATAGGAGAGCCCCGACCGGATTCATCCGGTCGGGGCTCTGCGCGTGTGGGGCAGGAGAACTCAGGATTCGGGGTACACAGTGAGCTTGTCGACGCGCTGCTGCACGGTGTGGAAGTCCTCGAGGGTGGGCAGCTTGCCCGTCACCAGGAAGATCACACGACGACCCACCTCGACGGCGTGATCGGCGAAGCGCTCGTAGAAGCGTCCCAGCAAGGTGACGTCGACGGCCGCCGCCACACCGTGCTTCCATTCGCGGTCCATGAGCACCGTGAACAGGTGGCGGTGGAGATCATCCATCGCTTCGTCCTCCTCGTGGAGGCGTGCCGCGCGCTCGGGGTCTCGGGTTTCGAGGATCTCGCGGGTTGCGGCGCCGAGAGACACGGCGATCCGGCCCATCTCGGCGAAGTATCCGCTGACCTCATCGGGAAGCACGTGATTGGGGTGACGTCGACGCGTGGCCTTCGCGATGTGCAGTGCAAGCGCACCCATCCGGTCGATATCGGCGACGATCTGGATTCCGCTCACCACTGCGCGCAGATCGCCGGCGACCGGACCCTGCAGCGCGAGAAGCGCGAATGCCTTCTCTTCACACACAGCACCGAGTTCGGTGATCTTGTCGTGCTCTTCGATCACCATCTCCGCGAGCGGGAGGTCGGCCTGGAGCAGGGCTTGGGTGGCCCGTTCCATCGCCGTTCCGGCGAGCCCGGCCATTTCGCCGAGTAGCCCGGTGAGTTCATCCATCTGTTCGTTGTAAGCGACGCGCATAACGTCACACCATACGGCGTCCGAGGGTCCTTATCACGATCAGAGAGTGAACCGGAGGTGAACGACGCGGGTGGGTTCAGCGCTCTCAGCTGCAGGGATCGGCGGCGGCGTTGGTAACGGTGAGGTCGGCGGGTAGCTGGACTGCGCCCTCGGCGTCGGCTTCTTCGATCGCGACCGGTACGAGCGGGCTCCCGGGCGGCGTGGGTGACACGACGACACCGTCGTAGCCGTATCCGAGAACGACCTCGACCACATTTCCGATCGACGAATCCGATGCACGCTGCAGCACCGCGCCGGGGAACGCCGAGGCGACCGTCATCGCTTCGGCCTCCATCCCGGGAGCGAACCGGACGACCGTGTGTGTGCTGGTGCCCGTGTAGTTGCCGGTGCTGTAGATAGGGAACCCGTACATGGCAAGTTCGTCGGCAGTGCTTGCGGCGAGCCCGGACACATCCGATGCGTTGGATACCTGCACCGACACCCAGGACGGATCGACCGCCGAGAGGGAGGGGGCCATCTCCGGTGGCGCGTCAGGATCGGCCTCGGCGACCGGGTCGCGCTTTTCGCCTGGAAGGGGCTGGTCGTCGATGATCGCGGTGAAGATGGCTTCGATGTCGTCGAGCCGGGGAATCTCGTTGCCCCACTCGGTCGTGCCTGCAGTGGGCGTGGTCAGGAAAGTCACGGCTCCGGCGTCGACGTTCTGAAGGGACCGGCCGAGCTTCACCAGCGAATCGGCGTTGACGTTCTCGACGAAGGTCGCGCGGGTGAAGGCACCGATGAGACCGTTCAGCTTTCCCGGGTCGAGTAGGACCTTGTTCGACAGCGCGGACCGCAGCAGCGACGACAAGAACTTCTGCTGACGGTTGATACGCGAATAGTCGCTGTTGATCTCGGACTCGACCTTGCGCGCACGAACGTAATCGAGGGCTTGCCGACCATCGAGAAGGTGGGTGCCCGCGGTGTCGATGATCGTGCCGAGCTCACCGTCCACCAACGGAGTCGGGGTGCAGACCTCGACGCCGCCGACCTCGTCGACCATCGATTCGAAGCCCGCGAAGTCGATACCGATGAAGTGGCCGATCTTCAGGCCCGATATCTTCTGGATCGTCTTGACCAGGCATTTCGGCCCGCCAAGGGCGTATACCGCGTTGAGTTTGTCGCCGTCGGCCGCGGGGTGGATCTCCGAACTGTACTCGCCGGTCGAGCTGTCCCACGCGAGACAGACCGGCCGTTCGACATCGAGATCCCGGGGAAACGACACCGCAACGACGCGACTGCGATCGGCGGGAATGTTGACGAGGATCGCAACGTCGGCGCGTGAGCCCTCTGCGTCTTCGACGCTGCCTGCACCCACCTGGCCGCTGGCGCCCGCACGTGTATCGGTACCGACGATCAGGTACGTCTCGTCACCGGTCTGCCCGATCGGATCGACGATGTCTGCGGACTCGGTGTCGAGCGCTGCGATCTGAGAGAACCCGGCCTCCGTCGCTCGGAGGTAACTCCAGACCGACCCCGTGCCCACCAGGGCGAGGACGGATACGAGCGCGACCGAGACTCGCGCGAACAATCGGAGTTTCCGTTTCTTGCGCTTCTTGCTCAACGCCAGCCGACTCAGTCCGTCGCCGGCGACCGCCTGAGGCGTTGCCGTCGACTCGTCGCCGACATCGTCGGGCTCGGCGTCCGGTCGTGGGGGGACCACGGCGGTGGCCGGCGCGACCTGCCTGGTGCGGTCATGGTCGGCCGGGGTTGTGCGGGCCGGGACAGGGCCATGAGGTGGGCGAGCGGGGGGAAGCGCCGCCGCCGCGGTCAGGGGAGGTGGATCCGCCCGCTGTGGAGGTGTCGCTTCCACGGGCGTGCGAGGTTGCTGATGCGGTGGCCCGGGTACGCGTGAAGGCCGCGACGCCACCGGAGGCGGAGCCTGCTGTGTTCCGGGTGCAGGCGGAGCCTGCGGGGTTCGGGGTGCAGGTGGAGCCTGCGGGGTCCGGGGCGCGGGCGGAGTGCCGGCGGCCCGAGGTGAAGTGGGCGGTCGTGGCGCCGGGGAAGGTGGAGATGCGGCGGGAGGCGGCGGCAGTGACGGTGCTGACGGCGCTGACGGGGTGGACGTCGATGACGGGGTGGAGGGGGGCGAATTCTTCTCGCGATCCACCTTGTTCATCAGCTCCGCGACGGTGAGCTGTTTCGACTTGTCCGCAGAGTCGTTGCGTCTGCTGCGTGCGCTCTCGCTGCGGCGGCTGTCGGAGCGGCGGCTGTCGGAGCGAGAACCGGCACTACTACCGGTGTCCGACCGAGCGCGATCGGTTCCTATGTGGTCGGGCCGGTCCCGGCGGATTCGGCCGGAGTGTGCGTCGCGGTTGGAGGGGTCGGCGATCGGCCGCTCCCAGGGGGCACGACTGTCGGGCGAACCCGAATCGTGCTCCTCATCCACAGATGCCCCGGCCTCTCCGCGTCGCGTCTCCGCACTCGTAGTGTTCGCCCTCGGTCCGAGCGACCTCGCCATGATACTGATTGCCGGGTGACACACGGAGATGTGCGAGTTTTGTCTCGCTCGGATTGTGAATCAGCGCAGCTCAGCCGCCAGAGTGCATGATGTCCGCGCCCGCTGGAACCAGCGTGTCGTCGGGGTCGTCGAGCCATCCGTCCGGAAGTGCCACAGAGCTGGGGGAGCCTTGGCGGCCACGCGGGCCTTCGGCATCGGCCGGGAACGGGACGGTCGGGTCGAGCAGGCCGAGGAGATCGTCGAGTTCGCTCAGCGACGACACCCGCGCCAGGCTGCTCCGCACTTCCGAACCCGCCGGGAATCCACGCAGGTACCAGGCGATGTGCTTACGGATTTCGCGCATGCCCTTGTCCTCACCGTGGTGATCCGCGAGCAACGTGGCGTGGCGGCGCATGATCACCGTGACCTCGCCCAGCGTCGGAGGGGTGGGGATCTCCCGGCCGTTCAGTGCCGCGCTCAATTCGGCGAACAACCAGGGACGCCCCAGACATCCGCGTCCGACGACGACACCGTCGCAGCCGGTCTGCGCCATCATCTTCTCGGCGTCCTCGGCATCGAAGATGTCGCCGTTGCCCAGGACCGGTACGTCCGTGACATGGTCCTTGAGGCGGGCGATCTCGTTCCAGTCCGCGGTGCCCGAATATCGCTGGGCAGCGGTGCGGGCATGCAGTGCCACAGCAGCAGCACCCTCGGCGGCAGCGATGTGCCCCGCATCGAGGTGAGTGTGGTGCTCGTCGTCGATGCCGATGCGGAACTTGACCGTGACCGGGATGTTCGTGCCCTCGGTGGCGCGTACCGCCGCCGCGACGATCTGTCCGAACAGGCGACGCTTGTACGGCAGAGCCGAGCCGCCGCCCTTACGGGTGACCTTGGGGACGGGGCACCCGAAGTTCATGTCGATATGGTCTGCGAGGTCCTCGTCGACGATCATCTTCGCTGCGGCGTATGTCGTGTCGGGATCGACCGTGTAGAGCTGTAGCGAACGAGGTGTCTCGGTGGGGCCGAACGTGGTCATGTGCATCGTGACCGGATGACGTTCGACGAGGGCGCGCGCGGTCACCATTTCGCACACGTACAGGCCGGACGTGCTGCCGATCCGCTCGAGTTCGAGGTCGCGACACAGAGTGCGAAATGCGACATTCGTCACCCCGGCCATCGGAGCCAGCACGACAGGGCTGTCCAATTCGAGCGAGCCGATCTTCAGGGCAGACATGAGAACCTCGAGAAAGCGTTGTGGTGCAGAGGAATACGACCAGGTTCCTGCGGAGGCAGGATGGAACACCTGTGCCCGGTGCCGAAACCGGCACCGGGCACAGGATAACTGCCGGCGGTGGTAGCGCCCGAATCGGTCGATTCGGGCTCCACTCGCAGCGTCAGGAGACGGCCGCGGCGCGCTCGCGCTTGGCTGCCTCGCGGGCGAGGGAACGGTCGCGCATCTCCTCGAACTTCACGGTCTGCTTCTCGAGGTCTTCGAGGAAGTTGCCGAGTTCGTCGAGCGTCTGGGCGCCGGCGCTACCGAAGTCGCGGTCGAACAGCTTCCACTTGCGCAGAACGGGCATCACGACGTCGTCCAGGTGCTGGCGCAGGTCGTAGATGCCGTGCTTTGCCATCAGGACGCCGTTGCGACGGAAATTGGGCATGCCTGCGCCGGGCATCTCGAAGTTCTTCAAGACCTCGGTGATCGCTTCGAGGGCTTGGACCGGCGCCACGTCGAGGGCTGCCTCGCAGATGTTGCGGTAGAAGATCATGTGCAGGTTCTCGTCGGCGGCGATGCGTTGGAGCATCTTGTCGGCGATCGGGTCGTCGCACGCGTGGCCGGTGTTGCGATGGGAAACACGGGTCGCGAGTTCCTGGAAGGTGACGTAGGCGACCGAACGCAACAAGCCCGTATCTTCGTTCGGCGACGCGAACCCGTTCGTCATGTGCTCCATTCGGGCGTTCTCGAGCGCCACCGGATCGACACCACGCGTGACGACGAGGTAGTCGCGCATCACGATGCCGTGCCGGTTCTCCTCCGCCGTCCACCGTCCGACCCATGTGCCCCACGCGCCGTCGCGCGAGAAGTTGACGGCGATCTCGCGGTGGTAGGACGGCAGGTTGTCTTCGGTGAGCAGGTTGGTGATCATCGCGGCCTTGGCCACCTCGCCGAGGCGTGACTGCTCGGGATCCCAATCGCTGCCGCCCATCGCGGCGAAGTTGCGGCCTTCGTCCCACGGCACGTAATCGTGGGGGTGCCAATCCTTCGTCATGGAAAGGTGCCGGTTGACGTTCGCCTCGGCCACCGGCTCCAGCTCACGCAGTAGCTCCAGTTGAGTCAGGACTCGCGTCATGAATTCGTACCCCTGTCCGTGTGATGTCGTGTCTTGCTGCAGCCTACGGGACCGTAGGTTTGTGTCCGTCGAAGTTTGTCGCCGCGCACCGGAACCTGGCAGCCGATCGGAATCACAATGTTGCCTGTCACAAAATGTCCGTGGCTACGGTACCGGGTCATCGCCGTTTACCGCCGGAAGTCCCTGAATCGGAAACGGCCCCGGTGGGTCCGAGGCCGTGTCCGTACGACAGATCAGATTGCGCTGATCAGCGCTTTCCTCCGCCGAGCAGCCCGCCGAGCAGTCCGCCGAGTCCGCCGCCGGAATTACCGCCGAGGACGCCTCCGAGTATGTCGCCGAGTCCGCCGCCGGTGTTACCCGAGCCGCCCGCAGTCTTCTTCAGCAGTCCGCCGAGCAGGTCGCCGAGGACACCCTGGTCGCCCGTGCTCGCGGTCGTCGCGGTGGACGCGGGATTCCCGGTCAGCTGCTTCGCGATATACGACAGCACGATCGGCGCCAGGATCGGCAGCAGTTGCGCGATGAGGTCTTTGCCCCCGGAACCGTTGACCGAACCGAGGGTGCTGATGACCTCGTTCTTGTTGTCTCCGAACACGTTGGCGACGATCTTGTTGCCGTCCGCGGTGTCGACCTTTGCGACGTCGACTCCGCCGTCGAGGATCGTCGAACCCGAGTGCTTGTTCACGGCCGACATCAACGACGCCGCGCCCGCTGTGTCCTGAGCGTTCGCGTCCAGGCCGCCGACGAGCGTCGGGAGGGCCGCGCGGACCGCGGTCTCCGCGGTTGCGGTGTCGACGCCGAGTTCGCGCGCCACCTGATCGATCGGTACCTGGGAGATCAGTTCTTCAAGGCTTGCCATGTGGACCCTCGCCTGGTCAGGGCACCCCACCGAGGGGCGCCGGTGTGGTGAGAGTATCGACCGCGTCACGGTCGGTCGCGTGCCGGCCGTCGGGAGGGTCGTCGTAGCGAAACGAGGCAGCACACCAGGCTGACGAGCGTGCCACTGACCAGTAGCACGAACCCGTTCTGATTGGTCAGGGCAGTGCTGTGGTTCTCCACCAGATAATCGCCGTGAGACTGGAAGATACGCACCGCTGCAGTCGCACAGACCGTAAGGGCGAGGACGGAGCCGGCCCAGCCGGTGACCACGGAGTCGAACAGGGCGGCGATCAGCAGTAGTACTGCTGCTGCCGCGAGCGGAACCGCGAGTGACTCGTACAGCGGTAGGCCCGCAACGGCGAGGCTCGTGGGATCGCCGTTCGGAAATCCGTCGCGGAGCCCGGAAAGAGGGGCTTCGGTGGAACGAACCCCGCCGACCATGGGCAAAACGGTGCCGATGCCCAGCGCGACGGCAGCCAGGAACAGTCCCAGATCCACGAAGCTGCGCATGTGCCTCCCACCGAATTCGATTCGCGCGTGCTCACACTATCCATAGCGGGCCGGGGAACGCGGGGCGAAACGCGAGGACATGGAATTGAATCCACTATGTCCGGGTGGACCGTAGGCTTGGCTCATGTCTGACGCCAGGACATCGTCCGAGATCGACCGAGCGGGAATGAAGCCGTGGCTCAAGAAGACCATCGCGGTGGTCGTGACCCTGCTCGTGCTCGTCATCACCTACTTCGTGCTCGCTGCGTTCCTGCCTCGGTGGTGGGCGCAACGTATCGCCGGCCTCGCCGAAGGGGGATTCTCCCGCGGGATTCTGTGGGGGCTGCTGTTCGGGATCCTGTGCACTGCGATCCCACTCGTCCTACTCGTGTGGGTGTGGCAGGTGCGCGGGTGGAAGTACGGTCGCGGCGTCCAGATCGCCCTCACGGTCCTCGCGCTCGTTGTCGCGATACCGAACCTGATGACGCTCAGTGTGGTGCTCGGCGGTGGGAACGCGGCACACGCCGGTGAACGGATCATGGACGTCGATGCGCCCGGATTCCGAGGAGCCTCGCTGGTCGGGGCTGTTATCGGCGTGCTCGTGTTCGTGTTTCTCGTCATCGCGGTGGCGCGGTACCGGAAACGCGGGAAGGACCTGCGCACTGCACGCGCCGACCTCGAGCGGAAGGCCGCGGAAGCAGAGAAGCGCGACACCGATTCCCCCGGCGGCCCAGCGGACGGTGTGCCGCCGGAGGGTTTCTCGCGCGGTTCCGTCGATCGCTGACTCTTGCCTGATGGTTGATATGAAAATGGCCTGGCGTCCTCCGAAGAGAATCGCCAGGCCATTCCTGGTGCCCCCAGTAGGGCTCGAACCTACGACCTGCGGATTAAAAGTCCGTAGCTCTACCAACTGAGCTATAGGGGCATGGGCGCACAGTGTAACCACACTGCGCTGCCTGATCGTATCCGACGCGCAGCCGAAGACTTCAATGGGCTCGGGTGCACACCCCCTGCTTCCGCACCCGAGCCGCGCAAAGCATACCACTCGGTGTGTTCTGTGGTTCATGGCGCTCCGAAGGTCGGGTCACGCGGTCACGACGAATGCTGCGCGACTACTGTTTCGTGTCGGGGATCGGATACTCGGAAGGCTCGATTCGCTGATGTCACGACAACAGGAACGTGCGCGTCGTACGCGTTCCGCCATCATCAGGGCTGCTGCAGTCGAGTTCGCCAAGCGCGGCTACGGCGCAGCGTCGATCAACTCGATTCTCGAACATTCGAACGCCACCAAGGGCGCCATGTACTTCCACTTCGAGTCCAAGGACGAACTTGCGCGCGCGGTGCTCGAAGAAGGCCTCGAGCACTACCGGGCGATCGCTACTCGCTGGGTCGGGGCAACAGACCTCGACCCGTTCGAGCGCCTGCATGGAATGATCGCCGAGCTCGGAGAAGCTCTCCACAGTGATGATGTGATTGCGGCGGAGTTCAGGCTCGTCACCGAACCCGAGTTCGTGAACGAAGCGCGATTGCGTGGCAGTTACATCTGGGGGAGAGCGGGCTACCAGCTCGCGGTCGAAGCGCGGGAGCAGGGATTGTTCCGTCCGGACGTGGATATTCGCAGGTTCGTCGAGGCGGTCGGATCGTCGTTGGCCGGCCAGCGCTACCTCGCGGACCTCGCTTCGCCGGACATCGACGTCAAGTCGAAGTTCGAGGCCTGTCTCGAGGTCCCGCTCGAAGCGATGGCCTCGGAGCAGTGGCTGGCTCGCTGGCGAGAGCGGGGTTGGCCGCGAACAGTGGAATGACGGCATGACCAGCTGATTTGTGAATCAGGAATGCCGTGGCATAAGCTGTGCAAGCTCCCAGCGGAACGGAAAATCCCGTTGAGGGTACGGGTCGGAGGAATCCGGTCGGGCCCCCTTCGTCTAGCGGCCTAGGACGCCGCCCTTTCAAGGCGGTAGCGCGGGTTCGAATCCCGTAGGGGGTACACTTCGGTTTCGGCCGAATGTGTGCAGTACGCTGGCAGAGAACTGAATAGCAAGGCCCTGTGGCGCAGTTGGTTAGCGCGCCGCCCTGTCACGGCGGAGGTCGCGGGTTCGAGTCCCGTCAGGGTCGCAGAAGTATGCGATCGGCATTCGGTTCGGGTGCCATCCGGCCAGGTAGCTCAGTTGGTACGAGCGTCCGCCTGAAAAGCGGAAGGTCGCCGGTTCGATCCCGGCCCTGGCCACAACGATGGTTGCGTTTTCGGCCATCGACAAATGAATACAAGTGGCCCACCGCGTGCGGTGGGCCCAGCTATGAGAGCCCGATGGGTTCCTATGGCCCTGTGGCGCAGTTGGTTAGCGCGCCGCCCTGTCACGGCGGAGGTCGCGGGTTCGAGTCCCGTCAGGGTCGCTCTGCGCGAAGGCCCGGTATCGATGAGATGCCGGGCCTTCGTCGTCGTTACGGCACTGTCGCCGACCGGCATTCGGTGTGCTCGGCTACCGCCACCGAGTGAACATGTTCTAGTGTGTCCTACGTAACTGCGTGGACACGTGTCCGAACAATCCGGGGGTTGATGTGCGCATAGCTCTGCTGTCGTACCGGAGCAAACCGCACTGCGGAGGTCAGGGCGTATATATCCGCCACCTCAGTCGGGAGCTCGCAGCCCAGGGTCACGACGTCGAGGTCTTCTCGGGCCAGCCGTACCCGGAACTCGATCCGTCGGTGACCCTGACGAAAGTTCCCAGTCTCGACCTCTATCGCGACGACGACCCGTTCCGCACACCGCGACCCGGCGAGTACCGCGACCTGATCGACGTCCTCGAGGTTGCCACCATGTGGACGGCCGGGTTCCCGGAACCGCGCACCTTCGGCCTGCGCGCGGCCCGGCTCCTTCGTGATCGAATCGCTGATTTCGACGTCGTCCACGACAATCAGTCACTCGGGTCCGGCCTCCTCCGTATCGCAGAGGACCTACCGCTGGTCGCGACCATCCACCACCCGATCACCCGGGACCGCGAACTGGATCTCGCCTCGGCAACCACCGTGCGTCGCAAGATCACCCTGCGGCGGTGGTACGGATTCCTGCGAATGCAGGGGCGGGTCGCCCGGAAGATACCGACGCTGCTCACCGTCTCGGAGAACTCCGCCGACGATATTCGCACCGCATTCGGCATCGAGCAGGACCGGATCCACACGATTCCCCTCGGCGTCGACACCGATCTGTTCGCTCCCGCGACCACGCCTCGGGTCCCGGGCCGCATCGTGTGTGTGGCCAGCGCCGACGCTCCTCTCAAAGGTGTGCCGACGCTGCTCGAAGCGGTGGCCAAACTGCACACCGAGCGCGAGATCGAGCTCGTGCTCGTCTCCAAGCTCGCCCCCGGTGGTGCCACCGAGCGTCGGATCGAAGAACTCGCGATCGGCGATGTCGTGCGCACCGTGTCGGGGATCGACGACGCCGCGCTCGCGGAGCTACTGGCATCGGCGGAGATCGCTGCGGTCCCGTCGTTGTACGAGGGTTTCTCGTTGCCTGCCGTCGAAGCCATGGCGTGCGGGACACCCCTCGTGGCCAGTCGCGCAGGCGCGATCCCCGAAGTCGTAGGCGACGCCGGCGAGCTCGTGCCACCGGGTGATGCCCAGCGGTTGGCCGACGCGATCGCGGCACTGCTCGACGATCCGGCGCGGCGGACGCAATTGGGCACCGCTGCCCGTGCCCGTGTCGAAGAGAAATACAGCTGGGCTGCGGTCGCCGCGCAAACCGCGGGCGTCTACGAGAACGCGATCGCGGTGCACGAAGGAAGGAGCAACTGATGTTGACCGTCGACTTCGATCGGCTGGGGGTGCGGCCGGGTTGCCGCGCGATAGACATCGGCGCCGGTGCAGGCAGGCACTCTTTCGAGCTGTACCGGCGCGGCGCGGATGTCGTGGCCTTCGACCGCAGCGCCGACGACATGAAAGCGGTCGCCGACATGTTCGTGGCGATGGAACTCGAGGGGCAGGTACCCGAAGGGGCCCTTGCCCGTGCCGAGGTAGGTGACGCGCTGGCGTTGCCTTATGCCGACGAGACGTTCGACGTCGTCATGATTTCCGAAGTCCTCGAACACGTTCCCGAGGACGATCGCGCGATCGCGGAGTTCGTGCGGGTCCTCAAACCCGGGGGTGTCGCAGCTGTGACTGTCCCGCGATGGCTACCCGAGAAGATCTGTTGGGCGTTGTCGGACGCGTACCACGAGGTCGAGGGCGGGCACGTCCGCATCTACAAGGCGGACGAACTGGCCACCAAGCTCGTCGCGGCCGGTTTGACGGTGCGCGGCACCGACCACGCACACGCTCTGCACTCGCCGTACTGGTGGCTCAAATGTGCGGTCGGCGTCGACAACGAGCAGAATCCGCTGACCAAGGCCTACCACAAGATGCTCGTGTGGGACCTGATGGAAGGTCCGTGGCTGACCCGGACTGCGGAGAAGCTCCTCGATCCCGTCATCGGTAAGAGTGTCGTGTTCTACCTCGAGAAGCCGGGTGCATCCGGTGCGCCGCAGTGAGTTCCATCGCCGGGTGATCCCGGAGGTTCCGGGTGTGCTGTCGCGCGACGAGTGCTATGCGACAGGGCAGGCGATTGCGCGCATGCAGGAGCCGTCCGGGGCGATTCCCTGGTTCCCGGGTGGTCACACGGATCCGTGGGATCACGTCGAGTCCGCAATGTCGTTGACGGTCACCGGGCTGCGCGAGGAAGCGTCGGCCGCCTTCGGGTTCCTTCGCCGTACACAACGTCCCGACGGTTCATGGCCCGTGAAGTTCCGGAACGGGGTCATCGAGAACACCGATACCGACAGTAACTTCACCGCCTACATCGCGGTGGGGGTGTGGCACCACCATCTCGTGACCGGCGACCGGATGTTCATGTCCGAGATGTGGCCGACCGTGCGAGCCGCGCTCGACCATGTCGTCGACATGCAGTTTCCCGGCGGGCATATCGCGTGGGCGCGTGGGTCGGGCGGACTCGTCGACGAGGCGTTGCTCACCGGATGCGCCAGTATCCACCAGAGCTTGCGGTGCGGGATTCAGCTCGCAGAACTCATCGACGACCCGCAGCCGGAATGGGAAGTGGCGCTGTATCGACTGGGGCATGCGTTGCGCAGGCACCCCGAGGTGTTCACGCCGAAGCCCGAATACTCGATGGACTGGTACTACCCGATACTCGGTGGCGCGTTGCGAGGCCCCGAAGCCCATCGTCGCATCCGCGAGCGATGGGCCGACTTCGTCGTGGACGGGCTCGGTATCCGCTGTGTCGACCACAAACCGTGGGTGACCGGCGCGGAGACGTGTGAGCTCGTCCTCGCGCTCGATGCCCTCGGTGACAGCGAACGAGCACACGAGTTGTTCGCGTCGATGCAGCACCTGCGCGACCCGGACGGTTCGTACTGGACGGGCCTTGTCTACGACGACGGTAAGCGGTGGCCCGTCGAGGTCAGTTCGTGGACGAGCGCGGCCGTGATCCTTGCGGCGGATGCGTTGTCGCGGACGACCGGCGGCAATGCGGTGTTTCGTGATGCTGCAATGCCCCGGGGGCAGGTGGGTCGTGATCGCTGCACCGAGCATTGCGAGGTGTTCGTCTGACACTGCACCGAGCATTGCGAGGTGTTCGTCTGACACTGCGCCGAGCATTGCGAGGTGTTCGTTCGAGGGAGTATCCGAGCCACACCTCTACGAGCCGGCGACCCCTCCGGTGCGTTCGAGCACTCGCAATGATCCGGTGACGGAGACTTCGGTGAATTCCCCACTTTCGAGTGCGCGGCAGTAGATCTCGTACGGGGGGCGCCCGCCGTCGGCGGGGTCGGGGAACACATCGTGGATGATCAGGGCGCCTCCGGGCTCTACCCATCGTGCCCAGCCCGAGTAATCGGCCTGCGCCGCTTCGCTGCTGTGCCCGCCGTCGATGAACACGAAGGCAAGCGGTGTCTGCCAGAATGCGGCGACCTGAGGTGACCTACCTACGATCGCGACGACATGCGACTCGAGGTCGCCGTCGGAGAGGGTGTGCCGCATTTTCCCGACCGTATCCAGCTTGCCGGTGTGCGGGTCGACCAGCGACGAATCGTGGTACTCCCAGCCCGGTTGGTGTTCTTCGGAACCGTGGTGGTGATCGACGGTGACGATGGTGCCGCCTGTCGCCTTCGCCGCCTCGCCCAGATACACCGTGGAGCGGCCGCAGTAAGTGCCGATCTCGACGCCCACCCCGTCGCCGAGATAGCGAACGGCTGCATCGTGCAATGCCGTGCCTTCGTCTTCAGGCATGAAACCCGGTGTAGCTTCCGCGAGTTCGAGCGCCTCACGGGTGAGGGAGGTACGAGTCATCGCGGTCGGTCTCCGTTCGTCGGACGAGTTGAGTATTCGTGTGCCACATTACCGAGAGCACTCGGCACGCGATACTGCCGTCATCCGATGACGGCACGCGATACTGCCGTCATCGGATGACGGCGAGGCTGTCGAGTTCGCGTATCGCTGCACACGAGCGTGCCACCATGGTGGCGAACATCCGGTCACCCCGTTCGGTCCGGGTGCCGAAGGCGCACCCGAATACAGCGATGAGCGGACCTTGCAGAGAGCCGAATCGGTAGTCGTCCCAGCACTCGGAGAACGCGTAGCGGTCCACGCCGCGCTCCACGAGCCTGCGGTGGTACGCGGTGACCAGATGGTGTTCGTGTTCGCGACGCAAGGCAGGCGGCAACGATGTGCCGAGAAAATAGGCCAGGTCGCGCGCGGGAAGCCCCACGGTGATCGTCTGCCAGTCTACGGCCGTCACCCCGGGCACACCGTCGTCGGGGAACATCAGATTGTCGAGGCGATAGTCACCGTGCAGCACGGTGAAACGCTCACTGCGAGCAAGTATCCACTGTTCTGTGGCATCGACGCACCCGCGCAGCGTGTCGTTGTCGCTGTCGTCGAGCAGGTGCCCCAGATCGGCGACGAAGATATCCACCGCGGGCCCGTACAGCTCGGAGAGCATGCGGGCCTGCGCTTCGTCGGAGTGTCCAAGCCATTCCAGGTCGAGCAGAGCCGGGTCGTTCCACCGCGGCGCGTGCAGGTCGGCGAGATTGCGAACGGCGTCGAGTGCCTGTCCCGGTGTGCATCCGCGGATCTGATCACCTTGGCGGGCGGGGGCAAGGTCCTCGAGAAGGAGCGTGAAGTTCCCCTCCTCGCCCAGGGCCGCGTAGTGACATCGCGGCGCACGGACCGAGACGGTTGCTGCGAGATCGGTGTAGAACCGGACTTCCCCGCGGTACGCTCCGGCGAGCATGGCGCGTACGCCGGTGTCGACTGCGGGAAGCTTGGCGACGAGTCGTTCCGGTACCCCGTCGCCGGTGAGTTCGAGCCGATGGCATGTGCCGATCTGCCCGGTACCGATGGTCTCTGCGCGAACGGTGTGTACGGGAGCGTCGAGGGCGGCACTGAGCCACTCGGGGGACAGCTCTGCAATATCGGAAACGACGGTGTTGCTCACCGAGTACTCCATCCGGGATTTGCGGGGAGATGTGCGAAACGGTGGGGAGCGCGGATGTGCCGCCACGCGTCGAGTACCGGAGCAAGCTCTGCGGGGGTGGCTCCGTGCAAGATCACGCTGTCGGCACCGGCGTCGAATTGGTCGGCGATCCGCTCGGCGCATCGCTGGGATGTGCCGGTGGCCGACGCCGCGAGCCAGTGCTCGGGCAACTGCGCCTCCAGGTGCCGGAGTACGTCGTCGGTGCCGGTCGCATCGAATGCGCCCTGGTGTTGCTGCACGATCGGGTCTGTGCGGAACCGCTCGAGGTCGGCAGCGGACCAACCGTTGGCCTTGATCAGCACGTCGCCGTAACCCTGGAGATAGGTGGCGAGCCGGCCCACGAGTTTGCGCCGTCGCTCGGTGTGGGGGATGGATTCTTCGACGGTCGCCAGCACCGACCAGATGCGGACGGAGGCCGGGTCGCGTTCGGCTGCTGCAGCGGCGTCGCGCACGATCTTGACGGCCCGCGCCACCGTCGCGTCGGAGAAGAAGGTGTGCAGGACGACGCCGTCGGCGATGCGGCCTGCGAGTTCGAGCGATCGGTCGCCGAGTGCGACCATGAGAATCGGGATGCGGTCTGTTCCGTCGGCGGTGCGGCGCAGGTATGGGAACGCGCCGGCGGGGCCGTCGTGGCCGATTGCGGCGTCGCCGCGGAACAGTGTGCGGAGCACCTCGACGGCGTCTTCGAGCCGCGCCGACGACACTCTGGGCAGTCCCATGAGATCGAAGAGGGCGTCGAAGCCGCGACCGAGCCCGAGGGCGTAGCGGCCTCCACTGAGTCGGTGGGCGGTGGTGGCCATGGTCGCGGTCACCATCGGATGGCGGGTCTGGGGATTCGTCGCGGCGGTACCTATCCCGATCGATTCGCTGATGGCCGTGGCTGCTCCGGCGAGCACGCCCGCGTCCTTGGTATCGAATCGTTCGGACAGGAAGACCGCGCCCATCCCGAGCTGTTCGCCGTGGCGGATCTCATGGAGCGCTGCGCGCGGGTCGGGGGCGTGCCCGGCAAGCGCATAGAAGCCGAGTTCGGGGAACTCTGGCATGTCGGGCGTGGTCACGACCGCGTCGCGGCACGGCGTTTGCCGAGCACACTCCCGACTGCGTTGTCCATCTTCGTTCCGAGTGGCCAACCCACATAGTGCGACAGGAACAACGCGATCTCCCGCAGCTGTTCCTCGTCGAGTTCTTCGTTCTGCAGGGCAGCACCGATCTGGATTTCGGCGACGTCGCTGAGCCCTTGCGCGGCGAGGGCGCCGAGTAGCAGCAACCGGCGGTCGCGAATGGTCAAGCCCGGTCGCGACCAGATGTCGGCGAACAGATGATCGGCGGTGGCTGCGAAATGGGCACCGGGCCCGTCCTGGAACTCGAATCCGTAGACTTTCCCCATCATCTCGAGTCCGCGCTGGCGCCTGTCGTCGGTCACGGCTGTTCCTCCATGCTGTGGGTGCGTGCAATGTCGCCGATCCCAACTCCGAGACCGGGGCCCAGGCCCGCGAGGGCGCGCGTTGCGAGAGGAAGATCGACGTCGAGCCGGTCGCCGAGGGCCATGGCGAGCGCCAGATCTTTTTCGCCCAGCGCGCGCACGTGTGAGAATATCGGGAACCACGAATCGTCCTGCTCGAGTGGGGAAGTGCTGTCGCGCCACATGATCGAGCCTGCACCTCCTGTGATCGAGTCGGTGTGGCGGACGACCTTGCCGAGTTCGGTGATGTCGATTCCGGCGGCTTCGGCGAGGCGTTGCGCTTCGGTCGCGGCGGTGAACGAGACGAAGTGGAGAAGGTTCCGTGCGAGTTTCATGCGGGTGCCGGCACCGATCGGTCCGGCGTGGACGACCACCGCGGCGAATGCGCTGAAGGGATCTCGAATCTTCTCGAACGCTTCATCCGACGCGCCGACCATCACGGCAAGCGCCGCTTTCTTCGCGCCGGCAGCGCCACCGCTGACCGGTGCATCCACGAACTCCACACCGTGCGTTGCGCACAGCGCCCCGAGGTCGACGGCTGTGGTGTCGGAGATCGTCGAGTGCACGGCGATCACAGTGCCGGGTTCCGCGCTCGACAGGAGCCCGTCGGGGCCTGCTACGACGTCGCGGACCTGAGTGTCGTCGAGGACGGTGACACACACGATGTCGCTGACGGAGGCGAGTTCTGCTGCGTTCGAGACGGAGTGGGCACCCGCTTCGACGAACGGGGTCACGGCGTCGGGGTTGGTGTCGAGGACGGACAGACTTCCGGTGTGGTCGAGTAGTCGGTGCGCCATCGGTGCACCCATGTTGCCGAGGCCGATATAGCCGATGCGGATCGTCACGACCGGATCACCTGCCCACCGTCGACGTTGAAGATCTGACCGGTCACCCAGCCGGCGTCGTCGGACAGCAGGAACAGGCACATGCCGACGAGGTCGTCGGGTGTGCCGATGCGCTTGAGTGGAAGTTGCTTCACCATGTCGGCGACCATGTTCGACGGTGTGGTGGAGCGTGTGGCCTCGGTGTCGATGGGTCCGGGCGCGATCGCGTTGATCCGGATGTTCGACCCGCCCAGTTCGACCGCGAGCTGCTGTGTGAGGCCGTTGATCCCGACCTTTGCGAGACCGTAGAAGCCCGAGTACAACCAGGCGGCGGTGGACGACTGGTTGACGATCGAGCCTCCGCTTCTCGTCATGTGGGGCCACACGGCGCGGGTGATGTTCAGGGCCCCATCGAGATTGACGCTCATGAACTTCTTGTAGTAGTCCCACGGCACGGTGAGCAGGAGATCCAGTTTCATTCCACCGTAGATCGCGGCGTTGTTGACGACGTGATCGATTCCCCCGTACGTCTCGACGGTCTTGTCGGCGAGTTCCTTCGCCGAATCCGGATCGGAGACATCCACGGGTAGGAATGTGGCGGTGCCGCCGTCGACGACGATCTGCTTGGCCACCTGCTCGCCGAGTTCGGCATCGATATCGGCGACCACCACGCGCGCACCCTCGGCGGCGAGTGCGCGTGCGTACGCCTCACCGATTCCTTGGGCTGCTCCCGTGACGATCGCAGTACGATCGGTGAATCTGGACATATGGCGGTTCCTTTCGATTATGTGGGGCACTGCGAACGTCAGAGTGCAGGCTCTGCGACGAGCTTGGTCTCCAGGTACTCCTCGAACCCGGCGAGGCCCATCTCGCGGCCGATGCCGGACTGCTTGTATCCGCCGAACGGCGCGTCGGCGGCGTACCAGATGCCGCCGTTGACGCCGAGGGTGCCGGTGCGGACACCCGCGACGACGCGTGCGATGCGATCGGGGTCGGTGCCGTAGACCGCACCGGAAAGTCCGTAGGGGGAGTCGTTCGCGATGCGGACCGCGTCGTCGTCGCCGTCGTGGGGCAGGATCACCAGCACCGGACCGAAGATTTCTTCCTGCGCGGTACGGGCGGAGTTGTCGAGACCCGAGATCAGGGTGGGTTCGACGAAGAAGCCGCGGTCGTGCTCGGTGGGCCGTCCGCCGCCGACCACGACCGTGCCGCCCTCCTCGACGGCAAGACGGATGTAGCCCTCGACGCGGTCGCGCTGTCGGGCCGATATCAAAGGCCCGCAGATGGTGCCGGAGTCGCGGGGGTCACCGGGGCGCAGCCCCTGCAGTGTCTTCGCGGTGGCTTCGACGGCTTCGTCGTAGCGGGCGCGTGGCACCAGAAGACGCGTGGTGATGGCGCAACCTTGGCCGGCATGGGTGCATACCGTGAACGCCGCCATGGAGCATGCCGCGCGGAGATCGGCGTCGTCGAGTACGACGAATGCGGACTTGCCGCCGAGTTCGAGAAAGACCTTCTTGAGCGACTCGGATGCAGCCCGCATCACCGATTTGCCCGTGGCGGTGGAGCCTGTGAACGAGATCAGGTCCACCCGTGGGTCCTCGGAGAGCAGGGCGCCGATGCGGTGGTCGCTCGAGGTCACGATATTGAGGACACCGGCGGGGATGTCGGTCTCCTCGGCGGCGATCCTGCCGATCAGGGCTGCGCACCAGGGGGTATCGGGTGCAGGTTTGAGCACGACGGTGTTACCTGCGGCGAGCGCAGGCCCGATCTTCGCGAAGTTGATCTGGTGCGGGAAGTTCCACGGGGTGATCGCGCCGACCACGCCGGTGGCTTCCTTGAGCAGGTACCGGTGGGTGGGAATGCCCATGGGGGAGGCGTTGCCGAGATCTTGCTTCCACGAATAGTTCTCGGCGAGGTCGGCGAACCACAGCAGGTCGTCGACAGGTCCTTCGAGATGAGCGGCGGCAGTCAGGAACCGGGGCGCACCCACTTCCGCGATCGTGATCTCTCGCAGTTCCTCGATGTGGCCGCGGATGGCGTCGCGGAGTTGGCGCAGGCAGTGTGCGCGGAAGGTGTGGTCGCGGGACCAGTCGGTGTGGTCGAACGCGCGGCGGGCCGCGTCGATCGCAGCGTCGAGATCGGCAGGGGTGCCGTCGGCCGCGTGGCCGAGCACCTCCTCGGTGGTGGGGTCGAACACCTCGAATGTGCCGCCGCTACCTGGGACGAGTTTTCCGTCGATCAGGAGCGTGGAACTGTCGGTCGGGCGCAATGTCATCAGACGATTCCCTCACGTTCTGGACAGGTGTCTGGACTATAGTTCGGCACGCTGTGAGAACGCAATGGTTCGAGTGGATGTTGTTACGGGGGAGCCGGATACACCGGGGGGAGTGTGCAGGCGTTCGGGCTCGTCAGAACACTCGCATGCCGAGGCGGCGTCGTGTGCGCATGTCGACGAGATAGCAGTGCCACAACAGGCGCCAGACGTGCGGGGTCGCCCGGTGGACGGCGCGCATCGTCCGCAGATATCTGTCGAATCGTCGTTGATCGTCGGCAGTCCAGTCGTAGTGCATGGCCTTCCGGAACTCCGGTGGCAACGCTCCCCGGGTGATCAACTCGAAATCTCGTCCGAGGATCTTGTGTGCGGCCCGTCCTGCGCGGCCGAGTCGCACTTCGAGGAAACTCAGATTGCACAGACGAGTGAGATACCCGCGGACCTCGTCGTTCATGGAGATCCGGTCCACGCCCTCGATCCAGAGCGCGTCGTACTCGTCCCGGGTGCGCGGCCAGGACTCGGGACGCACATTCAGGGTGGTGCCCAGGGTGATGCCGTCGCGCAGGACGTTGCGGTATTCGGCTTCGGTCAGTGGGCCGTGCAGGAATTCGTGCTGGTCGATGAAGTACTTCAACAGGCACACCGCTACCCAGAGCTGCAGCTTCGGTGAGTTCGCGCTGTACGCGACGTCGGCGTTCGGTTCGGACACGACGTGGGCGTGGATCTTCCGCACGGTCTCGCGCAGGTAGTCGCGGTCGGATTCGGTGCCGAACACCGCCACTGCCAGATATGTCCCTGTCGTGCGGGCGCGTTTGACGGGATGCAGGTCGGCGCGACCGGAGTCGACGGAGCTGTCGACGACGCCCTGGCCGACGGCGGGATCTGCCAGCTGCATGATCACGTTGGCTGCGTTGATCGTCCCGCCGAGTGGGGAAACGAGATCACCGACCGACTCGATTGTGCGCACGCTTTCTCCATCTGATGACGACTGTGATCAGTTTACGTCGGTGTCGCCGGAGTGGGGGCGGGTAGGTGGGACAATGCGCCCTCGACCACGGATTCGTAGATGCGATCCAACGCGATCTCGTCGCCCAGGAAGCCGCTGCTTTCGAGGACTGCGAACCCGTGCAGGGCCGAGAACATCCCGATCGTGACCTCGAGTGCGTGCTCTTCCGGGACTCCGCACGAGGTCAGCATCGATCCCAGTGCGCCATTCGCGTCCAGTCCGGCGGTGATGAGCGACTCCCGGTCGACCGGCGCAGAAGTCAATGCCTGATAGCGGCGGGGATGTGCTGTCGCCCAGGCGCGATGCGCATCGATCAACGCCCGCAGGCCGTCGCGCCCGCTGCGCCCCATCGCGACGTCGCGCAGGTGGCGTCCGAGGTCCGTCATCGCGCGCGCCTGTACTGCGGCGCGGACGTCGTCGAGGCCCCGTACGTGGTTGTAGAGCGAGGCGGCGACGATGCCGAGGCGGCTCGACAGGGTGCTCATCGAGAGTTGTTCCCATCCGGCCTCGTCGACCGCATCGATCGCGGCATCGATCACCTTGTCGCGGGTGAGGGTTCGTCGCCTGACCGGTCGGGAATTGTCACGTGCCATGAATTCAGTCTAAGGGGCTTACGCTACAAACGAAGATATGTAGTTTATAAGTGATGACTGTTCGTCACCTTCGAATCCGAGCCGTTCCAGCGTGAGGCGCAACCATGACGACTTCCCGTACTGATCTGAAGAATCCCGATCTCTACACCGAGGGGGTTCCGCACGCTTTCTTCGACGACCTCCGCAGGCACTGCCCGGTGTACTGGCAGCCCGAAGACGACGGGCCCGGATACTGGGCGGTGACCCGGCACGCCGACGTCATCGCCGTCTCCCGCGAGACGACCTTCTCGGCCGCGATGGGATCCACCCAGATCGACGAGTTCGACGAGGAGACCCGACTCAAACAGGCCTCCATGCTTCTCAATCTCGACCCACCCGACCACACCCGACTGCGTCAGCTCGTCAGCCGAGGGTTCACCCCGCGCGTGATCAAGCAGCTCGAAGGTCATATTCGCGACATCTGTACGCGCGTGGTCGACGACCTCATCGAGGCGGGCAGTGACGGTCGGGTGGTCGATTTCGTCCCGCTCGCGGCCGCGCCGCTTCCGCTCGAAGTGATCGCCGCTCTGCTCGGCGCGCCCACCGAAGACGTCGGGAAACTCTACGACTGGTCCAACAGGATGATCGGCTGGGACGACCCCGAGTACGGCAGCACCCGCGAGGACGGTGAACTCGCTGCGGCCGAGGTCTTCCTCTATGCCAACGAGATCGCCGCGCAGCGACGTGTCGAGCCTCGCGACGACATCGTCACCAGGCTCGTCACTCCCGACGAGCACGGTGACACGCTCTCCGAGATGGAGTTCGATATGTTCTTCGTCCTTCTCGTGATCGCGGGGAACGAGACGACCCGCAACGCGATCTCCGGCGGGATGCAGGCCTTCATGGACCACCCCGGTCAATGGCGACGGCTCCAGGGCGAGCTCGAACTCCTGCCGAGCGCGGTCGAGGAGGTCCTGCGCTGGGTCAGTCCCGTCATCGGGTTCCGCCGCACACCCACCTGCCCGGCCGCGATCGGGGACCAGGAGGTCGCTCGGGGGGACAAGGTGGTGGTCTACTACCCGAGCGCCAACCGTGACGCGGACGTGTTCGACGACCCCCACGTCTTCGATATCGCACGCAGTGACAACCCGCACGTGGCATTCGGCGGTACCGGCGTGCATTTCTGTCTCGGTGCGCACCTTGCGCGTCTCGAGTTGAAGATCATGTTCGAGACTCTCGCGACGCGGCTCGACCGGATCGAACCGGCCGGACCTGCGCGGCGTCTGCGGTCGAACTTCATCAACGGAATCAAGGCCATGCCGGTGCGGATCTATTCGCGCCAGGGGTGAATTCATTCGTGCGCAGGTCGACGACCATTGCCGGACGATGGTTACCGTAGTAATGTCCAGACACGTGTCCAGAAATGTGAATCTAGAATCCACCCGACGTCGGCTCACCGAACGTCAGGCCGACACCGTGCAACGGCTTACGCAGGCCGCTGTCGAGGTGTTGGGTGAAGAGGGATTCGCAGGTCTGACCGTGCGCATCGTCGCGGCACGCGCCGGCGTCGCTCCCGCGACTGCGTACACGTACTTCTCCTCCAAGGAACACCTTGTTGCGGAGGTCTTCTGGCGCCGACTCGCCGCTGCGCCGGTCGAAGAGTCCGACCAGTCGGATCGGGTCGATCGCGTCGTGGCGGTGCTGCGGAGCGTTGCGTTGCTCATGGCCGACGAACCGGAGCTTGCCGCTGCGGTCACGAGTGCGCTGCTCGGCCGCGACCCCGACGTCGAGCATCTGCGTGCACGAATCGGTCTCGACATCCGCGAAAGGCTGTCCACCGCGCTCGGAGACGCGCCCGACCCCGACGAGCTCGAGGCGCTCGAACTGCTCTACGCCGGTGCGCTCGTGCGCGCGGGAATGGGTTACGGAACATACGAAAAGCTTGCCGACAGGCTGGAAATCTCGGCCCGACTGTTATTGGAGTGATCCATGATCCAGGCTCCCTCGGAGTCCGTATCGATCGACCCACCCACGTTCGATCCCTACGACTACGCCTTCCACGAGAACCCCTACCCGACCTATCGTCGACTGCGTGAGGAGGCACCGCTCTACTACAACCCCGACCTGAACTTCTGGGCGTTGTCCCGGCACGCCGACGTCGTCGCCGGTTTCCGTGACAACGCACGGTTGTCCAGCGCGAACGGCGTCTCACTCGATCCCGCCGCATACGGGCGCAACGCCCACAAGGTGATGTCGTTCCTCGCGATGGACGACCCGAGGCATATGCGCATGCGGCAACTCGTATCGAAGGGTTTCACCCCGCGGCGGGTTGCGGAACTACAGGAGCGGACTCTCGAACTCACCCTCGGGCATCTCGAACCCGCCCTTGCCGGAGGAGAATTCGATTGGATCACCGACTTCGCGGCCAAGTTGCCGATGGACGTGATCTCCGAGCTCATGGGAGTTCCCGAGGCCGATCGCGCCGAGATCCGACGACTCGCGGATCTCGTCGTGCACCGGGACGAGGGTGTGCTCGACGTCCCCGTCTCGGCGATGGAAGCATCGCTGCACCTCGTGGGCTACTACGCCGACATGATCGCGGAGCGTCGGAAGTCGCCGACCGCCGACCTCACCTCCGCGCTGCTCGACGCCGAGATCGACGGCGACCGGCTCGACGACGACGAGATCATCGGATTCATGTTCCTGATGGTGGTGGCCGGAAACGAAACCACCACCAAACTTCTCGGCAACGCGCTCTACTGGGGCGCGAAGAACAAGAGCGAAGTGTCGCAGGTGCTTTCGGATCCGCAGCGCGCGCCCGAATGGGTCGAGGAAACCCTCCGATACGACACCTCGAGTCAGCTCGTTGCGCGTACCGCCGTCGCGGACATCGACCTGCACGGCGCCACCATCCGCTCCGGCGACAAAGTGCTGCTTCTCATCGGATCCGCCAACCGCGACTCCGAGGTGTTCGACGACGCCGACGAGTTCCGGCTCGGCCGCAACGCGTCCGGGAAACTCGCGAGTTTCGGTGCGGGAGTGCATTTCTGTCTCGGAGCCCACCTCGCGCGCCTCGAAGCCAACATCGCCCTCGAACAGTTCGCGCGTCGGGTCGCCGACTACGAGATCGACTTCGACCGCTCCGAGCGGGTCCACTCCACCAATGTGCGCGGCTTCGCCGCCCTCCCCATGAAAGTGACGGAGCGACATGCCTAGATTCGAGCCACACCCCGAGCGTCGCCCTGCACTCGTCAGCGGCGCGTCGTCGGGAATCGGGACGGCCACCGCCTACGCGCTCGCCGAACTCGGTCACCCGGTCGCGCTCGGCGCCCGCCGCGTCGAGGAGTGCGAAGCGATCGCCGAGAAGATCCGTGCCGAAGGCGGTGAAGCCTTCGCCCACTATCTCGACGTGTCGTCGACCGACTCCGTCGATACGTTCGTCGCGGCAGCAGAGGATGCACTCGGAGCCACCGAGATCGTCGTCTCCGGCGCAGGCGACATGGACTTCTCACTGGTCCACGAGATGGACACGGACCGGTTCGAGTTCCAGGTGAACGTGCATCTGAACGGCACGCAACGCCTCGCGCGGCGCGTGCTTCCGGGAATGATCGAACGCAAGCGCGGCGACTTCGTCGTGATCGGATCGGATTGCGCCGACGTTCCTCGTCCGCGGATGGGCGCCTATGTGGCGGCGAAGACCGGTCTCGAAGCCCTTGTCGTCCAACTGCGGATGGAACTCGAAGGCACCGGGGTGCGTGCGTCCACTGTCCGGCCCGGTCCCACCCAGACCGGCGCGGGAATGACAGCGGCGGCCGAGGTCGTCGGCCCGCTCCTCGAGGACTGGGAGCGCTGGGGCTTCGCCCGGCACCCGTATTTCCTCCGTGCGTCGGATATCGCGGCCGCGGCAGCGAGCGTGGTCTCGGTCCCGCGCGGAGCCCACATCGTGCTCGTCGAAGTGCAGCCCGAAGCGCCTTTGCGGAAGGAAGACAAGTGACCACTGGAACAGCGAACAGCGGGACATCGAACAGCGGGGCACCACACCCGACCGTCGCACCCCCGCGAGTCTCCGGCGGCGAACATGAGCACGGACACCTCGAAGAACTGCGCTCCGACCCCATCGCCCTGATGAACCGCGTCCGCGATGAGTGCGGCGATGTCGGCGTCTTCCAACTCGCCGACAAGACGGTCGTGCTGCTCTCGGGGGCCGAGGCCAACGAGTTCTTCTTCCGGTCGTCCGACGAAGAACTGGACCAGCAGGCCGCCTACCCGTTCATGACGCCCGTGTTCGGGGAGGGTGTCGTCTTCGATGCGAGTCCTGAGCGGCGCAAGGAGATGCTGCACAACACGGCATTGCGGGGCGAACAGATGCGGGGGCATGCGGCAACCATCGACCGTGAGGTCCAGGACATGGTCGCCGGATGGGGAGAGGAAGGCGAGATCGACCTCCTGGAATTCTTCGCAGAGCTGACGATCTACACGTCGTCGGCATGCCTGATCGGCAAGAAGTTCCGCGACGAGCTCGACGACCGCTTCTCGCACCTGTACCACGACCTCGAGAAGGGCACCGACGCACTCGCTTTCGTCGACCCCTACGCACCCATCGAGAGTTTCCGCCGTCGCGACGAGGCCCGCCGCGGGCTCGTCGACCTGGTGCAGGCCATCATGAACGGTCGGATCGCGCATCCGCCGCAGGGCAAGGAGGACCGCGACCTGCTCGACGTGCTCGTCTCCATCAAGAACGAGGACGGCACCGAGCGGTTCAGCGCGGACGAGATCACCGGCATCTTCATCTCGATGATGTTCGCCGGGCACCACACCACCTCCGGGACCGCGGCGTGGGCATTGATCGAATTGCTGCGCAATCCGCAGAGCATGCAGCAGGTGACCGACGAACTCGACGCAATCTACTCGGACGGCGCGGACGTGAGTTTTCATGCGCTGCGGCAGATCCCGAATCTGGAAGCAGTACTCAAGGAGACGCTGCGGATGCATCCGCCGCTGATTCTGCTGCTGCGGGTTGCACGCGGCGATTTCGAGGTGGCCGGCTACCGCATCGCCGAAGGCGATCTCGTCGGCGCCACCCCCGCGATCTCCAACCGCATTGCCGAGGACTTCCCGAATCCCGATGTGTTCGACCCGGGCCGCTACATCGACCCGAATCAGGAAGACATCGTCAACCGGTGGACGTGGATTCCGTTCGGTGCCGGCCGGCACCGATGCGTCGGTGCGGCATTCGCGTTGATGCAGCTGAAGGCCATCTTCTCGATCCTGCTGCGCGACTTCGAGTTCGAGCTCGGTCAGCCCGCCGACACTTACCGGAACGATCATTCGAAGATGGTGGTGCAACTCGCGCAGCCGTGCACAGTGCGGTATCGGCGCCGCACCCGGGAAACGGAGTAGTCGTGAAGATCGAAGTAGATCTGGACCTGTGCCAGGGACACGCCATGTGCGAGATGGAAGCACCCGACGTGTTCCGAGTCCCCAAACACGGCACCGTCGAGGTCCTCGTCGACGAGATCCCCGAAGAACTGCGCGACGACGTCGAAGCCGCCGTCCGCTATTGCCCCACCCGAGCATTGCGACCGATTCAACACTGACTCCAGGAGACACCATGTCCACGTTCGACCGTGCAGAGCTCGACGAGATGATTTCCCGATGGATCGACGCCAACAAGCGGGCCGAGGAGGCGGGTGATTGGAAGCCCCTGGCCGAGATGTACACCGAAGATGCCACCTACGGGTGGAACTACGGTCCCAAGGACGACTTCATGGCCGTCGGCCGGGACGAGATCCGCGAGTTCGCGTTGGGCCAGGAGATGCGTGGTCTGGAAGGGTGGGAGTACCCCTACCAGCAGCTGATCGTCGACGACCGCAGCGGCGACGTGATCGGCATGTGGAAGCAGATCGCCGACGCGAAGCGCGACAACGGCGAGCGCTACTCGGTGCACGGCATCGGTGGCAGCTGGTTCCGTTACGGCGGGAACTTCCAGTGGTCGTGGCAGCGCGATTTCTTCGATTTCGGAAACGTGTCGCACCTGTTCCTCGAGATGATCACCGACGGGGCGCTGTCCGACGGCATGAACAAGCGTATCGAGCGTTCCACGTCCGGAAAGCGTCTACCCGGCTGGTACCCCGCGGGCCAGGCCCCGGTATCCCTGTGGTGACCACGGTGCGGACCGGTGCATCGTTCGATGCGCTGTCGCGGGAGGATCTCGCGGTTCTCGTCCCGGAACTGTTGCTGTGCGGTCAACTGATCGACCGCTCAGGCATGGCTCATCTGATCTCCGCGTTCGGCCGGGAGGGCATGGCGGCCATCGCGATCGAAGAATGGCAGGCATCCTCACCTTGGTACACCCGGCGCATGCAGCGGGCGCTGAAGTACGAGGGCGACGACGTCGTGACGATCTTCAAGGGCCTGCAACTCGACATCGGTGCGCCTCCGCAGTTCATGGACTTCCGATTCCGCGTCGACGACCGCGACCACGGTGAGTTCTGGCTCGATCACTGTGGCGCACTCATGGACGTCGAACCGCTCGGAGACGAGTATGTGACCGCGATGTGCCACGACATCGAAGACCCGACCTTCGACGCCACCGCGCTCGCGACGAATCCGCACGCGCAGGTGCGACCTATCCATCGTCCGCCGCGCCGCCCCGAGGACCGGCATCCGCACTGCGCGTGGACGGTGACGATCGACCCGGCGCATGTTCCTCCGGTCGTCGAGCCGCACACCGAGGCGCTGGGCCGAACCGTCGCGAGGACGGTGGAGCTGAGCCCGATCGTCCCCGGTGGTGCCGGGCGTGACGAGTACTCGGGGCCGCTGCTCTCGGACGTGCGGTTCGGCGACTTCTCCCATTCGGCGCTCGTTCGGATCGCGGAGGAGGTGTGCCTCCAGCAGCACATGCTCACCCTCGGATTCCTGATCGGGGTCCGCAAACGCACCGACGAGGACTCGGCGTCCACGTTGCTGAGAAAGCAACTCACCGGCATCGCCGGGCTGACCTCGGAACGGATCCGCAACGCACTCGGCCTGTCCGGCACGTTCGACGACCTGGCGACCGTTCTCGGTATCCATCCCGTCCTCTCGCCGCATCAGTACGTAGGACGCACGATCGAGGTGCACGACGACCATATCCGGATGCGCATCGGGCGGGACAGCGGAGTGGACGCCGATGGTGGATGGACGACCTTCGTGGACGCCGACCACCTCGGACCCCTCGATGCGCTGGTCCGCGGGGTCGACCCGCATTTCTCGACGCGGTTGGTAGCGGAGTCACCGGACGCGTTGGTTGTCGACGTGATCCGAGAGGACACACCGGCGCGTGAGTCAAAGGACGTGCAGATCACCAGATTCAGCTCGGGCGCGGAGTTCGTCTTCGCAGACCGGGGGATCCCGCTGCCACTCACGGTGCTCTGACATTCGAGTTCGGACCGAAGGGGGGACCTTGAGTACTACGCTGTCTCGCAGGGCTTTTCTGGGCGGTGCCGCAGTCGCGGCGGTGGGTTTGACCGTGACCGCGGTTCCGCGCGCTCGCGCCGAGGTCACCGAGGAACGCCACCGCGCTGTCGTCATCGGAAGCGGGTTCGGTGGTGCGATCACTGCGATGCACCTCGGGCGTGCGGGGGTACAGACCGTCGTCATGGAACGTGGCATCCGGTGGCCGACAGGGCCGAATGCCGAGACGTTCCCGCGTATGCTCCACCCTGATCGTCGAATGTCCTGGTTGTCGCCGATTCCGGTCATGCCGGGAACACCGCCCGTCCCGACGGAGTCGTTCACCGGACTCATCGAACGCGTTCCCGGCGACGGGATGGACATCCTGTGCGGAGCAGGGGTGGGTGGTAGTTCTCTCGCCTACCACGGAATGACGTTGCAGCCCGATGGTGAACGTTTTGCGCAATCGGTGTCGTCGTCGATCGACTACGACCGCCTCGATTCCGAGTATTATCGCCGTGTCGAGCGGATGCTGCGGATGGCGACCATTCCGGACGATGTGCTCGGCCACGAACGGTACCGATCGTCGCGAGTATTCCTCGACCGCGCGGAAGCGGAAGGGTACGAGACGTTCCGGGTGCCGATGTCGATCGATTGGGACTTCGCGCGCCGCGAACTCACCGGCGAACTGAATCCGTCGTACACGACCGGCGATGTCATCTACGGGGTCAACAACGGCGGTAAGTTCTCCGTCGACGTCACCTATCTCGCGGAAGCGGAGGCGACGGGTCACGTCGATGTCGTGATCCTCCACCGGGTCAACGATATCGAGCGTGGACCGGATGGAACGTGGATCACGCACGTCGACCGGATTCACACCGACGGAACCGTGCTGGAGCGCAAGCGGATCGTGTCCGACGCGCTGTTCCTCGGAGCCGGGTCGGCGGGGACGACCCGCCTGCTGATGAAGGCGCACGGCAAGGGTCTGATCACGGATCTCCCCGATGCGGTGGGAACAGGCTGGGGAAACAACGGTGACAGAGTCTTCTCGGTGACATCCCCCCTGGCAAGTCCCGGGGCATTCCAAGGCGGGCCGGCGTGTGTCGGCATGCGCGACCATTCCGACCCTGCGGGTGCGCTGATGATCGTCACGGGACCGGTGCCGTTCCCGGCCGATATCGGGACGACCTCGGTGATCGGGCTCGGAGTGGTGAAGGGACTCGGCAGGTGGAACTACGACGCCGGCCGTGACGACGCGGTACTGAATTGGGACGAGGCCTACGACCGCGCGCTCACGCGTGCGATCGAATCACGAATCCGTCGCATCGTGGGTCCGACGGCGATCATGATCGACGTCAATGCTGTGGACATCAACACGTTTCATCCCTTGGGTGGGGCACCGCTAGACACGGTGTGCGACGACGCAGGCCGTGTTCTCGGCCAGCGGGGACTGTACGTCGTGGATGGTGCGAAGATCCCGGGGTCGACGGGCGCATGCAATCCGTCGATGACGATCGCGGCGCTGGCCGAGTACGGCGCGGACGACATCGTCGCCCGCGATCTCGGCAGCGTGTTCTGACCGTTGCAGAATAACCGAATGTCACATTTGGTCGATGTGAGTGGCCAAAGGTGACATTCGGTCGAAAGCGCGGGAGAGGGGGCGTCAGCCCTTGGCGGCAGAGATTCCTGCGCGCCGGCCGAAGAAGCTGCCGTCGCCGAGTGAGGTGCCGCTCGCATAACCCCAGGCGCACACGCCCGATGTGCAGCGGCCCGCCGCGTAGAGCCCGGGGATCGGCTCACCCGAGACGTGCAGGACTTCGGAGTCGACAGTGGTGCGCAGACCACCGAGGGTGAATCCGGCGGTGCAGTTGCGCAGATCCAGTGCGGCGACGGGCGTGCCGATGGGCTTGACCCATTCGGTCTTCTTGCCGAGCACCGGGTCGGAGCCGTCGGCTGCGTGCCGGTTGTAGACGTCCACGGTGGACTGCAGCGTGCCGGCCGGCAGTCCCATGTCGGATTCGAGTTCCTCCACCGTCTCGGCCACCCACTTGGGCTGGAACCGGAAGTACGGAGTGGAACTGACTGTGGCGCATCCTTCTTCGTATGCGCTCTCGTCGATGATCAGGTATGCCTGATTGTCGTTCTTGAGCAGTGTCTGCTGTCCGATACGGCCGGGGTAGGTGTCTTCGGGGACGTAGCGCTGGCCGCGGGCGTTGACCAGTATTCCGCGCGCCATCAGCTGTGGGTCGCCGAAGAAGGCGACCTCTGTCGCGTCCATGTGCGCGAGGTCGGCGCCGAGCGCCTGTGCCATGCGGATGGCGCGACCGTCGTGTTCCTCGATGGCCGCGGCGGGACGGCCGTTCAGCTGTGGCGCATAGGTGGCGACCATGTCTTTGTTGTACGCGAAGCTGCCGGTGGCCAGGACGACGCCTCGCCGCGCCCGGACGTGGACGTCCTTGCCGTATTGCTTGGCCGCGAGGCCCACGACGCGTCCGTCCCCGTCGATGATGAGTCGCTGCACGCGTACGTCGTATTCGGCTCGGACACCGAGTTCTTCTGCCACCTTCGACAGCGGCTCCATGAGTTTGAAGCCGCCGCCCTTTTCCCCGGTGCGCTTGTCGGTCATCTGCGGGACGTGCCCACGCGGTGCGGGCGTGGCGATTTCGTTGAACGGCGCGGAGTTCTCTCCGCCGGAGAACATGAGGCCGTCGTCGCCGGGGATCTCCCACCCCGGTTCGCCCCAGAAGCTCTCTTTGAACACGACACCGTTGTCCACGAGCCAGTTGTAGTGTTCGACGCTGCCGTTGCAGTATTCGGAGATCTTCGCTTCGTCGGCTCCCGGGCCGAGGGCGGCGAGCATGAAGGCTTTCATGTTTTCGGCGGAGTCGTCGAACCCGAGTGCCTTCTGCAGTCCGGTGCCTCCGCCGAGGTAGACGATGCCACCGGACAGTGACGCTGCTCCGCCCCACCCGCCGGTGCGTTCGAGGACGAGGACTTCGGCTCCGCTGCGGGCGGCTTCGATGGATGCGGATACGCCGGCGATGCCGAATCCGGCTACGACAACGTCGGCCTCGTGGTCCCAGCTGGTGACCTGCTCGGCGAGCAAGGGGTGGACGTCGGTACTCATGTGGTGATCCGTTTCTGGTGCGGGTGGGTCGGTCAGGACGCGAGGCCGAGTTTTCCGGCGAGACGGTCGATATGGGCGACAACCTCGTCGGCGGAGCGGTCGGGCAATCCGAAGATCACTTCGGTGACGCCGGCGTCGCGCCACTGTTCGAGTTGTCCGGTGTCGGGACGACCTGCAAGCGCCAGCACCTCGGGGGTTCCGGTGCGCCCGGCGTCGGCCCACATCTTGTGCAGGCGTTGCACGTTGTCGACGATGTCGCGTTCAGTGGGGGTGGTGATCCAGCCGTCGCCGGAGCGGACGATCCACTCGAAGTTCCGGTCGGTGGCGCCGGCACCGAGCAGTACCGGCGGGCGAGGTTGCTGGATCGGTTTGGGCCATGCCCAGCTCGGCCCGAACGATACGAACGTGCCGTCGTAGGTCGCTTCTTCCTGGGTCCACAGCGCCTGCATGGCTTCGAGGTACTCGCGCAGGGCTGTCCGTTTCTTCTTCGGTGGGACTCCGTGGTCAGCGAGTTCTTCTGCATTCCAGCCGAATCCGGTTCCGAGAACGACGCGGCCGCCGGAGAGGTGGTCGAGCGTGGCGATGGTTTTCGCGAGGGTGATGGGGTCGTGCTCTAGGGGGAGTGCGACCGAGGTGCCCAGCTTGATGGTCGAGGTGACGGCCGCGGCGAGACCGAGCGCGACCCATGGGTCGAGGGTGCGCATGTAGCGGTCGTCGGGGAGGGTCTCGTTGCCGGTTCCGGGGTGTGCGGATTCGCGCCGGACCGGGATGTGTGTGTGTTCGGGCACGTAGAAGCTGTCGAAGCCCGCTTCTTCTGCGGCTTTCGCGGCGGTGTCGGGTCGGATTCCCCGATCGCTCGTGAACAGGGTGATTCCGTGGCGCACAGCGACCCCTCTCATCGGATGACGCAAAAAATGTAACGCGTTCTACCGTCGGATGGAAGGGTTTCCGGACAGGTGTCTAGTATTTCCGGCTTGATGAAGACGTTCCACTATCCTGGACGTGCACTAGTGGAAGGTGACGTCGATGACGGAAGAGTCGGCCGTGGGGGTCGAGGCGCGGAAACGTCCGGTTGCTCAGTCGCCGGGGGCCGGGCTGAAGCCGGCGCAGCGCGCACGGTATCTGAGGATCGTCGACTCTGCGAAGGCGCTCGCGTCCGAGGGTGGTTACGACGCCGTGCAGATGCGTGCTGTCGCTGATCGGTCGGGTGTCGCGCTCGGCACGGTCTACCGGTACTTCCCGTCCAAGAACCAGCTGCTCGTGGTGGCGATGGTGACCCAGTTCGAAGAGGTGGGCAAGTACTTTTCGGGTGCCGAACTCCCGGGCGATACGCCGCACGAGCGGATCATGGGAGTGTTGCAAGCGTCCGTCTCGAGGCTCGAGCAGGATCCTCGCCAATACGACGCTCTGGTGCGTGCCGTGATGTTCGCCGACGCGTCGTCGGCGCCTGAGCTGGACCGGCTCGGTCATGTGCTCACCGAGTTGTTCGCGAAGTCGGCCGGTATCGAGGTCGTCACCGAAGAGGTGCTCAACGCGGTGCGCATCGTTGCGGACGTGTGGATGTCGACCCTGGTCGCCTGGGCCAATGGGCGACAGAGTGGTGAAGGTGTTCTCGAGCACATGGATACCGCGGTGCGGTTGGTCTTCGACCGACTCGAACGGATGCAGCGGGTGAGCTGAGCTCACCCGCTGCATCCTGTTGTGGCAGGCGTCAGGCCGGCACCTCGACGATTCCGACGGTCGGCAGGAAGAAGCACGACGACTCGCCGTTCTGTACCGTGCCGAACACGGCGGCCAGGACGGTGCCCGCGCCGGTGTCGACCGGTGCGACGCGCACACCGCCGAACGGAACGGTGTCGGCAAGGAACTGGGAGATGGCCGCCTCGACCATCGGTCGCATGGGGGCCGGGATCGTCTCGGGGATCGCCGCGCGTGAGGCTTCGTCGAGTGTGCCCATCGGCACCAGTCCGCCTTGGAGCGTGTTGACGTTGAGCCATGCGAGCTGGATGCCGTCGGCGTTCGCGTCGTCCTCCAGGCCCATCGGTACGAAGGCGAACAGTGTTTGGGCAGGGTCGACGACGTCCAGAGAGAACTCTCCGATGCTCTGACCCGGCCATGGTCCGGGTACCGCTCCGGCAACCGCGGGGGCGATTCCGAGGGGCAGGTTGCCGTCGGGCGTGCAGAACGGTGCGCCGGTGGGGTAGAGGAACGGCTCGACGCCGAGTCGGCGCAGAAATTCCATCCCCTCGTCGTACGCGGCGAGGGGCGTTCCCTCGGCTGCGTCGACGGCACTGCCGCGTGCGCCGGCGATGGCCTCGGCCGCTGCTAGTGCAGCCTGGTCGACGCCGGGTGTGGAGCGCAATACGCCGAGCGTGGTGGCGATTGCGCTGTCGGCGGCGGGTGCGGGGACATCGGCGGGCGCGGGTGCGTCGACGATCGGTGGTTCCGCCGGTTGCGCCGCGGCGACGGCGGGCAGTGCGAGGCCGGCCGCGACGGCCAGCGCGGCCGCGGCGGCGAAGGGGCGCATCCGGAGGCGCGTGGTCCTGCGGGTCATGTGGGCTCCTGTGGATCAGGTCTCGACACATCGGTCTCGACGGATCGTGTCAACACTGTTCGAACTCTCAGTCTCAAGTAAAGGTTGAGGCTAGCTAGATCCAGGAAAGCACAAGGGCGACGCTCCGGCCAGAGCGCCGCCCCGTGTGTTACTCAACCGACACTGTGGTCGAGCAGATCACTCGATCTCGTCGGGGTGCTTCCGTAGATGGAGCACGCTCAGAATCAGCCCGCCCCACAAGGTGGCCAGAGCGAGGACCATCATCACGATTGCGGAGGTGTTCACGAATTCTCTCCTTGCTGTGCCTTGTGGAGTGTCGGTGTGGAAGCGGTACGGTTCTCGTCGAGTTCGAACTCGGCTTCGATCCCACGACGCCAAGGAATGACCGACATCGCGATCGCCAGGATGATCACCGCGATCTGAACACCCCACCCGAACGTCGTCACCAAGCTGTCCGGGAGACCGCCGTAGCCCTCGTTGACGCGGTCACGGATCTCGCTGAACAGCATGTAACCGAGCACCACCGGAGTGACAACACCGACGAAGACCTGCCACACCACGCCGACCTTGAACGACGACACCGAGTTGAGATGGTCACGCAGTTCGGGCAGGCGCCGCAGGATCCACGCGATCACGATGACGGCGACGAACGCGACACCCACGATGCCGAACTGATTCGCGAACCGGTCCACCACGTCGAGGGTGTTCAGGCCGGTCGTGGTGGGGAACAGCAGGATCGACACGATCGCCGCAGCGCCGCCGATCGTCAGGACCGCGGGTACCTTGCCGAGCCCAGTCTTGTCCTGGAAGGCGGAGACAGTCACCTGGATGATGCTGATCATCGACGTGAACCCGGCAAACACCAGCGACCCGAAGAACAGCACGCCGAAGATGGGGCCGCCCGGCATCTGCGACACGATCGTCGGGAACGCGATGAATGCAAGACCGATGCCGCTCGCCACGACCTCGTCGACCGCCACGCCCTGCGCCTGGGCCATGAAGCCGAGTGCCGAGAACACGCCGATACCGGCGAGCACCTCGAAACTCGAATTGGAGAAGCCCACCACTAGACCGGACCCGGTCAGGTTCGTCTTCTTCTTCAGGTACGACGAGTAGGTGAGCATGATGCCGAAGGCGACCGACAGCGAGAAGAAGATCTGCGCGTATGCCGCGATCCACACGCCGGTATCGGTCAAAGCCTCCCAGTTGGGAGTGAAGAACGCATCGAGGCCCAGAGCCGAGCCGTCGAGCAGCAATGCCTGGACCACCAGGGCGCCGAACAGAATCACGAGCAGCGGAACGAAGATGCGGTTCGCGTTGCCGATACCGCGCTGCACACCGAGTGCAAGAACGGCCACGACCAGGACCCATACCAGGACCAGCGGCCATGCGACACCCGGAACGAAACTCAGACCGAACGTCGCCTCGGCGTCCATGTGCAGGAAGTCCTCGAGGAAGAAGCCCTCGGGGTTGTCGCCCCACGCCTCGGTGATGGAGAAGAACGTGTAGCAGCCTGCCCACGCGACGATCACCGCGTAATAGACGCCGATGACGAAGCAGATCAGGACCTGCCACCACCCGAGGAATTCGCTGCCGCGGCTCAGTCGGCGGAACGCCAGCGGCGGAGATCCTCGGAATTTGTGTCCCATTGCGTAGTCGACGAACAACAACGGAATACCCGCGGTGAGCAGGGCCACCAGGTAGGGGATGAGAAATGCCCCACCGCCGTTTTCGTATGCGATGTACGGGAATCGCCAGATATTGCCCAGACCGACGGCCGAGCCGATGGCGGCCATGATGAACACCGACCGCCCTGACCAGACCTCGCGCTTGTGTGCAGCTTCGTGCTGTGCCACGAACCTTGTCCCTCCACTCGTTCGATTGCGTAGACGCTAGTCCCCACAGCGCCGGAATCGGAACAAATCCGGGATTCATGATCACGTCGGACCATCGGCACGCAGCCGATCAGGTCAGTCCTGCCATAGTTTGTCGAGCCCCGGCCCTGGGTCGTCATCCTCTTCCTCCGGGGCGCCGCGGTAGCGCAGAGCAAATACGACCCAACCGATCACGGCGATGAGCACGAAGCTGATCAGGCGGTACACGAGCACAGCGGACAGTGCCTCCGCGCCGGACATTCCGCTTGCCGTGAGCGCAGGAACGAGCACCGCGTCCATCACGCCGAGACCGGCAGGCAGCAACGGGATCGCACGGCTCGTCGCGGTCCCGGCAGCGTAGGCCACAGCAATACCCGCGAGGCTGGGCGTGCCACCGACGGCATACGCAGCGAAGGCGAGGCAGGCGCCGTCGCAGGCCCAGTTGAACAGCGACCACCCGAAGGCGCGTGCGGCGTGTGGACGGTCGAGTTGCACGGCCCCGATCTGATCGACGATCTTGCGCCACGCCCGCGAACCGGCCTCCGCAGGCTTCTTCCTGAGCCGATTGAACCCGCGCAGTGCGATCAGGCCGATGGATTCGAGCGACCCCGGATTGCTGGCTGCGTATTGGACGAGCACCAGGAATGCGGCGAGACCACCGATGGAGAAGATCAGCGAGAACGGGTTCGTGGTGGCGCCGATGAGCAGAGCGCCCACGAGCCCCAGCAGTGCGAGTCCCGCGGCCTGGAGCAGGCCGGCCATCACGAGCTGCCACGTGGCGATGACGGGGGCGGCCCCCCACTTGCGCATCTGCCGGTAGGTGAAGGTGGTTCCCACGACCGGTCCACCCGGCAGGGTCACGCTCATCGAGTTCGAAGCGAGCGCCACGGCAAGCGACTGGCGAAGCGTCACCTTCACGTCCGCGGCGGACAACAGCGTGCGTTGAACGCTCGCGAAACTCGTCATCTCCGCAACCGACGCGAGGATCGCGGCGATCACCCACCACCAGTACAGGTGGCCGAGGCCGCTGACCCCGTCGGTCAGCTCCGGCCACACGAGGATCACCTCGACGGTGAGCACCACCGCGAGCAGGCCGCCGATGATCCATTTCAGGTAGCGACGCCGATTCGGAGTCAGAGCAGAGCCGTTGCTCTTACCGGAATTCCCGGAAACTGCGGCGTCCGTCGGGTCGGGTGTGTCCGTCGTGTCGCTGGTGTCCGTCGTCTGTTCGTCGGGGGTCTTGTCGTCGGTCATCTACTCGATCGGCCAGTCCGTGAGGGTCTTTCGGTACAAGTCTTCGACTGCGGCGATGTGCGTGTCGAGATCGGTGACGCTCCACTCGCTCACATCGATGGGGGCGAGTACTGCGACGTCGATGGTGCCCGACCGCAGCAGGGTCGAGTGCTTCCACAGCATCTCCCCGGCATTGCGGATCACTACGGGGACGATCGGGACCCGGGCCTCCATCGCGATGCGGAATGCGCCCTTCTTGAACCGCCCGATCTGCGGCGTCAGCGAGCGCGTGCCTTCCGGGGCGATGATGACCGAGGTGCCCTGTCGCAGGGTGTCCACCACCGGTGCCAGTGCCTCCACGGCGCGTTCGGTGTTGCCGCGGTCGATGAACGTGGCACCGACGAATCGCAGCAACGCACCGAAGAGCGGGTCGTTCGCCAGCTCTTTCTTCGTCACGCCGGTGAAGTCGTGACGCAGGACCTTCGCAAGCACCACCGGATCGAGTTGACTCTGGTGGTTGAAGATGAACACCGCCGGGCGATGCTCCCACGCGTTCCCTTCCCCGTGCACCCGCACGTCGATACCCGCGAGTGCGAGCGACACATCGGACCCGATGTTCACGATCGAGTCGAGTGCAGTCTTGCGGCTGCGATTGATCAGGCCGAGTCCCAGCCCCGTCCAGACGGAACCGACGATCCCGCCGTACGCGGCGGCGGTGCGCACCGCCTCCTTCACCCCGGGGGTGCCACGCGGCCGGAACCGCAGGATGGGCCACTTGTGTTCGCGTGCGATCCGGTCGAGTGTGCGGTCGGGGTTGGTCGCGGTCGGATTTCCGGTGGTGGCGAGGAACTCGGCGTCCTCGCCACCGTTGGAGTAGGTGTAGCTGCGCGGTCCGTCGATGGCGTGCTCGTCGATGAATGCGCGCGTCGCGTCGGATTTTCCACTGCGCCACAACGACTTTCCATCGACCTTCCCGGTGAGGACGCCGTCGACCACCTCGAGCGGAGTGAACAGCACGTGCTCGACGCCGAGTGCGTCGGCTGCCGCTTGGATCTGATATCGAGATGCCGACGACGCGATCACGACGGTGTGGCCCGCGTTCTGGTGCGCTCCGATGAGCTGCCACGCCTCGGGATACAGGTGACCGGCGATCGTGGACATGAACAGCCGCTGCCCGATCTCGTACAGTTCTTCCTCGCTGTGGCCGCGCCAAGCCTTGAACGCAACGGCTACGAAGCGTTCGAAATCGGCTTCGCTGTCGGTTCCGCGCAGACCGTTGACCATGGTCGACGCGAGTTCGGCCGCGGTCACCTTCCCTGCGAGGAGCCGGTCACGGAAGAAATGCAGGCCGGAGAAACCATGCACGATGGTGCCGTCGAAGTCGAAGAACGCAGCCACCTCGGGGCCCTGCGGCCCCGTCCGCACCCTGTGCAGTGCCTGCTCGATGTTCACCGATCCGCCTTCCTGTTCGACACGTCCAGTGACTCGGCCAACGCGACCCGCTCACCGACGGCCAGCAGCTGTGACGCGAACGCACGACGCTTCTGCGCGACCGAGTCGTCGTTCCGGTCGAGAAGCCCGCGGTTGCGTGCCAGCTCCAAAGCTGTTGCGAACAGTTCCGAGGATACGGACTCGGAACCGTGCAACCGGCCTTGCAGCAGCATCTGCCGTCCTACCGCGACGCACTCGTCGAGGAATGCGTCACGCTCCACTTCGAGCGTAGGGTCCCTGAGTGCCAGCCGCTCGGCGACGACGAGCTGTGCGTCGAAGAACGAGCGCAGCGTGCGGTGGGACATGAACAGCCCGGTCTCGATCAGCGCGTTGAGCGCCCGGCCCTCGCTGGGAAGCGGCGTTCCCCATTCCCATTCGGGCACGAGAAGTTCCACTTCGGCTCGCAACTCCGATTCGAACGTGTCGCGGTCGGGGAAGAAGAACTCGAACTTGAGCAGATCGCGCAGATTCTTCGCCTCGTGCCACGCGGTGCGCACCGGGTTGTCACTGGGGTGCTCGTGTACGAAGAGCACGGCGAGTTCGAGGATCGAGCGGTTGACGAACCAGTGGATACCGCTGTTGCGGTAGAACGCGGCGACGAGATGTTGACCCGGCTGGATCGAGTACACCGCCTCGTCGCCCCCGGCGTATGTGGTCACCACACCGGCGTCGGTCAACGCAGCGAGAACCCTGGCGAGCCCACCTTCGAGGTCGAGGAGTTCGACTTCGCCTTGCGGGGCTCCACGGGCGTCGAGGTAACTGCGGACCGGCGCGACGACAGCCCGCACCTCGTCGAGCGTGAGCGCTCGGTCGCGGACCCCGAGCAGAGCGAGGGTGACAAGGCTGTTCACGGTGACCGGTGTGGTGCGGTTGATCCCGACCGCCACCTCGAATGCCACCTTCTGCATCGCCTTACGCTGGAGCCCGTCCCTGGTCGCGGGGTCGTGGGCTGTGCTTTCGTCGGGTTCCGGCTCGGACAGGTCGGGGTCCCCGCCCGCCGCGAGCTGTGCTCGCATCGACAACGGTGTGCCGAACTGCACGTAGACATTGCCTGCGCTGCGCTGCTGATTGCGGGCGTAATTCGCCAGCCACCTCAGGCCTTCGGGTTTCTTCGGGGACCCGGTCTGCTCGGCCGCCACGGCTGCAACCTCGGCGAGCCCTTCGTAGGTGATCGATACAGGTACCAGCATCGCGTCGTCGACACGGCCACTACGGATCGCGTTTGCAACATAATTGAGGAGTCCGTAGCGCGGCCTGCGGAGCTTGCCGGTGCGGGTGCGACCCCCCTCGAAGTACCACTCCAGATTGAACCGCTTGCCCAGCAAGAAAGCGAAGTACTCTTCGAGCGCCGCCTTGTACACCGTGTCGTTCCCGAAACTTCGCCTGATGAACACTGTGCCCGTGCGACGCGCGATGGGTCCTATCGGCCAGAACGTGAGGTTGGCACCGCCCATCAAGTGGTTACCGGGGAAGTCGTGATCGGCGAGGATGCTGCCCAGGACGAACGCGTCGGCGTACGACCGGTGGGACGGCAGGAACACCAGCGGATGTGTGCGATTGAGCTCGCGTAGCGCCTCCAGTCCGGAGTCGTCGGCGTGCACCGTCCATGCCGAGCTGTGCAGTGGACGCATGGCCTGTGTGAAGAGGTCCGTGACCAGGCGTGACTGCACCGCAACGAGCTCATCGAGTGCGGCGCGGGCTCGTGCATCGACCTCGTCTCGGGAAAGGTGTTCCTCGGCTGCGATCGAGTCGAGACGCCGACGGAACGACGGTTGATCCATGATCTGCGCGGCAACGAGCCGGGGCACCTTGTACCGATCACCGATGACGGCGCGTTCGGCGCGCTCGAGGGCAACCACAGCTCGTCGCGTCACATAACGCGCGAGGGACCCCGCGTCCGGGACTCGGCCGTGTTCCTCGGAGGAAAGCTGCTCACGAAGATCGTCGAGGTGCGCGGGTGCTGCCACCACGATCCGGTACCGGTCGGAGGACCTGCCGACCAGCCACTTCTGGATCAGGACATTCGGGTTGCGGGGGTTGGTCAGCGCAAGGACATCCGAGAACCGCGCGCGGCGGGCACCGTCGCGTTCGGAAGGGAGCCACACCACCCGGACCGGGACGAGAAGCGGGTCGTCGGTTCGGGAGGAGAGTTCGGAAGTGAGGACTCGGGAGTCGAGGTCCACGACGTCAGGGCGAGCCGCCGCACCGTAATCGTCGGGCACGTACTCCGAGTTGCACCAGTGGTCCAGGAGGTCACGTTCGATCTTCGTCCTCGCCGCGGAGAGGATGACGACCCGTCTGTTCCCGGCGGCGCTGTTCTTCTCGCCGACGCTGGGCTTCCCGTCGATATGCATCGTTCCCCTGTTCGATATCCGCTCGACAGCAAACTACCGCTTTCGGACGGGGCGCTCAGGCGCAACGGCGCAAGTCACTGTGTGCCCGAGTGCACGAACCGCGCGAGATGCGGGCACAGTGGGGCAAGGAGGCCGCGGACCGATACGAGGAGTACACAGTGGCGGGGCAAGCAGAGATCTCATACGCGTCGATGCGGGAAACCCACAGCTCGTTGGTGTTCTTCGTCGGCGATCGAGTGCACAAGATGAAGAAGCCACTCGATCTGGGTTTTCTCGACAATCGCACGCGCGCTGCGCGAGAGCAGATCTGTCACAGGGAAGTGGAGCTCAACCGGCGCCTCGCACCGGACGTGTATCTCGGCGTGGCCGACATGCACGATCCGGGAGGGGAGGTGTGCGAGCACTTCGTCGTCATGAAGAGGCTTCCCGACGATCGGCGGATGGCGGCATTGATCGAACGGGGCGAGGATGTCGGCGCGGCAATCGACGATGTGGCACGGCAGGTTGCGGCCCTGCACGCCGCTTCGCCGCACAACTCCGGAATCGATCGGTGCGCGACTGCGGATTTCGTTGCCGAACTGTGGCGACTGAGCCTCGATCACCTCGATCGCCTGCAGATCGGGCGGGAGGCCGGGTCTGCCCTGGCTCGGATCCGCACTGCGTCCCAACGCTATCTACAGGGGCGCACAGCATTGTTCGATGGCCGTGTTGCGGCAGGCAGAGCGGTCGACGGACACGGAGACATGCTCTGCGACGACATCTTCTGTATGGACGACGGCCCGCGCATCATCGACTGCCTCGAGTTCGACGACGAGTTGCGCTATGGAGACACGGCCCTCGACCTAGCCTTCCTTGCAATGGATCTCGAACGCCTGGGCGCTCCCGACGCGGCGCGCACGTTGCTCGATGCATACGCCTCCCATGCGCACGATCATCCCCCCGCATCGCTCGTGCATCACTACATCGCCTACCGCGCCCTGGTGCGCGCCAAGGTGACCGCGCTACGACACGAGCAGGGTGATGCTTCCTCACGCGAGAAAACCTTCGACTACCTCGATCAGGTAGAGCGCAATCTCGACCGTGGACGGGTGCGGCTGATCCTCATCGGTGGTGTTGCCGCAACCGGGAAATCGACGCTGTCCAAGGCGATCGGAGGTCAGCTGAGAGCGACTGTCCTGCGAACCGATGTGATCCGTAAGGAACTTGCCGGGATGGCTCCGACCGAACGTACCGGGGACGGTGTCGGCTCAGGTCTGTACTCAGCGGAGAGTACCGAGGCCACCTACCGGGAACTGTGCCGTCGTGCCGGTGACCTGCTTGCACGGGGCGAATCGGTGGTGCTCGACGCAACGTGGCTTTCCGAGGAGCGTCGTCGCACTGCGCGGGAGGTCGCGGTTTCGGCGACTGCAGATCTGATCGAGATCGAATGCAGAGCCGACCGGGGGGTGCTGATGCAGCGCATCGCATCTCGCACCGCACGTGGAGACGATGCCTCCGATGCTACACCGGCGGTGCTCGACGAACAACTGCACCGGCGGGACGAGTGGCCGGGCGCTGTGGTCCTCGATACGACGAAGGGAGGATCTCCCGACTCCGACTGGATCGAAAGGGAACTCGGCCGTGCGCCGTGGTGAGGTGAGGCTGACCGTGCTATCGGAAGCTGTCTGCGAGTTCTACTCTGACGATATGTCGATACCGGAGTCAGTGTCCGATCATGCCGCGGAGCCGCACACCAGCGGTCTCGCCACCAAACTGAACTGGTTGCGGGCCGGGGTGCTCGGTGCGAACGACGGAATCGTCTCCACGGCGGGCCTCGTCGTCGGCATTGCCGCAGCCACCACAGACCGGTCGACGATTCTTGTTGCCGGCGTGGCAGGGCTGGCGGCGGGCGCAGTCTCGATGGCGTTGGGGGAGTACGTGTCGGTGAGTGCGCAGCGCGACACCGAACGAGCCGCGTTGCGGACCGAACGACGCGAGCTCGCAGCGATGCCCGAAGCGGAGCTCGAAGAACTTACCGGCCTGCTCGAGCACAAGGGATTGTCCCGTGCCACGGCACGTTCGGCAGCGGAGGAACTGACAGCCCGCAACGCCTTGCGGGCGCACGCGGAAATAGAGCTGGGGATCGATCCGAGCGAGCTTGCGAACCCGTGGGTCGCGGCGCTCTCATCTGCGGTCGCATTCACAGCGGGTGCGTTGGCGCCGCTTCTCATGATCGTATTCGTGTCCGAAACTGTGAGGATCCCAGTGACTTTCGTGGCAGTGTTGTGTGCGCTCGCCGCAACGGGATCCGTCGGTGCCTGGCTGGGTGGCGCGCGACCGGGGCGCGCGGTGGCGCGTGTCGTGCTCGGAGGTGCGCTTGCCATGGCGGTGACCTATGGACTCGGCGCTGCATTCGGGGTCGCAATCTGATCGACCCGCGCTCAGGCCCACGCCCGGAGGGGACGTGGGCCTGAGCGTTGTGCGGTCCGGCGCTTTCCTCAGGGCTTGCGCGCGACAAGGACAGGGCAGGGCGCGTTGTGTAGAAGGTTCTGACTGGTGGAGCCGAGTAGAGCGGCGGCGAACTGGCCGCGCCCATGGCTGCCGACCACAGCGAGCTGCGCATCCTGCAGGTGGTTCAGTAGTACCTTCGCGGCGGGACCGCGATCGATGACGCGACGGACCTCGACGTCCGGATACTTGTCATGCAGACCCGCGAGGGACTCCGCGAGTACGGCCGACTCCGACTCTTCCACGGCCTCCCAGTCGACCAGCGCGGCCGTGGCACCGACGCCGAGTGCGGCGTCGCCGATCCACGAATGCACGGCCGAGAGCGGTGCTCCGAGGGTCTGCGCATATTCGAACGCGTACTCCACTGCGGCAGAAGAGAGTTCGCTACCGTCCACGCCCACGACGATGGGCTTCGAGCTGGGGAGGGGATTGGAGGTGTCGCCTCGCCACACCACCACCGGGCACGGTGCGTGGTTGGAGACGCGTACGACCGTCGAGCCGAGCAGGAAGTTTTCGACCTTGCCTGCGCCGGTGGCGCCGAGGACGACGACGCGAGCCTTTTCGGCGGCCTCGAGAATGGAGGTTGCTGCGGGCCCGGGGCCGATGAAGCTCTGGACCTCCAGGCCGGGATTGTCGGCACGCACGAGGTCGGCGACGTCGGCGAGGACCTGCTTACCGTCCTTCTCGAGTTGTTCGACCATCTGGGACTGGATCAGGACTGCAGCTTCGCTGTAGAAGATCCCCTCGCTGGGTAACGAATGAACGAGCTCGAGTGGCACCTCCAGACGCGCGGCGAGTGCGCCTGCCCAGCGGGCGGCTGCCGCAGAGGTTTCGGAACCGTCGACACCTGCAACGACGGCCTTGCTGGTGCTCGGTGTGCTCATCGATGTCTCCTTCATTTGTACGGCGACCTGCGGGACGGGGCGACCGATCGGCTACGGATGTCACGTTACGCCACACGGTTCCGGCGCATGCCCCGGAACCGCGTCGCGCCGTGGCGGGTCTCGAGGTCCTGACTCAGCGCCACAACGTGCGTGCGGATTTGTATGCCTTCTTCCATGCCGCCTCGAGATGCACGGCCTGCTGAGCGCCGATCTCGGCTTCGAGCTGGTGAAGAACACCGAGCCCGAAACTGGACTCGGCAGAGTGCCCCTGCTCGGACGCCAGATCGAGCAGGTGGTCGCGTGCGACCACCGAATCCTGGAACTCGCCCAGCAGGTCCTGGAACTCGTCGAACCTGTCGAGTGCGTGCTCGGCGCGTTTCGGATGCAGCGGCGCGATCACCTCGATCGCGTAGCGCAGGCGCTTCGACCCCTTGCGTGCGCGGTGCATCCGTTCGTCGCGCTCTGTGTCGTCGGGGGCTTCGGCCACCCGGTCCACACGTTTCGTCACTTTCTTTGCGAGATCCTCGATCGACCGGGCGAGCTTTGCGGGTTTGGGACGGTGCTGCTTGTCGCGATTCTTCGGGGTGGCCGACAGTTCGCCGATCAGCGTGTCGAGACTGTCGATCAGTGCCAGATACCGATCGGAGTCGAGCGTCGTGATCGCTTCTGCGCGTGCCGCAATCGATTTGGCGGTGAAGTACTCGTCGATGCGCGCGCGGGTGGCCTCGCGATACCGTTCGACGCTGATCTCCGCGACTCGATCGGCGAGTCGTTCGTGCTGGACCTCGAGATCGCGGGACGGGCTCAGACATCTTCCGAGCCAGCGCAGTTCCTCGACGAGTGCGGTGTCGATCGCGAAATCGTCTGCGTAGGTCTGCAGGGCACTGCGGAGGCGGCGGGCTGCTTTGCGCATGCTGTGCACCGCGTCGGGTGCGTCGCGGCGCACGGCGATGTCGGACATCAACAGCGTCTGTCGCTCGTGTGCGAGATAGTCGCGCAGGTAGCCTGCGGTACCGCGCAGGGGTTCGGTGGCCGGGATGAGGTCGCCGAGGACCCGGTGCACCTTCGACGGACTCGGGGAGCGTGTGATGCCTTCCGCACCGAGGAGTTCTTCGACAGAATCCAGGATGGAGGGGTCGGCCCCCCGCCCGAGTTCGACCTCGATCTCCCGCCACTGCGGTTCGGCGTCGTCGATGCTGCGGATCGCGGTCACATCGTCGATGACCACTTCGGCGAGCAGCGCACCGTCGGCCCCTCGGAGCCGATACCGACGGCGTCGAGTGTTCAGTAGCGCGGCGAGCGCCACAGGGCGATTCCGCCGAACCCCGCGGAGCAATCCGAGCAGCGCATCGGGCACAAGGTCGGTGGGACCGCTCGCCGCGAACGGATGATGCAGTTCGGTCCGGGTGTCGTCGCCGACAGGAAGCTTCGAATGCCAGCCTGCGTCATCGCCACCCTCACGCCTGCGAAGGGTGATCTTCGATCGCAGCAACTGCAGATCAGGGGTATCGAAGTATTGGGCGGACAGATCGACCGTGTCGGTGTCGATCGACGTGACTCCCGCGATCCCGGAGAGATCGGGCACGTCCTGGTCGGATGTCGCCGTGTACTTGCGTTCGGTCTCTTCGGATACCGATGTGGTCGATCTCGCCGGCGTCATGATCCTCCTGTCGGTGGTGTGCACCGAGTGCTCCCTGGAATGCAACTGTGCCATCGAGTTCCCGATATGTCCCGAGTGCAGGATGTGAAACACAACAAAGCCCGGGAGAAAGGGCACTTGGACTCTGGTCTTCTGCCGATTTCCGGGTGATCATGGGGAAACGCGCGCCTCCGGAGGGTGAGAATGAGGATTTTGGTGGCGGTGGGGAGCAAGCATGGCTCCACCGCGGAACTCGCAACGGCTTTGGCTGCGGGCCTGCGTCATCACGGCGCCGACGTCGATGTTCGCGCGCCCGAGGCGGTCTCGAGTGTTGCCGATTACGACGTCGTGATCGTGGGTAGCGCTGTCTACCGCAACCGGTGGCTGCGCGCGGTTCGAGATTTCCTCGACGAGCACGCCGTGGCCCTGCGACGCCGGGATGTCTTCCTCTTCTCGTCCGGACCGATAAAGGAGCAGGGGCGTCCCGTGAACAACAATTACGACGTCGCGCCCGCCATGGCCCGCACAGGTGCTCTCGAACACCGTACGTTCGCAGGAAAGATCGATCCGGCCGTACTCAGTGCCGGTGAGCGAGTGGTGGTCCGGATGACCGGGGCTCGGCTCGGCGACTTCCGTGACTGGGACGAGATCGGTTCGTGGGCGTCGGAGATCGTCGCGGGGGTGTCGGGACGCACCGGGGCGCGAGTCCCCACCGAACAGATCCGATAACCGGGCCGAGGCGCGCTTCAGCTGCCCGGGAGGCGGTAGTGCTCGGAAAGCTCCTCGGCACGTTCCCACATCGACCAATCGATCGGCCTGCCGTCGAGCTGGGCTTCGACGACCTCCAACCCGGCGTGCCAGCCCGCACCGTGCGCATACGCGTCGTCCTCGGTGTCCGTGGTGTGGGTGAGGGTGAGCCAGCATCCGCCGGATCCGTCGGGTGCCAACTCCCAGTGAAGTATGTCGGAGTCCCACATCAGCTCGAGAATTCGTCCGGGGTGCACTACCAGGACCGAACCGCTCGCGGTATGCCCAGCGGGAAGATCGAAGCGGCGTACCTGTTCACCGGTGGTGCGGAACTGTAGTTGTGCACCCGGGGTGAGGTCCCAGTCGACGGAGGCGGGAAACCAGGCGTCGAGGTACTCGGACTCGGTGAGGACACTCCACACCCTCTCGGGAGAGTGAGGGAAGCCACGTTCGAAGCGCAGGGCCACCCGGCCGTCGTAAGTACGAGAAATGCTGCCGAGACTCATGGATCCTCCACGACGAGAAGCCCGTGCTGCCAACGGGGTCAGGGGGTGCTGTGGTTCCATGCTGCCAGGTTTCTGCGGCTTGTGAAGCGAGTCCGCCGACCCGTGATCGGATCGTCGAATTCGACCGCGCGCGCGAGTAGCTGGAGCGGTGACGAATAGTCGTCGCGGGCAACGTCGTACACGTGTGGGTAGAGGGGATCGCCCATGATCGGCAGACCAAGGGAGTTCATGTGTACGCGCAATTGGTGCGTTTTCCCCGTCCTCGGTAACAGTCGGTACAGCGCACGATCGCCGCGGACATCGTGCACGTCGAGGCAGGTAACGGCGTTGACCTCACCCGGGACTTCGCGCGCCTGGAGAACGCCGCGTTCCTTCACGATGCGGCTTCGCGTCTCGAGAGGGAATCCGAGGTGCGGCGCAGCGGGTGCCACCGCTTCGTACTCTTTCTCGACCATTCGGTTCTCGAAGAGCATCTGATAGGCGCGGCGAACCTCACGGCGAACCGTGAACACCAGTACCCCGGCGGTGAGGCGGTCGAGTCGGTGCGCGGGTGTGAGTTCGGGAAGGTCGAGCTCGCGGCGCAGTCGCACGAGTGCGGTTTCCGCAACCCACGAACCTCGGGGGGTAGTGGGAAGGAAATGGGGTTTGTCGGCAACGAGCAGATTGTCGTCATGATGAAGAATGTCGATTTCGAACGGAACACGTGCCTCGGCAGGCGGATCGCGATAGAGAAACACGAACGTGCGCGGAACGCAGGGACTGGTACGTGAGATCACAGTTCCGTCACCGGAGAAGACCTCACCCGAATCGATCTTCTCTTCGATCCGTGCTGCATCGTCGGGAAAACGGGTGCGCAGGTACTCCACCACCGTCTCCGACATGCAGTTTTCCGGAATTCGCAGGCGGGTCGGATTCAGTCCGTCTCGGACGGGAAGGGGAGCGTCGGGCACGTCGAGACACGGTAGCCGCCGAGTCGCCGATTTCGGTTTCGGCTTTGCAGGATAACGATTGTGTGCAAGCCTGCTTAAGTCTCGCGCGCACTTATATCGTGTGACGAGAGTGATTTCTGGGGTAAACGTTCAAGGAGAGCTTGGTGTGACGAATTCGTCCGATAACGGAACGCGGCGGGGAGTGCGCGCCCTCGTGCGGCTGCTCGTAGCGGCGATCGTGGTCCCGCTCGCGCTCGTATTTGCAGGAATCGGGGCAGGTACCGCGTCAGCAGACCCGTACACCCGATTCTCCGAGGACTGGGTCGCCGCACCCGGCGGTGTCGGCCAGATCAAGGTGCGCATCTGGCACGCGAACAACGGCAGCAACAAGGCTGTCTATCTGCTCGACGGCCTGCGCGCCACCGATGATGTCAGCGGTTGGGAGCACGAGACCAATGCGGCATGGCTGGCCGACAACGGCATCAACGTCGTGATGCCGGTGGGCGGTCAGTCGAGCTTCTACGCCGACTGGTACGCGCCGAGCAACTTCAACGGCCAGAAGTACACCTACAAGTGGGAATCGTTCCTCACCCAGAATCTCCCCGATCATCTCGCTGCCGCGTACGGCATCTCCCGCAGCAACAACGCGGTCGTCGGGTTGTCCATGGGTGGTAACGCCGCGCTGATCCTCGCCGCTTATCACCGCGACCAGTTCGGCTTCGCAGGCTCGCTGTCCGGGTACTTGAACCTGTCGGCGCCCGGTATGCGCGAAGCGATCCGCATCGCCATGCTCGATGCAGGCGGATTCAACTCCGATGCCATGTGGGGCCCGCCCTGGGATTCCGCGTGGCTGCGCCACGACCCGTTCGTCGCGGCACCCAAGATGCGCGGGCTGCCGATGTGGATCGCGGCCTCGAGTGGCCTGCCCGGTGAGCACGACCGCCCGAACTCCGCGATCGGCGTGTTCAACACTGCCAACGCGATGGGCCTCGAAGCGCTCGCACTCGCGCAGAACCGCGCATTCCAGGTCCGCCTGGCCACACTCGGTATCGACTCCGCGCACTTCTCCTTCCCTGCCACCGGCACCCACACGTGGGGCTACTGGCAGGACGAGCTGTGGGAGATGCTCCCGATGATGAAGGCGTCGATTGGCGCCTGACTCCACCGCATCACCGGTAGCGCCGGTCACCTACTTGGTGACCGGCGCTACCAGTGGTGTGGGGGAGGCAACTGCTCGATCACTCGGTGCCGCGGGAGCTACGGTCCTGCTCGCAGGCCGCAACACGGCCGCGGGTGAACGAATCGCATCGGAGATCGGCCCCAACGCGTCGATGCACCGTCTCGACCTGGCCGACCTCGATTCGGTCCATGAGTTCTCCCGCACCCTCGGTGACCGCACGATCGACGTGCTCGTCAACAACGCCGGGGTCATGGCGCTGCCACTGACCCGGACACGGGACGGGTTCGAGATGCAGTTCGGTACCAATCACCTCGGTCATTTCGCCCTGACCGGCCTGCTGCTCGACCGCATCACCACGCGCGTCGTCACCGTGTCCAGCGCTGCCTACCTTCTCGGCCGGCTGGACCTCGACGACCTCAACTGGGAATATCGCCGCTACAGCAGGGCGGGCGCCTACGCGCAGTCCAAGCTCGCGAATCTGGTGTTCAGCCTCGAACTGGAGCGGCGCCTGGCGGCGGCTCGTTCGCGGTTGCGTGCGATCGCTGTTCACCCCGGGTACGCCGCCACAGAAGTCGGGAGCAACACCGGCACATGGTTCGACGGCCTCTTCGGTTTCGGCAAGAAGATCCTGCAACGCACTTCCGCGCAGGGCGCTGAATCAGTGGTGTACGCCGCGACGGAGCCGACGATGGCCGGTGGTCTGATCGGACCGCACATGCTGCTGTACGGCTCACCACACCAGGCCCGGATTGCACAGCGGGCACGCGACCGCGATGTCGCCCGCGGGCTGTGGGAACTGTCGGAGAAGTACACCGCAGTGACGTTCTCCCCGCAGTGACGTTATCTCTACCGACCGAAGGGCGACCCTGGTTCGAACGTGAACAGCGGCGGTGCCGTATTCGTCGAACCGCCGCCGTTCCCACCGCCACCGCCCCCGCCGGTTTCCGATTGCTCCGGTTCAGCGTCGGATTCGTTGTCGAAGTCGTCGTTGCGGGAACGGTCGCGGCGAGAGGACCATCCGGTCTCGGTCGTCGTAGGGGAGAGCGAGGTCGTGGGGGACGGTTCGGTGGTGGTCTCCGGGGAGGATGTTTCCGTCACGGTTTCGGGCGTCACGGTCGTCGTGACCGGGGGCGGGGCAGCGGTCGTCGTGCTCGGCTCCGACGTCGTGGCCGGTGTAGTGGTGATCGGGTCGCGCGGGTAGTCCCCAAGGTCCACTCGTAGGGTCGCTTCGCTCGGACTCGGGACACTCTGTTCTGCGGGCGCGCGACCGGTGAACGCGAACACCGCGACCGCAACCAACGCTGCGACCCCGGCTGCAGATGCGCCCCAGGCCACGATCGCGCGTCGTGGTTTCCCGGGAGCAGGGAAACCTGCACGATCGACAGGATCGATCCGGCGACCCATCGCCGCGCGTTCCGCTGCGGAGGGCGGCGCGGTGAGGACTCGGTCGCGAAGGTACGGCGGCGGCGGTGTCGTCGAAAGTCGAACGAGTTGTCCGGCCGGGTCGGTGACGGCAGCCTTCGCGTGCTCGAGCGCAGTCCCGGCATCGAAACCCCCGCCGAGGATCGCGGCGACCTGAGCTTCGGTGAACCCGTGCCGCACGGTGAGGTCGACCGCCTCGAGATCTGCCGGATCCAGCGCGTGTACCGGCGGGAGAACGGTGGTCTCGGCGTCGGCGTCGGCTTCGGGTCCTGCGGGGACGTAGCCCGGCGCAGTACCGCCGGAGTCGCGCACGCACTCCGACCGCGCAATTGCGTACAGCCAGGCCCTGAACATGTCGGGATCACGTAGCGTCCGGATCCGTTCGATTGCGATCCACACGGTATCGTGGACCACGTCGGACGCGCTGGACGGATCGAGGAACCCGCGCACGTACCCGTACAGCATCGCGGCATGAAGGTCGTAGACGTCGGCGGCCGAGTCGCCGGCCTTCGCTCGCAGCGCCGCGACGAGCGAACGGTCTGATCCTCCCGAATGCCGGCTCAAATCGTCGAACCTTCCGTGTCGGAATCGGTCGTGTCGTCCGGCGCAGTCTACGAGGGAACCCGTGTGCCGGTCGCCCGGACCTCTGCGACGGTCGGTCAGCGACGGATGTAGCCGAGTTCGGTGGCGGCCGCGACCGCCGAGGTGCGTGAGTCGACACCGAGTTTGGTGTAGATGTGCGCGAGGTGCGATTTGACGGTGCCTTCGGTCAGATGCAATCGCCGTCCGATCCGCTGGTTGGACAGTCCCTCGGAGACGAGCGTGAGGACCTCGACCTCGCGCCGGGTCAATGCTGTCCCCGGATTGCGCAGCCGGGTGACGAGCCGGTCGGCCACGGCGGGCGCCAAGGTGGTGCGTCCGGCCGCGGCGGTGCGGATCCCCGCGGCAAGATCCTCCGGGGGAGCGTCCTTGAGGAGATAACCGGTTGCGCCGGCCTCGATCGCGGGGAGGGTATCGGCATCGGTGCCGTAGGTCGTCACGACCAGTATCCGCGGCGCGTCGGGACGGGAGGTGATCGCAGCGGTGGCCTCTGCGCCGGTCATTCCACCGCCGAACTGAAGATCCATGACGACGACGTCGATGTCACCCTCCGCTGCGCGAGAAACAGCTTCCTCTGCCGTCGCCGCCTCCGCGACCACCTCCATGCCCGGTTCGGTGTCGAGGACGGCGCGTAAACCGGCTCGCACGACCGGATGGTCGTCGGCCAGCAGCAATCGGATCGGTGCTTCGTTCACTCGGTCACCTCGGTTGGGGCTGGTTCCGCGGTAGCGGGAAGAGGAAGTCGGGCAGCGAGAGCGGTACCGCGCCCGGGGGCCGACTCGACGGTGAACGTGCCGTCGAGGTCGAGTATCCGTGAGCGCATCGCTGCCAGCCCGAAACCGTCGCCGCCTTTCCCAGGACGTGGCACGCCGTCCGGAACGAATCCGCGACCGTCATCGACGATGTCCACCGCTACTTCGTCGTCGAGGAAACTGAGGGTGACGGCCACATTCGCGGCGTCGGCATGGTTGGCGGTGTTGGCGAGTGCCGACTGCGCGACCCGGAGCAGCGCGACCTCGTGGGCAGTGGGCAACGCCACCGGGGTTCCGGTCAGGTGGAACCGGGCGACGAAGTGGTGCTGGGCCGCCGTGGTCGTGCAGAGCCTGTCGAGTGCGTCGGCGAGGCTGGAGTCCGTGAGCGCGGGAGGTGACAGTGCCGCGACGAACTGTCGCGCCTCGGCGAGGTTGTCGACAGCGGCGATCCGGGCCTGTTCGACGTATCTGGTCGCGGAATCGATATTCGATGGCAGCGCACGCTCGGCCGCGCGTAGGAGCAACTGGATGCTGGAGAGCCCCTGCGCGAGGGTGTCGTGGATTTCGCGGGCCAGTCGTTCGCGTTCCTGGAGGACACCGGCGCGGTGCTGTGCGGCAGCGAGGTCGGCCCGCGTCGCGGTCAGCTCGTCGATCAGCATCCGGCGCTGTTCACTCTCCCGGTACAGGGTCTGGTATCCCCACACGACGGCGACGGCGACCGCGGCGCCCAGAGTCGGACCGATCACCGCGGCAGGTGTCACGGTGTCCTGGTGGAGGGCGAATCCCGCCACGGCCCCGATCGCGGTAACGGCCACCGCGACCAGCCCGTAGCGCCGCGGCAGCAGGTGGAGCTGCACGAAGTACAGCGGGAATGCCAGCCACACGCCTTCTACGGACAGTGACATCAGAACCAGCCAGACGACGCCGACTGCGACGAGCCAGAGCGCAGCCGCGCGCGTGGACCGTGCGACGACCGGCAGCAGCGGCCCCGCTGCGTAGGTCAGGGCAAGGACGGCGGACACGGTGGCCACCGCGCCCGCATCGGGAGCGTCGCCCACCACCACGCGCACGACCGTCAGTACAAGTAGGCCGATCACGAGCAGGTGCAGGCACCATGCCAGGACCTTGGTGGCGGTCGTCGAAGTATTCACTGTCGAGCCAGCTTACGGACTTCGCCCGGCATCGACATCTGTCGAAAGGTGGAGGCCGAACGCCTCAGTTCGATCCGGAAAGTCACCACGGTCGCCAGATGATGACAGGGGCTGCGGCGACGACAGTGGATGACGTCCGATACCGACTCCGTTCGTATTCGGCCCATCCGATTCAGCCCATAGGAGTGTGCCGCACCGTGTTCGTCGCCTGGAGAGACCTGAGATTCGCCAAGGGCAGATTCGCCCTCATGGCGGCCGTCATCGTCCTGATCACCCTCCTGGTCGGGTTGCTGTCCGGTCTGACGGCCGGACTCGCCCGCCAGAACATCTCCGCCATCACGGATCTGCCCGTCGATCGCCTCGTGTTCTCCGATCCTGGCGACGAAGACCTGTCGTTCACCAACTCCGTCCTCACCCGCGAGCAGTGGCGGCAGTGGGACGACGCCCCCGGGGTGGCGAGTGCCGAGCTGCTCGACATCTCCACCGCGAGGGCGACGGCAGGAACGCCGAACAGTCCCGTGACCGCGTCGGTATCCCTGTTCGCCGTCGATGCCGGGTCGAGCCTGCTTCCGGGTGGTGAGCAGATCACTGCCGAGGCGGCGGTGCTGTCGGAAACTGCTGCCGACGACCTGTCCGCCGACGTCGGTGACCGCGTCGCGGTGAACGGTCGCGAGCTGACCGTGACGGCGGTACGCGGCGACGACTCCTTCGGTCATCTCCCCGTGGTGTGGACGGCCCTTTCGGAACCGGCGGGCACGGTGATCGCACTGAATATCGTCGACGGATTCGACAGCACTGCAGCCGATCTCAGTATCGGAACGGAGACCGTCTCCAAGAGCGACTCGCTGTCCGCGATCGGGTCGTACACCTCGGAGAACGGGTCACTGCAGTTGATGCAGGTGTTCCTGTTCGTCATCTCCGCTCTCGTCGTCGGCGCGTTCTTCACCGTGTGGACGGTCCAGCGCAGCGGCGACATCGCCGTGCTGAAAGCGCTCGGAGCGCCGACCTCCGTGCTGCTGCGCGACGCCCTCGGGCAGGCGGTGGTCATGCTGACCGTCTGCACTCTCGTCGGCACCGGTCTTGCCGCTGCGCTCGGCGCGGTCATCTCCGATTCCGTCCCGTTCGAGCTGACGCTCTCGACAGTCCTGATTCCCGCAGCGGTGATGATCGCACTCGGCGCTGCCGGTGCAGCGCTCGCGGTCCGCCGCGTCACCTCCGTCGACCCTCTGATCGCCCTGGGAAGTGCCCGATGAGCCTGAACCTGACCGATGTCACTCTCACCTACCCCGACGGCGACGAGCGTCTTGTCGCTCTCGATCACGTGACCCTCGACGTCGAGGCCGGCAACGTCACCGCCGTCGTCGGCCCGTCGGGTTCCGGGAAGTCGAGCCTGCTCGCCGTCGCCGCGACCTTGATCGCGCCGGACTCCGGTACGGTCACCGTCGCTGGGACGCCCACGGCCGGTATGTCCCGTGGTGCGCTGGCAGATCTGCGTCGAAAGAAGATCGGCATCGTGTTCCAGCAGCCCAATCTTCTGCCGTCGCTGACCGCGGTCGAGCAACTCCAGGTCACCGCTGCGATCGACGGGCGCTCCGTATCCGCGGCCCGCAGCAGAGCCCTGGCTCTACTCGACGCCGTGGGACTCGCGGATCAGGCGGAACGTCGCCCGCATCAACTCTCCGGAGGACAGCGTCAACGCGTCAACATTGCGCGCGCGTTGATGAACGAACCGTCGGTGCTTCTCGTCGACGAGCCGACGAGCGCGCTCGATCACGACCGTGGCGCCGAGATCGTCGACCTCATCATCGGGCTCACCCATCGGCAAGGTGCAGCGACCGTCCTGGTCACCCACGATCGTGCCCATCTCGTTGCGGTCGACGAGGTCGTAGAGGTGACGGATGGTCATGTTGCAGGTGCATGCCCGAGGAGCTAGACATATCGATCCGATATGTGCCCATGCTCGAGTGGCGTCTATCGGAATGTGCCGATACAGCGCAGAGTCGACCTATGCACACATCCACCGTCAGCGCGCCCCGATCAGAGGCTCCGACCCGAGGCCCGAGCCGGCTGTCGGCGGTGACCGACCTCGTGCCCGGGCTTGCGCTGTGCGCGGCAGCAACGGCGGCAGCGATGGGTATCAACGTGTTTCTCCCGACCGTCAGCCCGCTGCTGATCGCGATCGTTCTCGGCGCGGTCGTTGCGAACGTGGTCGACCTTCCCCAGCGCGTGCGCCCGGGTTTGACGTTCTCGGCCAAGCGCCTGCTGCGTGTGGGCATCGCACTGCTCGGTCTGCAACTACTCCTCGCGGACGTGCTCGGGCTCGGCTGGAAGGTCATCGTCGTGGTGATCGCCGTGGTCGCCCTCGGAATCTCGGGAACGATGTTCGTCGGCGGACTGCTCGGGCTCACGTGGACCCAGCGCATCCTCATCGCGTGTGGCTTCTCGATCTGCGGTGCGGCAGCCGTCGCCGCTGTGGACGGTGTCGTCGACGCGAAAGAGGAAGAGGTGCTCACCGCTGTTGCCCTCGTGGTGATCTTCGGAACGTTGATGATCCCCGCGGTACCGCTCCTGGCGCAGGCTCTCGGCCTGTCCGACGAGGCTGCCGGTGTGTGGGCGGGCGGATCGATCCACGAGGTTGCTCAGGTTGTTGCGGCAGGCGGGGTCATCGGTGGTGCGGCGCTCGGGGTGGCCGCGGTGACGAAGCTGGCTCGGGTACTGATGCTTGCGCCGGTGATTGCGATTCTCGGTGTGCGTCGTCGACTCACCGACTCCGGAGCCGACGCGCACCGTCCTCCGCTCGTGCCGCTGTTCGTTGCAGCGTTTCTCGTGTGCGTTGCGGTGCGAGCAACCGGGCTGGTTCCGGACGTTGCACTGGACGTGGCGTCCTTCGTACAGACCGCGCTGCTCACCGCGGCGATGTTCGCCCTCGGTGCCGGTGTGCATGTGGCGACCATCAAGAAGGTGGGTGCGCGACCCTTCGTCCTTGCCGCGGTCTCGACCGTGTGGGTCGCGTCGATCGCGCTGGCCGGGGTGTTCCTCGCGGGTCTCGGGTCCTGACCGCGGCTCCGGCAGCCCCGATATCTTCTTCCGCACGCTCCGTCACCCGTAGTCTGACCGTCATGGTGGCATGGACTGCGCAGGACATCCCCGATCAGACCGGTCGCACGTTCGTCGTGACGGGCGCGAACAGCGGGCTCGGCGCCGAAACGACACGGGCCTTGGCTGCCGCAGGTGCGCGTGTGGTGCTCGCGTGCCGCGATGTGGAAAAGGGTGAGAAGGTCGCGGGCGAACTCGGTGACCGCGTTCAGGTACGCCGGTTGGACCTCGCGGATCTGGGTTCGGTGCGCGGGTTCGTCGACGCTCTCGTGGAGTCGCACGAGGTGATCGACGTCCTGATCAACAACGCGGGTGTGATGGCAGTTCCGCTGCGACGCACTGCAAATGGCTTCGAAATGCAGATCGGTACCAACCATCTCGGGCATTTCGCGCTCACTGCGTTGCTCCTCGGGCGCGTCACCGACCGGGTGGTGACGGTCAGTAGCGCGATGCACAGGATCGGGCGAATCGATCTCGATGACCTCAACTGGGAGCGCAAGCGATACGACCGCTGGCTCGCGTACGGGCAGTCGAAGCTGGCCAATCTGTTGTTCGCTTACGAACTGCAGCGGCGCCTGACCGATCGCGAGTCACCGGTGCGCTCGTTGGTTGTCCATCCCGGCTACTCGTCGACGAATCTGCAGTTCCGCAGCGAGACCCTCCACGGCAAGCTCATGGAGCTTGCGACGCCGCTCATCGGTCAGTCACCTGCGATGGGCGCGTTGCCGTCGCTGTATGCGGCGACAGTCCCCGACGTCGAACCGGGCGGGTTCTACGGTCCCGGCTCGTTCTTCGAGATGCGCGGGTATCCGAAGCGGGTGCAGTCGAGCGCGCGTTCCAAGGACGAATCCGTTGCGTCGAGGCTGTGGTCGCTCTCGGAGGAACTGTGCGAGGTGGAGTTGCTGTCGGACTGAAGGTGGCAGGCCGTTCACAGCAGCGTCGCAGGAACGGGTGGTAGCGCGCCCCGCGGACACAGCCGGGTCTGGTCGACGAGATCGAGCGTCCGCAGATAGTGGCGGACCAGATCTCCTCCCGAGCGCGCCGAATCGGAGGCCACCTGCAGTGCTGCAGCGAGCCCGTCGCCTCGCGCCCACCGGTGGATCGCCGCCACCGGGGCCGGATCGGGCTCAGGGCTCACCGCAAGGCCGTGTCGTTCCTCGGCTTCGGCGAGTTCGCCCCACAACCGGACCGTCGCGCGCAGTGCTTCGTCGATCGCCGGTGTCGTACGTCCCGCGGATGTCGCCGAGCGTCGGCGGTTCTCGCCGAGCACACTCGACGCAACCGCGGCCAGCTCGGCCGGCTCGAGCCCGGCCCATGCCCCGGTGCGTAGGCATTCGGATACGAGAAGATCGCTTCCGCAATAGATCCGACTGAGCCGCACCCCGTCGTCGGTGACATGGGCATGCCCGCTGATCGGGTCGTATATGACGTGGCCGCGTTCGTCGAGCAGTGCCAGCGTGCGGTCGAATGTGTCGATCAGTCGGCCCGAGACCGCATGAACCTGCGCGAGTAGCAGTTCGGTGTCCGTGTTCAGGGCGCTGCGATGGGCGGCCAGCGTCAAGAGGCGGTCACGGTCGCCACGACGATGACCGGGGTGAGATCGGACCGCACGCGCCAGGACTGTGACGGTGTCGGCCGGAGCGGTCGTGCGGGCAATGGCGAGCCGGTCGCACAGGCTGCGGTACTCGTCGAACCCCTCCGCCTCGGCGAGCTCTGCGTCGAGTGCGGCGAGAGTCGCAGAGTTGACACGGGCGGCCTCGGCGAGCGCGGCGACCGAGTTCTGCGCCTGGAACTGGGCGAACGAGCGACCCAGTAATGCGCGAGCGCCGTCCACACCGAGATCGTCGATGAGATTGACCGCTGTGTTGTATCCGATTCGCAGCGAACTGTGCAGCGGGTAGGTGCGAGTGGAGGCGAGTCCGGCAACCGTTGCGGGGGCGATATCGGGACTCCACAGCACTACGGCGTGCCCCTTGTCGTCGATGCCACGGCGACCGGCGCGTCCGGTCAATTGGGTGTACTCACCGGCCGTCAACCGCACCGGTCCATCGGCCGTCGGTTTGACGAGACGTTCGAGTACGACTGTCCGGGCAGGCATGTTGACGCCCACCGCGAGTGTCTCTGTCGCGAAGACCACCTTCACGAGGTTGCGAGCGAACAGTTCTTCGACGGTGTGCCGGAACGCGGGAACGAGGCCGGCGTGGTGTGCAGCGAAACCACGCTCGAGCCCGTCGATCCAATCGGCGTAACCCAGTGCATCGAGATCGCCCGGGGGCAGCGAGGCAGTGTGCTTCTCCGCGATGGCCCGGATCTCGGACAGGTCGGATCCGTCGGTGAGCCGCACCGACGCGTCGAGGCATTCGGTGACCGCGGCGTCGCACCCGGCGCGGCTGAACCGGAACCAGATGGCAGGCAGGAGCTGTTCGGCTTCCAGGCGTGCGACGATCTCGGGTCGGTCGGCACCTGCGGGTTCGGCCCGGTGACCCCGCCTGCGGCGGCGTCTCCCTCCGGGGGCCGGTGGCGGCGCGGCCTCGACGAGCCGTCGATGCGCGATGTACCGCTCGAGATTGTCATCGACACCGCCGTCGACCGGCGACAGCAGGTCGAACAGGCGACCTCCCGCGAGCATGTGCTGGGTCAGCGGCACCGGTCTGGTCTCCTCGACGACCACGGTTGTGTCGCCGCGGACGCGGGCAATCCAGTCGCCGAACTCCTCGGCATTGCTCACCGTCGCGGACAGGCTTGCGAGACGTACCGTCGCGGGGAGGTGAAGTATCGATTCCTCCCATACTGCGCCGCGCTCGCTGTCGGCGAGATAGTGCACTTCGTCCATGACGACGTGGGTCAGCCCGGTCAGCAGAGGGGAGTGCCCGTGCAGCATGCTCCGCAAGACTTCGGTGGTCATGACCACCACCGGCGCATCGGGATTGTGCGTGATGTCGCCGGTGAGCAGACCGACTCGATGGTCACCGAATCTATGGGTGAAGTCGTGGAACTTCTGATTGCTCAGAGCCTTGATCGGTGTGGTGTAGAAGCACGTTCCGTTCGAGACGAGGGCGAGGTGAGCTGCGAATTCCCCGACGACGGTCTTTCCGGAGCCGGTGGGCGCACAGACCAGCACGTCGCGGTGGTTCTCGAGAGCCTCGCAAGCGCGGATCTGAAATTCGTCGAGGACGAAGTCGAGCTCGGCCGCGAACAGCGTGAGCTGCGGCCCGTACTGCCTATGCACGTGTCCACGCTACGCGGACGCTTCGGGCAACGCGAAGGTGTGGCGCGGATCACTCCACCGTGGGAATTGATCGCGAGGTATGCACGTTAGTTGAGTACGTATGACTCAAGTTCAAGAGAAAGGCTTCGGAATGCCGTCATTCTTCGGGCCTGGTGGCCCCGGCCGCATCGATATTTCGCGCTTCATGAGCCGCGGAACACAGGAGCTCATGGCTGCCGCGGCGCGTTTCGCAGCGGAACGCGGCGACGTGGATCTCGATGTACTGCACGTTCTGCGTGCCATGGCTGAGCAGGACCCGGCCCGGACGGTCATGACCCGCTCCGGTGCTGATCCCGCCGACGTGGTCAAGGCCGTGGAGCAGCGACTCCCGCAAGGCGATCCCGCAAGCGGCGCGATTTCGCCCGCACTCAGTGGCGCGGTGAAGACCGCCCTGCTCGAGGCGCACCAGCTCTCCCGCGCACTCGGATCCACGTACATCGATCCGGAACACCTGTTCTTCACGCTCGCTGCAGACCAGACTCGCGCGGCGGGGCGTCTGCTTGCGTCGCTCGGTGTCACCCCGCAGGCGCTGCAGACCGCGCTCCAGCCGGTGCCTGCTGCGCCTGCCGAGGCGGAGTCGTCGACGCCCACCCTCGACAAATACGGCGTCGACCTCACCGACCGTGCCCGGAACGGCGGTGTGGACCCCGTCATCGGCCGTGCCGACGAGATCGAGCAGACCATCGAGATCCTGTCGCGTCGCACCAAGAACAACCCGGTGCTCGTGGGTGAGGCCGGTGTCGGCAAGACCGCGATCGTCGAGGGGCTGGCCCAGCGCATCGTGGACGGTGACGTTCCGGACACTCTGCGCGACAAGCGCATCGTTCAGCTCGATCTGACTTCGATGGTGGCCGGGACCCGCTATCGTGGCGACTTCGAAGAGCGACTCACTTCGGTCCTCGACGAGATCACCGCGCAGGACGGCGCGCTGATCGTCTTCATCGACGAGCTGCACACCGTCGTCGGAGCCGGCGGTGGCGGCAGTGAGGGCTCCATGGATGCGAGCAACATCCTCAAGCCCAAGCTCGCACGCGGTGAACTGCATGTGGTCGGTGCGACCACGCTCGACGAATACCGCAAGCACATCGAGAAGGATCCGGCGCTCGAACGGCGATTCCAGCCCGTCACCGTGGGCGAGCCGTCGCACGACGATGCCGTCACCATCCTGCACGGACTCCGCGACCGGTACGCAGAATTCCACCGCGTCAGGTACTCGGACGAGGCGATCGAGGCGGCGGTGGAGTTGTCGGTGCGGTATCTGCCCGACCGGCATCTTCCGGACAAGGCCATCGACCTGATCGACCAAGCGGGCGCGCGGCTGACGCTGCGTACGCCGAGGGTCGACACCGAGGCGCTCCGCGAGCAGGTGAGTTCTCTCGAAGCGGAGAAGGATGCCGCCGTTGCAGCCGAACGCTACGAGGAGGCATCGCGGATCCGCGACGAGATCGTGAAGGCGCAGGCCCGGATCGAGTCGGGGTCTGGCGCGAGCGATGACGCCGGGGTTCCCGAGGTGGATGCGGAGCTGATTGCCGAAATCGTCTCCCGTGCAACAGGTATTCCCGTCACTCGGATGACGAGTGGGGAGAAGGACCGGCTGCGGAATCTCGAGAACGAGCTGCACGAGCGCGTCGTCGGCCAGGACGAAGCGGTCCGTGCGGTGGCGCGCGCGGTGCGTCGAAGCCGTTCGGGGATGAGTGACCCGGGCCGGCCGGTGGGTAGCTTCCTCTTCCTCGGGCCGACCGGCGTCGGTAAGACCGAGCTGGCGAAAGCCTTGGCGGAGGTACTGTTCGGAGACGAGCGGTCGATGCTGCGCATCGACATGAGCGAGTTCGGTGAGCGACACACGGTCAGTCGCCTGGTCGGTGCACCACCCGGATACGTCGGGTACGGCGAGGCCGGTCAGCTGACCGAAAAGGTGCGCCGCAACCCGTATTCGGTCGTGCTGCTCGACGAGATCGAGAAGGCGCACCCGGATGTGTTCAATACGCTCCTCCAGGTCCTCGACGACGGTCGCCTGACCGACGGTGAAGGTCGCACGGTCGACTTCAGCAACACCGTGGTGATCATGACCAGCAACCTCGGGTCGGACATCATCTCGAGCCGTGGTGGCGCGCTCGGCTTCACCACCGGTGACGCCGAGGCTGCCGAGAAGCCGTTGCGCGACAGGGTGATGGCTCGATTGCGCGAAGCCATGCGACCGGAATTCCTCAACCGGATCGACGAGATCGTGTTGTTCCGCAAGCTCGACGACGAGCAACTGCGGCGCATCACCGACCTCTTGCTCGAGGACACTCGGAAGAAGCTGGCCGACAAGGGAATCGCACTCGACATCGATGGTGTGGCCGTAGACTGGCTCGCCGACCGTGGGCGTCAACCCGAGTTCGGCGCGCGACCTTTGCGCCGTGCGATCCAGCGTGAGGTCGACGATCGCATCGCCGACCTGCTGCTCGATGACGAACTCGACGAGGGTGGCGCGGTGTCCGTCGCGGTCGAGGACGGCGAATTGGTCGTCAGGTGACCGGAAACAGTTGGTAAAGAACCGCTTCGGCCCGCCTCGGGTGACAACACCTGAGGCGGGCCGAATGCTCTGTGGACGGTAGGATCGAGCGTCATGGTCACCCGATCCGGATTGTCGGTCATCATTCCCGTTCACAATGAAGAGGTGTATATCGGGCCGTGTCTCGACGCTTTGATCGAGCAGCAGGACGACTTTGTCGAAATCATCGTGGTGGACAACAACTGCACGGATTCCACCGTCGATGTGGTGTGGCGTGCGCAGGCGAGATGCCCGAAGATCAAGCTGGTGAGTGAGACGAGGCCTGGTGTTGCATACGCGAGGAATGCCGGATTCGAAGCTGCGCGCGGCGACATCCTCGGGCGGGTCGATGCCGATACGCGTGTCCGTTCGGACTGGGCTCGGGTGGTGTGCGATTATTTCGACAGAGGTGACACCGACGAGGTCGGAGCTGTCAGCGGGCTGAACAACTCGTACGATTCACCGTATCGGCGACTCAAAGGTTGGTACGTCGAGAAGCAGGTCCAGCGCGGAATTTTCGGTGGCGAGCGTCCTTACCGCAATTTGCACGGCGCCAACATGGCAATCCGTCGGTCGGCGTGGGAGCAGGTCTGTGAGGGCGTGAGTGTGGCTCCGGATATCCACGAGGACCTCGACCTGGCACTGTGTCTCGGTGCAGCGGAGATTCCGATCGTCCAGCTCAGCGGCATGCGCGTCGATATCTCTCCCAGGCGGGCGTTGACCCCACCGCGGGAGTTCGGCTCCTACATCGAGTCGGGTGTGAAGACCTTCGAACTGCACGGACGGATGACCTCCGAGATCCGTCGAGCGCTGGCACTGCACGAGAAGTTCCACGTCCTCGTCTATGCCGCCTACCGACCCTACGATCCGGAGCTCGGCCGGTTCTCACTGCGCGCGCTGTTCGGGAAGCCTCGGGCTCGGACGATGCCGGTGAGCGCGGGTGTCGACGCGAAGTAGCGCGTGGAGTCGATGCTCTGTGTCAAGGTGGGTGAATGCGAACCGGCGGGCCCCGCGCTCGAAAGCGACGGGACCCGCCGTAGGCGGGGACCGGGATTCGCTGCAGCCCTCAGCTCTCCGCTCGGTCCTCAACTGGCCCACCGATGAATATAGGTTAGGCAAACCTTATGTGCAAGGGTTCGGTTTTCGACACTCTCGGGCGGGGGCGCCGGGTCGTAGCGGATCGAAATGCATGTGAGCGCACGTGTGTGCCGATAGATTGTCGACCATGACAGCGAACCGGCCGGAGGGGCGGGTGGCGGAGCTGTGCACCCGCATGCGCTCCTTCATCGACGACGAGGTCGTTCCCCTCGAGCCTGTCCTCTCGCGGCATGACGACGAGGCGGTAGCCGCACTCACCCGACTGAAATCCAGCGCGAAAGGTCTCGAGTTGTGGGCGCTCGGGCATCCCGAGGAGATCGGTGGTGCAGGGGTGCCATTCCTCGACTTCGTCTATCTCAACGAGATCATCGGCCGCTCCGAATTCGGTCAACTCGCTGTCGGGTCGGTGTCCATGCAGGACGCGTTGATGCTGCACCGGCACGGCACCGACGAGCAACGCCATCGCTGGATACCCGGCCTGGTCTCGGGAGAGATCCTGCCGTCCGTAGGAATGACCGAACCGGAGGTTGCCGGATCCGATCCCATTCTGGTCCGGACCACCGCCATTCTCGACGGGAACCACTGGATCATCAACGGACACAAGTGGTTCACCACCGGTGCGCGGGAGGCCGGGTATTGCACGGTGTTCGCCCGCACCGAACCCGAGGCGACAGCCTTGCACCGCAGCATCAGCGCGATCATCGTCCCCACCGATACCCCCGGCTTCGAGATAGTCCGGTCCATTCCCACAATGGGACACGACCCCAGCGACCACTACGAGGTTCGCTACACCGACGTGCGGGTGCCTGCCACGAACCTGCTGGGAGCGCGCGGCAACGGGTTCGTCGTCGCGCAGGACAGGCTCGGTCCGGGCCGCATCTTCCATGCCATGCGTTGGCTCGGGCAGGCGCAACGCGCGTTCGAGATGATGTGTGCGCGCCGACGAACGCTTCGCCCACGGTTCACTGCTGTCCGAAAAGGGCGAGATCCAAAGGTATGTGGCCGAATCGGCCGCAGAGATCCAGGCGTCGAGGTTGATGACGCTCGATGCTGCCCGGGTCATGGATTCCGGCGAGGATGCCCGAGTGCAGATCGGGCTCGTCAAGTTCTGGGGAGCCCGAATGCTCCACAACGTCGTCGATCGAGCCATCCAGGTTCACGGCGCCCTCGGGCTGACCGCCGACACGCCGCTCGAAAGGATGTACCGGCAGGCCCGCTACGCGCGGATCTACGACGGACCCGACGAGGTGCATCGGATGTCGACTGCTCGTCGAATCCTTCGCGACGGGGAGAGAGCTCCGTGGAAGTAGCGGGGGGCATCGCCGACGTCCTTTCGACACCCTGGGGAGAGTTCAAGATCCAGGCCTACTGGACGTAGCGACCGTCGGCGGGGTTGAGTGTGCAGTTTTCGTGAAACCGCCCGGCGTGTCGCGACCACAACTGCACACTCGAATCTCCAGACCACACGAACGGAACGGTCGGACCCTGGTGAGGGTGAGGCGACCGTCACACCCCCACGTCAGAACCGTCTGTTACGCTCGTCGGCATGCAGCGCGCATATTTCTGGTTTAGCAGGCCGGCCCTGGGTGGGCCGGTCGGCGTTACCGCGCGCTGACTTCTTCCACCTACGAGCCGGATTACAGACCGGCTCGCTGGAGATTGCAGCTTCCTCGAGGGTCGGCCTGAGAACAGGAACCGAGAACCCGATGAGCACCAAGACCAACAGCATCTCCACCGCGAATCTCGATGATCAGCGCACCGTGCGGATCAGCCCGCTCGCAGCACCGTCCGTCGTGCGTGCCGAGCATGCACCCGACGAGGTTGCTGCCGCGACCGTGCGTTCGGGCCGCGCTGCCACCGTCGACATCCTCAGCGGCACGGATGACCGTCTCGTCGTCATCGTGGGCCCGTGCTCGGTGCACGACCCCGCCGCCGCGATGGACTACGCCCGCAAGCTCGCTGCGAAGGCCGACGAACTGCGCGATGACCTGCACATCGTGATGCGCGTGTACTTCGAGAAGCCCCGCACCACGCTCGGCTGGAAGGGCCTGCTCAACGACCCGCACCTCGACGGCACATACGACATCAACACGGGCCTGCGCATCGGCCGCAAGCTGCTTCTCGATGTTTCGAGCCTCGGTCTGCCCGTCGGCTGCGAGTTCCTCGACCCGATCCTCCCGCAGTACTACGCGGACCTGGTCACCTACGGTGCGATCGGTGCCCGCACCGCCGCCAGCCAGGTGCACCGCCAGCTGTGCAGCGCACTGTCGATGCCGGTCGGAATCAAGAATTCCACCGAAGGTGATGTACAGGTCGCGGTCGATGGCACGCGTGCCGCCGCCGCAAGCCACGTGTTCCCGGGCACTGACCTCGATGGCCAGGCCGCGCTGATCGAAACCGTCGGTAACCCCGACTGCCACGTGATCCTGCGTGGCGGCAGTGCAGGACCGAATTACGATGCCGAGACCGTCGCCGACACGATGGCCCGGTTGCGCAAGTCGGGGCTGCCCGAGCGGGTCGTCATCGATGCGAGCCACGGCAACAGCAGCAAGAACCACGAGAAGCAGGTCGACGTCGTCAACGACATCGCCGACCGCATCGTTGCAGGCGAGAAGGGAATCGTCGGCCTGATGCTGGAGAGCTTCATCGAAGCGGGCCGACAGGACCTGACGCTCGGTCAGGCGGACGAACTCGAATACGGCAAGTCGATCACCGACGCGTGCATCGACTGGGGGACCACCGTCGATCAGCTCGATCGCCTCGCCGAGGCCGTGCGCGCTCGTCGGTCCTAGCAGCTCGCATCGAACTTGACCCCGACGTAACGTCAGGGTTGATGCTGGGGTCATGAGAATCGGCGAACTGGCCTCGGCTGCAGACACGACCGTACGCACGATCCGGCACTACCACCGGCTCGGGTTGCTGCCGGAACCACCGAGGTCCTCCAACGGGTACCGCGTGTACTCGATGGAGGACCTCGTGCGTCTGATGCGGATTCGCTGGCTCGCCGGTGCCGGAGTTCCGCTCGGCACGGTCCCGACGGTGATCGGCACAGCCCGCGACAGCGAGGCCAGCGACGATCTCACTGCGGACCTCGAAGCGCTGATCGCAGACCTCGACGCGCAAGTGCACGCACTCGACGGCAAGAGACGTGCGTTGTCCGCGATGCTCGATGGGCATCGACGCGGCGAAACCCTGTCGCCGCTTCCCGAGCCACTCGTGAAAACCTTCGCCGAGCTCATCGACGGTGAAACCGACCCCCGGACCCGCGAGGTCTTCGAACATGAGCGGGACAGCTTCGAGCTCGTCGCGCTATCCGGGCAAGCCCCACCGGAGTTCCTCGAAGCTGTATCGATGGCCTTGTCCGACCCCGCTCAACGTGAGTCGGTGGTAGCGCTGTACCGCAGGTTCGGCGCGCTCGCCGGGCATCCGCCTTCCGGTGTCGCAGCCGAAATCGACGCGGTTGCCGAGGCGATGGCAGAGTTCCTCACGGCGTTCGGCCAGGATGGCGAGGGTGGCCTCTTCGTGGAATGGGTGGCGGCCGCGGCGACCTACGTGAGGGACGGCGAGTCGATGATGGCCGAAGTACTCCCCGACCCCGCACAGCGGGCGGTGGCGCTCCGGGTCATCGCCCGCGTCGCAGAGGGCGCAGTGCAGTCATGACCGGCCAGTGGTTGAGCAGGCTTCACCGGGCAGCGTTGGTGGTCACGGTGATGGTGGCGGGCATCGACGTGGCCCTCGTTGCACTCGGGATTCTGAGCCCAGGCGCTGCGTTCGTGTTGTGGCTGACGGTCGAGATTCCGCTCGGTCTCGCGGTCGGTGTCCTCACGGCGCTGCGCATCCGATCCCTGCGCCGCGAGAAACTCGGATGGAACGCGATCCTCGACGAGATCACCGGGAAGGTCGCAGCCGACCTCATTCGGTTCGAGGCGCGCGGCTACCGCGCAATATGGCTCTTCCTTCGTCGACGCTACGACAGCGCCGGCCCGGACGTCGTGCCCGTCGGATACACGAAGGGCACGCTGGGCATCCCGATGGCATTTCTCGTCGCCGCTGTCATCGAAACCGTGGTCGTCCACGTACTGGTGCCGTGGCCGCTGATCCGCAACGTCCTGCTCGTGCTCTCGATCTGGGGACTGATCCAGATTCTCGGAATCCTCGCAGGCCGGATCACACACCCGCATCTGCTGACCGATGCGCGGCTGACGATCCGGGCGGGACACCAGGTGATCGCGCAACTGGACCGAGGTGCCGTCGAACGCGTGTTCGAGCGGAGGCGGTGGGAGCACACATCGCCGATCGTCGACGATGACGCGCTCTACCTCCCGGGGCCGGACGGCACCTGCCTCGATCTGGTGCTGAGGCAAGCCGCCGAAGTCACGCTTCCGGCCTTCTTCGAACACAAGCGCACCACCGCCTCGGTATCGCGCTTGTCATTGCAGGTGGACGATCCCGAGGCGGTGGTGGCGCACTTCGGTGCCGTGGGACTCAGGCCGAAGGACTTCAGCGCAGAGGCGTGAAATCCCGGCTGCCGAGATACGACGGACGCGGCTTGCTCGCAGCGAACGGTTCGACCGGTGTGTTCTCGACGCTGTTGAACACCACGAACAGGTTGGAGCGGGGGAGTGGGGTGATGTTCCCGTTGGATCCATGCATGCAGTTCGAGTCGAAAACTGTTGCAGAACCCGCAGATCCGCGGAACGTGGTGATCCCGAACTCGGCGCTCATCCGGGTCAGGGTGTCTTCATCGGGTGATCCCGTCGGCGGGACGTGGGTCACGAGCGACTCTCGATAATAGTCGTCGGGAGTCTCGCCGGCACACGAGACGAACGTCTTGTGTGAGCCCGGCATGATCATCAACCCGCCGTTGTACCCATAATTTTCGGTCAACGCGATCGAGATGCTCAACGCGCGAGGGGTCGGCATGCCGTCCTCCGCGTGCCAGGTCTCGAAGTCCGAGTGCCAATAGAACGGCCCACCACGGAACCCCGGCTTGACATTGAGCCGGGACTGGTGGATGTAGACGTCGGAACCGAGTAATTGTCTTGCGATACCGGCAATTTCAGGACGGCGGATGATCGAATCGACCAGGCCGCTCAGGCGGTGTACATCGAAGATCGAACGTACATCGCCGCCGGCGTGCTCACGGACCACGCGTTCGTCGTTGCCGAGTTCGCGTCCGAGGCGGGAGGTTTCTTCCAAAAGGTTTCCGACATCATTTGCTGCGAGAAGCGCTTCCGCAGTGTGGAATCCGCGTGCTTCGTACGCCTTGACCGTGGTGGAATCCAGCGGGCCGGGATGAGAACCCCAGACGACAGGATCCGTTCGCGCGATTGATTCCGAAATAGTGCGGTTGCGAGTCGGATAGGCATCCTTCACGACCGTGCGCATATTCTCCGAATCACCCTCTCGAGGATAGACGATGGTTCTACCCGACCGTCTCAGAACCGGGTCGGATATGCAACCCGACAAACCGGGCCTGCGCCGGAAAACGCCCTGCTCGTCGCCTCGGGACTCGAACGTCGGACCCTGTCGGACATGCGCAGTAGGGTCGCGACATGGGATACGAATTTCAGGTCACGATCGACTGCAGCAATCCGCATACTCAGGCGCGATGGTGGGCCGAAGCGCTCGAATGGCGTGTCGAACCCAGCGACGAGGATTTCATTCGTGGCCTCGTTGCGGCCGGGCACGCGCAAGAAGAGGACACCGAGATCTTCGACGGCGCACTCGTGTGGCGGGCCGGATCTGCGATCACCGACCCCGACAACCCGCACCGCCCCAGAATGTTGTTCCAGAGGGTCCCGGAGGGAAAGACCGTCAAGAACCGAGCGCATCTGGACATCCGAGCGGGAGACAACCGCGAGGAGATGGCCGAGCGCCTGGTCGCGGCCGGTGCCACGCTGCTGCATCGCGGCAGTCAGGGTCCTTACGTGTGGATCACGATGGCGGACCCGGAAGGCAACGAGTTCTGCCTGTGCTGATGGCTTCTTCTCAGGCGTGCGCGCGATAGGCGCGCGGCGTGTTCCCCGTCCATCGTTTGAACGCGCGGCGGAAGGCGCTCGGCTCGGAGAATCCGAGACGCGCCGACAGGTCGTCCACCGGTTCGCCCCGCCGTAGTCCGGCGATTGCCAGGTCGCACAGTACTTCCTCCCGGAGACGGCCGAGGGACGTACCCTCGTGGCGCAGCAGTCGCCGCAGATGTGGCGGACTCACTGCAAGCATGTCGGCGATCTCGTCGGTGGTTGCGGTGCGGCCCTGGATACCGGACTCGAAGATCCTGCGCACCTGGCTCGAGACGCTCGATTCGTAGTCGCGTTCGGACAACATCAGGTTCGGAGAATCCCGGAGATATGCTTCGAGCGCCTCTTCGGTCCTGACAATCGGCGACCGCATGGCCGAGTTGTCCATTTCGAGCGCCGCGCGTCCCGCATCGAAGGTGACGGGGATGCCGAAGATCGCGTCGTAGCTACGCGCAAGGATCGGATCGGGCTCGGCGTAGGGCAGCGACACCGACACCAGCGGTATCCGGCCCCCGACGAGCCAGGCCGCGAAGCGGTGCAAGAGCATCAGTAGGAAATCGACTGCCACACGGGTCTTTTCCGTCACATGATCGGGAAGGGCAACATCAAGGTAGGTGCTCGTCTCACCGATGGTCAGACTCAATCGAGGGAGTCCCTGCAGGACCCGGTTGACCTCGATCATTCGTGTGAGTGCGTGCACGAGATCAGGACAATGGATCAGTGTCAGTGTCATGATCCGGAACGATCCGCGCGGCACCGATCCTGAGCCGAGTCCGAACAACTCGTCGTCGGTGATCTGCCAGACCGAGCGCGTGAACAGGCTGACCTGCTCGGGAGTGAGTCGCGCGTGCGGCTGCGCGAGCACTGCTCGACTTATCCTGGCTGCGGCGAGCGCCGGAGTGAGGTCGATGCCGTCGGCTGCCGCGACACTCACCGCTCGACCAACGAAGTCGGAGGGAATCGTTGGGGCTGACACTCTTACAGAGCCTTCCCTTCGCGGTGAATGTGCCGGACGCCGTGCAGTCGCTGGGCCGCCTCGGCGAGAACGTCGTCGCGTTTGCAGAAGGCGAAGCGCACCAGATGATTCCATGATGCAGAGTCGTCGGCGAATACGCTCACCGGCACGGCGGCGACGCCGATCTCTCCTGGCAGTGCACGACAGAGCTGCACGCCGTCGCGGAAGCCGAGCGGCGTGATGTCTGCACAGACGAAGTACGTTCCCGCAGAGTCGAGAACATCGAATCCGGCTTCGCTGAGCGAATGCGAGAGAAAGGTTCGCTTACGTTGCAGAGCGTCGCGCATCGATCCGACCCACGATTGTTCGTGCGTCAGCGCGTGCGTGACCGCGGGCTGGAACGGTGCACCGCCGACGAAGGTCATGAATTGTTTGGCGGCGCGGACTCCGTCGATCAGTGCGCGGGGGCCGATTGCCCAGCCGATCTTCCATCCGGTGACGTTGAAGGTCTTCGCGGCGCTCGACACGGTGATCGTGCGCTCGGCCATTCCGGGTAGTGAAGCGAGGGGAGTGTGGCGACGACCGTCGAAGACGAGGTGCTCGTAGACCTCGTCGGACAACACCAGCAGATCACGTTCGCAGGCGAACTCGGCAATCGCTGCCAGGGCGCCGTCGTCGTAGACGGTGCCGGTCGGGTTGTGCGGGGTGTTGACGACCAGCATGCGGGTGCGGTCGGTGACCGCAGCCCTGAGAGCCTCGACGTCGAGGACGAATTCGTTGTCCCAGCGGGTCAACGGCACGGTCCGCCGGGTTGCGCCTGCCAAGGCCACTGCGGCTGCATAAGAGTCGTAGTAGGGCTCGGTGAGCAGCACTTCGTCGCCGGGTTCGACGAGTCCGAGCAGCGCGGCACTGATGGCCTCGGTGGCGCCGACGGTGACCAGCACCTCGGTGTCCGGGTCGTGTTCCAGCCCGTACCGCGCCAACCGGTCGGCAGCGATCGCCGCCCTCAGTTCCGGGATCCCGGAACCGGGCGGGTACTGATTGACGCCTTCCGCGATTGCTCGTCGGGCAACCTCGAGCATCTCCGGCGGCCCGTCGGTGTCGGGGAATCCCTGCCCGAGGTTGATCGCACCGTGCTCGACGGCGAGTGAGGTCATCTCGGCGAAGATCGTGGAGGCGAACGGTCGTAGCCGGGCGACGGTGCGGGCCCGTCCCGAGTTCGACGATTCTGGCATTTCTGCAGGGTAGCCGGTGCATGTATGCCGTGTTTGCCTACCATGTCACATCTCGGTGCGCTGTCTCGTCCAACAAGAGGAGGATGAAAACGACCGAGGAGGCAGATCATGACACGGATACCACCGCTCAACCCCGACCAGGCGGGATTGACGACGAAGGCGATGTACAAGGTCGCAGGCCGCATGTTCGACGAGGTTCCCGAGCCGTTCACCGTGGTGGCCCACCACCCCGGCCTGCTCCGTGCGAGCGGTCTGCACGAAATGCTCGCCGATCGGGCATCGAAGGTGTTGCCGAAGAACGTGCGGGAAATAGCGGTCTACCGCACGGCATGGACTGTGGGCTGCTCGTGGTGCGTCGATTTCGGCACGATGCTGCAGCGGCTCGACGGTCTCGACATCGATCGGCTCGAGCATATCGCCGAGTACGCCACCTCGGACCTGTACAGCGACGACGAGAAGGCTGCGATCGCGTATGCGGACGCGATGACCGGCGATGTGGCGAACGACGTGACCGACGAACAGGTCGCCGACCTCGAGAGGCGGTTCGGTCGTGCGGGCGTTGTGGAATTGACCTACCAGATCGGGCTGGAGAACATGCGCGCCCGCATGAACTCGGCACTGGGCATCCACGACCAGGGCTTCAGCACCGATGCGTGCCGCGTGCCATGGGCCGAGGAGACGACTCGCTGACCGGCTCGGTGCTCACTCCGGCGGGTCGGACGGAAGTCTGACACCGCCGAGTTTTGCCGGGTTCGCCATGTCGTATGCGGCCCAGACGCGTCCGTCGCGCACGGTGATGCCCAGGACACGTCCGGGAAAGCCCTGATGGGTGTCGTCGCCGGCGGACCCGTGGTTGAGAAAGCCGAGTTCGCCGTTGACGAGGGCCGGTTCGAGCGACATGAGCGCCTGCTCGCCGTAGAGGTGGACCAGTCCCAGGAAGAACCGGGCGAACTTGTCGGGGCCGGCGATGACGTTGATCGCGGTGCGGGTGGTGCCGCCCGCGTCGCCGATCATGCGGGCGTCCGGGTGGAGGGCCACGATCACCGTGTCGAGGTTGCCGGTGGCGATGGCTGCAATGAGCTGCTGCACCGCGTGTTCGTGTTCGCGCGCGGATGGGGGCGGCGGGGCGTCGGCGGCGGCACGCCGACCACGCGATGCGAGTTGCCGTGCTGCCGGAACCTCGATGTCGAGAATGCGTGCGACCTCGTCGAACGGGACACCGAACCCGTCGTGCAGCACGAACGCGATCCGTTGTGTGGGTGTGAGGGTATCGAGCACGACAAGTGCGGCCAGGCGGTTGTCCTCATTGCGCACCACCTGCTCGAGCGGGTCGGGTGGCGTCGTGCCCGCGAGGGGCGTGACGATCGGCTCGGGGAGCCACTGCCCCACATACTTCTCGCGGCGCACCGCCGCCGATTTCAGCCTGTCGAGGCAGAGACGACCCACGACGGTCGTCAACCACGCTCGTAGATCGCCGATGCTGTCGGGATCTGTGTTGTCGAGCCGAAACCACGCATCCTGTACGGCGTCCTCGGCGTCCGCCACGCTGCCGGTGAGCCGGTATGCGACCGACAACAGGTGACTGCGGTGTTGCTCGAACGATTCCGCCATCGCAACTGCGCGCATATTCTCGATGCTACGACGGGAGAACGATGCGGGACGAGCGACGGACCTGACGAGGGAACGTATGGACAAGTACGACATGAAACGTGCACACAAGAATCTGTATTCGTCGTCGGCCGGGGACTTTACGGAAGTGGACGTGCCCGAGTTCCGGTATCTTGCGGTCGAGGGGAGTGGCGACCCGAACAGCAGCCGGGCATACGCGGAGGCGGTCGAGGCCTTGTACAGCGTGTCGTACACGATCAAGTTCGCCTCGAAGAAGGAGCTCGGGCGCGATGCCGTTGTGGGGCCGTTGGAGGGGCTGTGGTGGGCCGATGACATGTCGACATTCGTCAGCCGTGACAAGCGGGCATGGAAATGGACGATGCTGATCAACCAGCCGCCGTGGGTCACTGACGAGATGGTCGACTCGGCGAAGGCCGTTGTAGCGAAGAAGAAGGCGCTGGCCTCGTTGCCGCTGCTGCATTCGATGACGTGGACCGAGGGACGATGTGTGCAGATCCTGCACATCGGCGCGTACGACGACGAAGGGCCGACCCTCGAGAGCCTGCATCATCGCGTGCTTCCTGAGAGGGGGCTCACCTACAACGGCAGACATCACGAGATCTACCTGAGTGATCCCCGCCGTACCGCGCCTGGGAGTCTGAAAACCATTCTCAGGCAACCGGTCACCGTCGCATGACTGTCACCAGCACGGGCTTGCTGCTGTATCGCATCGACGAGACCGGTCTCCTCGAGGTGTGGCTTGTGCACCCCGGCGGGCCGTACTGGACCGGTAAGGACGAGGCAGCGTGGTCGGTTCCGAAAGGCGAATACGGAGACGAGGAGGATCCACGCGAGGTCGCTCTGCGTGAATTCGAGGAAGAGTGCGGATTCGCCGCCCCCGACGTTCCGTTGACTCTGCTTGGACGGTACAAGCAGCCCTCCGGGAAAATAGTGAGCGTCTACACCGGGGAGACCGCGACCGAACTGGAGTTCGTGTCCAGCAATATGTTCGACCTCGAGTGGCCGCCCCGGTCGGGAAAGATGCAGCAGTTTCCAGAGGTCGACGATGCGCGGTGGTGGCCGCTGCCCGAGGCCGAGATCAAACTCCACAAAGGCCAGCGCCCGGTTCTCGATGCGCTTCGTGCGCACCTCGACGAACTCGGACGCCGCTATCGCCTCGAATAAATCACGGCAGCGGGAGTTCTGCTGCGCCGCGTTGGAATCACCGTGAGTCGAACCATTGCCGGTGCGGTGCGCGATCGCGATGCTTGCCTGGTTGCCATCGAACAGGAAGGGAATTCGTCGTGCGTAGTTGTCCGTGTTGTCGCTGAAACGTTGTCGCCGAAATCGCAACCGCATTCTCGAAACCGGCGCCCGCACATGCGGGCCGACACAAGGACACTTCGACACGATGTCTCATTCCACGCTGCGCCGACGACTTACCACTGCCGTCGCCGCAGCCGCAGCACTCCTCACTCTGACTTCGCTCACAGCCGCATGCTCCGCCAGCTCCGACGCCTCGGTGACCGCCGACGGCAGGACCGTCCTGCGGTACGAAGGTGCACCCGCTCAGGTCATCTATCCTGAGCTTGCCGAAGCACTCGGCTACTTCGACGACGTCGAGCTCGAATGGATCGGCGACAACGGCAACGGGCCGCAGTCGCTGCAGAATACTGCGACGAACCAGGTCGAATTCGGTGGCGCTTTCAACGGTGCCGTCATCAAGGCACAGGCCGGCGGTTCACCGCTCACCTCCGTCCTCGGCTATTACGGGGCCGACACGCAGAGCTTTCAGGGGTACTACGTGCTCGATGACAGCCCCATCCGGGAGGCGCGCGACCTGATCGGCAAGAAGGTCGGCATGAACACTCTCGGGGCCCACCACGAGTTCCTCGTGCGGGAATGGCTGGCACAGCAAGGATTGACGAACGACGAGATCGCGCAGGTCGAGCTCATCGTGGTGCCTCCGGTCAACACCGAGCAGGCACTGCGTGAAGGGCAGATCGACGTCGGGACGCTCGGGAGTGTGTTCCGCGAGACCGCTGTGGAGCGCGGTGGGCTTCGGCCCCTGTTCACCGACGAAAGCCTTTTCGGTGCATTCACATACGGAACGCTCGCATTCCGTGACGACTTCATCGCGAACAATCGCGACGCCGTCGAGGACTTCGTGCAGGGGACCGCTCGTGCGATCCGCTGGGCGCAGATCACTCCACGCGAGGATGTGGTCGCAAAGTTCGAGGAGATCATCGACACTCGCGGCCGCAACGAGAATACCGATCTCGTGGGGTATTGGAAGAGCACCGGAATCGCGGGGCCGGGCGGTGTGATCACCGATCGCGAAATACAGATCTGGCTGGATTGGCTCACCCGCAACGGCGAGCTCGACGAAGGCGCGCTCGCGGCGTCCGATGTCTATACCAACGAATTCAACCCCTACGCCAACGGCACCTACGACCCGAACAGCGGCCCGAACGGTGAACCCGTCGAGGAGGCAGTGCAGTGACGATTCGGCAGACCGATCCGAAGCTCCGACTGGAGCACGTGACCAAGCAGTTCGCCGTTCGCGGTAGCAGCGACCGGTTCACTGCGATCGACGACATCAGTATCGATCTCGCAGAGGGTGAGTTCCTCGTCCTCGTCGGACCCAGCGGTTGCGGCAAGTCGACGTTGCTCGATCTTCTCGGTGGGCTCAGCGAACCGACCTCCGGTCGCATTCTTCTGGACGGCCGCGAGATCTCCGGCCCCGGACTCGACCGCGGCATCGTCTTCCAGCAATACGCGCTGCTTCCATGGCGAACCGCCCGTTCGAACATCGAATTCGGACTCGAAGCGAAGGGGCTGCAGAAGAAGGAGCGACGAAACCTCGCCGATCGCTATCTCGAACTCGTCGGCCTGCACGGATTCGGCGACCTGTACCCGCACGAACTCTCGGGCGGTATGAAGCAGCGAGTCGCCATAGCTCGCAGTCTCGCATTCGACCCCGAAGTGCTGCTCATGGACGAACCGTTCGCAGCGCTCGACGCACAGACCCGGGAGTCTCTGCAGGACGAACTCCTGAGGATCTGGCGGGAAACCGGTAAGACCATCCTGTTCATCACTCACGGCATCGACGAGGCCGTCTACCTCGGGCAACGCGTCGCGGTTCTGACATCGCGACCGGGGCGGATAAAAACGGTTGTCGACATCGAAATCGACCGTGGCGTAGACGATGTCAGGTCCGGCGACGCGTTCCGCCGCCACCGCCATGACATCTGGAGTGAACTGCACTCCGAGGTGGAGCGCGGTCTGGGCATCGAGACCGCGGCAGTCGTGCCGACCATCACAACGGAGAAGGTGAAGCATGTCCAGCACTAGTGCCACACTGACCAGGCCGGTCGAGTCACCCTCGCCCGCCGTTGAGCTGAAGGCGGACACGCCGAACGTCGCCTCCACCCCGAATGCGCTCGATCGCGTCCGTGCAGTGTCCTGGAGAATCTTCAAGCCGGCCGTCGCCATCGTTGCGTTCTTCGCGCTGTGGGAGATCGCGCCCCGCGTGGGTTTGGTGGACGAGGTGTTCCTTCCTCCGCTCACCACCGTGCTGGAGGCCTTCGGTGAGTTGGTCGTCAACGGTCAACTCGCAGAGCATCTGGGGGCGAGCTTGTCTCGGGCGCTCACCGGATTCGCGATCGCACTCGTGTTCGCGATTCCGCTCGGCGTCGCGATCGGCTGGTACAAACCCGTCGCCGAGACTCTCAATCCCATTCTGGAGATCTTCCGCAACACGGCGGCGCTCGCACTGCTGCCCGTGTTCATCCTGATCCTCGGCATCGGTGAGACCTCCAAGGTCGCGCTGGTGATCTACGCGAGCACCTTCCCGATCCTGCTGAATACGATCTCCGGTGTCCGTACCGTTGATCCTCTCCTGGTGAAAAGTGCTCGTTCGCTGGGTTTTCCACCGCATCGGTTGTTCCAGAAGGTGATCCTTCCCGCCGCGGTACCGACTGTTTTCACCGGTATCCGCATGGCGGCGGCCTCGTCGATCCTGGTCCTCATCGCTGCCGAAATGGTCGGCGCCAAGGCCGGTCTGGGATACCTGATCACCGCTTCTCAGCTCAATTTCCAGATTCCGAACATGTACGCGGGCATCATTGCGATCTCGATCGTCGGACTCGTCTTCAACGGCATCCTGGTCGCCATCGAACGCCGGCTCTCGCGCTGGCGCATCACGCAGTAGGCCCGTTTCTTCCCACCCGTCCTCCCTCGCAATCGGTTAGGTAGTCATGACCCGGTCACCGAAGCACCTCAATCTCAATGCCTTCCTGATGGGCGTAGGCCATCATGAAGCCGCTTGGCGTCACCCGCGCACCGAAGCCCATCGAGTCCTCGATGTGAAGCACTTCCAGGAGCTCGCCCAGATCGCCGAGCGCGGCAAACTCGACTCGGTGTTCTTCGCCGACGGTCTCGCGGTCGGCCCTCGCATCGAGAACAACACGCAGGCGATTTTCGAACCACTCACACTGCTCAGCGCAATGGCTGTGGTGACCGAGAACGTCGGGCTCATCGCCACCGCTTCCACCGGCTACAACGAGCCCTACAACCTCGCTCGGAAGTTTGCGTCGCTCGACCACATCAGCGGTGGTCGAGCCGGCTGGAACATCGTCACCTCGGGTGGTGAGGACGAAGCCCGCAATTTCGGCTACGACGAGACTCCGGACCATGCCGGACGCTACGACCGGGCCTTGGAGTTCGTCGACGTCGCGGTCTCGCTGTGGGACAGCTGGGAGGACGACGCGATCGAACTGGACTCCCGGACAGGTCGTTTCGCAAACGCCGACAAGGTTCATGCGATCGAACACGAGGGTGAACGCTTCCGGGTCCGAGGTCCGCTGAACTCACCGCGCTCGGCGCAGGGCCGTCCTGTCCTGGTACAGGCAGGGTCGTCCGAGAGCGGCAAGAATTTCGCCGCCGAATACGCGGAAGCGGTGTTCACCGCGCAGCGCACACTCGCCGAAGGGCAGGAGTTCTACCGCGATCTGAAGACCCGCGTGATCAAGGCCGGTCGCGACCCGCAGTCCTTGAAGATCCTTCCCGGAATCGTCCCGTTCATCGGAACGACGGAAGACGAGGCGAGAAGACTCGAGCAGGAGTTCACCGACCTCATCTCGCCTGCGTACTCACTGCGCCAGCTCTCACGGATGGTCGGCGTCGATCTCACCGAACACTCGCTGGATGCTCCGCTTCCGCCGCTTCCGCCCATCGACGAAATTCAAGGCAACAAGAGCCGCTACCAGCTGGTCAAGGGCCTTGCCGAGAACGAAGACCTCACCGTGCGACAGCTGATCGCCAAGCTCGGTGGTGGTCGCGGGCACCGCACCTTCGCGGGAACACCCGAGCAGATCGCCGACGAGATCGAGCTCTGGTTCGTCAGCGACGCGGCGGACGGGTTCAACGTGATGCCTCCCTACCTGCCCGGCGGGCTCGAGGACTTCACGACGCTGGTCGTGCCGATCTTGCAGGGGCGAGGCCTGTTCCGCACCGACTACACCGAGACGACGCTGCGCGGGCACTACGGGCTCGACCGCCCGGAAAGTCGGTACGCTGATCGTCGGCACGCAGCGACTGCCTGACCGGGCTGCGCCGCACCGATCATCGGCGGAGGGGACTTTCATGCGCTTCGGATACTTCGTTCCCCAGGGTTGGCGGCTGGACCTCGTGGGTATCGCGCCCGCCGACCAATGGAGGGTCATGCGCGACCTCGCGCAACGAGCCGACAACGGTCCATGGGAATCGATCTGGGTCTACGACCATTTCCACACGGTGCCTGCGCCGTCGGAGGAGGCGACCCATGAGGCCTGGTCGCTGGTGTCGGCGTTCGCGGCGGTGACCGAACGTGTGCGCATCGGACAGATGTGCACGGCAATGGCCTACCGCAACCCGGCGTACCTGGCGAAAGTCGCGGCCACCGCCGACCTCATCTCGGGCGGTCGCATCGAGATGGGGATCGGCGGCGGGTGGTACGAGCACGAGTGGCGCGCCTACGGCTACGGGTTCCCGTCCGCGGGGGAGCGACTCGGTCGCCTCGACGAAGGGGTACAGATCTTCAAGCAGGCGTGGACCGACGGCGTTGCGACGCTCGACGGGAAGTACTACCAGGTCGATGGAGCGATATGTCGCCCTCTTCCGTTGCAGGACGGTGGCATCCCGCTGTGGATCGCAGGGGGAGGCGAGAAGGTCACGTTGAAGATCGCCGCGAAGTACGCGCAATACACCAACTTCGACGGCACACCCGAAGGATTCACGCACAAGTCGGACATCTTGCGTGAGCACTGCGCAGACGTGGGCACCGACTTCGACGCAATCGTGCGTTCGGCGAATTACAACGTCGCGATCGGACGGACCGAGAGCGAGGTCCAGGACCGGCTCGAACAACTTCGGAGCCGACTCGAGCCGATCGTCGGTGTGGACAAGGCCGATGGCGCACTCAACGCATTCCGGGGGATGCCCGCGGTGGGCACTCCCGAGCAGATCGTCGAGAACCTCACAGCGCTGAAGAAGAAGGGTCTCGAGTACGCGATCTTCTACGTCCCCGAGGCCGCATACGACACGTCGGGCCTCGAACTGCTCGAGAAGGAAGTGCTTCCGCACCTGGCGTGATGTCGTTTTCGCGGTATCCGGATCAGATCGGCCAGGTGCCGGCGACCCATACGTCGCGTGGAACACCGCGCTGCACCGTGCCGTGCCGGGCGACTCCTTCGTATTGGAACCCCACCCGCCGCGCGACCGCTGCCGACGGCCGGTTACCGACGAAGGCGCGCCATTCGATCCGCGAGACGCCCATTCCGTCGGTGGCGAAGGCGAAGTCGCACGCGAGCTGCACTGCAGCGGTGGCCAATCCGTGTCGCCGTGTACTGGGGGCGATCCAGTAACCGATTTCCGGCGCCCCCGAACCGCGCTCCAGAAACCCGACCATGCCGCACAACCGACCGTGCAGGCTCGTGCGAATCGCCCAGTCGGGGAAGCCGGCTGCCCATTTCGCGGGCACGATGTCACCGACGAACCGCACCGAATCGGCGCGCGTGTACGGGCTCGGCACGTTCGTCCACGCGGCGATCGCAGAATCCTGGCAGGCTTCCGCGATGGCGTCGATATCTGCCGGACCAGGCGCCGACAGCGTCACGCCGCCATCGGCGAGAACTCGGGTTTCCATATCGGCTCCGGATTACTGTCAGCGCAGCTCCGGCGGGAGGTCCTTGCTCTGAAGCTCCATGCGCCGCTCGTCTGTGGCGTTGACCTCGTCGGCGAGTTTCAGTTTGTTCGCGAGCAAGCGCCATTCGGCGTTGTCGATCGCGCCCGCCGCTGCCGCGAGAACCTTGGGGTCGCGGGTGCCCCATGCGATAGGCATCGGGCTGGCCATCTGCCACACCTGCGATTTGTTGTTCGTCGACCGGTCGGACAGCACGGCGACCGAGGGCACCTGCTCGCCCACACGGACACGGTGCCCGGGAATTGCCTGCACGTCGCGGGTCACCAGCGCGTAGTGGCGAGTGCCTGCTTCCGGCTTGGCAATGTCGATCAGGGCCAGCAACGTCATTCCACGCGCACGTGTCGCGGCCACGACGGCCGGGACCAGCGGGTTGTCATGGTAGAGCTGCTCGATGGTGCCGATCTTGCGGGGTGCCCACAACGCCACCCACAGCGACGTGAGCGCCGCGACCACCAATACTGCGCCCACCACGTACGACCAGGACTCACCGAGATAGAGGAGCCACGCAGCTCCCGCGGCGCACAACAGCGCGACGATGATGCCGGAACGCCGCAGGCTGCGGACCTCGGCGAGCGTCTGGTTCACGCTCTTGGCATGGGGCAGGTCTACGGGGAACTCGAATCGGCGCACCCACCCAGCTTATGGGACGCGGGTGGACCCGAACTCGAGCACGATGCGCACAACGGGACTATCACACTCGAGCGTGACTCAACCCACTCTTGCTCGGGTTGATGTCACAACCGGATGGATCCTCGGTTCCCGAGGCCCGCACCCGCCCCGATCGCGCAGGCCCTGAAAGATTCGCCGCGCAGTCCGCTGACTCAGCCGATCTGCGGCCCCAACAGGTCGTCAGCGTCGGTGATCCGATATGCGTAGCCCTGCTCGGCAAGAAAACGCTGTCGGTGAGCGGCGTACTCGGCATCGAGAGTGTCTCGGGAAACCACCGAGTAGAAGTGCGCCTGCCCTCCGTCCTGCTTCGGGCGCAGCAACCGTCCGAGCCGCTGGGCCTCTTCCTGCCGCGACCCGAACGTGCCCGACACCTGCACCGCGACCGACGCCTCCGGCAGGTCGATCGAGAAGTTCGCGACCTTCGACACGACGAGGACGTCGAGTTCGCCGTTGCGGAAGCGATCGAACAGCGCCTCACGTTCCTTGCTGCGCGTCGAACCCTTGATCACCGGGGCGTCGAGGGCTTCGCCGAGTTCGTCGAGCTGGTCGATGTAGGCGCCGATGACGAGCGCGGGGGAGTTGGGGTGACGGGCGAGGATCGACTTGACCACTGCGTTCTTGGTGCGCGCGGTCGAGCACAGCTTGTAGCGTTCCTCCGGCTCGGCCACCGCGTACGCCATCCGCTCTGCGTCGGTGAGCGTCACGCGCACCTCCACGCAGTCGGCCGGGGCGATCCACCCTTGTGCCTCGATGTCCTTCCACGGCGCGTCGTACCGTTTGGGCCCGATCAGTGAGAACACGTCGCCTTCGCGTCCGTCCTCTCGCACCAGCGTGGCCGTGAGACCGAGACGACGTCGGGACTGCAGGTCGGCGGTCATCCGGAACACCGGTGCCGGAAGAAGATGCACCTCGTCGTAGATCATGAGCCCCCAGTCGCGGGAGTCGAACAACTCGAGGTTGCGGTACTCGCCCTTCGTCTTGCGGGTGATCACCTGGTAGGTAGCGATGGTGACCGGGCGGATCTCCTTCTTCTCGCCCGAATACTCGCCGATCTCTTCCTCGGTGAGCGAGGTGCGGGCGATCAGCTCGCGCTTCCACTGCCGTCCGGCGACGGTGTTCGTCACCAGGATCAATGTGGTGGCACCGGCCTTCGCCATCGCAGCCGCGCCCACCATCGTCTTGCCTGCCCCGCAGGGCAGTACCACGACTCCCGAACCGCCGTCCCAGAACGAGGTCGCGGCCATCTCCTGGTAGTCGCGCAGATGCCACGGATGTGTCTCGAAGTCGAGGTCGATGCTGTGGGCTTCACCGTCGACGTATCCAGCGAGATCTTCGGCAGGCCAGCCGACCTTGAGCAACATCTGCTTGAGGCGGCCACGTTCGCTCGGGTGCACGATCACGGTGTCGTCGTCGATGCGTGCGCCGAGCATGGGAGCGATCTTCTTGTTGCGCATGACCTCGGCGAGCACCGCATTGTCGAAGCTGACGAGTGTCAGTCCGTGGGCGGGATTCTTCACCAGTTGAAGGCGGCCGTATCGGCCCATCGTGTCGACGATGTCGACGAGCAGCGGCTGAGGCACGGCGAAGCGGGAATAGGTGACCAGCGCGTCGACGACCTGCTCGGCATCGTGGCCGGCTGCACGTGCGTTCCACAGGGCCAGCGGGGTGACCCGGTAGGTGTGGACGTGCTCGGGTGCGCGCTCGAGTTCAGCGAAGGGAGCGAGGGCCTGCCGGGCCGCGTTCGCCTGCTCGTGGTCGACCTCGAGCAGCACGGTCTTGTCGGACTGGACGATGAGCGGTCCGTCGGCCACGAAGCCTCCTGGTGAGAGAATGTAGAACTCTTTCATTGTCCAGATGCGGAGGGCGGCGCGCCACCTGCGCGCCGCCCATGCGTCCGGACATCACCAGAGGAACATGATCAGTTCGTCAGCGATCGGCGCACCTCCATCACGCACACGAGCGCCTCCGAAATTCCGGAACGATATCCGGCATCCTTTTCGGAGGAAATCATCACGGAATCCAATTCTCCTTCGAGCCTCTCCTGAATTCTGTCCAGGGCGTGGAGCGTCCGTTTCATTTCGATACCGTCTTCTTATCTCATACCGGTGTTCTGATCACTCCGGCTCGTTCGTCGAGTACGAACACTCGTGCACGGGCCAAAGCGGCCCGATGACCGTTGCTGTGCGCCTCGGTTCCTGCGGATCGTGACGGCAGGTCACGGATCTTTTCGTACAGTGCTTCCAGCACTGCTGTTTCGGTGTTCATGGCGTGCGGTTCTCAATTCCGCTTCCGCTTACGGATGAATTCCCCGTCAGCTGCTGCCTTCTCGCGCTTTTCTGCCCGACGCTCCTTCATGGACTGCGCGGGTTTCTTGAGTGCTTTTCCCTTGTCGGCCATTGTCGCTCCTCATTTCGAGTGGCAATTACTCAACGAGCCACACCATACGTCAAATTCTGGAAAAAGCCAGTTTGCGAAAAACGATTCGATTTCCACGCGTGCATATCCACATCGGGGCGATCTCTCTTGCGGTCGGTGTGACCGTTGCCCGATGTGGCCGGGCGGCTGGGGGAAACGGGAGGTTCAGTCGACCAGCGCTACCGACGAGACGCGATGGAGTACGAAACTGCGCACCGAGCCGGTCGCGGGGTCGAACGCTTCGAGTTGCCCGCCTGCGACGCTGACCGGATCGACGATGCGACGGGTCGCGGTGCCCTGAGCATCGACGTACCCGAGGGTGACACTGCGTTTCGCGTGCACAGCCAGCTGCAACAACGCCATCGTGGCCGCACCTCCGGTGCGGCTTCCGTCTCCGCGCACCGGTTTGCTTGCCGGCGCGGAGGCGGCACGATCGCCCGCACGCAGGGTGCGTACCAGTGTCTCCAGCTGTTCGTCGTTGGGCGGCAGGGGGCCGGCGTATCGGGGACGCGACCGCGGCACGACCAGCCGTGCGCCGCGCGGGCGCAGATCCAGCACCGCACCCGACGCATCCTCGCCCGCCGGTGCGAAGCCGGCCGCTCGCAGCGAGGTGAGTACCTCGGCGAGGGGTGCCTGCGAGATCGCAACGGTCGGGGCGACCGCGCGCAACGCCAACGTCGCCGCGACCGGTGCCGCGAGCACTTCTGCGAGAAGTGCCGGATCGTCGGCGCGCACGAACGACGACGCGATGCCGGCACGCAGACGACCGTGGCGCCGTGCCACGTCGTCGATCAGGTAGGTCAGGGACTGGGGGACGGGTGTGCGCGAATGGGCCGAGAACAGGGCGTGCAGATCACCGGCACCCAGGCCCGCGTCGAGCGCGCGGCGCACACTGCCCTCACTGATCCGGTAGACGGTGGCGGCACCGGCCGATTCGACGTCGGCGACGAGTGCGACCCGCCCGGCCAGTTCTGCGACGAGCGGACCCGGAGCGACGACGGTGAGGTCGGCCTGGACGAGGACGTAGTCGACAGGATCGGGGAGTGCGTTCGCCATCTCCGCCTCGGCGTCGCCGCCGTGGAGCAGCGCCTTGCCCGGTGAGCCGAGGCTGCCGTGAGCGACCAGTGCGAGTGCGGTGGCCTCGCGAATCGTCTCGGACACCGTCTCGTGGCCGAAGTGACCTGCCGACCGCGGCCGCCGCCATGCGGCAATGGCCTGCACCTCGGCGGTGGTCGGCGCGACGTGGTCGGCAAGGACTTCGAGGAGCAGTCTGCGGTCGTAGGCCGCGGTCGGGGAGTTCACCTCCGCGGACAGGGCTGCGATCGGCTTGTCGTTCTGATCCCGGCGCCCGATCAACCAGGGCCGTCGTGGTGCGTCGAGCCACGCGCCGGCGAGCACCGCCCAACGATGCGCGGTGTTCGCGGTGAGCCATCCGTCCGCCGAGGTGGTGGGAGCCCAGTAGTCGTCGATGTCGCCCGATGGGGCGGGGTCGGGATTTCCGCGTGCGATGAGTCCCGCAGCCGCGAGTACCTCGACGAGCAATGCGGTGTGGTCGTCGGTGAGGTCCAGTGCCTTCGCCAGTCGGTGGAGTTCGCGAACCCCGAGGCCACCGGAACGCAGAGCGGGAGCGGGTTGTCGGCCCAGTGCGGTGACCAGGTCCTCGCAGTGACGCAGCAGCTCGAGGGCGGCCCCTGCTGCGGTGCTGTTCGTGTCGGTGGCAGCCTTGGTGCCTGCCTCGACGCTCGGAGCGAGCAGCGATGCCGGATCGAACGGTGCTTCGCCCCGTAGCGCTTGCCCGACCTTGTGAGGAAGTTCGACCGTCTCGTCGTCGATGCGGGTGAGCAACCCGGATGCCAGCAGCCTCTGGACGGGCCGCGTCTCGTCGGAGCCAGGAGCGGCGTCGCGGGTACGCCCGATGGGTGACGTGCGTGCCAGGGTGTCGAGGATTCCGCGCTGCGCGGGGTCGAGTTCGGCGAGGACGACGTCGAGTTCCTCGCGGGTGAACGCGTCCGTCTCGGGGGTGCGCCCGACCCGCCACGGCACCGCTTCCACGGCAGCCGCAACCAGACGCAGACCCTCGGGTGTGTCCCACACCAGCAGGACGGAACGCAGCCGGTCGAGAATCCGATCGACGGCCTTGGCGGTGATCCGTCCCCGCAGATCATCGACGAGAGTTTTCCGGGCCACCGCCTCATCTACGGCCCCGAGACGGGCAAGTGCCTCGATGATTCCGAACTCGGCGGTCGTGAAGTCGTTCGCTGCGCGGAACACCGACGCGCGCTGACGTGCGCGGTTCGCAAGCACGCCCATGGACGCGGGTGGGGGCACCACCAGGTCCGGTCGCGAGCGCAGAAGCTCGACGAGTTCCGTGTCGCGGCGATCGGACAGCCACCGGGCAAGAGAGTCCGATCCGGTGTCGGGGGCGGGCGTGGTGGGTGTCATCCGCTCCAGATTAGGCACCTGGGATGGCCTGAGACGAACTCACCTGCCAAAATGAGCGTCATGGCTGACAAATCGAAGAACCTCTACGTCGATCGCGGATGGCCGGAGTTGGCAGACGGTGACCACGCGGTCACCGAACTGTCGTCGACGCGTTCGGGTCCGCTCTCCCCGTACGGCGAGGACGCCGTGTTCCCGGTCCCGGCGGACGAGCTTCCGTACACGCACCCGCGTACCGTCATCAACCGCTGAGTTCCTCGATATCGAGACTTCCTCGACTGCCGGACTCCCGACAACAAGAACCCCGCACCGATCCGGTGCGGGGTTCTTCAGTTTGTGTCGCTGTGTGCTGCCTACTGGGGCAGAACTGCGCGGACTGCGTCGAGGACGGCCGGGTCGAGCGCGATACCGGCGGCCTGCAGGGCGTCGACACCCTGCTCGAAGCCGTCGATGATGCCCTGGGCCTCGGCGGGCAGCTCCGGAACCTCGGCGAGCTGCGGAACCGCACGGTTCTCGGTGACCGGCGCGGGGGTGGACTGAGCGGGGGCGCTGGGGGCCTCACGCTGAGTCGGAGCGCTGGACAGTCCGAGGCTCGAGGAGCAGGACGGCCATGCGCCCCAGCCCTGGCCCGCGAGGACACGCTCGGCGACGACGATCTGCTGGTCGCGGCTGGCCTGGTTTGCGGTGGGCGCGTATTCCTGGCCGCCGTAGGCGTTCCAGGTGCTCGGCGAGAACTGAAGGCCGCCGTGGTAGCCGTTGCCGGTGGCGATGGCCCAGTTGCCGCCGGACTCGCACTGTGCGAGGCGGTCCCAATCGGAATCGGGTGCTGCCGCGGCGGTGCCGCTGAAGGCGACACCCGTGACGCCGAGGACGGCGCCGGTCAGCGCGAACTTCGCGACGGTCCGGCCGGTGTTGGTGGGCTTGCGATGGCGTCCGCTCATGTCGGTTCCGTTTCCTCTCCGTACGCGCCTACGAGGTCAGCTGTCGGGTTCGGACTGAAGAGGTAGTCCGGCCGTTGCGCTCGTCGAGCGTTCCGGCTTCACCCCAAGGCCTGTCGCGTGAGCGGCGGGCCGGGCCTCCGGGGAAGCGTCCGGCGGGGGCCGGGTGCTTCCGAGGGAGACCGGTTGGGTCCCCCGTTTCCTGTCCCTTTGTGGATCGTTCGTCGGGATAACCGGACTTCCGCGGGACAGGAATTTGGCGCGGCGGGCCCGGGTTGGTCGGACCAGGCGGTTCGACCGAAGACGACGGTAACGGTTCGGGTGGGCGAGTGTCACCAATTGATAACGCGCGACCGGTCGCGCAGTCGAGGCTGTGCTGGGGCGATGCTCGAGAGAACTCGCTGGTAGTCGCGCGAGTAGACCGTCTCTGCCGTTTCGAGCCCGCCTTGTTATCAGCTCGTTATGTGATTAAGGTCACAGGTATGTCGGGCGTGAGTCGACGGAAACGATGTCTTTTCCGAGCGGCATCAGGGAGATCGGGATCATCTTGAGGTTCGCAATCGCGAGCGGAATGCCGATGATCGTGATGGCCATCGCGATCGCCGTCGCGATGTGCCCGAGCGCCAGCCAGATGCCTGCCACCACGATCCAGATCACATTCCCGATCAGGGAACCTGCCCCCGCGGTCGGCTTGTCGACTGTCGTCTTACCGAACGGCCACAGTGCGTACACGCCGATGCGGAAGGCGGCGATACCGAACGGGATGGTGATGATGAGGATGCAGCAGATGATCCCCGCGAGGAAGTACCCGAGCGCCAGCCACAGGCCGCCGAAGATCAGCCAGATGATGTTGAGAACGACCCTCATGAACCGTTACCGCCCTTCGAGCGCCGACCTGACTGCAGCGCGAACGCGATTGCCAACGCGAAGCCCAGCGGCCACGCGAGAGTGAGTAGGAACAGGACGAGACCCGGCTTGCCGTCGGTGACGATCGGTGTCAGGAAGATTGCGACCACTGCCACGATGCCCACCAGGAAGCACGCGATGGCGGCGTTGAGCAGGCCCCGACGGGGTGCACGAGCTGAATCGGAAGAAGAGTTACCCACGTGTCCACGGTAGTCGCCGGCAGTCGGGGGCGGAATGTGCGCCGGGGTACACTGAATGCGTCTGCGCGTCCCGCTCGATGAGTTTGGGGCGCGTTGTTTTGCATGTCCATATCGTGCCCACGGGCACGGCCGTCCAGGAGCAGGTGAGCGCGGTGCCGACCGGCAAGGTGAAATGGTACGACGTCGAGAAGGGCTTCGGCTTCCTGTCTCAGGATGAAGGCGAGGACGTCTATGTTCGCGCGTCGGCGCTCCCCGAGGGTGTCGAGAGCCTCAAAGCGGGCCAGCGCGTCGAATTCGGAATGGCGGTCGGTCGTCGCGGACCGCAGGCGCTCAAGGTCGAATTGCTCGAGAAGCCGTCGCTGCGGCAACAGGCCGGACGGCGCGAGGCACCGGCGCGTGAGCGACGCTCGCCCGACGAACTGCACGGCATGGTCGAGGACATGATCAAGCTTCTCGAAGTCGCGGTCCAGCCCGACCTCCAGCGTGGACGCTACCCGGACCGCAAGGCGGGACAGCGGATCTCCGAGGTCATGCGCGCCATCGCGCGCGAACTCGATCACTGAGCGGACCGCGAGGTCAGAAACGTCGAATGCCGTATCCGATCGAATCGGATACGGCATTCGGTCATCATCGGACCGAGGAGTGACCTCGACCGGGCCGCGTCAGAACGTCTGGACAGCCCACACGGCGTGAGCGATCGGCTCGCCGGCTTCGTCGACCACAGCGGAGGGCAACTGGACTTCCACGCCGAGCAACTGCAGATTCGGATCGCTCGGCACGGTGATCGCGCGCTGCTGTCCCGGCTCGACCATGATGCCGTCGAGGAACGTCTCACCCGTCTGGAGATCGCCGTACACGGCGATCAGACGCCACGGTGCACCCGAGATCTCCGACGGCAGCGACAACTGAAGCGGGAATCCGGCGCGAACGGGGAGTTGCGTGATCGGATTCTCGACGCAGTCCTCGAGATTGATGTTGCAGTGCTGTGTCGGAGGGACCGTGACCGAGTTTCCGTCTCCGAAGGCTGTGATCTCGGGCAGTCGCGGCTCGGCCGAGTCGACGAGTCTCCACACCACCGCGCCGATACCCACGGCGACCACCACCAGGACTACCGCGATCAGCGCGATCGCCTTCTTCGTCCGGGCTTGCAGATTCATCGGCTCCCATTTCGTGTCGGCTGCTCATCCGTGCGCACGCGACGCTCGTCGGCAGGTTCGGTGGAGGCGTGCTCGGGCCTCCTGCCGCCCAGGCCGGGCAGCAACGTCTTTCCACGGTAGGTGAGCAGGGTCTGCGCGAAACCGAGAACCAGCACCACCGTCACGACCGAGAACCCGATCCACAGCTCGGTCGGAAGCAGAACCCCCATGGCGCCCCCCAGCACCCAGCTCAGCTGCAGGACGGTCTCGGACCGGCCGAATCCGGAGGCAATGGACTCCTCGGGCAGATCCTGTTGCAGCGAGGCGTCGAGCGAGACCTTCGCGAGGGCGCTGGCGCAGGCGGCGACCAACGCGGCCAGGGCGGCGGCGAGCACGTTGTCCGTTGCAGCCACGATCGCCGCCACGACGACTGCTGCGGCCGCGCAACGCACAACGATCAGCGCGGGACGCCCCAACGCCATCCGTGCGCCGGTCGCATTCCCAGCGAAATTCCCGATCGCGGCGGCAGCGCCGACGAGGCCGAGCATCGCAGCCTGCATGAGCGGTGATTGTTCGGTGGCGCTCTTCGCCACGAAGGCGATGAACAGGGTGAGGAACCCGGTGAGCACACGGATGGTGCCGTTGCCCCACAACCCGGTGACAACCGTGCGGCCGAGGGGCTGCCTGTTCTTGCCGCCGGGGGAGAGCACCTCGGTCTTGGTGTCGAGCACCTCGGTGCGGGCATCGGACCCGCGGTACGACAATGTCGCGGGTACCTCACCCTCGGTGACCTCGACCCAGGCCGGTATCCGCATGCTCAGGTACGCGCCGAGAACGGTGATCGCGGCACACAGCCACAGTGCGCCCGCCGAATCGAACGCCCACGCTGCTGCACCGGCAATCGCTCCGGCGCCGAGGGTGCCTCCGACCAAGCCGAACACGGTGAGTCGGGAATTGACACGCACCAGGTCTATCTCGGGTGGCAACACGCGCGGGGTGACCGCGGATTTGAGCACCGCGAACGATTTGCTGAGCACCATCATTGCCAGCGCGGCGGGATACAGTGCCCAACTGTCGAAGTTGAAGATCAAGATGACGGCGAGGACGGTCCGCAACCCGAACGACGTCGCCAGCGCCACGCGACGACCGTGCTGAAGCCGATCCAGGAGCGGACCGATCAACGGGGCGATGACGGCGAACGGCGCGATGGTGATGAGCAGATACAACGCGACCTTCGTCTTGTCCTCACCGGTCGCCGCCGAGAAGAACAGCGTGTTCGCCAGCGCCACCGCCATCGCGGCGTCGGCCGCGAAGTTCGCCATGGTCGCGTACATCAGTGCCGTCAGGCCCGACTTGTCGGCGCCGTCGGCGGTTGCGGCCCGACGGAACGTGGCGATTCCCTTGTTGGTGAGCTCGCGGCTTCGGAACGCAGCAACGCGCGTCACGGTGAGTTTGCGGGGCATTCTCGGAGCGCGGGGCCCACTGGTGTCGCCCGCGCGGTCGTCCTTCGCGTCCGCGGAATCCTTCGACTGTCCGGCGCCTCTCCCCACCGCGCGCTTGTCGGTGTCCTCGGGGCGCGAGCGATACGACTCGTCTATCGGATGCAATGGCGGCAACGGTGTGCGGCGCGCAGAGGTGCGGCGCGGCGGCGGATAGTTGCTGTACCCCGGATGCCGAGAGCCCGGGGCACGATCGTCCGCCTTGTCGGCAGGTCGCTCTTCCCGTTCGGTCACTCTTCGATTCTTCACCACCGCGCACGTGTTGTGCAGTCGGGCCGGTTGTCGCGTCGCGCGCAATGCCCGGGCGTGCAGGCCGCGCGTGCCGCACTCACGGGACGAACCGGACTTCGAACAGCGTCGGCCACAACTTGCCTGTCACCAGGAATCGGTCCGTACCGGGGATGTGGGCGATGCCGTTCAAGACATCCACCTCGTCTCGATCGGCTTCGTCGAGTCGGTTGCGCAGGGCAGATGCGTCGATCGCGGCCTCGACCCGCCCGGACTCGGGATCGATCCGCACGATCTCCTCGGTCTTCCACACGTTCGCGTAGACGGCGCCGTCGTCGGTGCATTCGAGTTCGTTCAGGTTCGACACCGCACGGCCGTCGCGATGTACCGTCACCCGTCCCAGTTCGGCAAACGTGTCGCGGTCCCGGAACGTGAGGTCTGCGGAGCCGTCGCTCATCACGAGCCGGACGGGTTGGTCGCACAGACCCCAGCCCTCACCGTCGTAGTCGATCCGTCGCTGCTCCGTCAAAGTGTCGCGGTCGCGGACGAACGCCACACCGTCCTTCCACGTGAGCTGCCACACCGCCGTGTCGGTGACGGTGATGCCTTCCCCGAACATGTCGTCGGGAAGCGGCACCCGGATGCGTTCGGTGGGGGAGTCGAGTGGGCGGGCCGACAGCCATGACGACCCCTCACGCCCGGTGCCCTCGAACAATTCACCGTCGTCCACTTCGAGGCCCTGGGTGAATGCCGCCGGATCGTGTGGATGCTCCGCAACGACCTCGACGCGTAGTCGATCCACGGGTGGCCCGGTTTCGCCGACGACGGTGTCGCTGCATCCCGCGGTCAGGAGGACGAGTGCGAGCACGAAGGGAGCCGGTCGACGTGTCATGGGGTTCATTTTCCCGGTGTTCCCTCCTGCTTCTTCTCAGCAGTCTCATGTCTTCTCGTGGCCGGGCACCATGCCGGGGCAACAGTCCGGCACAATGGTGCCCGTGAGCGTTGCATCTTCTGCCGTTGCCCCCGGAACGGTTCCTTCGGTGGATCCGGCCGTCCGATCGGTGCTCGCGGAGGCCGTCGAGGTCGCTCGGGCTGCCCTGAGCGAGGTCGGAGAGGGCGCGGTCGGCACCTATCTGGGCGTCACCGCCGAGGACGAATGCGCAGCGACCCACCGCTTCGCAGCCGATCTGGTCGGGTATCACGGCTGGCAGTGGGCCGTTGTGGTGGCCGCGGCACCCGAATCCGATCACGTCACCGTCAGTGAACTCGTATTGCTTCCGGGCCCCGAATCGCTGGTTGCGCCCGCATGGGTGCCGTGGAACGAACGCATCCGCCCCGGCGACCTGGGGCCCGGCGACCTGCTGGCCCCTGCGCCGGACGACGAGCGGCTCGTTCCCGGCTACACCGCCTCAGGTGATCCCGACGTCGACGAGACCGCCGGTGAAATCGGGCTCGGCCGCAAACAGGTGATGAGTCGCGAAGGCCGGCTCGCCGCAGCAGAGCGCTGGTTCGACGGTGAATACGGCCCCCGCTCGGAGATGGCGAAGGCCGCACCGTCGACGTGCATGCTGTGTGGGTTCTACCTGCCGCTCGCAGGGTCGCTGCGGGCAGCGTTCGGTGTGTGCGGAAACGAACTCGCCGCCGACGGTCATGTGGTGCACGCCGAATACGGTTGCGGCGCCCACTCCGATACCACCCTGCCCACCGGCGCGGGTTCACCGAAGTTCGACGCGTACGACGACGGAGCGGTGGAGGTCGTCGAACTTCCCGGTGCCGCTGCAGAGCCCACCGACCACCCAGCCGTCACCGAGAACGCACAGTCGGAACAGACCGACTGACGTGCACGCCTCCGACACCGCGGATCCGTTCGGCACCGCGGCGCTGCGCGATGGTCTCGTCACCGCGTGGCAGTCATCGCCGACACGCTTGCGGGAGGACATCGCCACCGAAGCGGATCTCGTCCGCGCCGGATACCGCGACCGGGTTCTGACCGAGCTGGCCCAGAACGCTGCCGACGCTGCAAGTCGTGCCGGTGTCCCGGGCACGCTGCGGGTGTGGCGCGTCGGAACCTGCCTGCATGTCGCCAACACCGGAGCGCCCCTCGACGAGGCCGGTGTCCAGGCACTGACCGCGTTGCGTGCGTCGAGCAAGACCGCTGGTATCGGACGGTTCGGCGTCGGATTCACCGCCGTTCTCGCGATTTCCGACGAGGTGGAGGTGCGGTCGCGCACCGGGGCCATCAGGTTCTCCGCTGCACAGACCCGTGACCTGCTGACCGAACACGGATTGGCCGTGTCCGGCCGCACTGTGCCGACTCTGCGTCTGGTGTGGCCCAGCACGACGGCACCGGTTGAGGGGAGCGACACCGAAGTGGTGCTCGACGTCCGTTCCGGAATCGATGTCGAAACGCTGCTCGGCGACTTCCGCCGCGAGGCGGTCGATCTGTTGCTCGAACTGCCCTCACTGCAGACGATCGTCATCGACGACGCCGAGTTCGTCCGCACCGAACGTGTTCTCGAGTCCGGTCTGCGGGAACTGCGCATCGGCGATCACTGCTGGTGGGAGCATCGTGGCGCTTCGACCCGATGGCTCGTGCCCGTCGTCGACGGTGTGGTCCGGCCGGTCGGCGACGACGTGCTCCGCGCACCCACCCGGTCGGACGAGGAACTGTCGTTGCCCGCCCTTGTCGTCGCCGACATTGCGATGCAGCCCGACCGGCGGCGGGTTCTGCCGGGCGCGCCCGTGGAACAGCTTGCGTCGGGCTACGCAGACTTCGTCGCGGCACTACCCGGTGATCAGCGACTCGCAGTGGTGCCCACACCGGGTTTCGCGCGCAGCGAGGTCGACGGACGCATCCGTGAGGCACTGTTCGACGAGCTGCGTCGCACCCGGTGGTTGCCCGCCGCAGGCGGGGGCGACGATCTCGCGCCCGACCGCGCGACAGCGCTGACCGGACTCGACGACGCTCTTGCCGAGGCACTCGACGAGGTCGTCCCGGGACTGATCTCTCCGGCGTTGTGCTCACCTCGACACGCGGCGGCGCTTGCTGCGCTCGACGTGCACCGCATCGGTCTCGCGCGAGTCGCCGATCTACTTGCCGGGCACTCGCGGGAGCCGGCCTGGTGGAACAGGTTGTACGAGGCGCTGGCGCCCCTGGTCGTCGACGCCGTCGCGGCCGAGGAGCTCGCGGCCCTTCCAGTGCCGCTGTCCGATGGGCGGACCGTGACCGGGCCGCGGACCGTCGTGCTGCACGACCTCGGCTCCGTCGCATTTCCGTGGGTGAGGCTTGTGCACCCCGATGCGGCGCACCCGCTGCTGACCCGGCTCGGCGCGGGTGTCGCGACAGCAGAAGATCTGCTCGGTGATCCGGCGCTCGCCGCAGCCATCGACGAGGTGTACGACGATCCCGACGACCGAGCGGCCGAGGACCTCGCCGCCGTCGTGTTGACACTCGTCGCGAAGGTCCCCGCAGGGGCCGTGCCCCGCGAACTCGGGAGGCTGTTGTTGCCCGGCGCGGATGGTGAACTCGCACCCGCTGACGAACTGCTTCTTCCGGATGCACCTCTCGCGGAAGTTCTCGTCGAGGATTCGCCGTTCGGCACGATCGACGCCGATTACGTCGAGAAATACGGCGCCGCTGCGCTGCGGGCGATCGGCGTCGGATGGGGATTCACCGTGTTGCGCGCCGACCTGCCGACCGGACCCGACCACGACCTGCCCGACGAGGACGTCTGGTGGCAGACGATCGATACCGATCCCGACACGCTGGTAGCGGTGCGCGATCTCGACCTCGTCGACGAGACCCGCTGGGAGCGGGCGCTCTCGCTGCTCGCTGCCGAGCCCGACACCGCGGCGACACTCACCGACCGTGACGGCTACACGGCTTGGTGGCTGCGCACCTACGCCGTCCTGGGCGATCAGCCGCTCGGCCACCTACGGTACGTGGACGACGCGGTCTTCGACGGTCTGCTCGATCCGTGTACGCATCCCGATGCGGGAGCCTTCCGTACCTGCCTGGCCGGAACCCGGGTCGACGATCCTCACCTCGCCGAGATACTCCTCGATCGGCTCGCCGATCCGGGGCGGCGTCCGGACCCCGCCGCTGTCGTGGCTGCGCACACCGCGCTCGCGCAGTCCTACGCCGCGGGCACCGTCGATCTCGACGGCGTGATCCTGCCGGCCGGAGTTCGTAGCCTCGCGGGCTCTGTCGTCGATGCCGCAGATGCTCTCGTGGCCGACCGGCCGTGGTTCGCTTCGGCGATTCCGGCCGATCGGCTGATCGTCGTCGACCACGCTGCCGCGGCCCCGCTCGCCGAGTTTCTCGACATCGCGGCAGCGTCGGCCGTGATGTCCGGCGAACCGACGGGGCCGGGAGAGGCCACGACGTGGCGGCGTGAACCGGATGCGGTGCTCGCCGCGGTGGCGTCGGGCCTTCCGATACCGACGACGCCACTGGTGATACACGAACAGCTCACGGTGCGCTGTACCGGCGCGATCACCGGCGAGCGCGCGGTGCCGTGGTGGGTCGACGTCTCCGGCACCGTCCACTGCACGCGTCTCGGCCTGCCGGCGGCCCTCGCCGGGTTGTCCCGTAAGTCGTGAGCATCGACAGCACGTGAACATCGACGAGGCGACACTCGATTGGGTTGTCGGCATTCGCAGCCCGGAGCTCACAACGGCGCTCACTCTGGTCACCCACGCCGGCGGCGGGATCGCGAACCTGGTGATCGCCACGACTGCGGTGCTGCTGCTCTTACGGACCTCGAGGCCGGCAGACGCGTTACTGGTCGGGGGAGCGGTGGCCACGGCATGGCCTGTTATGACGGCGATCAAGAATCTGGTGGTCCGGGCGCGTCCGGACGAACCCGAACGGCTGCTGCACCTTGCCACGTGGTCGTTTCCATCGGGACACGCGATGATGAGCGCGGTGCTTGCGACGACCCTCGCGGTCGTCGCGATGCGCGTGTGGCCCCGTGGCGATGGCCGGAGAACGGTCGCGATCGTCGGTCTCGGTACCTACACGGTGCTGGTGGGGCTGAGCCGTGTGTACCTCGCGGTGCACTGGTTGACCGACGTCCTCGCCGGGTGGATTCTCGGCTTCGGCTGGGCGTTACTGTGGGTGTGGTTGCTCACGTGGGTGCAGGGCAACCGGCTACGCGGCTAGCTCGTGACGCCGAGGCCTCGGTGGTCTCACTCGAGACCCACCTGCGCACCCCGCCGACCGCGACGCGACGCCGAGCGTTGAACGAGGAACAGTCCAGTTCCCAAGAGCCCCACGATGATTCCGGCGATGCAGACTGGAAGTGCAGCCGACCAGCGCTCGCCGATGATCAGGACCGCGAGCGTGACGACCACCCAGAGCCCCGTTCCGATCGCGAGTGCGGGCCGGGGGTCGGCGATGGCACGGATCCGTCCGGCGATGATTTCTGAATCTCTCACGAATTGCAGATTAGATCCTCATCGCTGCAATAATCTTCACCCGTTGCGACGCACCGTACTCGACGAGCGGAAAAAGTGGACATGGCCGTAGGCACCGATTCCAAGAGATCATCATTCCTGGACACGTACTTCAAGATCACCGAACGAGGTTCGACGGTCTCGCGGGAGGTACGTGGTGGACTCGTCACGTTCTTCGCGATGTCGTACATCGTGGTGCTCAACCCCTTGATTCTCGGCAGCTTCTCCGCTGACGACGCGACCGCGAAGGTCGACGTCCTCGGCAACATCCTGCCGGTCAACCAGGTTGCCGCGGTCACCGCTCTCGTCGCCGGTCTGATGAGCATCGTCTTCGGTGTTGTCGCCAACTATCCGTTCGCGATCGCCGCAGGCCTGGGTATCAACAGCCTGCTCGCCGTGACGATCGCCCCTCAGGTGACATGGCCCGAAGCGATGGGTCTGGTCGTCATCGACGGCATCATCATCGTGGCGCTCGCCCTCACCGGTTTCCGCACAGCGGTGTTCAACGCGATCCCGAAGGAACTCAAGGCGGCGATCGCCGCAGGTATCGGCGCCTTCATCGCCTTCATCGGGATGGTCGACGCCGGTTTCGTGAGGCGCATCCCCGACGCGGCAGGGACCACGGTCCCCGTCGGACTGGGAATCGACGGTTCCATCGCGTCGTGGCCGACCTTCGTTTTCATCGTGGGTGTGCTGCTCATGGGTGTCCTCGTGGTGCGGAAGGTGCGGGGCGGCCTGCTCATCGGCATCGTCGCCACCACGATCCTCGCAATGATCGTCGAGGCCATCGCGGAGGTCGGACCGTCGCAGGGCACCAACCCGAAGGGCTGGAACCTCGGCCTTCCCGCAGCGCCCGATTCCTTCATCGGCCTCCCCGACCTGTCCTTGGTCGGTGACGTCAATCTGTTCGGCGCGTTCACCCGTATCGGCGTGATCGCCGCGTCGTTGCTGGTGTTCACCCTCGTGCTCGCCAACTTCTTCGACGCGATGGGCACCATGACGGGCCTGGGTAAGGAAGGCAACCTCACCGACAAGGACGGCAATCTGCCGGGCATCGGCAAAGCCCTCGTCGTCGAAGGCGCCGGAGCCATCGTCGGTGGCGGAGCCTCCGCATCGTCGAACACCGTGTTCGTCGAGTCCGCGTCGGGCATTGCCGAAGGGGCCCGTACCGGCCTCGCCAACGTCGTAACCGGCCTGATGTTCCTGCTCGCGATGTTCCTGACACCCCTCTACGAGGTTGTGCCGATCGAGGCCGCTGCGCCCGCACTCGTCGTCGTCGGTGCGCTCATGATCGGCCAGGTCCGCGAAATCGACTTCACGAAGTTTGCTGTCGCGCTCCCCGCCTTCCTGACGATCATGGCGATGCCGTTCACCTACTCGATCGCCAACGGCATCGGCGTCGGCTTCATCACCTGGGTCGTCCTCCATGCGGTGAGCGGCAAGGCACGCACTATTCATCCGTTGCTGTGGATCGTGGCGATACTGTTCGGGCTGTACTTCGCCGTGGACCCGCTCACGGAATTGCTCACCTGACACAGCGGCGGGTCGAAGGCCCGATCTGTCCCGTATTGTGCTCGCCATGATCTCGGACACACGGGCACTCGCAGGCGACCTCGCGCTTGCTGTGGTGCGTTTGACGCGGCATCTGCGGGGACAGCGTAGCCATTCCCGAGTCACTCTGACGCAATTGTCGGCCATGCAGACGTTGCGGACGGAAGGTGCGATGACGCCTGGAGTGCTCGCGTCCCGCGAACGGGTTCAGCCGCCGTCGATGACCCGTGTGATCGCCTCGCTGAACGAACTCGGCCTCGTAGATCGCACTCCGCATCCCACCGACGGCAGGCAGATCATCGTCAAGTTGTCTTCTACGGGAGACAGCTTGCTCGCCGATGAGCACCAGGCGCGTGAAGTGTGGCTGACCGAACGTCTCACGAAGCTCGACGACGACGCCATCGCGACCTTGCGCGAGGCGGTCGTCATTCTGACCGAGTTGGTGGCCGAGGACGGCTAGTGTTCTGAGCCCCCGCCGCGACGTCGAGCGCGGCAAACCTCATCACGGTCGCTGCATGCGGTGATCGTGTCATCGCGCCCGATCCGGTCACTACGCAGCATTGTAACGCTGCGTCGCGCAATTGCCGCACAACATCGAAACCCCTGCAGCTCAGAGGGATTCGGATCGATCATCCTGGGGGCTGGTAGAGGGGCCGACGCGGCTCTGCCGCATGGGCTCGCGCGCCTGACCGTCCTCGAGACGCGGTTGCGGCTGCCCTGCACGGAGCGGCGGACCGCGTCGGTGGCGTAGCTCCCCGAGAGGGAATGTTGCGGGGAGGTTCCATTACGGAACCTCCCCGCTTCGTTTGTTTCCGCGTCGTAACGATCGAAATTGGGTCTTGCCAAACTGCGATCCGTGCCACAAACTCAACTGCATCCAAAAATGTATGCAGTTGGAGGGAGGTACAGGTTTGACCACGCAGTCCCTGATCGCGAAGCGCCCGCTCGCGACGTCCGACCCACGCCATGTCGATGTGGTGGACTTCCTGCATTACGAGGCCGAGTTGCTCGACAATCTGGAAGAGCGTCGCTGGCTGAGTGAACTGGTCAGTCGCGACATCGAGTACCAGGTGCCCGTCCGCGAGACCGTGGAGAGGGCTCGGGGTACCGGATTCTCCGCCACGACCTTTCATCTCAAGGAGAATCTCGGCTCGCTCGATTCACGGGTGACCCGAGGTGAGACGAAGTACGCGTGGGCCGAGGATCCGCCATCACGAGTTCGTCACTTCGTCACCAACATTCGCGTTCGACCTCACGAGAGCGCCGACGATCTCATCCGGGTCAAGAGCAACATCCTGATCTACCGGACACGGCAGTCGCAGACAACTCCGCAGATGCTCTCCGGTGAACGCGACGACGTCCTCCGGCGCGAGGGCGGCGAACTCAAGCTTCTGCGCCGCACCGTGTACCTCGACCTCAGTGTCATCGGTACGCACAATCTTTCTCTCTTCTTCTGAGATTCGACCCCGAGAACTCCCCGGGCCCGCCCCAGTCGAATGCGGCTGTGACGACCGCGAGCCCGCTCGCCAAATCCCCCCAGCCAGGAGTGACCTATGAAGCCAGTGGCGACGCAGAGCGCGCTGCCGCCGCGAGTCCAGGAACTGATGGACCGCATCGACACCGGATTGCCCGAAGGCCGGATTCCGTCCGCCATCATGGGCAACCCGGACGTGTATCAGACCGAACTGCGGCGGATCTTCGGCCGCGCCTGGGTGTACATGGCTCACGAATCCGAGATCGAGGCGAACGGCGACTACGTCGTCCGTAAGATCGGCGAGGACTCGTTCGTGGTCACCCGAGATGAAAATGGCTGCATCAACGTACTTTTCGATGCGTGTCGCCACCGTGGTGTGCAGATCTGCCGCGCCGACTCCGGCAACTCGTCACATTTCCGGTGCCCCTACCACGGATGGACGTACTCGTCGGATGGGTCGCTCGTCGGGGCGCCGATGTGGAAGAACGCCTTCGGCAACATGAGCAAGGAGGCCAACGGGCTTGCCCGCGCCGCGCAGGTCGAGTCGTTCCACGGGCTCGTTTTCGCGACACTCGACCCGACGGCGCCGCCTCTGCGGGAGTATCTCGGTGGAATGGCCTGGTACCTCGACCTGGTGTTCGGCCTCGACAAAGACGGCGTCGAAATCCTCGGCAAGCCACAGCGTTTCATCGTGGATGCCAACTGGAAGTCCGGTGCGGACAACTTCTCCGGCGACGACTACCATCTCGGCACCCTGCACAAGTCGGTGTGGTCGATCGGTGCCTTCCCGGTGCCGTTCAGCGAGAACATGATGGGGTACCACATTCAGGCGTCGCCCGGTCATTCGCTGTCGTTCTCCATGGCGGAGTACGCGGACGAGCCGGGGCCGAACTTCTTCGGGTTCCCCGAGTCGCTGGCCGAGCACTTCGACAGCGTCAACATCTCGCCCGAGCAACTCGAGGTGGCTCGGCGGTCACGGGTGTTCGTGGGCAATGTGTTTCCGAACTTCTCGATCCTGGCGTTACCGATGACCGAGGACGGTGCGCATCACGCGCCCACCGGAATCCTCACGATCCGCACGTGGCAGCCGAAGGGGCCGGGTCAGATCGAGATCTGGAACTGGTTCGTCGGCTACAAGAACATGACTGCGGAACAGAAGGAACGCGCGTACCAGGCGGGCCTGGGCACCTTTTCGCTGGGCGGCTCGTTCGAGATGGACGACACCGAACCGTGGCTGAGCGTGACGAAGAATGGTGGCTCGGTGGCTGCGGAGATGCTCGGGTTCGAACTGAACTACGAGATGGGCATGCCAGGAATCGGTATGGCCACACCCGTGTCCGACTGGCCCGGACCGGGAAAGGTCTTCTGGACCAGGTACGAGGAAGGCGTCCAGCGCAATATGTACCAGTTCTACGCCGACATGATGCGCGCAGAGCCGGGTGAGTGGCCGGAGTTCGAATTTTGAGCGCGGGCACGGCCGGGGTGCGGGAACGGTACGCGGCCGGCGGACTTCTCGGGAAGCTCACCCCCGGCAGCACCCCCGCTGTGATCGTCGTCGACCTGCAGTACGGGTTCACCGACCCCGAATTCGCCCCCGGATTCGACCTCGACATCGTGGTGGCGGCGACGAGGTCCCTCGTCGACACAGCACGGGCACACCGGATCCCGGTGTACTTCACCACCATCGCATTTCCCCAGCACGACGGGGCAGCGGCCACGTGGCTGCAGAAGATGCCCGCACTGTCCGGGCTGCGGTCCGGGCACCGGAGCACCGAGATCGACGCCCGCATGGGACGGCACGAGGGTGAGCCCCTGATCGTCAAACAGGCTGCGTCGGCCTTCGCACACACCGCACTCGCCGACCTGCTCGCAGAGGCGGGAATCGATACGGTGTTCGTCGCGGGCGCAACCACTTCGGGATGTGTGCGGGCCACCGTCGTCGACGCCTGCGCCGCAAACCTCCCGGCATTCGTGGTCCGCGAGTGCGTCGGCGACAGGGAGATTCCACCGCACGATGCCTCACTGCTCGACATCGACGCCAAATACGGCGAGGTCGTCACCCTGGAGGCTGCCACGACCATGCTCGCCGCGATCGCCGGAACCACCGAGGTCGCCGAGCCTCACGCAAAGGGGTTGCCATGACACTCGCCATGCCGCAGACGGCCCTGCACCGAGCCCCGGACTTCCGTGCCCCGGCACGTGTCGTGGGCGACACACCGGCACGACTCGCGCTGCCCGCTGCGAACGATCCGGCATGGGAGCTCGCGGACGAACGGGCCCTCGGATTCTTCGGGGCGTCCGTGGAAGGCGACGCCTTCCTCGCCGAACTCGAGGTCTCGGGCTTGCGAGGCCGCGGCGGTGCAGGGTTCCCGGCACACCGCAAGTTCGCCGCGGTCGCCTCCGCACCCGGTGACTGTGTCGTCGTCGCGAACGGACATGAGGGCGAACCGGCGTCGGCGAAGGATCGGTGGCTGCTCACGCATCGCCCGCACCTGGTGCTGGACGGGTTGCTCGTCGCGGCCGCGGTCACCGGCGCATCCGATGCCATCGTGTACGTCTCCGACCCGGAGCTGCGCGAGATCGTCGACCGCGCGGTATCGGAGATCACGGCTGCAGGCCTGGTGCCGGCGGAGGTGACAGTTCGGACGCATCTCGCCGAACACACCTACGTGGCAGGCGAGGAGTCGGCCGTGTGCCGGTCGATCAACGGATTTCCGGCCAAGCCGACCAGCAAACCGCCGCGCCCCTTCGAATCCGGTGTGCGCGGCCTGCCGACGCTGATCAACAACGTCGAGACACTCGCTCATGTCGCGTGGATCCGCCGCCACGGCGCTCAGGCGTTCGCTGCCACCGGATCGGCGTCCTCGACAGGGACCGCGCTGTTCACCCTCACCGGTGCGGTTGCCGAGCCCGGCGTCTACGAGATGTCACTGGGTGAGCCGATATCGGCGCTCATCGCCGCCGGTGGCGGATCGGCCGCCGACACAGCGGGTCTGCTTGTCGGGGGCTGGTTCGGAGGCGTCCTCACCGGCGACCACTCGACCCTGCGATGCTGCTACGACGCGGTGCGCGAGGCGGGCGGCGGATTGGGGTGCGCCGCGGTCACCGTTCTCGACGCCGGCCAGGATGTGGTCGCGCTCGCGGGGGAACTGAGCGCATGGTTCCAGTCGGAGTCCGCGATGCAGTGTGGAGTGTGCGTCAGCGGAACCAACGCGATCGCGCGGGCCTTCAGGCAGGTCCTGCGAGGCGATGCCGCCGCGACACACCACGAGAATCTCATTCGCTGGGGCAGCACACTTTCCGGTCGTGGCGCGTGTTCGTTCATCGACGGCGCAGCGAATCTGGCGCGTACTGCGGGACCCCTGCTCGCCGCGGAGCCACTCGATGGGAAGGAGAGCTGAGGATGCGAATTGCAATCGACGCCACCAGGTGTGACGGATACGGAACCTGCTTCGACGTGTGTCCGTCGGCTTTCGAATCCGATGACTGGGGATACGCAGCCGTACGAGGCGACGGCACCGTCCCGGCTGGGGACGAACCGAAGGCACTGCGTGCGATATCGCTGTGCGCCGAAAACGCTGTCCGCCAGATCGGCTGATCCCGAGCGCTTTCGGAACGAGTAAGGAGATATTGTGTACTTGGGCTTGGAGAACGGCGTCGCATTGGTCACGGCCGCGTCGAGGGGAATCGGACGGGCCACGGCGGAGCGCCTCGCCGGGGAAGGGATGACGGTCGTCGCCACCTCGCGTTCGGCGACCGGGAACACCGAGAAGATAGGGAACGGGCGGATCGAACAGCTCGCCCTCGACCTCGACGACAGCGACGCTACTGCCGGTTTGGTGCAGACTGTGGTCGACCGCTTCGGCCGGCTCGACGTCATGGTGCTCAACACGCCCGGACCGCGCATCCTTCCCGCTCTGAACCTCGGATGGGAAGACTGGCAGCGGGCGCACGACCAGCTGCTGCGTCCGGTGGTCCAGTTGGGCACTGCGGCGTCGCGCGTCATGCGCGAGCAGGGTGCCGGTGCGATCGTCCTGCTGACCTCGACGTGGGTGCGGCAGCCGGCGCTCGGCGGGGTGCTGTCGTCGTCGTACCGGTCGGCTGCATCGGCTTTCGCGAAGACGCTGGCGGCGGAGCTGGCCGGAGACGGGGTCCGTGTGAATCAGGTGATGCCCGGCGCGACCGGAACAGACCGCATGCAGGGCATCGTCGAGATGAAGGCCCGCACCAACGGCACCAGCGTGGATGACGAAATCACCAAGGTGGTCAAGGACATTCCGATGGGGCGCTGGGGCGTCGCCTCGGAGATCGCTGATGCGATCGCCTTCCTCGCGTCTCCTCGCTCCTCCTTCGTGACCGGAACGTCCCTCACGGTCGACGGTGGCGCCGTGCGCGCAGCGCACTGACCACCGCACCATCCACAGCCCCCGGCAGGACAAGCACTGCCGCAGCAGAAGCAACAGCGACAAGGAGCAAACGACATGCCGAATACTTTGACCGAGAACTTCGTCGAGCAGTTCAAGCGATGCAGGGTGACCGCTGACGAGACGGTCGGCATCATCGCCGAACTCGGTCACAAGGACGAGTACGTGGCCGCGGCGGTGGCCGCAGCTCGCCAGCTCGGCGCAGGCGCACTGGTGCTGCACGCGTCCAGCCTGTCGAGCCCGATGCTGCCGCCGTATGAGGCGGACGGACGTGAGGTGGCTCCGTTGCTCGCCGCGGCGGGAGAGTGCGACTTCGTCGTGGATGTGACCGTCGGCGGACTCATCCACTCGGACGTGCGGACCCGCATCACGGGCAACGGCAAGCGGATGCTGTTCGTGGCCGAGCCCAACGACGTCCTCGAGCGGCTCATGGGTGACGACGATCTGCGCCAGACTGTCGAGGCCGGAGGCAGCAGGTTGCGGGCCGGCAGCACCCTGCACGTCACCAGTGCGGCGGGAACGGACCTCACGGCCGACATCTCCGGTGACGGCCTGCCGATCACGCACCAGTGGGGCTACGTCGACGAACCCGGCCGCTGGGATCACTGGCCGTCCGGATTCGTTGCCTGCTTCCCGAACGACCGGACCGCCGAAGGCAAGATCGTCCTGCAACCCGGCGACGCGCTGATCCCGTGGCAGCGGTACGTCCAGGATGTGGTGACGATCAAGGTGGAGAAGGGTTTCATCACCAGGGTCTCCGGATCCGGCACGGACGCCCACGTTCTCAACGACTACTTCGAGGCCTGGCACGACAGCGAGGTGTGGGCACTGAGCCACATGGGGTGGGGTCTGCTTCCCCGCGCCCGGTGGTCGGCCTTCGACGTGTACGACCCCCGAAGCCTGTATGGTCAGGAACTCCGTTCCACTGCAGGAAATTTCATGTGGTCTACCGGATCGAACCGCTTCGCGAACCGGGAGACCCCCGCGCACCTCGACGTCCCGATGCGGGGATGCACCGTGGAGATCGACGGCGTCGCGGTGGTCCGCGACGGCGCACTCGTGGAGGAGTGAGCAATGGACAAGAACGCAATCGAACAGGCGATCCTCGCCATGGCAAAGGACGCCGAGCTGCTCGCCGCCGTCAAGGCGGAACCAGCCCGGGCACCGGAACTGCTCGGCGTCGACCAGGAGTGGGCCGAGACCATCATCAGCGGCAACCGTGATCGGCTGCGCGCGGTGGGCCTGAACGACGGACTCACCATTTTGGTGAGCCGATGGTTCAAGGACGATCTGGGTGACTCGTCGAGCGCCGGCGGATTCGTTGTCGACGAGAGTATTCCCGTTCCTGCCCCGGATCTTCCGCGGAACCTGGTGTTCGCCGGAGGCTGCTCGCATGTGCCGGATCTGCTGGCGCGTCCCGAGATCGACCCGGAGGATGCTGTCGAGCGTCTGCTCGCCGGTTACGAGAAGTTGAAGCGCGACCTGGCAGCCGCCGATCCCGACGTCATCCTCGTATCCGCCGACTGCCACTTCCAGAGCTTCCGAACCGGGCACTTCGTCCTCGGAACGGGTGTACAGCACGGGGGGTCGATGGAGTTCTTCAAGCGACCCGACCTCGACCTGAATCTGACGGGCCACCCCGAGTTCGCGCGGACCCTCGCTGACGCGGTGCGCCTTGCCGGGCAGGAGGTCGAAGAAGCCGATGTCGTCGAACTCGACCACGGCCTGATCGTGCCGCTGCGCCTGCTGCTGCCGCGCCCCGACCTGCCGGTGATTCCGGTGATCACCCAGCCTGCTCGCACCTTCTCCCCGTTCAACGCGCAGCGCTTCGGCGAGGCGATGCGCGCGGCGGTGGAAGAGTCGGGACTGAAGGTCGCGTTCCTCGCCACCGGCGGTCTCTCGCATTGGCTCGACCCCGGACACTTCGGCGGTGTCGACGTCGAATTCGACACGTACATTCTGAAACTGCTCGAGACGGGCCGCGGACTCGACCTGTGTTCCCTCGAGCCGTTCCCGCTCCTCGAACACGGCCAGTACGAAATCATGAACTGGATGATCATGCTCGGGCTGCTCGGGCCCGGTGTGCACGGCGACGTATACACGTACGAGCCCATGGAAGCATCCGGTGGTGGGTGGACCGTCGTCAACATGGACCTGGCTCGGGCCGCAGCAGGCGGGAGCGAGTCGCTCGCGGAAGCCCGTTCGTCATGAGCAGCGTAGTGCGGGTCGGGCTCACGCAGTGGCACGCCACCACCGAGATGGACGCCAACCTGCGGACCGCGGTACGCCTGATCGGCGAGGCCGCCGACCAAGGTGCCACCCTTGTCGTGCTGCCTGAGAACGGGCTGATGCTCGGCTCCAATGTCGAGATGCGGGAAGCGGCTCTGAGCGAGGACGCGACCCTGGTGCTGGAACTGTGCCGCGTCGCCGCAGAGCGACGTGTGGTCGTCGTCCTCGGCGGCATGAAGAACCGCACCGACGACGGAATCTTCAACTCGGCGCTCGTCATCGACCGGGACGGCACGATCGCCGGCCGATACGACAAACTGCACCTGTTCGACGCCACCATCGGAGGCCGCTCCTTCGAGGCGTCCTCGGTGGAACGGCCGGGGGCGGGCCCGGTGCTCCTCGACGTCGACGGCGTGCGTTTCGGGCTCACCATCTGCTACGACGTCCGATTCCCCGAGCTGTCACGGGAACTCGCAGCTGCGGGCGCCCAGGTTCTGCTCTTGCCCGCGGCGTTCGTGCAATCGACCGGTGAGGCGCATTGGCATACCCTGCTGCGCGCCCGCGCCATCGAGAACCTCGCGTACGTGGTGGCGCCGGCGACCGTCCACTCGCCCACACCTGATTACGTCGACGCGTTCCCGACCTATGGGCACGCGCTGGCCGTCTCTCCGTGGGGAGAAGTACTCGCCGACCTCGACGAGTCACCCGCGGCGGTGCAGGTGGTCGAACTCGACCTCGGGCAGGTCGACAAGGCCCGCGCGACACTCCCAGTGCTCGCCGGCCGCCGTGCAGCGGACGTCTACCGAACCCCGCCGCGCATCGTGTCGACGGGCGTACATGCGAAGGAGCCGGTGGTATGAGCGACAAGGCATCGCAGGGATTGCCCGCCGGTGTGGTCCGGGCCGACGAATGGACCGGGCTGGGCAACGAGTTCGCCGGCGTCCAGTTCCGGAAGGTGTGGACTCGCAACGGTGAACGGCTCGAGCTGTACGTACCGCGGACCGGTTCGCGGATCCTGCTCGACCCGATGGCGCTGGAAGTGCTCGCCGATCAGGAGCCGGCGTTCTTCACCGGCCTGATCGCCACCCGACTCGGATCGCACGACTGACCGTGAGCAGCAGGGGGGCGCGCCGGGGAACCACCGTGGACGACACGTACATCGCGATTCGGGAGCGAATCATCGACGGCCACTATCGACCTGGCGTGACGCTGTCACAGGTGCAGCTGGCTTCCGAACTCGATGTCTCGCGAACACCACTGCGGGAAGCTTTTCGTCGGCTCGAGGCGGAGCGGCTCGTCGTCACCGAGGCGAACCGCGGCGTCATCGTCGCGCCACTGGCGCTGTCGGACGTGGAGGACTCCTATGCGGTCCGTCTGCTCGTGGAGCCGGCGCTGATCTCGGCGACCCTCGACCGGGTCGTGGACGCGGACATCGACGCGATGGAATCCGCGCTGGCGGGCATGCGCAGGACTGGTGTCTCACCGCGGGAGTTCCAGCTTGCGCACTGGGAGTACCATCGGGTGATCCTCGGTCGGTGCCCCACCGGGATGCGTGAACTGATCGAGTCGCACCTGACTCGGATCGACCGCCACCAGCGGCTCTACTTCACTCACCCGGAGGCGCTGGAGGACGTCACGGTCACCGACGGGATGTTCCTGGAGGCGGTCCGCGACCGCGACGGCGACCAGGCTCGGCTGCTGCTCGAATTCCACCTGCTCGACGCGGCGCTGGGAATGATCCTCGCCGACGACCCCGACCACGAGTTCGGCTCGCTTCCAGTCGTGCTGGGCGGCATGTCCATCCGACTGCACGACCTGGAATCGCTGCGTACGGGCGGCCGCGCCCACGTCAGCTGGGACCTTGGCGGCTGCCACCGGGTGCCGGTCCTCGAGACGAGCAATCTGAACTCCGGTGCGGCTCACCCGCACGGGCATCACACGATGTTGTCGGCGTAGCCGGCACGACAAGTAGGAAGAGACACACATGAGTGCCAACTATCGCGTGGGCATGATCGTTCCCAGCTCGAACACCACCATGGAGACCGAGATCCCGGCGATGCTCCGTGCCCGTGAGGAGATCCGGCCGGAGGGATTCACCTTCCACTCGTCACGGATGCGTATGCAGCACGTGACCCCGGAGCAGCTCGCCGCTATGGACGCGGACTCGTTGCGGTGCGCCGCCGAACTCGCCGATGCCCGGGTCGATGTCATGGCCTACGCGTGCCTGGTCGCAATCATGTCCCAGGGCCGCGGCTACCACTGCGAATCGGAACCCAAGTTGGCGCGAATCGCCAAGGAGGAGAGCGGCGTCGACATCCCCGTGTTGTCGTCGGCGGGAGCCTTGACCGAGGCCCTGGCGCATCTCGACGTGAAGAACATCGCCGTCGTCACCCCCTACATGAAGCCGCTCACCGCGACAGTGTGCGACTACATCGAGCACCAGGGGTTCAACGTCGTGGACTCGCTCAGCCTCGAGGTGCCCGACAACCTCGCCGTAGGCCGCCTCGACCCGGAGAACCTGCTCGAACATGCCCGCCGTGTCGACACGTCGGGCGCTGATGCCCTCGTGATCAGCGCCTGCGTCCAGATGCCCTCGTTGCCGATCCTGGACCGCTTGCAGCAGCAGTTCGACATCCCCGTGCTGTCCGCCGCCGCCGCGACGACGTGGCGGCTGCTGGGACGACTCGGCCTCGAGCAGGTCGTTCCCCGCGCAGGCGCCCTGTTGGCGCCCTGACATCCCTCGTCACGCGCACATTCTGGTGAGGCTGCACATATCGAAGCCGATCCCCCGCCCCAGGAGGCCCCAGTGAACCACCAAGCGCTGTTCACCCCCGGACAGATCGGACCCGTCGAGGTCCGGAACCGTATCGTGAAGTCGCCGCAGAGCACCGCGACGTCCAACCCCGACGGCACCGTCAGTCAGCGGACCGTGAACCACTACCGGCGCCTGGGTGAGGGCGGTGTCGGGCTCGTCATGGTCGAGTACAGCTACGTCGACGACGACGCCAGCAAGGCCATCCACAATCAGGTCGGCGTCAGCCGCCGCGAGCACGTCCCCGGACTGGGCTGGCTCGCGGACGAGGTGCACTCGACCGGCGCGAAGATCGGGCTGCAGATCGCTCACGGCGGCAGGCAGAAGTTCCTCGGCACCGCCCCCATCAAGTCGGCATCGGATTCGTCGTGGTACGACGTGGAAGCGCAGTACGGTGTCGTTCCCACGCCGATGACTCTCGACGAGATCGACGGCGTCGTACAGGCGTTCGGTGAAGCCGCGGCACGTGTGCACGCCGCCCGCTTCGACCTCGTCGAAGTGCACGCCGGCCACGGCTATCTGATCACCAACTTCCTGTCTCCGCACACCAATTCCCGCACCGACGAGTACGGGGGAAGTTTCGAGAACCGTTCTCGGCTGCTGCTGCGGATCGTTGATTCGATCCGGGTGTCCGTGCCGCGCGAGTTTCCGCTCAGCATCCGGGTCTCGGTCACCGACTACGAGCAGGACGGCATCCCGATCGAGGAGACCGTGCAACTCTGCCGGCTACTCGAGGAACACGGCGTCGACGTCATCCACGCCTCCGGCGGACACCACGCCACGATGGACTGGGAGGTCAGCCCCTGGTATCAAGTGCGCACACCTCACCGCTGGGGTTGGGAGAAGATCAAGGACGCGGTGACCATCCCGGTCGTCGCCTCGGGATCACTGGTCACCCCCGACATCGCCGCGGAGATCGTCGAATCCGGCTCTGCCGACTTCGTCTCCCTCGGCCGGGCGATGCTCGCCGACCCCGACTGGGCCCGCAAGACCCGGGAAGGTCGGGTATTGGAGATCACCCCGTGCATCCGCTGCAACGACGGCTGCCTGCATCGCGGGCTGAACAAAGGCCGCAGCGCCGGATGCAGCGTCAACCCCCACATGGCGGAGGAGGGTCGGTTCCCCGTCGAGGCCTCCGCGATCCGCAAGAACGTCGCCGTGGTGGGCGGGGGCCCTGCGGGTCTGCGCAGCGCCGCGGTGCTTGCGGACCGCGGCCACGACGTGACAGTCTACGAACCGAACCATCTCGGTGGACTGCTCACGCACGCCACGGGATCGACTGTGAAACAGGACCTCTCGGGCCTGGTCGACCACCTCGTCCACGAGGTGCGCCGACGGGAGGTCACCGTCGTTCCGGCCGCCGCCGACGTCGAGGTGCTGACCTCCGCCGGCCACGACACGGTAGTTGTCGCGACCGGTGCGCCACACCGCCGCCCCGGCTTCCCTGTCGACGAGGCTGCCCCGGTGATCCTGGCGAGTTCCGTCCGCGCCGGCACTCCGATCTCCGGCAACGTGGTGGTCGTGGGCGGCGGACTGCAGGGCTGTGAGGCGGCCCTGCGGCTCGCCGAGATGCCCGGCGCCAAGGTGACACTCGTCGAACAGGGCAGTGGGCTGCTGCAAGGCGACGAGGTGTTCACCGACGTCGAGCGACTGCCCCGTCACGTCGACGCCGCCGCGGTGGACGTGCGACTGGACACCCGGGTGGTCGGCGTCGACACGACCGGGGTGCACGTGCAGATCGGCGACGAGAGTGCGGTGATCGCCGCGGACACGGTGGTGCTCGCACTCGGCCGTGTCCCGGCGGACGGCGGCCTCGAATCCGAGCTCCGGGCGGCGGGTCTGGACGTCCGGGTCGTCGGTTCGGCAGTGGCGCCCGGACGAGTGTTCGACGCGATCCACTCCGCGTTCTTCGCGGCGCGGCTCGTCTGACGGTGCCCGCGCCGGCCGGAAGCCCCGGCCGGCGCGGGGTCAGGGGGCCGGTCGCAGAATGAGATTGGAGGTCGCCACCTCCGGAAGGATCGGGTCGTGATCGAGCCAGTAGATCGGGGCCGGACGGTTGATCCGCCCGGCGTCGTCGTGCTCGATGACGATCTCGCGTCCGCGCAGTGCCACGAGCAGAGAGTCGAACTCGTGGTCGGGATCCGCGTCGAGGACCAGTCCGAGCGCGGCGTCGATCAGGTGGAACTCCATGATTCGGCGGGCGGACGGTGCATTGCGGGCCTCGATCGCCGCGAGGAAGTGGCGGTCGGAATGGATGAAATCCTCGGGCGTCCGCTGGTGGGAGAGGTACACGCTCTGGTGCCGGTAGATCATCGTGTGCAGCGAGCGGGTCAGATCGGCGAACGTCTGGGGGTAGCGGGTCAGCGCGACATCGTGGAACCGCTGGTGAGCCTGCTGAAACCTTCGATTGTGGGCGCGGTGGGCTTGCATGTCGTCGAGTGCGACGCGCATCTCGGCGACGTCGTCGTCGGTGAGGTCGTCGATGACGGCTGCGAGTGTCGGGGGTTCGACGAGGATCCGGAGCGCGTAGTTCTGCTCGGTTTCCGAGTTGACGATCGGTGCGACGTGCATTCCGCGGTTGGCGGTTGCGACGAGGAGTCCGTCCGCTTCGAGGCGTTGCAACGCTTCGCGTAGGGGAGTGCGGCTGACGTTGAATTCGGCTGCCAGCTGTTCCTGTGACATCCGTTGTCCCGGTGGATAGGTGCCGGTGATGATGCGATCACGCAGGACGGTGCACAGCTCGTCGACTGTGGTGCCGGAGCGTGTGCGGGCAGTCACCGAAGTCATCGTCTGCTCCTAGCTGTCGAGGGCGGTTCCGCTTTTGCATACAGTTTCGCACCTCCTGTGGTCGGAATGCGTCCCGTGTCCGCCGCACGGCGCGCCACGCGGCGCTCCGAAGATCTGTAACTGGACCGTTACGTGGGGGTCTTCCAATTAACGTGACGCTCCTTACACTGACTCTCTACAACTGTATTCAAATCTGCACACACTTCTGGAGGTGGACATGCCTGCTGTGCCCGTACCCGCATCGTCAACGTGCGATGCCGTCGATGACGGGAATTTCAGCGCGGCCCCCGTACCGCTGACTGCCCGACTCGGCCGCTGGCAGGTCACGATGTCGTACTGGTCGCTGTTGTCCGCCATGGTGTGGCTCTTCTACGGTGCCCTCGCTGCCAGTCTGTACGGCACGAAGAACGCGATCCTCGCGATCGCCCTGTCCACCGTCGTCTACTCGATCGTCAACATTTTCACCGCCCGCCTCGGCGCTCGTTTCGGCCTGAACAGCACCCTCCTCACCAAAACGATCTTCGGCCGCTGGGGCTCGATACTGACCGCGGTGCTCCTCGCTGCGACCACGCTCTACTACGCTCTCTTCGAGTCCAGCACCCTCGCTGTCGCCTTCCAGCTGTACTTCGACGCCGGCGACATCCGCATCTGGTATGCCGTCGTCGTGATCGCGATGATGCCGCTCATGCTCGGCAGCGTGCAATCGTGGATGGGTAAACTCAACGGAATTCTGTTGCCGTTCTATGTGATCGGCCTCGTTTGTGTCCTCATCGCGGCACACGTCAAGTTCGGCGGCAACTCCGACTGGCTCGCCTTCGCCGGTGTCGTCCCTGACGAGGGCCGCTCGCTCCCCGGTTGGCTACTCGGCGCGATCCTCTACATGGGCATCTTCGTCAACATGCCGAACACCATCGACTTCGCGCGATTCTCCAAGCTCGAGGACGAGACTTTCCACGAGCGCGTCACCTTCGGATGGGTCTTCTACGCCGGACTGTTCGTCGTCAACGGGATCGCGGGCATCTACCTCGTGCAGACCGTCCTGCCTACCGAACCCGCCACCGAAGACGGTGTGGTGCGGGCGATCCTGGCCAGCCTCGGATTCCTCGGACTCCTGTTCATCGTCGTCTCCCAGACTCGCGTGAACAGCGTCAACTACTACCTGTCCACCACCAATTTCGAGAGGATCCTCAGCAGCTTCTCCTCGGTACGCCTACCCCGGGTCGTGTGGGTTGGCGGCGTGTCCCTCGCCGTGTTCGCGCTCATGCTGACCGATGTCTTCCACTACCTGCAGACCGCCCTCAACTGGCAGGGCGTTCTCGTCGTCGGCTGGGTCGGCGTCGTCCTCACCCACTTCGCGCTCCACGTCCGCGATCGTCGGCAGGGCCCGGCCGTCGACGATGCCGCCGTGCCCGCAGTCGGCGTCGGACTCGCCGCGTGGATCGTGCCGTCGGTGATCGGCATCGCACTCCTCGAGGTCGACGGTGTACCAACACTACTCGCGCAATCCGCGCAGCTCGTCGTCCTGGCTCTGGCCGTGGTGTCCTACACGGTGATCAGCTGCATTTCTCGCCGCTCCGGCTCGGCCGGCGATCGGACGCGCGCGACCGGCGACCGAGTACCGGTCGCCTGACCACCCACCAACTTCGAACAATCAGCACGATCAGATCAGGAGCGACATTATGGGTGCACTCGACGGCCAGGTCGTCGTCTTTACAGGCGCGGGCGCGGGAATCGGTCGATCAGTGGTGACGCGCTACGTCGCCGAAGGGGCACGAGTCGTCGCGCTGGACCTCTCGGAATCGGTGAAGGAACTGCCCGCCGAACTCGGCGACTCGGTGATCCCGATCGTGGGAAACGTCGTGAACTGGGACGACAACGTCACCGCTGCCCGGGCCGCCCTCGATACATGGGGACGCATCGACGTCTTCGTCGGCAACGCCGGTATCACCGACAATGCCCAGGCCCTCGAGGACATCGACGGCGATCAGCTGTCCGGTGCCTTCGGTGAGCTGTTCGGTGTCAACGTCCTCGCGCCGATGCTCGGTGCGAAGGCATGCCTCGATGCCCTGATCGCCTCCCGCGGCAGCATCATCCTCACCGGATCCTTCGCCAGCACCAATGCCGCAGGCGGCGGCGCCCTCTACACGGCATCCAAGCACGCGGTGCACGGCCTCGTCCGCCAACTCGGCTATGAACTCGCTCCCGATGTCCGTGTCAACGGCATCGCGCCGGGCGTCGCGCCGACGCGCTTGCGGGGCACCGAGTCGTTGGGGCAGCAGATGTCCGATTCGGTACTCGACGGCACCGAGAAGGCGCTGCCGTTGCAGGAGGTAGCGTCGGTGAGCGCCTACGACGGCGTGTTCACAATGTTCGCATCGCGCACCGAGTCGGCCGCGATGACGGGCACCCTCGTGACCGTCGACAGCGGGTTGTCGATTCGCGGAATCGCCCGTCCCGGCGGTCGCGTCAGGGCGTAGCCCGGACATTGTCGGATGAGCTCCGATCGAGTCGGATGCTGCGATCGCGTGTGCGGCTGGGAGAATGGTCGTCGTGGTTCACGTCATCGACATCGACGATCCCGCCGATCCCAGGCTGGACGACTTCCGCGATCTCAACTCCTCGGACAGGCGGCCAGATCTTCCCGGCGGAAAGGGACTGGTGGTCGCCGAGGGCGTGCTGGTCGTCCAGCGCATGCTCGACTCCCGATTCCCGTTGCACGCCATGCTCGGTGTCGATCGTCGTCTGAGTGAACTCGCTGACGACCTGTACGACGTGGATGTGCCGTTCTACAGGACCGACGCGGCGACCATGGCAGAGGTGGTCGGTTTCCATCTCAATCGAGGCGTACTCGGGGTCTCGTATCGGCCCGAACCGCTGGACGTCGTCGAAATGATCGAGAAGGCAACCACCGTTGCGGTACTCGAAGGCGTCAACGATCACGAGAACATCGGATCGATGTTCCGCAATGCCGCAGGGCTCGGTGTCGACGCTGTGCTGTTCGGTAGGAGCTGCGCTGATCCGCTGTACCGGCGCGCGGTGCGCGTGTCGATGGGGCATGTGCTGCGCGTCCCGTTCGCGCAGGTCGAGCAATGGCCCAGCGACCTCGATACGCTGCGTGACCGCGGCTTCCAGTTGATCGCGCTGACCCCGAACCCGGAGGCGATGCCGCTCGCCGAGGCGATGACGGGGGAGAAGGTTGCGTTGCTGCTCGGTGCGGAAGGACCCGGGTTGACCGAGCAGGCGATGGGCGCCGCCGATGTACGTGCCCGGATACCGATGGCGCCGGGGACAGATTCGCTCAATGTTGCGACGGCTGCGGCGATGGCGTTCTACGAACGGGTTCGGATCCCGCGGTGAACACGACCTCCGGGTCCTCACCGACCCCGTGGGCGACGGGGCTACCGCTGTCGGTGTTCGTCTTCGCGATGAGCACGGTCACTCTCATCGCGATCGGCGATGTGCTCGCCGACATTCATCCCGCGGTTGCGGTACTGGTCAATGTCGTCGCCGTCGTGGGAGCCCTCCCGACCTTCCTTCATTGGCGACAGCGAGAGGTGTGGCGGTGGATGGCGTGGGGTATCGCCGCCGCGGTGCCTGTGGCGTGGGGTGTGCTGCTGTTCGGATGAGTGCGGAGTCGACTAGAGGCCCACTGCGCGACGCCACCAGGAGCGCGTGGGCTGTTGCCCGGCCGGTGCGGCAGGCGGTGTGGCTTCCCCTGGCCTGTGCAGGATGAAACTCCAGACGTCGATACCGCTCGGCTCGGGTTCGCCCTCGGTGCGACCGACATACCGGAAGCCGAGCCACGCAGCATTGGCGGCTTCGACGAGGCGCCGGGGGTGGAACGGCAGTGCTTCGGGGTGCGGAACGGAGCCGGCAGGCCACCGCATGGGGTGTTCGCCCGACCAGTACGGACGCTCCCACAGAAATGGGATGCCCTCGTCCTCGTAGAACTCGATGGCACCGGCCCCGAATGCGCGCCGGAGCGTACCGCGCTCCCATGCTGCGAACGAGCCCCACCCACCGGCTGCGTCGGACACGATCAGGTAGGTGTTCTCCGATGCGAGTGTGTGCAGCCAGTTGGCACCCACTGCGGAGGGGCGACGATGGATGAGTTCGCGGCTGCACACCACTGTCACACCGGGGAAGCTGCCGACGAAAACTGTGTTGTCGTCGAACTCCGTATCGTCCGGCCCTTTTCCTGCAGCGACCTGTGCGAGCGTCGCGCGCCCGCCCGCAGTGACGTGCCGATCGGGATGCAAGCGCGTGACCAGAGCATGCGCGATGTCGCGGTTGGGAGTCGAATTACGCAGTACCGCAGCCGGATCCGGGGCGTCGACGTACCAGAGCGTCGACACGACCGCCGCCATCGGCGTCGGCTCTCAGGCGCGTCCGTTGCTTCGGACGCCGAGGAGTACGTCGTCCCAGGACGGAAGTGCGGGCTTACCGCGCTTGTCCTTGCTCGGGTTCGCTACTGCCTTGGCCGATGCGGTAGCGCCGCGTTGGGTGTCGGTGTCGTGCTCGGTGGCGGTCGGCATCGTCCGGCCCGTATCCACGACGGGTAGCTCGTGCTCTTCGGATTCCGGCTGGCGATCGATGACGACTGCGTCGGCCGGTGGGGCGACGAACCGCTCGGTCTCCGACTCCACCGTGTCGTCGATGTCGCGTGACGAGTACACGGGCGTCAGGTATCGCAAGGGGCGACCGCAATCCGGATCGACGAGGTCGGCGGCGATGTCGTCGAGCGCCGAAATGGTGCCGCCGTGTGCATCGGGCTGATAACGCCAGTGCGCCGCATTGGTGGAGCGACCGGCCTGCCACTCGAGCTGAGCGACCCAGTGCCCGTCGTCGTCGCGCCACGCATCCCACGTCGCCTCGTCGAGGTTGTGGCCACGCGAGCGGAATGCCTGTGTGACGATCTCGAGCAGTGTCTGCACGGTGGGACCATCGGGGCGCACCGGATGTCCCTGCTGTGCCATCTCGGCGGCACGGGAACGTTCGAGGAGCACCGGGTAAGCGAATCGCTCGACCTTCGAGGTCGGGATTCCTGCTTCCTCGGCAACCTGTTCGACGGATGCGCCTGCCCGGATGCGGGCCTGGATCTCCCTCGGTCGGAGGGTGCTGGCGGTTTCGATCTGGATCTGTCCCAGTCGGGCGAGATCGCCGCGTGATGCGGCGCGGAGTGTGTCATCGACTGGAATGCGGAACTTGTCCCCCGTTGTGGGATCCGCGAGCACCACATGCTTAGCATCCGGCTCGAGACCCACCACCTTCAGTTCTCGCACACTGACCTCCTCGCGCCGGCTCGCGATCGACTTGCCCGAGATTATCGGAGTTGTCCGCGATCCGGGAGGCGGACACGCCGCGCCACGCCGGGTCGGATCACAGGAATTCGGGTCGGAGGCGTTATCGTACTGAGTTTGCCGATTATGTCTCGATGTGTGGTTGAGAGTTTCGGAAACGGCGCGAGGGCCGGACCCACAGGGTCCGGCCCTCGCCCGATGCTGCGCCGGCTGTCGGAGCCGCGAGGATCAGAGCTGGGAGACGACCCAGTCGATGCTCTTGGTCAGCTGGGTGATGTCTTCGGGGTCGATCGCCGGGAACATTCCGACACGCAGCTGGTTCCGGCCCAGCTTGCGGTACGGCTCTGTGTCGACGATCCCGTTGGCCCGCAAGATCTTCGCGACCTGCGCCGCATCGACGGACTCGACGAAATCGATGGTGCCGACGACCTGCGACCGCAGAGCCGGATCGGTGACGAAAGGCGTGGCGAACTCGGAAGCCTCGGCCCACTCGTACAGACGCGACGACGAATCCTTGGTGCGCGCGACCGTCCAGTCCAGGCCACCGTTGCTGTTCATCCACTCGATCTGATCGGCGAACAGCAGCAGCGTTGCAAGCGCAGGCGTGTTGTAGGTCTGGTCCTTGCTGCTGTTGTCGACGGCGATCGGCAGCGACAGGAACTCCGGCGTGAACCGGCCCGATGCCTTGATCTCGGCGACCCGCTCGAGCGCTGCCGGGCTCATCAGCGCGATCCACAGACCGCCATCGGCCGCGAAGCACTTCTGGGGCGCGAAGTAGTAGACGTCGGTGTCGGCGATGTTCACGGGGAGTCCGCCCGCACCCGACGTGGCGTCGATCGCGATCAGCGAGTTGCCGGACCCCGCGGGACGGGACACCGGCACAGCGACACCCGTGGACGTCTCGTTGTGTGCCCAGCCGATCAGGTCGACCGACGAGTCGGCGACGATTTCGGGAGCCGAACCCGGATCGGCGCTCACAACTACCGGGTCGCCGATGAACGGGTTGTTCTTCGTGACGGTCGCGAACTTCGACGAGAACTCGCCGTACGTGAAGTGCTGCGAGCGTTCGCGGACCAGGCCGAATGCTGCGGCATCCCAGAATGCGGTGGTGCCACCGTTACCGAGGACCACCTCGTAGCCCTCGGGCAGCGAGAAGAGATCGCGCAGCCCCGAGCGGACCCGAGCCACGACGTCCTTGACAGGCTTCTGGCGGTGGCTGGTGCCGAACACCGAAGCGCCGACGTCGACCAGCGACTGCAGCTGCTCGGGGCGGACCTTGGAGGGACCGCAGCCGAAGCGGCCGTCTGCGGGCTTGAGATCGGCGGGAATGATCGGTGAAGCGTCAGCCATCGGAAAGCGTGTCCTAAGCGTCGAGGGACAAGTGCAGGAGTAGTCTAAACCGCCTCGCCCGGCCGATCACCGATGTGTGATCGAATCCCATCCCGCGACGGTGTCGGCTGCGCGGGGGTCGGGGCCGGTGTAGATCGCGGCAGGACGCACCAGCTTGCCGAGTTTCTTCTGCTCGAGAATGTGTGCGCACCAGCCACCGGTACGACCGCACGTGAACATCGCGGGCATCATCGCGGCGGGAACCTCCGCGAAGTCGAGGATGACCGCGGCCCAGAATTCGACGTTCGTTTCGATCGCGCGGTCCGGACGACGTTCACGCAGCTCGGCGAGGGCGGCCTGCTCGAGCGCAGCGGCGGCCTCGTAGCGCGGCGCGTCGAGGCGCTCGGCGGTGGCGCGCAGCACGCGGGCACGAGGGTCTTCTGCACGATAGACACGGTGCCCGAAGCCCATGAGCTTCTCTTTACGGTCGAGGATGCCCTTGACCATGCCGCGCGGATCTCCGGTGCGCTCGGTTTCCTCGATCATCGGCAGCACGCGCGCCGGTGCCCCGCCGTGGAGGGGACCGGACATCGCGCCGACTGCGCCGGACAGCGCGGCCGGGGCGTCGGCGCCGGTCGAGGCGATGACACGGGCAGTGAAGGTGGAGGCGTTCATGCCGTGCTCGGCGGCGGAGACCCAGTAGGCGTCGATGGCTTCGACGTGCTTGGGGTCGGGCTCGCCCTTCCAGCGCACCATGAAGCGTTCGGTGACGGTCTGTGCTTCGTCGACCCGTTTCTGGGGCACGGCAGGCTGGTAGATGCCGCGCGCGGACTGGGCGACGTAGGACAGGGCCATCACCGCGGACCGGGCGAGGTTGTCGCGGGCGGTGTCGTCGTCGATGTCGAGCAGCGGTGAGAAACCCCAGATGGGTGCGAGCATCGCGAGGCCTGCCTGGACGTCGACACGCACGTCACCGGTGTGGATCGGCAGGGGGAACGGTTCGGCGGGGTGCAGTCCGCGCCCGAACTCGCCGTCGACGAGCAGCGCCCACACGTCGCCGAAGGTGACACCCTTGCCGACGAGTTCCTCGATGTCGACGCCGCGGTATCGCAGTGACCCGCCGTCCTTGTCGGGTTCGGCGATGTCGCTGGTGAAGGCGACGACGCCTTCGAGTCCTGCGACGAAATCCTCGGGTACGGACGCGTGTGGTGCCATGACGGTGTGGCTCTCCTCGTTCACGTGCGGCCCGGTCCGGGCGGCACTGCCGGTGGAATGAGTGCGCAGTGTTGTGATCGGCAGCTCATCTCTGTCGTCGAAGAGGACTCTAGTCTCCCAGACCATCTTCGACCTCCGGGAGGTGCTCGCTGTGGATAATCGGCGAATGGCCGACTCGCAGCAGGAAATCAAGGACGTCCGAGAGTCGGATGAGCGACGTCTCGGCTGGGGCGATCGCTCCGAATCCGCCGACCGGCGAGGGGCGGCGATCGCGGAGTAGCGTCCACATCCGTGCAGCACGATCCGCAGAACCCCTTCGCGTCCATGCGCGTGGACTACACCCCCGCGACCCCGGTAACGGCGTCGCCGGAGACCGATCTGACACCGGAAGACCTCGCCGACGGCTGGTTTCCGTTGGCACGACGATGGCTGGCCGACGCGGTGTCCGCAGGTGCCCCGGAACCGAACGCCATCGTTCTCGGCACCGTCGACGAACACGGACATCCCGCGACCCGGACCGTGTTGTGCAAAGGAATCGATGTCGACGGCGTCACCTTCTTCACCAACTACGGATCGGACAAGGCACGTCACCTCGACGCCGTGCCCTACGCGTCCGCCACATTCGTGTGGTTACCGCTGCACCGGCAGATCGGCATCCGAGGCCAGGTCACTCGAATCCCGGCCGAGGAGACGGAAACCTACTGGCGGACTCGGCCGCGCGGGTCGCAGCTGGGTGCGTGGGCGTCACATCAGTCGCAGCCCGTCGCCTCGCGCGCCGACCTTGACCACGCACTCGTCGAGGCAGGCGAGAGGTTCGGTGTCGACGACGACATTCCGAGGCCTCCTTTCTGGGGAGGATTCCGTATTTCTCCGGAGTTCGTCGAGTTCTGGCAGGGCAGGCCCAACAGGATGCACAACCGTGTCCGGTCCCGGCTCGTCGATGGCAGGTGGTACACGCAACGGCTGCAACCGTGATTCGGGTGTAGCTGTTTGTCGCGACCTGCCCCCGGAGGATTCAAGCCGAGGAGAACTCCACACTCGACATGTTCGGTGCCCGCAATTCGGTGACTGCGATCCGTGCGGCCTCGCCGATCGCCGCATCCACCACCGGTAGTGCAGGTTCCGCGCGTGCGGCGCGGGTGAAGACCGCGACCGCTACCGGGTGCTCACCGGGGAACTCGACGACCGCGACCTCGTTGCGGATGATGCCGATCGTGCCGGTTTTACCCGCAATCGATACTCCGCGATAGGGGAAGGCCGCGGCGATGCGGTGCGGCCAGATCTGGTTGCGCATCACGTTCTTGACGAAGGTCGTCTGCTCGGCGGAGAGTGCGTCGCCTGCCCACACAGCGGCGAGCAGCCGCGTCATCTCCTCGGCGGTGGTCGCGCTGGTGAATGCCGGATCGTATGCGGAGACCGACCACGCCGCGTCGCTGTCGGTGAGGGCCTTGAATGCTTCGACGGTGGTGCGGCTGTCGGTCTCCTCGACCAGTCGCCGGTACATATCGGCGGTACCACCGACGATGTTCGTGCGCTCGAGACCGAGCCGGGCGAGCATGTCGTGGACTGCGACGGGGCCGATCTCTCCGAGCAGCACGTCAGCGGCGGCGTTGTCGGAGACCGTCATCATCGACGCGGCGAGATCGCGTCTGCTCATGGTCACCGGATCACGCATGCTCGCGATGCCGGTCGACCCCGGTGTGCACTCGGACGGATCGATCCGCAGTTCGGACGCCGGGTCGATCCTGCCCGCGTCCACCTCGGCGCAGAACGCGAGGAACAGCGGAAGCTTGTAGACCGACGCGAGTACCACCCGCTCATCACCGTGCACCGACAACATGACGTCGTCGGTCGAGCAGCGGCGCGCGTGCAACCAGCCGCTGCACCCGGCGTCGGCGAACACCGCCCGGATCCGATCGGCCGCCGATCTCATTTCGCGCGCTCGCGGAACAGCACGCGATCGATCGCCGCGACGTGCCGGTCGACCTCGGCGCCGTGACGCCACACGATGCGGACGCGCAGCGCGATGGCATCCGGAGCGAGTGTCAGCCATGCGACGCCGGGCACCGAGCCCGGTGGTGCGGTGGATATTCCGAAGTGCCTTCCGGCTGCGACCGCCGCGAGGATTGTCCGGTCGTCGGGGACGGTCGTCGGGTCGACGTCGAGTCCGCGCTCTCGCAGAAGGTCTTGTGTGGCATCGAAACCCGCCGGGTTTCCGGCTCGCGGGTGTGTGGCGAACGACAGGTCGCAGAGCATCGGGAAGCGGGGCCGCTCGGCTCGGGCGCTGCGGTGCCCGGCAGGCACAACCACCCATCGAGGCACCTTCGTCACCGGTCCGGCCTCGACACCGTCGAGTAGTGCGGGGTGTTCGACGACCGCGAGGTCACACATGCCGGAGCGGACAGCCGCGATCAGATCGGTCGCTGCGGCTACCTCGGTCGCGATTGTCACGTCCGGTTCGGTACGCAGCACTGCGGCGCAGGTGGTAATGATCCGATCGGGGAGTGCGGCCGTCGCGCCCCAGCGCACGACACCGCGGGTCCGCGAGACGCGCTCGGCTTCGGCAAGGAACCGTTCGGAGTCGTCGACGAGCAGCCGTGCTCGGGGGAGCAGTGTGGCGCCGGCGGTGGTCAGGACGGCTCCCCGCTGCGTGCGGTGCACAAGGGTGGTGCCGATGTGCTGCTCCAGCCTTCGAAGTCCTTGTGACAGAGGAGGTTGCGTCATGTCGAGGGCGGCTGCAGCGCGACCGAAGTGACCTTCTTCCGCGACGGTGACGAAGAAGCGGAGGTGGCGGATCAGATCCATGACGCCATTCAACCAGTGCCGGCAGCGCTGCCGTTCGATCGGCGGATCGCGGACTCGATGTCCTCATCTTCCAGGTCGTCTACCAGTGGCGATACTTTTTACGACCCGGCTCGGGCTCGTGCGGATATTGGCGGCCCGGATCGCTCGGGTGCTGTGGTGAGGGCATGACACAGCAGCGAACAACATTGTCCCGCAGATGGTTTCTCAACTCCGCACGTGTGGCGGCATCGATCCCCGTCGCTGCAGCATGCGGATCACCGACTGCCGCAACCGTTCCGGAGCAGACACCGGACGGTGGGCCACCCGAGATGCAGGTCCGCCTGACCGCGCTCGACGAGCGCCTCGCCGAGATCGAGAATCGGCATGCCGTGCGTCTCGCGGTGCACGCACATTCACCGGCAAACGGCCGCACCTACACGCACCGCGGCGACGAACGGTTCGCGATGTGCTCGACGTTCAAGGTGTACGCGGCGGCGGGCATCCTGCAACTCGAAGCCGAGGGGCGACTGCGGCTCGACGACACTGTCGCCGTCGAACCGGGCGACATCGTGGTGAACTCGCCGGTGACATCCGAACATCAAGGCAGGGTGATGACCTACGAGCAGCTCTGCGAGGCCGCGCTCACACGCAGCGACAACACGGCCGGCAACCTCCTGCTGCGACGGCTGGGCGGCCCGGACGCGGTGACCGCGTTCGCACGCTCGGTCGGGGACGATGCGACACGCCTCGACCGGTGGGAACCCGAGCTGAACGACGCCGCGCGCGGCGACGAGCGTGACACTACGACTCCTGCCGGATCGGCACGCGGATACCGGGAACTGCTTCTCGGCTCGGCGCTGGACCCGGCGCGCCGACGAATCCTCACGGGATGGATGCGTGCGAGCGTCACGTCAGATACGAGGATGCGTGCAGGTCTCCCGCCGGGCTGGGTGGCCGCAGACAAGTCGGGGGGAGGAAATTTCGCCACGCTGAATGCCGCCGGGGTGGTCTGGTCGCCGGAGGGGGAGCCGTTGGTACTGGTGATTCTCTCGGACACCACCACCGGCGACCGCGATGCTCCGTTCGCGGACGCTTCGATCGTGGACACGACGGCGGCACTCGTCTCGGCGATGAGTGCTGTGCCCTGACGGTTGGCACTCCTGCCGTGACGCCCCGAATCGGCAGGCCGAATCCGCAGTGAAGACGGTGTCCGCCGGGCAGACTGTTGATCATGTCCGAGCCGATCCATCACTCCATCCGGGGCGGCGGATACCGGGCCGAGGTGTCCGGTACCGGTGCTGCGCTGCTCGCACTCGACTACGACGGCAGCTCGGACGCGCCCGAATCGGCTTCTCGAGGGTCGGTGGAGGCATACCGGCTGGTCGAGAGCTCGCCCGGCCACGAACCCCCACTGGGCTACGTCGGAGCTGTGCTCGCCCCGTGGCCCGGCGGCATCCGCGACGGGCACTTCTATTTCGACGGAATCGAGCATCAGCTCGCCCTCACCGATCCGGAGCGAGGTACTGCGGTCAACGGTCTCGCTTGGCATCGGCGATGGGAGGTGACGGCACACACCGACTCGAGGATCCAGCAGACCTTGGAAGTCGGGCTGCACAAAGGCTGGCCGTACCAATTGCGGTTGACGGTCGCGCACGAACTGGGTCCGGACGGACTCACCGTCACACACACGGCGACGAACGTCGGCGGATACCATTCGCCGTTCGGGTTGGGGGTGCGTCCCTACCTGCGGGCCGGTGACACCCCGCTCGACGAATGCACGCTGCAGTTGGCGGCGGGGACGAGGATGCCTCTCGACCGCGCGCGAGGTCTGCCCGATGCATATTCGCAGTCCGTCACGGACACCGAATACGACTTCACCCGGGCGAGGTTGCTGAGGGACGTGCACCTCGATGTTCCCTTCAGTGCCCTCGACGCGGATCTGGACGGTCGAGCCCGGCATCGACTGTGTGGGCCGGACGGCCGGGGTGTCGAACTCTGGACCGGCCAGGGATTCGGATGGCTGCGGGCGACGACGATCGAGGAAGCTGGAACGCGTGCGCTCGCCCTTGCCCCGATGACGTGCCCACCCGATGCGTTCAATCTCGGTATCGATCTGCTCGTCCTGCAGTCCGGGGAACGGTGGAGCGGACGATGGGGTGTGCGGGCCTGCGACTCCCAGGGCTGAGTTCTGCCGCACTTCGCGTACGATCGATGCTGGTGAGCGGCGTGCATCGACGTCCCGTCGGAGATTCGGAAGGTGCTGTCGGGCCGCCCTCGGTGGTAGGTGCGACACACCGTTCGGGGACTTTCGACCGACCCTGCCTCCGCGCTGCGGCCACGGAACCGTTAGGTTCTACGTGAATGTTCGGAAGTTTCTGGTAGGTCTGAGCTTGAGAGGGATCCTTCGTGCCCGCTGAGAATGACACACAGCCCACCCTCAGCTACCCCGGTGGCGAGCACACAATGGCTATCGCCAAGGCGACGGAAGGCAATGACGGCATCGAGCTCGGCAAGCTCCTTGCGGACACGGGGTACACCACCCTCGATCCCGGATTCGTCAACACCGCCTCCACGAAGTCGGCGATCACATACATCGACGGCGAGAAGGGAATCCTGCGCTACCGCGGATACCCCATCGAGCAGCTCGCGGAGAAGTCGACGTTCATCGAGGTCAGCTATCTGCTGATCTACGGCGAGCTGCCGACCACCGAGCAGCTCGACGTCTTCACCGATCAGATTCGCCGGCACACGCTGCTGCACGAGGATCTCAAGCGATTCTTCGACGGTTTCCCGCGCAACGCGCATCCGATGCCCGTCGTCTCCAGCGCTGTCAACGCGCTGTCCGCGTACTACCAGGACGCCCTCGACCCCGACGATCCCGAGCAGGTCGAGCTCTCCACCATCCGTCTGATGGCCAAGCTGCCGACGATTGCGGCCTACGCCTACAAGAAGTCGGTCGGTCAGCCGTTCCTCTACCCCGACAACTCGCTGTCGCTGGTCGAGAACTTCATGCGGATGACGTTCGGATTCCCGGCCGAGCCGTACCAGATCGACCCCGAGGTCGCGCAGGCTCTCGAGATGCTGCTGATCCTGCACGCCGACCACGAGCAGAACTGCTCGACGTCGACGGTGCGTCTGGTCGGTTCCTCGGATGCGAACCTGTTCACGTCGATCTCCGGCGGCATCAATGCACTCTGGGGTCCGCTGCACGGCGGTGCCAACCAGGCCGTGCTGGAGATGCTCGACGAGATCCAGAAGTCCGGTGGCGACGTCACGGAGTTCGTCCGCAAGGTCAAGAACAAGGAAGACGGTGTGAAGCTCATGGGCTTCGGTCACCGCGTCTACCGTAACTACGACCCGCGTGCTGCGATCGTGAAGAAGACCGCGGACAAGATCCTCAACAAGCTCGGCGCCGGCGACGAGCTGCTCGAGATCGCGATGAAGCTCGAGGAAGCCGCGCTCACCGATGATTACTTCATCGAGCGCAAGCTGTACCCGAACGTCGACTTCTACACGGGCCTGATCTACCGGGCGATGGGCTTCCCGGACCGCATGTTCACCGTGCTGTTCGCGCTGGGTCGTCTGCCGGGCTGGATTGCGCACTGGCGCGAGATGCACTCGGATCCGACCCTGAAGATCGGCCGTCCGCGTCAGATCTACACCGGGTACACCGAGCGCGACTACAAGGGACTCGACGCACGCTGACGTGCGATCGACCATGAGTTCGACGATCGACCGTTCGACGAGGGAGCTGGACCTATGACCAAACCGGAGATCGAATTCCAGGAGGGGCCCGCCCCCACCGAGCTGGTGGTCAAGGACATCACCGTCGGAGACGGGGCAGAGGCTGTTGCGGGCGCAATCGTCGATGTCCACTACGTGGGCGTCGAGTACGACACGGGCGAGGAGTTCGACTCGTCGTGGAGCCGCGGTGAATCGATCCGCTTCCCGCTCGCAGGTCTGATCGCCGGTTGGCAGGAAGGCATCCCCGGCATGAAGGTCGGTGGGCGCCGCCAACTGACGATTCCGCCGGAGCTCGCCTACGGTCCGGCAGGGTCGGGGCACCAGTTGTCCGGCAAGACCCTGGTGTTCATCATCGACCTGCTCGGCGTCCAGGTGCCGCCGGAGCCGCCGGTGATCGAGAAGCCCGAAGGTCCGGCTCCCACAGAGCTGGTCATCGAGGACATCGAGGTCGGCGACGGCGCCGAAGCTCAGCCCGGCGCCACCGTCGACGTCCACTACAAGGGTGTCGAGTTCGACACGGGCGAGGAGTTCGACTCGTCGTGGAGCCGCGGCCAGTCGGTGGCGTTCCCGCTCGCGCGTCTGATCCCGGGCTGGCAGCACGGCATCCCCGGCATGAAGGTCGGCGGCCGTCGCAAGCTGACGGTGCCGCCGGAGCTCGCTTACGGTCCGGCGGGGTCGGGGCATCAGCTGTCCGGTAAGACCCTGGTGTTCGTCATCGACCTGATGGGCACCAACTGATCAGCGCAGTCCGCTGATTCCGATCACATTCGCAGGCCGCGCATCCATGGTGATGCGCGGCCTGCGTTTGTTTCGGGTGGCTACGATCAGTAGCCCGAAGTGGCAAGTCCGTTGTCGGTGATGCTGCCCCGGATGGCTCCGGAGTTGCCGACGGTCCTGCCGAAACTCCACTCGCCGTCGTTGCCGCACACGAGGGCACCATTCCGGGTGCCGGGTGAGGCGTACTCCACCTTCACGACGTTGCCGTTGTCGTCCTCGTGCACGATCGGGCAGCCCTTTCCGGGTCCCCCGACCGGATCGACCTTCGGTTCCGCGGAGGCCGTGGCGGCCCCGCCGAGCACAGCTGCGGCGATCATGATGGTGGCGGCGAAAACTTTGTGGTGCTTCGACATTCGATTCTCCTGGGGCGGGGCGTGGTGGCTGATACAAGAGTGCGCCCTCGGCGGTGTTCACCGAACCCACCCCAGGGGTGGGTTCGAGGCACCCGGCTGGGCGCGATATGTGATCATCGACGGTATGGAGAGCGCACACGGCCGGGTTGCTCACACTGTCCGGAAGTCGAGTTCGGTCCGGGAGGCCTACTCGGCGAGATCGCAGGAATATGTGGATCTGTTCGGCACCATGACCTCGACGCACCCTTCCGACCGTGCGCTGGTGGGCAGTTGGGCCACCGCGCTCACGGGCGCTGTACTCGATGCCGGTTGTGGTCCGGGGCAGTGGACGGGCTTTCTGGCCGAGTGCGGACTGGACGTCAGCGGAATCGATCTCGTGTCCGAGTTCCTCGCACAAGCTCGCGACCGGTATCCGGAGCTCACCTTCGATCTCGGCCGATTCGAACAATTGGACGCCATGACAGCATCATTGGGAGGTGTGCTGTCGTGGTATTCGCTGATCCATCACGATCCGGCGGACATCGCGATTCCGCTCACCGAGTTCGCGCGTGTGATCCGGCCCGGTGGAGGATTGCTGGTGGGTTTCTTCGAAGGTCCGGCCGTGGAAGCATTCGATCATGCCGTGACCACGGCGTTTCGATGGCCGGTCGACGAGCTCGGTCGCGAACTCGCCGACGCCGGCTTCGAGGTGATCGAGGCCCACACGCGAACGGCGAGCGGCCATAGACCGCATGGCGCCATCGCCGCACGGCGCCGAGACTGAATCCTCTTGGAAAGACGGTAGTTACAACGACAACGGGTAGATACAGGACCTTGCGGAGGTTGTATCTGTCCGTTGCTCCGTTTCTATGACGGCCAGCTGTTGTACGGCGAGTCGAAGAACGTGGCCAGCCGTTTGTGCCTGTGCGCGAACAGGGCAGCGACGAGGCGGCGCGCGAGCGTGCCTGCGCCCGGAATCCTCGACAGCGGCACGCGCAACTCGAATGTGAGTCGGTCACGGACCCTGGTGCGGTTCGTAGCGAGCCGATCCAGAGTGCGTTCGTGCTCCCAGCGACTCATGAGGAGCATCGTCGACTTCTCGTGGAACCGACGCCCGGGTTCGAGCGCAGCGATGGACAGGTGGTCGTAGTCCACCGGCAGCACGCCGAATAGCAGTAGTGGAACTCGGGCGAGTGGGCGTCCGATGGGGACCGTGTCCTCGGACAGTGTGTGAGCCCACCGGGGCATGCGCATTGCGAGTACCGGTGCGAGCTCGTCGTTGATCCCCTCGGCGCTCGTGACCCGGGCCCACACAACCGTATTCGGTGCATCGACGGCCGACTCGTGCTCGACGACGATCTCGTTGCTCATCGGTTCCGCTTCCTCTCTGAGGAACACTGCCCTTGCTGGACATCATGCATGCTCGTTGGTGTACTTGTTGGCACAGTGTCCCCCGCGAAAGATCCTCCGAAAGGATTGTCCGTGCCCGCTCCCGTCCTGTCCCGTCGCGACCTCGACTTCTTGCTCTACGACTGGCTCGACGTCGAATCCCTGACGTCGCGGGAGCGTTTCGCCGAGCACTCACGAGACACGTTCGACGCCGTCCTCGATCTGAGCGCCGATCTCGCCACCAAGCATTTCGCGACACACAACAAGAAGGCCGACGCCCAGGAGCCGCAGATCGGCGAAGACGGACGCGTCGAGATCATTCCCGAGGTCAAGGCGGCGCTGGATCTGTTTGCCAAAGCCGGGCTGATCGCCGGGGGCTTCGACGAGTCCCTCGGTGGAATGCAGCTCCCGATGACGCTGCTGCGTGCATCGATGGCGTGGTTCCAGGCTGCCAATGCCGGAACCTCGTCGTACCCGTTCCTCACCGCCGCCAATGCGAGCCTTCTCGTCACTCACGGGAGCAGGGAGCAGATCGAGAGGTTCGTCCCGGCGCTGCTCGAGGGCCGGTTCTTCGGCACGATGTGTCTGTCCGAACCGCAGGCGGGATCGTCGCTGGCAGACATCACAACCAAGGCCGTTCCAGTGGACGACGGCACCTACCGGGTCACCGGGACCAAGATGTGGATCTCCGGCGGAGACCACGAGCTGACCGAGAACATCGTCCACCTGGTGCTCGCCAAGATCTCCGGCGGCCCCGCCGGGGTCAAGGGAATCTCGCTGTTCATCGTACCGAAATTCCTGGTGAACGACGACGGCACGCTGGGCGACCGCAACGATATCGCGCTGGTGGGCCTCAACCACAAGATGGGCAACCGTGGCACCACCAACGCATTGCTCAATCTCGGCGAAGGCACCTTCACACCGGGTGGGCAGGCAGGAGCCGTCGGTCATCTTCTCGGCGAACCGCACAAGGGCTTGCAGTACATGTTCCACATGATGAACGAGGCGCGTATCGGTGTCGGCTTCTTGGCGACCTCGCTGGGTTACGCGGGCTACCTCCAGTCGCTGGACTACGCGCGCACCCGCACACAGGGGAGGCCGATCGGGGCGAAAGACCCTGCATCGCCGCAGGTTCCGCTCATCGAGCATCCCGATATCCGGCGGATGCTGCTCGCGCAGAAATCGTACGTCGAAGGTGCTCTCGCCCTGGGACTGTACTGTTCGAAGCTCGTCGACGAACAGAACACCGCCACGAACGACGAAGCACGTGCCGAAGCAGGGCTGCTCCTCGACGTGCTCACACCGATTGCGAAGTCCTGGCCGTCACAGTGGTGCCTCGAGGCCAACAGTCTGGCGATCCAGGTTCTCGGCGGGTACGGCTACACCCGCGAATTCGACGTCGAGCAGTACTATCGCGACAACCGGCTCAACCCCATCCACGAGGGCACGCACGGCATTCAGGGGATGGATCTGCTGGGGCGCAAAGTCGTCATGCAGGGTGGAGCCGGACTGGCGCTGCTAGGTTCGACGATCGAGGCCACCGTGAAGAAGGCGCTCGCAGCCGGCGGCGATGCGGCCGAGTACGCGCAGCTGTTGCGCGCCGCGACCGAGCGTGTCGGCACCACGACGGCGACGCTGTGGGCGACCGGTGACCCTGCCCTGGCGCTGGCGAATTCGACGGTGTATCTCGAAGCGGTGGGTCACGTGGTGGTCGCATGGATATGGCTCGAGCAGGTGCTGGCCGTAGCCGGCCGCGAGGGCGACTTCTTCGACGGAAAACGTGCGGCGGCGAGGTACTTCTATCGTTTCGAGCTCCCGAAGACCGGACCGCAATTCGATCTGCTCGACGGCCTCGACCGTACGACGCTCGACGTCTCACCGGCTGCGTTCTGATACGACTTCACCACTTCATCGTGAGAGTCCCGCCCACCTCCAGGGCGTGCCAGCGGTCGGCGTAGTCGTCGAATCGGCCGACGATGCGCTCGACCAGCGGGGGGACTGCGTCTGCCGTCATAGGCGGTGGCAGTGCCCGCGCGTGGCCGCGTCGGTACTCCCAGACGGGTAGCGTCATTCCCACCAGTTCCTCGGAGCGGATCAGGTCGGCCTTCGATCGGGAATGCGCGTTGTCTCCCTTTGTCTTTCGGCGCCGGTTTGCCTTGGCTCGTGCGGCGGGGTCGGCGGGCCAGAACAGGCCGTTGTCGCCGGAAGCGAGCTGCCCGAACACCCCGTTGGGAATGCCTGCCTCGACTTCGACGAGGAAATGCAGCAGGTCGTGGGGGAGATAGGGATGCCCGCCGGGACCGTTGCGAGGAGCGAGCGCCGCCCCGGTCTCACGGTGTACGGCGATCTCGTAACTCGTGCCCGGGCCTTTCGTGAACATGACACGCATACCGTGCACGGTAGGTGACGGGCACAGTATGCGCACGTGGTTTTCGGCGCCGCTGGGCCGGTGTGAATCGGCCGGTCCGCGTCAGGAAGATATTTCGTCGATCAGCAGCCGCAGCGCGTGACGTACCGTCTGTGCCAGCACGCTTTCCGGGTCTCCGTCGAAATGCTGTTCTTCGGAGCGTGTTCCACGCGGTCCGGTCGTCGCGAAACATACGGTGCCGGGCGGCCGTCCGTCCTGTGGGTCGGGGCCGCCGGCGCCGGTGACGGCGACGACGATGTCGGAGGCGAGTAACCCGGCCGTCGACTCGGCCATCGTGCGCGCTGCCGATTCGCATACCACCGGCCCCTCGGGCACTTCGAGCAATCCGTGTTTGACGGATCGTGAGTAGGCCACGATCGCGCCGCGAAACCATTCGGAGCTTCCCTTTGCTGCTCCGAGTCGTGCCGCCAGTGTGCCCGCCGTGAGAGATTCGGCGCATCCGATGGTGAAATGGCGGCCGGATGCGAGTGTGCCCAGTTCGTCGATCAGTGCATCGGACAGGTCCGTCCCTTCGACGACATCGTCATCGTGGACATCGGGGTCGTTCCCCCGGCGCGCCATGGTCGGCGTCATGCCTTCGTCGTGAAGCGATTGAAGACGACACCGCTGTCGAACACACGACTTTCCGCCAGCTCGAAGAACTGTGGCTCGAAACCGGTTCGGAACAAGGGAATCCCGTTTCCGGTGATGATCGGAGTGACCTCGACTGCGAGTTCGTCGATCTCCGAGAGCAGCTCACCCGCGAGGGTCCCGCCGCCGCACAACCAGATTCCCCTGCCGTCCTGCTTCTTCAGGTCGCGAACGTATTCGAGTGGGTCGGTCGCCACCACGGTTACGGTGTCGTCGGGGGATTGCTGCAGCGTCTTCGAGAAGACGTACTGCTGGAGATGCGGATAGGCGCTGGTGAGGCCGACGCTGAGCGAGGGCTCCCATGTGCGACGACCCATGACCACCGCGTCGAAGTGCTTGCCGGGCGCCGTGACCTCGAGTTGGTCGCGAACGTGCACCGGCAGTGTCTCGGGATACTCCTCGATCCGGTGAAACATGTGATCGCCCTCGGTGGGAAAGAATTCGGTGCCACCGGAGGGGTCGGCGATGAATCCGTCGAGTGTCGTCGCGACGTAATAGGTCAGTGTGCGCACGCAGCCCTCCTCGAATCTGGGTACAGGCCGAGACCTGATCGAACTGCAACGCTAGAACGGGCTCAGCACCGAAGCCAGCACATTCGACCGGTTTCCACCGAAAAGTTGTCATTCGCTAGTCGGTGGCCGTATCGCGGACCCATCGAGTGAGGATCGTGCCGTCGTCGTCGCACACCAGGTGAGTGCGCCGCATCTCGGTGACAGCGGAGGCGGGGGAATGAGCGATACGGTCCGCAGACCCTGCAGCGAGCAGCGGCGCCCAGGTCAGGCACAGGTCGTCGACGACGCCGTCGGCGATCATACGACCGAACAGTCGGGGGCCTCCCTCACACAGGACTCGGTTCCACCCCGCTCGAGCCACGGCGGCGACGATGGCCTCACCGCCGATGTCACCGTCCGCGATGACACGGACGTCCGCGCCGGCGTCAGCGAGTGTGCGACGTTTCTCCTCCGGCACTGCGCCGCTCGTGAACACAACCGGTGGTACGACGGTGTCGGTGAACAACCGCATCCCCGGATCGAGATTGCCCGATGCAGTGACCACCGCAATCGGTGGCACCGCCGACAAACCCGCGGCGGTGCGGCGTTCCCGAAGAGAATCACTCGTCCGTGCACCGCCGTAGTTTTCGGTGCGCGCGGTGCCTGCACCGACGACGATCACGTCGGCGAGTTCGCGGAGCAGCCCGAACACGACCTTGTCCGCCGGTGTCCCGAGCCCGCCCGAACGGCCGTCGACAGCGACCGCGCCGTCGAGAGAGGACACGAAGTTCGTACGCACCCACGGCTCGGTGAGGTCGGGCGGATAGGCGTACAACTCGTGCAGATCGGAGCCGCCGAGGACTTGGCCGGGCACTGTGGGGTCGTCGAGTCGTCGCATGCCGTCGATCAGATCACGGAGGCGGCAGTACCGTCACGTCACGCGCCGTGCCCGGGATCCAAGTGCCGCACGTCGTCGAACATCACTGGGTCGCTCAGATCCGAGCGGAGTTCGCCGCTATCCGGGGCGAGCAAGAATCCGACGTGGTCTCCGAGGTCGACTCTCCCCACGATGGCGCCGGTGAACCACGCGGCCGCGTCGTCGAGGATCGGTAGCCCGTGTGGTCCGTCGCTCCAGTTGCATTGTGCGAATTTGTCGGTGTCGTCGCCGCTTCGTGAACCGAACAGCTCGGCCAATGCCAGCTGCGACCGGTCGAGTATATGGACCGCGAGATGCTCGGCGGCACCCGCTACCCGGAACGTCCGGTTCTTGTCGGACAGGGCCACCAGAAATCTCGGCGGATCGATCGCGACCTGTGTGGCGAAGCCGACCAGACATCCGCTGCGTTCGTTCACTGCCTTTGTGGTGACGATGAACATCGGATAGTCGAGCCGGCCGACGATGGCCGAGAAGCCGTCGGCCGAGCCGTGGTCGTCGGTGGGCATGCACGCATCGTACGTGGCAAGTAGTCCGAGCCGGCCCGGTTTGACTGTCCGTTCATGCGGTACCCGAGAGGCCATGACGGACCATTCGGAGCCGCGTCCGTCAGCCGCCGAGCTGCTCCCTCAGCGCGTCGAGTACGGCGGGGTCCTCGATGGTCGACGGCACGGTGTACTGCTCGTGGTCGGCGATCTGCCGCATGGTCTTTCGCAGGATTTTGCCGGATCGGGTCTTGGGAAGCGCGTCCACGACTGTCACGTCGCGGAATGTGGCAACAGCCCCGATCTGGTCGCGCACCAGCGCCACCAGTTCCTGGCGAAGGGTTTCGTGGTCGATGTCGACACCGGCCTTGAGCACGACGTATCCGGACGGACGCTGACCTTTGAGTTCGTCGCGGATTCCGACGACGGCGCATTCTGCGATCGCCGCATGTGACGCCACTACGGCCTCCATGCTTCCGGTGGACAGACGGTGGCCTGCGACGTTGATGACATCGTCGGAGCGGCCGAGCACGAAGACGTAGCCGTCGTCGTCGATGAAGCCGGAGTCGCCGGTGAGGTAGTAGCCGGGGAACGTGTCGAGATACGACCGGCGGTAGCGGTCGTCATCGTGCCACAACCCGGTGAGGGTGCCGGGTGGCAACGGCAAGCCGACGACGATGTTGCCCTCGGTGCCTGCCTCGACCTGCTTGCCTTCGCCGTCGACGATCTCGACTCGATAACCCGGGACCGGGACGGTGGGGGAGCCGGCCTTGAGTGGCATCGGGTCGAGTCCGCGCAGGTTCGCGGCGATTGCCCAACCGGTCTCGGTCTGCCACCAGTGGTCGACCACCGGACGTCCCAGGACCTTCGTCGCCCATTCGTAGGTATCGGGGTCGAGACGCTCACCGGCCGCGAACAGCGTCTGCATCGAGGAGATGTCGTATTTCTTCAGCTCGTCGGCGTCGGGATCAGCCTTACGCACGGCCCGAACGGCGGTGGGTGCGGTGAACAGAGCCTTGACTCCGTACTCGGCGATGATTCGCCAGAACGCGCCCGCATCGGGGGTACCGACGGGTTTGCCTTCGTACATGACGGTCGTCGCTCCGGCCAGCAGCGGTCCGTACACGATGTACGAATGGCCGACGACCCAGCCGACGTCGGAGGCGGTCCACCAGACATCGCCCGCGGCGATGTCATAGATGTTGCGCATCGACCACGTGAGTGCGACTGCGTGGCCGCCGTTGTCGCGAACGACGCCCTTCGGCTTCCCGGTGGTGCCGGAGGTGTACAGGATGTAGAGCGGATCGGTTGCAGCCACAGCCACCGGTTCGGCCGGGGAGGTGTCCGCGACGAGCGCATCCCAGTCGAACCATGCGGCCGAGGATGCCTTGTAATCGTCTGCGGAACCGGGGATCTGCTCGCGGTCCTTCACGATCACCGTGTGCGGGGGAGTCTGCGACAACTGCAGTGCCTGATCGACCATCGGCAGGTACTCGATGGTGCGTCCCGGCTCGAGTCCGCCGGATGCCGTCACCAGCAGCACCGGTTGCGCATCGTCGATACGGGTGGCGAGTTCCTTGGCAGCGAACCCGCCGAACACCACCGAGTGCACTGCGCCGATACGGGCGCACGCGAGCATCGCGATGGCGGCCTCGGGGATCATCGGCATGTAGATGATGACGCGATCGCCGGCAACTACGCCCTGGTCCCGCAGGACGCCCGCGAACGTGGCCACTTCGCCGAGGAGCTCCGAGTACGTGTAGGTGCGCTTGGCAGGCACCATCGCCGAATCCCAGATCAGAGCGGGCCGGTCGCCGTTACCTGCTCGGACGTGCCGGTCGAGGGCGTTGACGCTCGTATTGAGGGTGCCGTCCGGGAACCACCGGTACGACGGGGCCCGAGTGTCGTCGAGGGCACGGGTCGGGGCGGTGTCCCACTCGACATCCTGCGCGGCCGCGAGCCAGAACGACTCCGGATCCTCCACACTTCGCCGGAACGCGTCCTCGTACGAGCTCATCGGTTCGTGTCCTTCCTCGACATCGACGTGACCGCGACCACCCTATTCGACACCGTCTGCCGGGCGGGACAGGATCGGACGCATCTGCGCCGGATGGTACCGATGGGTCGGTGAACGGCCGTACCGTGTGAGCATGTCTTTGCTTGCGGAGGATCTGCTGCTTCTCGCGCTCGACGACGACTCGGGAAAGGCGATCGTCGACAGCATCACCCTGCCCCGTGCGCTTGCAGGCGCTGTGCTCCTCGAACTGGCACTCGACAATGTCGTTCTCCTCGATGAGAAAGGGGAGAGGGGAAAGAAGGGCCGGGTCGTGGTGGGCAGTGCGGTGACCACTGACCCGATACTGACCGACGCGGTGGCGCGTCTCGACCAGCGCAGGCCGATGAAACCGGCGGCAGCGATCGAGAAGCTGAGCAAGAACATGAGAGACTCCGTGCTCGAACGTGTCGTGGCGAACGGCTGGGTTCGCGAAGAGCGCGGCAAGGTACTCGGGCTGTTCCCGGCTCGTCGTTGGCCCGCGGTCGACGAGAGTCATGAACGGCGGGTACGCAGCGAGCTTCATTCCGTACTGGTCGACGGGACGACACCCTCGCCCCGCTCAGCAGCGCTGATCTCCTTGTTGTCGGCGACGAAACTGACGCCGAAGATCTTCCCCGATGCCGACAAGAAGAGAGTTGCAGAGCGTGCCAAGGACATAGCCGAAGGTCAGTGGGCAGGTCAGGCAGTTCGTCAAGCGGTCGATGCGATCAACACCGCGATCCTCGTTGCCGTCACCGTGCCCGCAGTGGTAGCGAGCAGCTGAGCGCCGCGACTCAGGCGGGCAAGCCCAGAGCCCGGAAGCGGGAGATTCGGCGCTGGTAACGCTCGTCGGCGGGTTCATCTGCAAGAGAGGACAACTCGCACGCTACTGCGGCGCCGACCCGTTTGAGGAACTGGATCGGCTCATCTGCTGCATCCTGCTGCTCAGGTATGACACCGTCGATGATCCCGTTGCGCAACAGATCCCTCGAGCGAATCCCCTGCGCCTCGGCCATCCGAGGAGCGTGGGTGGTGTCGCGGTGGACGATCGCGCTTGCGCCTTCCGGGGGCAGCGGTGCCAGCCAGCCGTGTTGCGCGCACAGCACCCGATCCGCAGGAAGCAACGCGAGAGCGCCGCCTCCGGTGCCCTGGCCGAGCAACACGGACACGGTCGGCGTCGGCAATGTCACCAGATCCGCGAGGCAACGGGCGATCTCTGGCGCAAGCCCACGTTCCTCGGCTTCCTTCGACAACGCCGCACCCAGTGTGTCGATGACGAGGACCAGGGGGAGTTGTAGTTCGTCGGCAAGTCTCATTGCGCGTCGTGCTTCCCGTAGCGCTCCGGGACCCATTGGTGCTGCGGCCGATTGGCCACTGCGGTCCTGTCCGAACAACACGCACGACACACCGCGGAACCGCGCCAGAGACAACATCACCGTGGCATCGGATTCGCCCTCACCGGTACCGGACAAAGGCACCTGAGCTGACGCCGCGTGCCGCAACAGCTGACGGATTCCGGGACGCTCGGGTCTGCGGGTGAGGATCACCGACTGCCAGGCCGGAATATCGGGGATGTCGTCGACATCGGTGAGTGCAGACTCTGCGGAGGTGTCGGGTTGATCGGGTTCGACGAGAACCCGCAGCAGCCGATGCACCACCTGTCGGATGCCCGCGAGCGGGATCACCCCGTCGATCACGCCGCGCCGATGCAGGTTCTCGGCGGTCTGGACTCCTTCGGGGAAGTCCTCCTGGTACAGGGCCTTGTAGACGCGTGGACCGAGGAAGCCGACGAGTGCACCGGGCTCTGCCGCGGTGACGTGACCGAGCGACCCCCAGGACGCGAACACCCCGCCGGTGGTGGGGTTTCTCAGGTACACGAGGTAGCCGAGATGCGCGGCCTTGTGCGCCGCTACCGCAGCCGCGATCTTCACCATCTGCACGAACGCGAGGGTGCCCTCCTGCATGCGGGTTCCGCCCGAGGTGGGTGACGCGAGCAGCGGGAGTCCCTCCGCGGTGGCACGTTCGATCGCGGAGACGATTCGCTCGGACGCAGCTACCCCGATCGACCCTGCGAGGAAAGCGAATTCGCAGGCGATCAGCGCGACCCGGCGTCCGTGTACGGTTCCGACTCCGGTGAGTACCGACTCGTCCACGCCGGACTTCTCTGCGGCGCGCGCGAGTTCGGTGCGGTAGGAGTCGTCGGGCTCGACATCGAGCGGTGGCTCGTCCCACGAGGTGAAGCTACCTTTGTCGAGCACGGCATCGATGAACTGATGTGCAGAGATCCTACTGCCTGCCACGCTGCCTCCCATTCGATCCGGTCACGTGCGACTCTACGACGCGTCCTGGACAGACGAGGGGGCGGTTGTGTGCGAGTTCGACGAGAATCTCGCGCACAACCGCCCCCTCGTTCGGGTTCAGCGACCGAGCGCTTCCTTCCAGGTCACCGTGCGCCCGATGCGCAGGATCGAACGCTGGTAGATTTTCGCAGCCACCAGGCCGAGCAGTGCGGTGACCGCGACCATCAGCACGATGGTGCCCACGATCTGGAACGGCGACGCGACCCCGGCCGCGATGCGCAGGGGCATCAGGATGGCCGAGAACGGCGGGATCCAGCTCAGCACGGTGCTCCATGTGGCCTCGGGATCGTCGATCGACGAGAACGCCGCGAAGAACATCGCCAGAATGATGAACATGAGCGGACCGGAGGTGGAGTTGACGTCCTCCTGCCGCGACACCATCGACCCGGCAGCGGCGTAGAGCACCGCGAAGAATGCGAAGCCGAGTACGAACCAGCCGAGAGTGCCTGCGAACACGCTGATCGCGGTACCGGTGATGGTGAGAGTGTCGGTGGCCAGCGCAGCACCGACGCCCACAACACCGTACGCCGCGAGCTGTAGCAGACCGACGGCGCCGATACCGAGAATCTTGCCCCACAGCAACTGCAGCGGACGCAGTGTCGAGAGCAGCAGTTCGACCACGCGCGACGACTTCTCTTCGACGACACCCATGGCGACGTACATTCCGAACATGAGGATCTGCATGTAGAGCAGGATCACCGCGACGATCGCGAGGATCATGCGTTCACCCTGTTCGGGGTCCGGCGGGTCGATGGCTTCGACCGTGACGGTGGCCTGTGCGGCCGCAGCGGCGATCTCTGCCGGATCGACACCCTGGCCGGTCAGCGCAGCGGACTGTGCTTCCTGCGCAACAGCGGCATCGATCAGGGTCTTCAACGTGGAGTCGATGTCGGATTCGGTGAGGGCGACGACGCTGCCGTCGTCGCCGGGAATCAGGGCGACTTCGAGCTCACCTGCGGCGATTTCGGTGCGTCCGGCGTCGGCGTCCGGAAGTTCGGAGATCTCGAGCGGTGATCCGGTGGCGTCGCCGAGCGCGCCGAGGGTTGTGCTCAGGCTCGACGTTCCGACGATGCCGACGGTGGGCCGCTCCTCGTCACCCCCACCGAAGACGGACATGGCAACGATGCCCGCAACGATCGCGACCAGGATGATCGCGTTGCTGATGAGGAAGCTCTTCTTCTGAACTTGAGTCTGGAACTCGCGACCGGCGACGAGGCCGATGGCGCGCGTGGTGGACAACGGGGCGCTCATGCGGCGACCACCTCTCGGAACAGATCGGTCAGGGACGGCTGGTGCAGGGAGAACTCGTGGACGGGACCTGTTTCGAGCGCGGTCTTGAGGATCTGCTGGTCGTCGACGCCGGACGAGACCGACAGGACGGTCCGGTCACCCGAGTGTTCGACGGTCGTGACACCCGGGAGCCCGTTCGCCCATCCGGTCGGGGCTTGAGGAGCGTGCACCACGAGGCGCGAATCTCCACCGGAGCGCAGTTCGTCCACGGTACCCACGGCGCGCATCTGCCCCTTGGAAATGATGCCGACGCGCTGGCACAGACGCTGCACGAGATCGAGTTGGTGGCTCGAGAAGATGACGGGGACACCCTCATTCGCCTTCTCTACCAGCACGTCGCTCATGACGTCCACGGCGACGGGGTCGAGTCCGGAGAACGGCTCGTCGAGGACGAGAACCTTCGGGTCGTGGACGAGGGCTGCGGCGAGCTGCACTCGCTGCTGGTTGCCGAGCGAGAGCGAATCGACCGTGTCGCCGAGGCGCTCAGCGATTCCCAGTCGCTTCGTCCAGCGCTGCACCGCGTCGGATGCTTCTGTCTTCGACAGACCGTGGAGTTGAGCGAGGTAGGAAAGTTGTTTTCCCACTTTCATCTTCGGGTACAGACCGCGCTCTTCCGGCATATACCCGATGGTGCGGCGCACGTCGAGGTCGACGGGGTTGCCGTCGAGCCGGACTTCGCCGGAGTCGGCGGCAAGCACTCCGAGGATGATGCGCATGGTGGTGGTCTTGCCTGCGCCGTTGCTGCCGACGAAGCCGAACAGTTCGCCGGGGTGGACGTCGAAGCTCGCGCCGTCCAGAGCGACTGTGCTGCCGTAGCGTTTCGAGAGATTGTCGATTGTGAGTGTCACGTTTTCAGTCCTCAGGGTCGTCGTCGGGGCGGTTCCAGGCGAGCAGGACCGCGGGGAGGCATCCGCTGAACAGTATCGATGCGAGCGCGAATCCGCCCGCTGAGTACGCGAGCGATTGATGGTCGAGCGAATCGGTTGCCCCGCCGAACAGAAGTGCGAAAATCGGTATCAGCAGCAGAGTTTGAGCAACCGACAGACCGATGGAACGGGCGCTGTTCCGTTCGGCGATTTCGCGTTCGTCGAGTGCATGGCGCGGTGCGTCCGATTGGCGGCCCGACACGATCTGGAGGCACGTCCAGGTGAGCAGGAACACCAGGGTTGTCGGCAGCCAGGCAAGTGCGGCGGTGATCGAGAAGTACGAGACGATCGCGATGACGAACATGATTGCGAGCAGGGTCATCACGGTGCCTGCGAGAGCGCGTCGACGTTTCTGGGTGCGCCAGTTCGGTAGCCAGTGAGCGGTCAGGGCCTCGTTCTCGAGGAACCGTCGGGTGCGATAGGTCTCGTAGCGGTCGAGCAGTGTTTCGGCGGGCATGTCTCAGGCCTCCTTCCGAGGTTTGTAGAGCTCGGTCGACAAGGGTGTGAACTCCGTGCGGGAGAAGACGGCTTCCACTGGTAGGGAGAACACATCGCAGATGCGGAACGCGAGGTCCAGGCTCGGATAGTGGTTGCCGCGTTCGAGCGCGCCCACTGTCTGCGGGTTCACGTCGATGAGCTCGGCAAGCTGTGCGCGGCTCATGCCACGCTCCGCGCGCAGTACGCGGATGCGGTTGTAGATGGGGAGCGTTTCCCCACGACGTACCGGACTCATAGAACAAAGTGTTGTGAAAACACAACGATTTGTCAACGTGAACATTCAGATAGAACGGATTTCCAACTTTTGATCGCCTCGAAGACCGCACAAACCCGGCGTCGTACACGGGGAGGGTGTCAGGACTGTGAGGGTGTCAGTCCTCGTTGAAGCCGCGAAGCCGGTCCATCTCGCGCCGCTCCTTCTTGGTCGGCCGTCCTGCGCCGCGGTCACGACGTGGAATGGACGCGAGAACCTCCTTCGGCGGCGGGGGAGGGCTGTGATCGATGTACGTCGTGGCCGCGATCGGTGCACCGACCCGCTTGTTCACCAGCTGCGCGACCTCGACGACCTTCTCCATGCCGTGCACACGAACCCGCACCTCGGTGCCGATCGTGACGGGAGTCGACGGCTTCGCCGTGACCCCGTCGACACGTACGTGCCCGCCCCGGCATGCGCTCGCCGCTGCCGAGCGGGTCTTGAACAACCGCACCGACCACGTCCAGCTGTCGACCCGAACACTTCCACCCATTTACAGCAACTCCTCGCTCAGTTCTCCGCCTTCCAGCTTCCACCTGCGCGTCGCGCGGGTGGTCTCCAGCATGCGCCGATCATGGGTCACCAGCAGCAGAGTGCCGTCGAAACTCTCGATGGCCTGCTCGAGCTGTTCGATTGCAGGAAGGTCGAGGTGGTTGGTGGGTTCGTCGAGCACCAGCAGATTCACGCCGCGGGCCTGGAGCAGGGCGAGACCTGCCCGGGTGCGTTCGCCCGGTGACAGCGACGACGCCGGCCGCATCACGTGATGACCTTTGAGCGCGAATTTCGCGAGCAGTGTGCGGACATCGGCATCCGGCCACTCGGGCACGTGTGTGCCGAAGGCTTCGACCAGAGGCTCGTTGCCCTCGAACAGTCCACGCGCCTGGTCGATTTCGCCCACCAGAACCCCGGACCCGAGTGAAGCGCGACCCGCGTCCGGGGTGAGCGTGCCCAGCAGCAGACGCAGCAGAGTCGTCTTTCCCGCACCGTTGGGACCGGTGACGACGATCCGGTCGCCCCACTGCACCTGGGTGCTGACCGGGCCGAGCGTGAACGCGCCCCGAGTCACGACCGCGCCGTCGAGGGACGCAACCATCGTGCCGCTGCGCGGCGCCGCGGCGATGGACATGCGCAGTTCCCATTCCTTACGGGGTTCCTCGACCACCTCGAGGCGCTCGATCCGTCGCTGAGTCTGCCGCGCCTTCGCTGCTTGCTTCTCGGTGGATTCGGCCCGAACCTTCCGTCCGGCCTTGTCGTTGTCCTTCGTTTTGCGTCGGGCATTGCGCACGCCGTGTTCGAGCCAGTTGCGTTGCATCTGCGCGCGATCCTCGAGCGCCGACTTGGTGTCGGCGTACTCGTCGTACTGTTCGCGTGCGTGTCTTCGCGCAACCTCGCGCTCGACGAGATACGCCTCGTAACCCCCGTCGTACACAGAGATCTGTTGCTGCACAGGATCGAGTTCGACGATCCCCGTCACTGTTCGGGCCAGGAACTCCCGATCGTGACTGATGACCATCAGCGCAATCCGGGTGTCGGCGACGAACCGCTCGAGCTGGTCGAGCCCGGCCAGATCCAGATCGTTCGTCGGCTCGTCGAGCAAGAGCACGTCGTAGCGCGACAGCAACAGCGCTGCCAGTCCGGCGCGGGCGGCCTGCCCCCCGGACAGACCCTCCATCGGGGCATCGAGACCCACGTCGAGGCCGAGGTCGGCGACGACCTTCTTGGCTCGTTCCGCGAGATCTGCTCCGCCGAGCGCGAGCCATCGTTCGAGTGCGGGGGTGTAGTCGTCGACGTCGGAGGTGCCCAGCGCTTCGGCTGCGGCATTCATGGTGTTCTCGGCGTCGGCGACGCCGGTGCGGCGTCCCAGGAAACCGAGGATGGTCTCCCCGGGCACCCGCTCGGGTTCTTGCGCGAGGTACCCGACAGTCGCATCGGGCGGGCTCAACGTGACGGAACCGGTGACGTCGGCGCTTCCCGTACCGGCAAGGGTTGTGAGCAGGGTCGACTTGCCTGCGCCGTTTGCGCCTACCAGCCCGATCACGTCGCCGGGCGCGACCGTCAGGTTCAGTCCGTCGAACAAGGTGCGTTCGCCGCGGGATGCCGACAGGTCGCTGATACGTAGGGTTGCGCTCACCTCCCGATTATCGCCGTCGTGATGAGTTCGACGTACGCCGCGGGTCTGTACCGGCATGACCAACGCTGCAGTCACCACCACGATCGACTCCCGTTACGGCGAGCCCGGCGCCGAACCCACGTCGTGGCCTGAGACCGAGGCCCTGTTCGCGTCGGCGCCCTTGTATTGGGTGAGCACCATACATACGACTGGTCGGCCGCATGTCGCACCGCTCGTCGGCGTGTGGCACGACGGCGCTTTCCACCTGACGGTCGGCCCGGGCGAACAGAAAGCGCTCAACCTCGTGCGGGACCCACACATCGCGGTCACCACCGGCTGCAACGAGTGGGATGCCGGCATCGACGTGGTGCTCGAAGGGGAGGCTCACCGCGTCACCGACCACGCGGCACTCACCGCCGTCGCCGCCGCGTACCTCGCCAAATACGACGAAGCCTGGCGCTTCGAGGTCGGCGAGGGAGGTTTCGGTATCGCCGACGAGTTCGCGTGGGTGTTCCGTATTCCACCTCGGAAGGTGCTGGTCTTCGCCAAGAAGCCGCACGGTCAGACGACGCACCGATTCGGGTAGATGGTCAGGAACCCAGCTTCGTCGCGAGTTCACGCACCATGTCCTGCGCGGCAGCGAGGCTCTCCGCGGCTTGCCCGGCGAGCGGTGCCAACGGTGGAATTCTCTCGGTAAGGGTGAGTTCCGCTGTCACGACCGACACCGACATACCGAGCGAGGTGCCCAGCGTTTGCTGGAGCGGCGGGATCACCGAGTCGGTTCCGTCGCCCGGTGTGCCGGGTGCATAGGTGTTGCCGCGACTCGACACGATCACCGCGGGCTTGCCCTTCAGCGGTGCCTCCGGGGTGTCGAACGGCACGGTGCTACCGAGCACGTGGATGTAGTCGATCCACGCCTTGAGCGTCGACGGCATCGACCAGTTGTACATGGGTGCGCCGATCACGACGACGTCGGCGTTCGTGACCTCCTCGATCAGCGCGGCCTGCAACGCTTCGGCCTCGGGATCCGGCCGCTCCGCTCCGGTACGCAACCGCGCTGCGTAGTGCAGCCCGGCGTCGGGCAGGTGGGGCAGCGGCGATCGGTGCAGATCCCGCACGATCACCGTGTGCTCGTCGCCGAGTGAACGCCAGGTGTCGGCGAACAGCGCGGTCAGGCCACGGGAGACCGAGTTATGCAGGTCGGCGGACGAATCGAGGTGCAGCAGCGCAGGCATGGCGTCTCCTGGGTTCCGGCGGTGATGTCGTCGGAGCTTACTGCGCCGTCTGCGGCTGCGTAGCGCCGCCGACGGAGGGGGAGTGTCCGCTCTCCATCTGGACATCCAGCGGATTGGCGATTTCGTCGCGTGGCATCCTCGCCACGACGATCACGACGAGCGCGACGACGATGGGCACCGTACCGGCGAGCACGAATGCAGGGACCAGACCGACTGCGAGTGCAACCGGACCCGCTACCGCCATCGACAGCGGCATGAACACGAGCGAGACGAAGAAGTCCAGACTCGATACCCTGCCCAGCAAATGCGGCGGCACACGCCGCTGCAGCAGCGTCCCCCAGAGCACGGTGGGTGCTTCGAACAGCACTCCGACGGCGAACACGGCTACGACGATCAGCACGATCGAATCGGCGAATCCGACGACGACGAGCGGAATCGACCCGACTCCCCACATCAGCATCATCACCGTCAGATAGCGGCGAGGTAGCCGCGTGGAGGCCATCGTCAGCGCGCCCACGGCGCCTCCCGCGCCGAACGCGGCCAGGACGATCGCGTGGGCGCCCGGCCCGCCGCCGGGGATGTCCTTGACGACGAACGGGATCAGCACCTCGATCGGGCCTGTCAGGACGAGCACGAGCATCGATCCGAACAGGAGCGTGCCGAGTAGCCACGGGGTCCGCGTCATATAGCGAAATCCCTCGACGAGATCCATGGTGGCCGAACGTAGCGGATGGCCGTTCGTGGCCGGTAGATCGCGGCGTACCGGTGTGGGCCGCACCGCGAGCAGGCATAGCGCTCCGGCGACCTCCAACACGACGACCGCGGCCAGCGCCGCGCCCGGCGAGATCGACGCGACCACTGCGCCTGCGAGCGCGGGCCCCGCGGCCTGCATGCACACCGGGCGGAGTAGTCCTTCGATTCCGTTGGCGGCCAGCAGGTCTTGTGGGGGAACGATCGACGGTAGTAGAGCCGAATAGGCCGGGTAGTGGAATCCTTCCGACAGGCCGACAGCGAAGCCTGCGACCGCGAGATGCCAGAACGTCACCCGATCGGTCAGTGCGAGTACCGCGACGATCGCCACGATCGCGGCCCGTGCGAAGAATGCGGCGAGCAGAATCCGTCGCTGCGGTATCCGGTCGGCGAGCACACCGCCGACGAGGCTCGTGAGCACGATGCCGACCGCCGGACCGGTCGCGACCAGCGAGAGCTGGGCGGGTCCGCCGCCGAGCTCTATCACTTGCCACACCAGCGCGATCAGCCACATGCCCGCCGCGAGCATTCCCAGCGACAACGTGAGGACCAGTGCCCGGTACTGCTGCCACCGGAATGGACGAGCCGGCCCGCGAGCCCACCGCGCGGTAGTGTCGTGCACGTTGTTCCTCCGTCCTGCCTTCCGTAGTGTCGGCCGGTCGGACGGGGGTCGGCAACCGAATTTCGTCGTCGAGCGTGCAGTTTTCGTCGCCTCCTCTCGAAGAATGCGACGAGAACTGCATGCTCGATCGGGTATCAGCGGACGGGGCCCGCTTCGAGCGTCAGGTCGGTGGAGCCCGAAACTCCTGCCTCGTCGATCCATTCGACCCGCACCCGATCGCCCGGCCGGTGCCGGCGCAGCGCATCCTCGAGATCGTTGGTGGAGGAGACCGGCGCGCCATCGAAAGCGATTATCACGAAGCCTGTTTCGAGGCCGGCGTGGTAGGCGGGAGAGCCGTACGAGACCCACAGCACCTCGGCGCCCCGGTCGCCACCGTCGGAGCGAGCGGTGGTGACGCTGACGCCGAGCTGCGGGGTGGGGCCCACATGAACGGTCTCGGAACCGACCCCGCTTCGCACCTGCTCCAGTACATCGAGCGCCTCGCTGATCGGCACCGCGTACGCCTCGGAGGGTGCTCCGCTGGTGTCGATCCCGATGGTTTCCGACGGGTCGGGGAAGACCGAACCCGCGGTGTTGACCCCCACGACCACACCGAACTCGTCGACGAGAGGCCCACCGGAATCGCCGGGGCGGATTGCCGCGTCGGTCTGGAGCATGCCGGTGAGCCGGTGGCGCGATCCGTCGGTGGAGTCACGCACCACGACGTTGCGGTCGTGGGCGACGACGGTGCCCGGTGCTGCGACGACGACGCCACCGCCGTCGGCATTGCCGAAGGCGGTGACCAGGGATCCGACTTCGGGTGGCGCGTCGGCGAGGGTAGCGACCGGCAGGTCGTGCGCCGCGCCGAGCTGCAGGACCGCGATGTCTCGGGTGGGGTCGTAGCCGGTGACGACGACGTCGTAGATCAGCCCGGTCGCGGGACTGACTGCGGTGATCTCGGTGGCGCCGCTCACCACGTGATGATTGGTCAGTGTCACGCCGTCGGGGGTGAGGACGATGCCCGTGCCCGCGACGCCGCTCCACCCTCGGCTCGCGTCGATGTTGACCACCACTGATTCGGTCCGGGCGGCGAGCTCGTCGAACGACAGCGGGGGCGGGGGTGGCGGCGCGGGTGCCGCGACGGGTGCGGGAGCCGGTGAGCCGACCTCGACGACGGCGGGTGCGCTCACGAGCAGGCTCGCGGTGGCGACGAACGCCACCAGCAGCGCCGACCCCCCGCGTCCCGTCACGTCGCGTGCGCCTCCGCCTCCAGATGGTCGACGAGTTCGCGAGCCGCTGCGCGCCCCGCACGGTTGGCGCCGATGGTGGACGCCGACGGACCGTAGCCGACCAGGTGGATTCGGGGATCATTCTCGACCTGGGTCGCGAGTCGTCCGGTCAAGGTGATCCCGCCGCCGGGGTTGCGCAGGTCCAGCGGCGCGAGGTGATCGAGAGAGCTGCGAAATCCTGTGCACCACAGGATGACATCGACGTCAAGTTGTGATCCGTCGGGCCACTGGACGCCGGTCTCGGTGATCTCCGAGAATATGGGCTGCCGCTCGAGGACGCCGCGCTGGCGGGCGGCCCGGATCGCCGGGGTCACCGGCAGTCCGGTGACGGAGACGACGGAGCCGGGCGGCATACCTCGTCGCACACGGTCCTCGACCAGTGCGACCGCGGCCCGACCGATTTCTGGGCTGAATTCCTCGGTGCGCCAAGCGGGTTCGCGACGGGTGGTCCAGGTGGTTCTCGTGACGCGGGAGATCTCGTCGAGTAGCTGCACTGCCGAGATGCCTCCGCCGACGACCAGGACGTGTTTGCCGACGAATTCGTCGGCGGAGCGATAGTCCTTGGTGTGCAGCTGACGCCCGCGGAAGCGGGTGGCTCCGGGATACCACGGGACGAAGGGATGTTCCCAGGTTCCGGTGGCGTTGATGATGCCCCGGGCGGTGTAGACGCCGGAGTCGGTTTCGATGCGCAGGTGGTCGCCGCGATCGCAGACCACCGTCACCAGGACCGGGCGGTGCACCGGCAGTTCGAACCGCTCTTCGTAGTCCGCGTAGTACTCCGGCACAGCCGTGGACGCGGGGACGAGGCCGGCGTCGGAACCGACGATGTCCTCGAACGACGACCCGGGTAGATCGTGGACGCCGTTGACGGTGCTCAACGTCAGTGACGGCCATCGGTGCTGCCACGCTCCGCCCGGTCCGTAGGAGCGGTCCAGGACGACGAAGCCGGTTTCGGGGCGGACACCGAATCGACGCAGGTAGTACGCGGACGACAGCCCGGCCTGCCCGGCGCCGATCACGACGACGTCGACGGCCTCCGTGTCGGCCGCGGTGTCCTCCACCGTCATCGAACCCCTCCCGGTCGGCTCTCGTGAGATCAATGATGCCCCGTGGCGCGGGGTCGTGTGCGGCAACTGTGCAGGGGGAAGGGGCGGTGTCCGGAACGTCTGGTTCATGCTCGCGCGCCGGACAATAATGTGATATCACTTTAATATCGTCAAGGTATCGGAGGGAATTCATGGACACAGCGGACACGTTCACAGTCGAACGACCAGGCCGCTCGTCGAACGGATGGGCGGTACTCGTCGCGGGCCTCGTGGTCGGCCTCGTCGCGATCGGACTGATCGTGTGGGGCGCGATCGAGATCAACGTTCCCGTGATCGTCATCGGCGCGGTGGTCTTCGTGGTCGTCGCCGTGTTACTCGCGGGCCTGGTGCTGGTGGAACCCAACGAGGCTCGCGTGCTGCAGCTACTGGGCGGGTCGTATTCGGGAACATTGCGCGAACCCGGTCTGCGATGGATGAACCCACTCAACTCGCGCCGCAAGATCACCACGCGCATCCGCAATCACGAAACGGGCAGGGCGAAGGTCAACGACGCCGACGGCAACCCGATCGAGATCTCCGCCATCATCGTCTGGCAGGTCGAGGACACCGCCCGCGCAGTCTTCGACGTCGACGACTTCGAAGAATTCGTCGCAGTCCAGACCGAAGCCGCCGTTCGTCACATCGCAGGCAGCTACCCGTACGACGGTCCCACCGAGGTGATGTCGCTGCGCCAGAACGCCGACGAGATCACCACCAGGCTGTCGGAGGAGGTCCACGATCGCGTGCAGTCCGCCGGCGTCCGCATCATCGAGACCCGCATCAACCAGCTCGCGTACGCACCCGAGATCGCGCAGGCCATGCTGCGTCGCCAGCAGGCCGGTGCAGTGATCGCCGCGCGCGAACAGATCGTCCAGGGCGCCGTGACGATAGTCGGCAGTGCGCTCGACCGACTCGTCGCCGAGAATACCGTCGAGCTCGACGAGGAACGCAAGGCCACGATGGTCTCCAACCTGCTCGTCGTCCTCTGCGGCGACCAGAATGCACAACCCGTCGTCAACACCGGCTCGCTCTACCAGTAGGAACGACGGGCATGGCCGAACGTAAGAAGGTGCTGTTGCGGCTCGACCCCGCGGTTCACGACGCGCTCGCGCGGTGGGCCTCGGACGAGCTGCGCAGCACCAACGCGCAGATCGAGTTCGTCCTGCGTCGCGCCCTGGCAGACGCGGGACGGATGCCACGCGATGCCGGGCGGATCCGGGGTCCCGGTCGTCCCCGCGCCGACGAAGACGAGTGATTCGATCTCCGCCACGCGAACGTATTCGGGCCGGTGAAATTCTCTGGTCGAATCATGATCGCCCCCGCTAGGGTCGTTGGGTGATGCCGTCATGCTGATCCGCCTGATCGTCACTTACCTGCCGCGATATCGCGTGAACGTCGTGGCGGTGGTGATCCTGCAGTTCGTGGCAACTGTCGCGATGCTCTACCTGCCGACGCTCAATGCCGACATCATCGACAACGGTGTCGCCAAAGGCGACACCGGATACATCCTGCGGATCGGCGGCTGGATGTTCGTGGTGGCATTCGTGCAGCTGGTCTGCATGATGTGCGGGCAGTATTTCGGTGCCCGCGGGGCGCTTGCCGTGGGACGCGACCTCCGCCACGATCTGCTGCACCGGGTGAACACCTTCTCGGCGCGCGAAGTCGGCACGTTCGGTGCGCCGTCGTTGATCACCCGTACCACCAACGATGTACAGCAGGTCCAACTCCTGCTGGTGATGAGTTCGTTCATCCTGGTCACGGCACCCATCATGTGTATCGGCGGGATCGCCATGGGGATTCACGTCGCGGCACCCATGGCGTGGGTACTCGTGGTGGCGGTGCCCATTCTCGGTATCACGATGGCCCTCATCATCCGGGTGATGGTCCCCGGTTTCCGGGTGATGCAGGCCCGGCTGGACAGCGTCAACCGGATCCTGCGCGAACAGATCACGGGGATCCGCGTGGTCCGCGCATTCGTCCGGGAACGGTACGAGGCCGACAGGTTCGAGGTCGCCAACGACGAACTCGCGGACGCGAGCCTGCGAGTCGGACGGATGATGGCGTTGATGTTCCCCGTGGTCATGGGGATCACGAACGTGACGATCGTCGCGATCATCTGGGTCGGCGGGCACGAGATCTCCGACGGCACTGTGGAGATCGGTGCACTGAGCGCGATGATCAGCTACGTCATGCAGATCATGATGTCGGTCATGATGGCGTCGTTCCTCGCAATGATGGCTCCGCGAGCGACCGTGTGCGCGGAACGGATCGGTGAGGTCCTCGCGACCGAGACCTCGGTGGTTCGGCCCGCCGAACCGATCGGCTTCGACGAGGATCCGGCCACCGTGGAGTTCCGCAACGCGCAGTTCCGTTACCCCGGCGCCGACAGTCCGGTTCTGGATGGAATGACCTTCCGCGTCGACCCCGGCACCACCACTGCGGTCATCGGGTCGACGGGTTCGGGCAAGACGACCCTGATCGGATTGGTACCGCGCCTGATCGATGTCACCGACGGCGCGGTCCTGGTCGGCGGTACCGATGTCCGACACCTGGACCCCGGCGTGCTGCGGGCGGAGATCGGGCTGGTGCCGCAACGTGCCTATCTGTTCTCCGGCACCGTCGCCTCCAATGTGCGCTACGGGAAGCCGGACGCCACCGACGACGAGGTCTGGGAGGCACTGCGCATCGCACAGGCCGACGAGTTCGTCCGCGCGATGCCGCAGGGACTGGACACGCCGATCGCCCAGGGCGGCACGACGGTCTCGGGTGGTCAGCGGCAGCGCCTGGCGATCGCGCGGGCCCTCGTCCGCCGGCCGTCGATCTATCTCTTCGACGACGCGTTCTCGGCTCTGGACCTGTCGACCGACGCGCGCCTGAGATCTGCGCTGCGACCCGCGACCACCGCCTCTGCGGTGATCATCGTCGCGCAGCGCGTATCGACGATCATGGACGCCGATCAGATCGTGGTACTCGATCGCGGACGGATCGTCGGATTGGGGCAACACGACGAGCTGCTCGATTCGTGCGAGACCTACTCCGAGATCGTCCGCTCGCAGCTCGCCGTCGAGGAACGGTCGTGACCGGCCCGGGCGGCAGGCAGCCGCTGGGTGCACCGGTGCAGAAGCCCCGATCGTTCGTGCCGTCCATGAAGCGGCTGCTGCACCTGCTCGTCTCGTATCGCGGCTTCATGATCGTGATCCTGACTGCGACCGTCGGATCCGTGATCCTCACGGCGATCGCCCCACGGGTCCTAGGTCACGCCACCGACCTGATCTTCAACGGTGTCATCGGCCGGATGCTTCCCGCCGGTACCACCAAGGAGCAGGCGGTCGCCGACCTCCGGGCACAGGGGCAGGACACATTCGCCGACATGGTCGGCTCGATGGATCTCACCCCCGGGGTCGGCATCGACTTCACCGCCGTCGGACGGGTACTCCTGACGGTTCTCGCCCTCTACCTGGGATCGGCGCTGCTCGCGTGGGTCGGTGCCTATCTGCTCAACATCGTCGTCGTCGGCACGATCAAGCGATTGCGTTCCGATGTGGAGGACAAAGTCCATCGTCTGCCTCTGCACTACTACGACACGACCCCGCGCGGGGATCTGCTCAGCCGCGTCACCAACGACCTGGACAATTTGTCGCAAAGCCTGCAGCAGACCGTCTCCCAGGCGCTGAACTCGGTGCTGACCGTGATCGCGATCCTGATCATGATGCTCTCGATCTCGCCTCTGCTCACGATGATCGCGCTGGTGGCGATCCCGCTGTCCATCGTCGCGACCGTCCTGATCGCTCGGCGATCCAAGCCGCACTTCTCCGCGCAGTGGTCGTCGACCGGCAAACTCAACGCGCAGGTCGAAGAAGCGTTCACCGGACACGAACTGATGTTGGCGTTCGGTCGGCAGCAGGAGGTCGAGGACGAGTTCGACACCCGCAACGACAAGCTCTACAACTCGAGTTGGCGCGCCCAGTTCATCTCCGGACTGGTCCAGCCGACCATCATGTTCCTGGGCAATCTGAACTTCGTCGCGGTGGCAGTCGTCGGCGGACTCCAGGTCGCGTCGGGCTCGATCAGCCTCGGGTCGGTGCAGGCGTTCATCCAGTACTCGCGTCAGTTCACCCAGCCGCTCGCCCAGATCGGCTCGATGGTCAACCTCCTGCAGAGCGGAGTGGCCTCGGCAGAGCGGATCTTCGACATTCTGGACGCAGAGGAACAAAGCACAGATCCGGCCGACCCGCAGACCCCGTCGACGAACAGCGGGCGCATCGACTTCGACGACGTGTCATTCCGCTACGTGCCCGACAAGCCGCTCATCGAGAACCTGTCGCTGGTGGCCGAACCCGGGCACATGGTCGCGATCGTGGGACCGACGGGCGCAGGCAAGACCACCCTCGTCAACCTCATCATGAGGTTCTACGACGTCGACTCGGGAACGATCCGCGTCGACGGTGTGGATTCGCGCCGCATGACCCGCGACGATCTGCGGGAACGCACCGGGATGGTCCTGCAGGATTCCTGGCTGTTCGGCGGCACCATCTACGAGAACATCGCCTACGGTGACCCGACCGCCAGTCGTGAAGAAGTCATCGAGGCGGCCGAGCTGAGCCACGTCGACCACTTCGTGCGGGCCTTGCCGGACGGGTACGACACGATGCTCGACGAAGAAGGCGGCGGCGTCAGTGCCGGAGAGCGACAGCTGATCACGATCGCCCGGGCCTTCCTGGCCAAGCCGGTCGTACTCATTCTCGACGAGGCAACCAGTTCCGTCGACACCCGCACCGAACTGCTGATCCAGCAGGCCATGGCGACGCTACGCACCGACCGGACGAGTTTCGTCATTGCACACCGACTTTCGACGATCCGCGATGCCGACGTCATCGTCGTCATGGAGGACGGACACATCGTCGAACAGGGCAACCACGAGCAGTTGCTCGCAGTCCACGGTGCCTACTACGACCTGTACATCAGTCAGTTCACCGGCCCGGTGGAGACTGTGGACGACGCAGAACGGCCGACGATCGTCGAGCAGGCATGACGAGCGTGGCCGAGCACGACTGATCGAGATCGCTGCCGAGTGATCGGTCAGCGTCGGCTCGGCGCGACCGACAACACCGACTCGGTGGGCAGCCGAGGCGTCGGTGCCGGCCGGCCTTCGGGAGCGGCCGTCCCGATCCGGATCAGCGCCTGCGGACAGCCGCCGCCGGGGATGAGCCCGGCGATGATCTCCCGGCTACCCGGGAGTTCGGTCACATGCGTCAGGGGGCATGTCGCCAAGCTGTGCGCCGTCGCCTCGAGGAGTAGTTCCGAGAGCATCCGACCGGCGGCCAGCCACGCGTGCCGCTCGTCCGACGAGGTGCTGACCAGCAGGACGGTCGACGCATCGATCTCGGTTGCTGTGCTGTCCGGAGTGGTTCTGCTGCCCGCGGGGAAGCGGCGTCCGACGTCGACCCGGCGATGTTGCTCCGTGGTCACCAACGCTTCGGGCGGAATGCCGGTGGTCTCGGTGGTGTGTCCCGCCCACCAATGGAGTTCTTCCTGGTATGCGGTGTCGTAGCGACGGAGCGCGGCACTGCGCGCGGTCGCGTCGGCCAGTATCTCCCGTGCGACGGGAGACAGGACCGTCACCTGCGCGTCACTCGGGTCGACGCACGACACGATGCTCCGCGTCGCGGCTGCGTCCGGGGCTGCGAGCGGTCGACGGTCGGAATAGCGTCGCCTGATTGCCGCTACGAGATCGAAATCGTGCGAGGCCGGTCGGGCGCCGTGCCCGAAACGCACGGTGGCGAGATGATCGGAGTGGGCACCGTCGGGGAGACGCCGGACCTCGGTCGACCATTTCAACGCGGTGAACGCAACCTGCAGGTGATGCAGTGCTGCGCCGCAGCTCAGAACGAGTTGCCTGCCCGAAGGATCGACCGCTCCGAGCATGCGTGATGGGTCGCCGTGCAGATCGAGTGCCCCGGTCTCGTACCGCCAGCGCCAAGGCTGGCTGTTGTGTACCGACGGTGCGCGGCACGCGAGATCCACGGCCATCCGCACCACGTCGGAATCGGGAATCCGGGTGCTCATGACGGCTCCGTATTCGTGCGACAGGTCGGACCTGGTCCCCATTGTTCGCTGTAGGCGTTCCGAGGTCCAGGGACAATGGTCATCGACTTCCTCACCGCGGGTGTGGTGGTGGGATGATGCGGATGCTCGAGTCGAACAGGATGGGGTAGTGATGATCGGAATCAGCCGCGACGGTGCCGTGGTGACGGTGGAACTTCAGCGTGAGGAACGCCGCAACGCGCTCACCACCCAGTTGTGTGTGGAAATCCGCGAGGCCGTGGAGAACGCCGTGGAGGACGACGCGCGGGTGGTCGTGATCACCGGACGCGGTACGTCGTTCTGTGCGGGTGCCGATCTGTCCGGCGATGTGTATGCCGAGGGATTCACCGACAGTCTCGCCGAGCTGCTCCGCACGATCGTGGAGGCACCGCTCCCGGTGGTCGCCGCAGTCAACGGTCCGGCGATCGGAGCGGGCACCCAGCTGGCGCTCGCGTCGGACCTGCGCGTAGTGGCACCCGGCGCGCGATTCGCGGTGCCGGCGGCGAAGCTGGGCATCTCGGTGGACCGGTGGACGGTGCGGCGGCTCGCATCGCTCGTCGGTGGTGGCAGGGCCCGCACGGTGATGCTCGCGTGCGAAGCGATAGAGGCCGACGACGCACTCGCCTACGGTCTCGCCAACAAGATCGGCGATCTGGCGGCAGCTCAGGCGTGGGCGCAGGAGATCGCGAAGCTCGCACCGCTGTCGATGCACGCACACAAACTCTTCCTCAACGACGACGGCACGCGCCGCGACCCCACCGCCGAACAGCAGGCTGCCGCCGCCGCGGCGTGGCTCAGTGAGGACGCGCAGGAAGCACGCCGAGCGCGGGCCGAACGCCGCGACCCGATCTTCCAGGGCCGATGAATCTCGGGCGGGTGGCGTCCTCCGCCGCCGCGGGCGTCGGGCTCGCGTGGCTTGCTCGCGCCGCACGTGGGCTACCCACATCGATCGGTGCGTCGGTGTCCGACATCCGCCCGTATGCGGCCGGTTCGCCGCAGTACCGGGAGGGACGGTTCCACAACACCGAGCCCTCGTCTGCCCTCGATCCCGAGGCCGGCGGTGGGTTCGTCAAGGACCTTCTCGCCCGCGGGTCCCGCGGACGACCGATGGGGGACGTCCCGATCGCCCCGTACGTCGCGCCCGTGGATTCCGGGCCGCTTGCGGTGACGTGGTTCGGGCATTCGAGCGCCTTGGTCGAGATCGACGGATATCGCGTTCTCGCCGACCCGGTGTGGAGCGATCGGGTCTCGCCCTCGTCGACGATCGGCCCGATGCGCCTGCATCGCCCACCGGTCGAACTCGCTGTGCTCCCGCAGATCGACGCGGTGATCATTTCGCACGACCACTACGACCATCTCGATCGCTTCACCGTCGAAACGCTCGCGGCAATACAGCCGCGCGCCAAGTTCCTCGTGCCCGTCGGGGTAGGAGCGCACCTGCGGAAATGGCGGGTGCCCGAAGAGCGCATCGTCGAACTCGACTGGGACGAACACACCCAGATCGACGGACTGACGGTGACGTGCACCGAAGCCCGCCATTTCTCGGGCCGAGGTCTGCAACGCAACATCACGTTGTGGTCGTCGTGGGTGCTCACCGGTCCCGCCCACTCGGTGTTCTTCGGAGGCGACAGCGGATACACCCGCCGATTCGCCGATCTCGGTGAGAAGTACGGGCCGTTCGACCTGACATTGCTCCCCGTCGGGGCGTACGACCTACGGTGGCCCGACATCCACATGAACCCGGAAGAGGCGGTGCGAACCCACCTCGACCTCGGCGGGACCGAGCGCCGCGACAGCCTCCTCGTGCCGGTGCACTGGGGTACGTTCAACCTCGCTTTCCACGCCTGGTCGGAGCCGATCGCGCGCCTCCTGCCCGCCGCGGAGGCCGACGGTGTCGCGACGGCAGTGCCGATGCCGGGACAGCGAGTGGATGTGTCGCGGCATCGGGCGGACGAGCCCTGGTGGACGGCATTGGGGTGATGTGCAGGGGTGGTGTCGCCGATCTGCTGAGTCCTACTGGAATAACCTGTTCTCCATGGCAGCTGACGAGCCCACCACGACGGTCGGGCCAGGCGATACGGTCGTGACCGATCCCGCACACGTCCGGAACGGCCTGACGGCCGATGAGGTCGCCGAGCGCGTTGCGCGGGGAGAGACCAACGATGTCCCGGACAGGGCCTCACGGTCGGTCAAGGACATCGTGCGCGCCAACGTGTTCACGCGCATCAACGCGATCCTCGGTGTGCTCTTCCTGATCGTGCTGTTCACAGGGTCGATCATCGACGGCATGTTCGGCCTGTTGATCATCGCGAACAGCGGGATCGGCATCATCCAGGAGATACGCGCCAAGCGAACCCTCGACAAGCTCGCGATTGTCGGTCAGGCCAAACCGGTTGTCCGGCGGGACGGCATCTCCGCGGAGCTGTCACCGCGCGAAGTGGTACTCGACGACATCATCGAGCTCGGGCCGGGCGACCAGCTCGTGGTCGACGGTGTCGTGGTCGATGCGGCTGCACTCGAACTCGACGAATCGCTGCTCACCGGTGAAGCCGACGCGATCGACAAGGCGCCGGGGTCGACGGTGATGTCGGGCAGTTTCGTGGCGTCGGGCAGCGGTGCGTACCGGGCGACGAAGGTGGGTCGCGACGCCTACGCCGCGCGGCTCGCGGACGAGGCCAGCAAGTTCACGTTGGTGCATTCCGAGCTCAACTCGGGAATCAACAAGATCCTGAAGTTCATCACCTACCTGATGATTCCCGCGGGCCTGCTCATCATCTACAACCAGTTGTTCTCGAGCGGTGAAGCTCTCGGACCGGCGCTCAGCGGCATGGTGGCAGCGCTCGTGCCGATGGTGCCCGAAGGTCTCGTGCTGATGACGTCGATCGCGTTCGCAGTGGGCGTGATCCGGCTCGGCCGCCGACAATGCCTCGTGCAGGAACTTCCCGCGATCGAGGGGCTTGCCCGCGTCGACGTCGTGTGTGCCGACAAGACGGGCACGCTCACCGAGAACGGGATGCGGCTGGCGGACGTCGTCGCCGCGGTCGGGGCCGACCTCGCTACCGCGCGCGAGGCTTTGGCCGCGATTGCCGCCGACGATCCGCGACCGAACGCCAGTGTGCTCGCGATCGCCGAGTCATTCCCGGATGATCCGGGATGGGGGGAATCGACTGCGGTCGCGCCGTTCTCGTCGGCGAAGAAGTGGAGCGGGCAGTCGTACGGCGAGCACGGCAACTGGCTGCTGGGCGCTCCGGACGTGTTGCTCGATCCCTCATCGGATTTCGCGCGGCAGGCCGAGGAGATCGGAGCGAAGGGGCTACGGGTGCTGCTGCTCGCTTCCAGCGACCGTCCCGTCGACGACCCTGAAGCCCCCGGCACGGTGACACCGCAGGCGCTGGTGGTGCTCGAGCAACGGATCCGGCCCGATGCGCAGGACACTCTCGAATATTTCGCCGGCCAGAAGGTCGACGTCAAGGTGATCTCCGGCGACAATGCCGTGTCGGTGGGTGCGGTTGCGTCGTCGCTGGGCCTTCCGGGTGGCGAGAATCCGGTGGACGCCCGGACTTTGCCCGACGACCCGGATGCTCTTGCCGAGACCGTGGGAACGGCAACGACATTCGGACGCGTGCGACCCGATCAGAAACGCGCGATGGTCGGTGCTCTGCAGTCGCGGGGGCACACCGTCGCGATGACCGGTGACGGTGTCAACGACGTCCTGGCGCTCAAGGACGCGGACATCGGTGTCGCCATGGGATCGGGCAGTCCGGCGACCCGTTCGGTGGCGCAGATCGTCCTGCTCGACAACAAGTTCGCCACGCTGCCTTATGTGGTGGGGGAGGGGCGTCGCGTCATCGGCAACATCGAACGCGTCTCGAACCTATTCCTCACCAAGACCGTGTACTCGGTGTTGCTCGCATTCCTGATCGGCATATCGGGGGTGTTCTCCCAACTGTTCGACTTCGAGCCGCTGCCGTATCCGTTCCTGCCGCGCCACGTGACGATCGCGGCCTGGTTCACCATCGGTATCCCGGCATTCCTGTTGTCGCTCGCACCGAACAACGAACGTGCGCGGTCGGGTTTCGTGTCGCGGGTGATGCGACTCGCCATCCCGTCGGGTGTCGTGATCGGTGTGGCCACATTCGTCTGCTACGTGCTCGTCTACGGGGGCCCGGAGCAGACGGAGGAGCAGAAGATTCAAGCCGGGACATCGGCGTTGATCACGCTGATCATGATTGCGCTGTGGGTGCTCGCCGTTGTTGCACGGCCGTACCAGTGGTGGAAGGTTGTGCTGCTCGTGGGGTCGCTGCTCGGATATGTGGTGTTGTTCTCGGTGCCGTTCACGCGCGAATTCTTCGCGCTGGACCCATCGAACATCGCCTACTCGACCATCGCGGTTGCCTGTGGCGCGATCGGGGTGGTGCTCGTCGAGGCCATCTGGTGGATTTCCGGGCGGTTGCACGGCGAGCACCGGCGTCTGTTCGCAGCCCCGGACGACCTGCTCCCGGGAGTACACTGACCGACCACTGTTGCCTGGATTCGTCGATGCATGTTTCGCAAGACCTACCCGGTGGAACTCGTGTCGACGACCGCACCGATGGAAGGAGAGCGGCATGGGTTTCATGGATCAGGTCAAGGGCCTGCTCGGCAAGGGCAAGGATTACGCCGCGCAGAATCCCGACAAGGCCCAGAGCTACATCGACAAGGCAGGCGATGCGATCGACGGGAAGACCGGCGGCAAGTATGCGCAGCACGTCGACAAGGCGCAGGACGCTGCGAAGAAGCATCTCGGCGCCACCGGCAACCCTGCGCCCGGCGCACAATCCGGCCCCGGAGACGATCCGGGCCCGCAGTCCGATCCAGGCCAGGATCCCCAGCCGGGGCCGCATACTCCATAGCCCAGGTCAGCCCGCAGACCCGAGGTCCGTCGGTTGTGCGAGGATTCCTTCGCTCGATACCGAACGAAAGGGACACGCTGTGGGATTCATGGATCAGGTCAAGGGCCTCGTCGACAAGGGCAAGGATCTGGCTGCCGAACACCCCGACAAGGTGAACGAGGCCATCGACAAGGTCGGTGACCTGGCCGACGAGAAGACCGGTGGCAAGTTCGCCGACAAGGTCGACACCGCCCAGGATGCGGCGAAGAAGGGGCTCGGCACAGCCTGAAGGCCTCTGCCCACACACGCCCCGACACCGCGGCGTGTGTGGGGCGCCGTGCTTCGGACCGCCGTGCTTCGGACCCACGCCACAGGGTTCCTGAAGCACAATCGACCAGGTGAGCGGAACCTGGATTCTTCTGGTGGTCGTCGCAGCGATCGCCGTGACCGGATTGGCGAACCGCGGGAACCTGCAGGCACCACTGGTACTGGTCGTGATCGGGGCGCTCGCGTCATTCATCCCGGGCCTACCGCAGCTGGAACTCGAGCCGCACGTTCTCCTCGGAGTCGTCCTCCCGCCGCTGCTGTATTCGGCCGCGGTGCGATTCTCCGTCCCCACCTTCAAACGCAACCTGTCGCATATCCTCCGGCTCGGTATCGGGACGGTCCTCGTCACGGCATTCGCCGTAGCGTTCTTTGCGGAATGGCTCGTCCCGGAGCTGACGTTCGGTGCCGCACTGGTTCTCGGTGCCGTGGTCGCGCCCACCGACGCTGTCAGCGCAGTCGCGGTCGGCCGGAAGCTCGGTCTCCCGAAGCGAGTCATCGCCATCCTCACCGGCGAAGGCCTGGTCAACGATGCCACCGCCCTGACTCTGTTCACGGTCGCTGTCTCCGCGGTGGTAGGGACCCAGGTCTTCGTCGACTCGCCGGTCGTGTTCTTCGGCTACGAAGTCGTCGGTGGTGTCGTGGTCGGGCTCGTGCTTGCTGTGGCCGTGCACTGGGTGCGCGCCCGAATGGACCATCCCTCGCTGGAAACCGCTTTGGGTCTGGCCATTCCGTTCACCGCGTATCTCGTTGCCGAGGAAATCCACGCGTCCGGAGTGCTGGCGGTCGTGGCAGCGGGTCTGTACATGGGGCACCGCTCGACCGATCTGTCGGTCACGACGAGGCTGCAGGAACGATTCGTCTGGGAGAGTCTCGACATCCTCCTCGAGATGTTCGTGTTCGCCTACATGGGATTGCAGCTGAAGTTCGTCCTCGACGAAGTGACCGACAACGGATACGACGTCGTCACGATCCTGTTCTACGCATTCGCGGTACTGGTTGTGGTCATGCTTGTCCGCCCGATCTGGGGATTGCTGAACTGGGGTCGGAGACGAGCCGCCCGGACGGTCGGGTTGGGCAGGCTCGGCCGCGACGCCCTGAGTTTCCGGGAACACATCGTGGTGTCCTGGGCGGGGATGCGCGGCGTGGTGACCCTCGCCGCCGCAGGCGGTATCCCGTTCGTGCTGGCCTCCGGTGACCCGTTCCCGGGCCGCGAGATCATCCATCTCACCGCGATCGTCGTCGCTGTCGGCACACTGTTGATCCAGGGTTCGACGATGCCGGTCTTGATCCGGCGCCTCGATGTCACCGACCCGTACGAGCAGTTGCGCGCCGAGGAACAGCGGGCACTTGCACGATCCATCAGTTCCGATGCAGCGAGAGACAGGCTGCAGGCCCTCGCCGCAGAACTGCCCGATGGAGCGGACGCGGAGAAGGTGCGGCGGATCCTCGAGCGCGTCGAACGATCGATTCGCTCGCGCGTCGATGCCGAGCGCGCCGAGTCCGAGATCGACATCGAACGCAGCCAGGACGCGGGAGCGTTGTTCGACCGGTTCCGCCGCGCCGTGCTGCGCGCGCAACGCACCGCGCTGATCGCTGCGCGCGACGAAGGCTCCCTCGACGACGAGACGCTGCGGGCGGAACTCGAAAGCCTCGACATCGAGGAGGCAGCGGCGGAGGAGCGGATCGATCGGCGTGAGCGGAATGATTGACCGGCACGGTCGTGATCGATCGACGAGCAGACGTCGTAGCGTGAGTTCGTGACCGGAACCGTCCTCCTCGTCGTCGCTGTCTCGGTGTTTCTCGTCGGCTCGGGGATCGCCGCAGTGTGGGCGCGTACGCGCCGGGTCGTCACGACACCCGCCGAGCGTGCGGTACACGCGACACTGCACACCGCGTCGCTCGCTGCGCGACCCTTGCGCAGCGGCCTGGACGCGACGTCGGCTCGAGAAGCGGCGCCGCATCTGCGGCAGCTGCTCGCCGAAGCGCAGGCCGTGGCCCTGTTCGACGCCGACGGCGACCTGCTCGCCTGGGACGGGCCGTTCCAATCGCTGTCCGGGCAGGTGCGGATCGCTGCGAACCGCGCGATCGACGGCGAGCGGCGTGTGCTCGTCGGGCACGCTGCCCTCGAGCGGGGGCCGCAGGATTTCGCCGCACGTGCCGTGGTCGCCCAGCCGCTGGTCGTCGACGATGTCGGTGTCGCGGGTGTGCTCGGTGTCGTCACCACCGCTGATCCGGGGCCTGCGCTGCTCGGTGCCCTCACCGAAGTGGCCCGGTACGCGTGCAGCCAGCTCGAACTCGCCGAACTCGACGCGTCCCGTGCCCGTCTCGATCGCGCCGAGGTGCGTGCCTTGCGGGCGCAGATCAGTCCCCATTTCATCTACAACGCGCTCAATACTGTGGCCTCGTTCGTTCGTACCGATCCCGATCGTGCTCGCGAGCTGCTGCTCGATTTCGCGGATTTCACGCGGTACTCCTTCCGCGCGACCGGCGAGTACACGTCGCTCGCCGACGAGCTGCGCAACATCGACCGCTATCTGACCCTGGAGCGGGCCCGCTTCGGCAATGCACTCGAGGTTCGGCTGCAGGTTGCGCCCGAGGTGCTCAACGTCGCTCTGCCGTTCCTGGCGTTGCAGCCGCTGGTGGAGAACGCGGTGCGGCACGGCATTGCGGGCAAGCCGACACGGACAGGCACCATCACGATCGTGGCGGCCGATGAGGGGACCGACTGCATCATCAGTGTGGAGGACGACGGAGTAGGCATGGAGCCGGAACTGCTGCGCTCGGGGATGCTCGACTCGACCGCCGATGGCAGCGAGGGAAGCGGTGTCAAGGAATCGGCGCACGTCGGTCTCTCCAACGTCGACGACCGGTTGCGTGCGGCGTTCGGCAACGACTACGGCCTGATCGTCGACACTGCACCGGGTGCAGGCACCAAGGTGAGTATGCGGGTGCCGAAATTCCGGGCGGGTATCAGGCCGTGATCGGATTCGTACGTGGCACGATGAGTCTGCTGTGAACGAGACTCCCGACACCATGACTGTGCTCGCCGTCGACGACGAACCGCCCGCGCTCGACGAGCTGGCTTTCCTCCTGCGCGCCCGTCCCGAGATCGGGCGGGTCCACACCGCGGGTGATGCGACCACCGCGCTGCGGCTGCTGCGCGACGGTGGCATCGACGCGGTGTTCCTCGACATCAACATGCCGGGACTGGACGGGCTGGAACTCGCAGGAATCCTGCGGAACTTCGCGACTCCACCGTCGGTGGTGTTCGTGACCGCGCATGACGACCGAGCGGTATCGGCGTTCGACCTGGGCGCCGTGGACTACGTTCTCAAGCCGTTGCGGGAGGAGCGTCTCGTCGAGGCCGTACGTCGTATCGTCGAGCGGCGCCGGCCGGCACTACCGGACGGTTCCGAGGCGGAGTCACGCGACGAGGTGATCCCCGTCGAACTCGGTGGCGTGACCACTCTGGTGCCGCGGTCGTCGGTGCGATGGGTGGAGGCGGACGGTGACTATGCACGCCTGCACACCGACACCGGATCACATCTCGTGCGCATCCCGATCTCGTCGTTGGAGAGCCGCTGGGCGGATGCGGGCTTCCTCCGTGTCCACCGCTCGTACCTGGTGGCGTTGCCGCTGGTGACCGGCATCCGCAGTGCCGGGACGGGACTGGTCGTATGCATGAAGCCGGTCGGTAGTGCTGCCCCGGTCGAATTGCCTGTCAGTCGCCGTCACACCCGTGAACTCAAAGACCGGTTGATCCGAGGCCCGATGCAGTCCTGGACGGCGCGGTGACGGGCCCGTCCGCGCGTCCCCCGGCCGGGCCGCACCGCGAACGTGTCGTGCTCGCGAAGAGGCGCGGCGCGCGCATGGTGCGTACCCGGGTGGAGGTGCAGCAGCAGACCGAAGTGGGCGACGCGATGGTCCGGGGTCTGGTGCGCGCGCAACTCGGGCTCGCGCTGCGGATCGCGGTGGTCCCGGTATGTCTGCTCGGCGCGATTCCGGTGGTGCTCGCTCTGTTTCCCGCGCTGGCCGATCTCACTCTGTGGAAGGTGCGGGTGCCGTGGATCCTGCTGGGTTTCGTGTCGTATCTCCTGCTCCTGGTCTGCGCGTGGCTGTATGTGTTTCTGGCCGAACGCAATGAGCAGGATTTCACCGACCTGACCGACGACTGACGTCTGTATCCATGAACACCTCGGTTCCTGTCCTCACGGTGGTCGGCATCGTTGCCGCCGCGATCGCCACGGTCGCGATCGGGGTCTACGGGGTGCGGATCTCCCGTACCACCTCGGATTTCCTCGTCGCGTCCCGTAGCGTCGGACCCCGCTGGAACGCCGCCGCGATCTCGGGTGAATACCTTTCTGCCGCATCGTTCCTCGGGGTGGCAGGTCTCGTCGCCAAATACGGTACCGATGCCCTGTGGTACCCGGTGGGGTTCACCGCCGGATACCTCGGCCTGCTGTTGTTCGTCGCGGCGCCGCTCCGCCGATCGGGTGCGTACACCGTGCCGGATTTCGCCGAGTTCCGGCTCGGCGAACCCTGGGTGCGGTCGCTGTCGATGATCATCGTGGCGATCATCTGCGTGCTCTACCTGGTACCGCAGTTCCAGGGCGCGGGTCTGACACTGAACATCCTGCTCGGCCTTCCCAGCTGGGTGGGGGCAGCAGTCGTCGGTGTCATCGTGATCGCCAATGTGGTGGGCGGCGGCATGCGGTCGATCACGTTCGTGCAGGCCTTCCAATACTGGCTCAAACTCACCGCGGTGGCGCTTCCCGCGCTGGTCCTGACGATCTACTTCGTAGGGGACGACCGCGGTGTCGACGAACCGATACCGCCCACTGTCACGGAGACCACCACTGTCGACATCACTGTCGACGTCGTCGTGCAGGTCGCCGAGCCGATCCCGGTGACGGCGACCGGCGAGGTGGATTCCCGGCCCGTCGCAGGGCAGATCGTTCTGACCCCCGGCGAACACGAACTCGGCGCGGGCACCGAATTGGTGCTCGAAGCGGGTTCGCCGGTGCCGGTGGTCGCGGGGGCGCCCTCCGACAACGACGCGTGGGCGTCGCCCGGCGCGGGCATCGGTGCAGGCGGCGAACACCACCTGTTCCAGGTGTATTCGCTCATGATCGCCACGTTCCTCGGAACGATGGGACTGCCCCACGTCCTCGTGCGGTTCTATACGAACACGGACGGGCGGGCCGCGCGCATGACGTCGTTCGCTGTGATCGGCCTGCTCGGGTTGTTCTATCTGTTCCCGACGATTCTCGGGGTGTTCGCGCGTCTGTACGTGCCGCAACTGCTCATCACCGGCCGCTCGGATGCCGCTGTGTTGCTCCTGCCCAACTCGGTGCTCTCGGGTTGGGTGGGCCAACTGCTCGCCGCGCTCGTCGCGTCGGGGGCGATTGCGGCATTCCTGTCGACGTCGTCCGGCCTGCTCGTGAGTGTCGCGGGAGTGCTGTCGACCGACGTGCTGCGTGGACGGGTTCGGGACTTCCGGATAGCAGCGGTCCTGGCCGGGATCGTTCCTCTGCTCCTTGCGGTGTCGGTGGTGTCGCTGGATCTGTCCAGGTCGGTGGGGCAGGTGTTCGCCATCGCAGCATCGACGCTGTGTCCGCTGCTGATACTGGGAATCTGGTGGCGTGGGCTGACCGCGATCGGTGCCGCTGCGGGCATGGTCGTCGGGGGTCTCGTGGCGGGCGGGGCGGCTCTGCTCACTGTTCTCGTGCGCTTCGATCCTTCGGTTGCCGGGGGATGGCCGGCGGTGCTGTCCGCCTACCCGGGCGCGGTGAGCGTGCCGCTGGCGTTCGTCGTCATGATCGGGGTGAGCCTCGCGACGAGGAAGAGGGTGCCGGCCGACGTCGGTCGCACGTTCTCTCGGATGCACGTGCCGGAGCGGCTCGGGATGGGCCGCGACCGAGAGCTCGGTGCGTTCGGCGAGCGGGAGCTCGGTGCGTCCGGCGAGCGAGAGCTCGGAGAGCGCCGCTCGTCGCAATGAGACGACCGTTCGGCGCACGTCACGACAGCTTGGCGTACAACCCGCACGTACCTCTATCTGTGTGATCGCCGTCTCATTAGCGTTTGTGTGCACTACACCTCACACGGACGACCAAGGAGTCGGCAGTGACCACAGCACCACTCAGCGAGAGTGACGTACCGGAGCGGCGGGTACCGACGTCGCAGGACTTCGTCGACATGCAGGCGAGTCCGGAGTTCCAGGAGTTGCGTACCCGTTTGCGCCGGTTCGTGTTTCCGGTGACGGTGTTCTTCCTGGCCTGGTACGCCCTGTACGTTCTGCTCGCCACTTACGCGGCGGATTTCATGGCGACGAAGGTGATCGGCAACATCAATCTGGGCCTGATCCTCGGGCTCGGGCAGTTCGTCACGACGTTCATCATCACCGCCGTGTACGTGAAGTTCGCCGGACGTGAACTCGATCCGCGCTCGGCAGCGATCCGCGACGAGCTGGAAGGACCGCAGCAGTGAACGTACTTGCGCAGGGACATACCGATGTCGGTAACCCGCTGCTCAACATCGCAATCTTCGTGGCGTTCGTCGTCGTCACGATGGGCCTGGTCATCAAGGCCAGCCGCACCACGAAGAAGGCCTCGGACTTCTACACCGGTGGCGGTCAGTTCTCCGGTCCCCAGAACGGTTTCGCCATCGCGGGCGACTATCTGTCGGCTGCGTCGTTCCTCGGTATCGCAGGCGCCATCGCCGTCTACGGGTACGACGGCTTCCTGTACTCCATCGGCTTCCTCGTCGCGTGGCTCGTCGCGCTGCTGCTCGTCGCCGAATTGCTCCGCAACACCGGGCGATTCACGATGGCCGACGTTCTGAGTTTCCGGCTCAAGCAGCGACCGGTGCGGATGGCTGCGGCGCTGTCGACGCTCGCGGTGTCACTGTTCTACCTGCTCGCCCAGATGGCCGGTGCCGGTGGACTCGTCGCACTGCTCCTCGACATCCAGGACAAGGCCGGCCAGGCGATCGTCGTCGCTGTCGTCGGGGTGCTCATGATCGTGTACGTGCTCGTCGGTGGCATGAAGGGCACCACGTACGTCCAGATGGTCAAGGCGGTGCTGCTGGTCGCGGGTGCGGGCATCATGTTCGTGCTCGTGCTGCTCGCGGTGCGCGGCAACTTCTCGCAGCTGCTCGCCGACGCTCAGGCCATGGCATCGAACTCTGCGGACGAAGCGGTCGCCGGCCGCGACATCCTCGCGCCGGGTGCGAAGTACGGCATCAGCGGCATGACCCGGATCGACTTCATCTCCCTCGGCATTGCGCTGGTGCTCGGCACTGCGGGTCTGCCGCACGTGCTGATGCGCTTCTACACCGTGCCGACCGCCAAGGAAGCACGACGCTCGGTCACGTGGGCGATCTCGCTCATCGGTGCCTTCTACCTGTTCACCCTGGTGCTCGGCTACGGCGCCGCGAAGATGGTGGGGCCCGACGTCATCCTGAATGCTCCGGGCAAGGAGAACGCTGCGGCTCCGCTGCTCGCGTACGAATTGGGCGGCACCATCTTCCTTGCGGTGATCTCCGCGGTCGCGTTCGCCACGATCCTCGCGGTCGTCGCAGGCCTGGCGATCACGGCATCCGCATCGTTCGCGCACGACATCTACGCGAGCGTGCTCAAGCACGGTAAGGCCACCGAGGACGAGCAGGTGCGGGTCTCGCGCATCACGGTCGTCGTGATCGGTCTGGTCTCGATCGTGCTCGGCATCCTCGCCATGGGGCAGAACATCGCCTTCCTGGTCGCGCTGGCTTTCGCTGTCGCCGCCTCGGCGAACCTGCCGACGCTGCTGTACTCGCTGTTCTGGAAGAAGTTCAACACCACGGGTGCGCTGTTCAGCATCTACGGCGGTCTCATCAGCTGCCTGCTGCTGATCGTGTTCTCCCCGGCAGTGTCCGGCAGCCCGTCGTCGATGTTCCCGAATGCCGACTTCTCGTGGTTCCCGCTGTCCAACCCGGGCATCGTGTCCATCCCGCTCGCCTTCGCTCTCGGTATCGTCGGCACCTACATCGGCCGCAACAAGCCGGAGGATCCGTTCAAGCAGGCAGAGATGGAGGTCCGCTCGCTCACCGGTGTCGGTGTCGAGAAGGCCGTGTCTCACTGACCCCACGCCCACACCCCTGAAGCCGAACGTCACCTTCGGTCAGTTCAACTGACCGAAGGTGACGTTCGGCTGTTCCTCTACGCTGCGGGCATGGCAAAACTCGAAGTCGCGACCGACCTTCCGCTCGATCCTCAGTCCGCGTGGGAGAAGGCATCCGATCTGGACGCATTCGGTGATTGGCTGAGCATCCACGACGGTTGGCGCGGCGAACTTCCCGACACACTCGCAGCCGGTGTGGCACTGCAGTCCGTGGTTTCGGTCAAGGGCATGCGCAACCGGGTGGAGTGGAAAGTCGAGGAACTCGACGCCCCGCACCACGTGGTGCTGCGCGGATCGGGCAAGGGCGGCACGAAGTTCAAGATGCGTCTCGCGGTGACCGGCACGGGGTCGGGATCGCGACTGACGATGAAGATCGAGCTCGGGGGAGCGCCGCTGTTCGGCCCGATCGGGTCGGGTGTGGCGCGTGCGCTGCATGGCGATCTCGACGCCTCACTGCGCAAGTTCGCGGAGTTGTACGGCTGAGTCGTTCGCTCGAAGCAGGATGGACTCGAAATGAGGTTGGCACAATGAGGTGATGCCGACCCGCACGATCGGGGATCGTCGCATCACGCTGACGAACCTCGACAAGGTGCTCTATCCGCGCACCGGCACCACCAAGGGCGAGGTGATCGACTACTACGTCGCCGTCGCCGAAGTCATGCTGCCGCACGTCGTGGATCGCCCCGGCACTCGCAAGCGGTGGCCCAACGGCGTCGCCGAACCGGCGTTCTTCGAGAAGAACCTTGCGCCGCACGCGCCGTCGTGGCTCGACCGTCGCACGGTGCACCACAAGCAACGGTCGGTCACCTATCCGGTGTTCGACTCGGTGGCCGGCATGGCGTGGCTCGGGCAGCAAGCCGCACTCGAATTGCACGTCCCGCAGTGGCGATTCGCCGGATCTGCACCCGGCCCCGCGACCCGGCTCGTGTTCGACCTCGACCCCGGCCCCGGAGCGGGGCTCGCGCAGTGTGCACAGGTCGCACGGCACGTCCGCGACATGGTCGCCGAACTCGGGTGGCAGACCTATCCCGTCACGAGTGGCAGTAAGGGCCTGCACCTGTATGTCCCGCTGGACCGGCAACTCGCGTCAGGTGGGGCATCGACCGTCGCCAGGCAGGTCGCGACGAATCTTGCGACGCTGCACCCGGATCTCGTCACGGCGACCATGGCGAAGGCGGTGCGCGGCGGCAAGGTCTTCGTGGACTGGAGCCAGAACAATGCGGCCAAGACGACGGTCGCGCCGTACTCGCTGCGTGGCCGCGACGAACCGTGGGTGGCTGCGCCGCGGAGCTGGGCCGAACTCGACGACCCGGATCTGCGGCAGCTCACCTTCGACGAAGTGCTCGAGCGGATCGTCGAACACGGTGACCTTCTCGAGGGCTTGGACCCGGCCTCCGGCGACCTCCGGCTCGGCACCGACGACAACACGGCGAACGACGCGCTCGCCGACTACCGGCGTAAACGCAACGCCGCGCGCACTCCCGAGCCGGTCCCGTCCGCGATCACCGCCACTGGCAACGACGACCGGTTCGTCATCCAGGAACACCATGCCCGCCGTCTGCATTACGACCTGCGACTGGAACGAGACGGTGTGCTCGCGTCATGGGCGGTGCCGAAGAACCTGCCGGAAGATGCCGGCCGCAACCATCTCGCTGTCCGGACGGAGGATCATCCACTCGAGTACCTCGATTTCCACGGCACCATACCGTCCGGTGAGTACGGCGCCGGGACGATGACGGTGTGGGACACCGGCACCTACGACACCGAGAAATGGCGCGACGACGAGGTGATCGTGCGGTTGCACGGAGAGAAGGTCGAGGGCCGATATGCGTTCATCCGCACCGAGAAGGACCAATGGCTCGCCCACCGGATGAAGCAACAGTCGGGTTCTGGGCGGATGGAGGAGTTTCCGGTCGGTCTACGTCCGATGCTCGCGACCGCGGGTGACGTGGAAGAGCTCGAGGGTGCGGCGTGGGCGTTCGAAGGGAAATGGGACGGATACCGCGCTGTCGTCGAGGTACGCAACGGAACCGTCCGGGTGCGTGCCCGCTCGGGACGGGATGTGACCGGAGAATTCCCGGCGCTCGGAGAGCTCGGGCACGTGCTGGACGGTCACGCTGCCGTCCTCGACGGAGAGATCGTCGCCGTGGACGCGTCGGGCATCACGAGCTTCGAGCAGTTGCAGCGTGGGGCGAGCGCGGAGTACCGGGTGTTCGACCTCCTGTATCTCGACGGCGTCACGCTCGTGGGTAAGACCTACGACGATCGACGCCGCGTGCTCGATGCGCTTGCCGCGGCGGCGGGAAGACTGGCAGTGCCGGACCAGTTGACCGGGGACGGCGCCGCCGCGCTTGCCACGAGCCTCGAGCGCGGATGGGAAGGCGTTGTCGCCAAGCGCCGCGACTCGGTGTATCTGCCGGGAAAGCGGAGCGCGGCGTGGGTGAAGGCGAAGAACTGGCTCACCCAGTCGGTGGTGATCGGCGGTTACCGGGCGGGACAGGGGAACCGCGCGGGGTCGTTCGGCTCGTTGCTTCTCGGCATCCCCGCCGACAGCGGGCTCGTCTATGCGGGGAGGGTCGGTACGGGGTTCGACGACCGGACTCTCGCGGAGTTGACCTCGTCGTTGCGGGGGAGACGGCGGGAGGAGAGCCCGTTCGTGGACGAGCTGCCCGCCGTCGATCAGCGTGACGCAGTGTGGGTGGAACCCGACCTGGTGGGGGAGGTGCGGTTCGCGGCGTGGACCGAAGGTGGCCGACTTCGTCACCCGAGCTGGCGTGGCCTGCGTAGTGATCTGGACCCGCACGACGTGCGCCGGGAATGAAATGTGCCGGCGACGATGAGGGCGAATGAGTCCATTCGGCTGGTGGTTGTCGGTGTAAAATCGTATGTTCTTCTCATACCGGACTCGGAGGCTTTGTCGGGGGGCCGCCGGTAGTCAGATCGATCGACGAAGGAATCCCGACATGACGAGTGTGCTCGAGCCCTCCCGCACCTACTCCTCACCGCAGCTCTCGGCTCGTGAAACCGAGATACTTCGGGAGTGGCTGCTGTGTGATTCCAAGTCCGAGGCAGCCGCCCGCTTGTTCGTGACCGCAGCCACCGTGAGTACTCACATCGCCCGCATCCGCGACAAGTACCTGCGTGTGGGGCGCCCCGCGACCACCAAGACGTCGCTGCTCGTGCGCGCACTCCAAGACGGTGTCGTATCCATCGACGAGTTGTGAACACGGCACCGCAGGGCCAGGCCGGTCCGATCCGTAGTCTGTTCGAGCATGACCGTCCTCAAATCCCTCGTCCTGTTCGCAGTTGCCGCCTTGTTCGAGATCGGTGGGGCGTGGCTGGTCTGGCAGGGCGTGCGCGAGCACCGTGGTTGGATCTGGGTGGGTCTGGGTGTGATCGCCCTCGGGGCGTACGGGTTCGTCGCGACGCTGCAACCGGATGCCAATTTCGGCCGCATCCTCGCCGCATACGGCGGGGTCTTCGTCGCGGGCTCCCTGCTGTGGGGTGTCGTGATGGACGGCTTCCGTCCTGATCGCTGGGACATCGCGGGGGCGCTGGTGTGTCTCGCAGGTGTCGCCGTGATCATGTACGCCCCGAGGTGACGGAGAGTACAAGGGTGGAGGATTCGCCACCTCAGGGGACCTTCTGAGCGCTGGCTGTCATCCCGACACTGAGCGCATGACTACGACAACCAACTCGGATCCTCGCACCCACACCCCGGCTTCCCGGCTGCTCGTCACTGCATACGGGGTCTGCGCGTATCTCATATTCCTCGCGGTGTTCCTGTACTCGATCGGATGGGTCGAACGACTGGTGGTACCCCGGAACATCGATCAGGGGCCTCGTGCCCCGGCCGGAATCGCCATCGTGATCGACCTGGTGCTGCTCTCGCTGTTCGCAGTGCAGCATTCGGTGATGGCCAGACCCTGGTTCAAGAGACGCTGGACCCGGATCGTGCCGGAGCCCGCGGAACGATCCACCTACGTCCTGCTCGCCTCGGCGGCGTTGGCACTCGTGATGTGGCAGTGGCGTCCACTCCCACACCCGATTTGGGGCATCGACAGCAGTCCGCTACGAGTACTGCTCTATGCGATCTCGCTCGCAGGGTTCGGTCTCGTGCTCGTGTCGACGTTCGCCATCGACCATTTCGACCTGTTCGGATTGAGACAGGTCATCCGTAGCCAACGCGGACAACTGCCCGCGGCGAACGCCTTCCGGATACCGCTGCTGTACCGGTCGGTGCGGCATCCGCTCTATCTGGGTTTCCTCGTCGCGTTCTGGGTTGCGCCGACCATGTCGGTCGGGCATCTGCTCTTCGCGGCGGTGACGACGGCATACATCCTCGTCGCGATCAGGTTCGAAGAGCACGACCTCATCGTGACGTTCGGCGAGCGATATCGCTCCTATCGGACTCGCGTACCGATGATCCTGCCGTGGAAGTGGTTCAGCCGACGGTGACAGCGCCGGTGGCCGGGGTCGAATTGCACAGCGGACCGCTGGCGAGGCTCACCGATCCGAATACGGTGGTCAGCACCTCGCCCGGTCCGGTGTCGACGGTCGCAGACAGATTCGGGTATTCCCCGGTGAGGTCGACGATGCCGGTGCGTCCGTTGTCGCGGTTGAGCCATGCGACCGTCACCTGACCGGCGGCCGGTATCGGCCACAGCGCTTGCGTGGTTGCGAACTGCACGTGGCCTGCGGTGATCCCGTGTTCGTCGTCGGGACCGGGGTGGGCTGCCACCGATGTGAGTGACGCGAGGCTGCCTTGGTTGAGGCAGCCGATGGTGATCGCTGTACCCAGCGGTTGCGTCGGAGCAGCTGTGGCAACACCGGCGAAGAGAACCGCGGCTGCGACGGGGGCTGCGAAGGTGAGTGCTCGACGGATGAATCGCACTGCAGGCATGCTGCGGGCTCCTCGGGTGGGGGAATGTCGTGTCCGAGTGCCGACCACAGCGTGTGCTTTCGTGCGTGGCGCGTCCCGCGACCGATCGACTGCCGCGATTCTATCGATCTTGCGATCGGCAGGGGATGGTTTCGGACCCGATGGTGTTAGCGCAGTCACATGATCGACGGATAGTGATCGGTTAGCCTGGCCTAATGAAGTGGGAGAATTTCGTAGCCACGCTGGTCGCGCGTGAACAGGTCGCGGAACATCTGTTGCGCGCTCGCCTCGAGATCGGGGAGGGGACCGGGAACGGCTACCGCCCGCTGGCTGCAGCAGACGAGGCCGTGGCGTTCTACCTCTCGCACGACGCGGAGGAACTGCACGCGCGACCGAGCGAGAATCCGAATGCCCTGGGCGGCTGGGAGATTGTCGACGAGGAGCGCAGCGCCGGACATCGCAACTACACCGTGCGCTCGTACGACGCGGAATCCCGCGAGATGGTGGTCGACTTCGCGGTGCATGATCACGGCCCCGCGATCGAGTGGCTGCGCGCAGCGGAACCCGGCTGGCGTGTGCTGATGGCGGGCCCGCGCTCGTGGCACGAACCGCCGTCCGCGGCGACCCGCCACGTTCTCGCCGGCGACCTCGCCGCACTGCCTGCACTGGCGCGAGTCCTCGAGCAGACCGATCCTTCGGTGCACGTGACCGTCGTCGCCGAGGTCCTCGACCGCAGCGAGCTCGAATACCTGCCCTCGCGGGAGAACACCGAGATCGTCGAACTCGTCGGCAGCGGAAACGGAGTGTCGCGCACGCGGCTGTCCGCGGCGCTCGCCGAGCTCGACCTGCCTGCCGATGGGTACTGCTGGTTCGCGGGTGAGGCCGCCGATATCCGCGCCGCCAAGAAGCATCTGCGTTCGCTCGGCTGGTCGCGCGACCAGTACGACATCGTCGGCTATTGGCGTGAGGACTCCGAGCGATGGACGGCGAAGTTCGAGGAGCAGGGTGACGAGCTTCGCTCGGTGTATTCCACCGCGCTTGCCGAGGGGAAGTCGGTGGAGGAAGCGATGGATGTCTACGAGGCCGCGCTGGAGAAAGTCGGCCTGTAGACCCGGCTGGCCAGCGCATACGTCGAGCGTGTGCCCTCGGCAGGATTCGAACCTGCGACCTACCCTTTAGGAGAGGGTTGCTCTATCCCCTGAGCTACGAAGGCGCGCGCCGATTCGGGGGCCGAATCGCGGCGCGCTGTGAGTGTAGCGGTCGCTCCCGCGCTGTGCGAAGAGAGCCGGAAATTCGCTGTTTGTTACCGACCGGTTGGTTCGATTCCCGCACTGTGGGATCGCGAAGAGGTAACGCTGGACCGGACGTATATCGTTTTGTTACCTTGAATCGCCAGGAACGACCGGGGTGTTACGCACCGGCCGAAATCGGGACTACGAACGGGACAGCGACTGTGGCACGGCACCAGCGGACACGCGAAGATGCATCGGAATTCGAGATCGATCTGACGGTCGGATCGACTCAGCGTGGGCGTCATCGCATCGAGCCGACGGGCCCGTCGGCTCCGGCCAAGGCAGCCACCGTGGCGTGCGCCACCGGCGCGTTCATGGCCATCGGCGCACAGTTCACTGCAGGCACCGCTGCCGCTCACCCCGGCCACGATCACGGCCCCGTCCAGGCGGCTCCCGCCCCGCAGCTTCCGTTCGAGCTGCCCGAGGGCATCGAGCTTCCCGCGATTCCCGGCATCACCACTCCCGCCGAGCAGGGCGCCCCGCAGCTGCCCGTCGAGGTCCAGGGTCTCGTCGACCAGTTCACCGGTGGCGGCAATTGGCTCGACAACCTCAACCCGATCAAGCCGAACACGGTGCAGCCGGTGTCGGGCACGCTCACATCCGACTGGGGTGCGCGCTGGGGCTCGCACCATGGCGGAATCGATATCGCCGCCCCTATCGGCACTCCGATCCAGTCGGCCGCCGACGGCACGGTCCTCGACGCAGGCGCCGCATCCGGCTACGGCCAGTGGGTTCGCGTACTCAACGACGACGGCACCACCGCTGTCTACGGTCACGTCGACACCTACCAGGTCTCCGCGGGCCAGCGCGTCAGCGCGGGTCAGCAGATCGCCACCGTCGGCAACCGTGGCTGGTCGACCGGGCCGCACCTGCACTTCGAGGTGTGGGACGAGGCAGGCAACAAGACCAACCCCAACACCTGGCTCAGCGACCGTGGCGTTGTCGCCGACTGGAGCGGCTACCGCGCAGTCTGACCGCCGCTCCCCGCGACACTTCGAAACGCACCCGGCCTTGCGGCCGGGTGCGTTTGCGTTCACGGACGCACACATGCTCCGGTGTTTCGGGTGGTCGTGCGGTAGTTTCATCTTCACCGCCTGCTACGCAGGAGGCAGAGGCATCAGATCTGGGTAGGGTGCCTGCATCGAGATCTGTCGGCACAGACCGGGGAGAACACGTGGGCACAGAGATTTCTGCTCGTTCGTTCACCGGCGCAGACCGCCGACAGTTCCGGCACAAGGTCCGCGAGTGCATGAGCGCGCTCGAACGTATGCTCCGCGACGGTGCGTTCGCCGATGCGCATTCTTCGCCCGAGCCGCAGCTCGGCATGGAGATCGAGTTCAATCTCGTCCAGGACGACATGGCTCCGGCAATGTCCAACCTGGAAGTGCTCCAGGCGATCGACGACCATGCGGTCTTCCAGACCGAACTCGGCCAGTTCAACGTCGAGATGAACGTCGAACCGGGGCCGCTGTCCGGCGACGCCACGATCGAAATCGAACAATCCCTTCGTCACTCGCTTCGGCGCGCGGACGAGCGGATGCACCAGTTCGATGCCCAGCTCGTGATGATCGGGATGCTGCCGACCCTCGAACTCGACCATCTCGGCCGAGACCGGATCACCGCCAATCCGCGCTACGAGGCACTCAACGAGCAGATCTTCGCAGCACGAGGTGAGGACATCGAACTCGACCTCGACGGTGTGCCGCTCCCCGGTACGGGTGAGGTGGAACGCTTGCGCGCCGATACCAACTCGGTGGTGCCCGAAGCGGCCTGCACTTCGCTGCAACTGCACCTGAGGGTGGCACCCGAGGATTTCGCACCGCATTGGAACGCAGCGCAGTGTCTGGCGGGGGTGCAGGTGGCGCTCGCAGCGAATTCGCCGTTCCTGGCAGGTAAGGCGCTGTGGCACGAGAGCCGGATCCCCCTGTTCGCCCAGGCCACAGACACCCGCCCCCTCGAGTTGAAGAACCAGGGCGTGCGTCCACGAGTGTGGTTCGGGGAACGCTGGATCGAGTCCCCGATCGACCTGTTCGAGGAGAACTCCCGCTATTTCACTGCGCTGCTACCGGAGATCACCGACTCCGACCCCGCCGCGGAACTCGATGCTGGCCTGATTCCGCAACTGCGTGAGCTTCAGATGCACAACGGCACCATCTATCGGTGGAACCGGCCTGTCTACGACGTCAGCGACGGTCAGGCCCACCTGCGGATCGAGAATCGGGTCCTGCCTGCCGGGCCGACCGTCCTCGACACGATGGCGAACGCGGCGTTCTACTACGGATTGCTGCGAGCGCTCGTCGAGGACGAGGACCCGCTGTGGCGGCGGATGACATTCGACGCGGCCGAGGAAAACCTGATCATCGGTGCCAAATTCGGACTCGAATCTCGCCTGTACTGGCCGAAACTGGGCTGGGTCGGTGCCGACGAGCTCGTCCTGCGCCGGTTGCTGCCGCTGGCGGATCGTGGGCTGGAATCGTTCGGGCTCTCCGCCCGCGCGCGCGACCGCTACCTCGGGATCATCGAGGGCCGGTGCTTGAATCGGCAAACTGGGGCGGCATGGCAACGTGAGCATGTCGCGCGACGTGAAGCGGCGGGCGAAGATCGTCGCATCGCGCTGTCGGGGATGCTCCGCGATTACGTCGCGGCGATGACCGACGGCAGACCCGTACACGAGTGGGATGCGTAGGCGCGGGCTTTAGCGCGTCCGGCCGTGGTGTGTCGATCGTCGGTGTGCCGATCGTCATCTCGTGGCGTCGCGAGTCGATCAGATCCGCAACGACCGGCTGACGACGACCGTCGGCGCCATCACCACTCGATCCGTCGGTGGTTCGTAGCCGGGGACGACGCTCAGATCGTCCGACAGATCGATCAGGCGCAGTCCCACCCGATCTTCGAGGACGCTCAGGGTGAGGGTGACCTCGACCCCTTCCGGCCCCGCAGCCCAGAATCGGAATCCGAAGTCGTCGGCCGGTTCCGCTCGGTGCCCGTCGACGGTTGCGCCGTGGACAGTGGCCGTTGTGCTGTCGACCCACAGTCCGACGGCGTTCGCGCCCCTGGGGGACGACAGGCGAAGCCGAAGCTCCCGGGCACCGCCTGCAGCAGTGTCGTCGAGGACCTCCATCTCGGGTGCCTGAAGAGGTGCTACGGGCGCCGGACCATGCGCCATCGGCTCGTCCCGCCAGGGAAATTCCGCGGTCAGGGGGCTCGCCGGGTCGACGAGCAGTTCCCGGCTCCACTCCGAGCGTGGGGAGTCCGGAGACGCCCAGATTGCGGTGTCGCGGTCGCTGTCGAGTGCGTACCACAGGTGTTCCAGTCGCGGATCGGTCGCGCCGTCGCGGTTGAGATAGCCCGCGACGAGTACACACACGAGTACCGACGCGACGACTGCGGTTCCGGCCGTCTGCGTCACGGAGATTCGCCCGACCCGTGTCGCGGACGACGGGAGCACCGCTTCCCAGAGCACGAGGGTCAGGGAGAACAACACCGCGACGAAGACGCCTGCGAGCGGCGCTCCGAACATGAGGCCCGCATCGAACGACACCACCACGGCAGGGACGAGGAGCAGCGCGGCAGGGACGGCCCCGACCGCCACCGAGAGGGTCGGAAGCGGTGGACGATCGGTGAGAAAGCGAGCGATCTGTATTCCTGCGAGTGCGGGCAGTGCGGGCAGAACCAGCACCGATGCGACACCGACATACGGCAATGCGATCACCGAGGTGAAGGCGATCAGGACGAACGCCCCCACAACGAGGGATGCGGCCGGTAGGCGCGTTCGGGCCCACAGATAGGTCGTCACGAGCACGCCCGCTGCCGCGACCACGGCGGCAAGTTGGTAGACGTCAGGACGATAGGGTTCGCTCGTCACGGGGGAGGCCATCCCGGGGGCGAGGCGCATCGCGATGAACCACGGAAGCCAGGCGGCGAGTGCCGCGACCCCCACCGCGACTGCCGAGACTCCGGTGGCGGCGGCGACAGTCCAGTACGTGGCTTCACCCCGTCGAATCCGCGCAGCGACCAGCCAACCGACCGCGGCGACGAGGAGTCCCGTCAGCACGAACTCCACCCAGCGTGGATAGTGGATCAATCCCCAGGGCGCCGCGGTCACGACGTCCTCGCCCCCGGAGTCGAGCGCGGTGAGGTCGGACTCGACGAGTTCGCGGGCGACAGTGAGGGTGGCATCACCCATCTGTTGCAGCGACTCGTGACTCAGCCGGTCCGGGGTGTCGAGGGGGCTGTGGTAATACGCCGAGCCCCTCGCGATCGCGGTGTCGTAGGCGTGGAAGCCGGCCGCGGCGAAATGCTTGAAATCAGTGTCGTTGGGGAGCACTTCGAACCCGAATTGGGTGAACGAATCGGCGTTGGCGCCGGGTGCATGGGCCAGTGTCTCGACGAGGGTTCCGTTGGGGTCCGTGATGCGGAAGGTGACGGGTATCCCTGCGTTGCCGCGTGCCTCATGGTTGAGAACGACGGTGGGGCCGAGCGACGGTGAGCGCGTCTGCGTGAACATCTGGGAGCCGAGGAGACCGTCTTCCTCGCCGTCGGTGAGCAGGACGATGACGTCGTTACGCGGTGCGGGACCGGCCGTGATCGCGCGCGCGGATTCGAGGACGGTACCGATACCGATACCGTCATCGGCGGCGCCGGGTGAACCACGCACGGTGTCGTAGTGGGCGGCGAGCACCACCGTCCCGGTGGGGTCGGTTCCTGGGAAGAGCGCGACGATGTTGTGTACTCGGGCGCCGCGCTGCGTTGCTCCGTCGGTGGGTGAATACCAGCCCACGCCGCTCTTGACGGAGGTGCGCCAGCCGAGCGCCTCGAGTTCCCCGACGAGGTACTCGCGCGCCGCGCTGTGTGCGGGAGAGCCCAGAGTTCGGGGCTCGGCGGCGACCGCCTCGATGTGGGTGGTCGCGCGTCCAGCGCTGAACACATCGGCGGGCGCGTCGGTGGTGAGCGGCGTCGGGGAAGAAGTCAGCAGCACCGCCGCGAGCCCGACGACGAGTAGCGCAAGAAGCGCGAGCACGCTCGACCGTCGGGGTAGTGCCCGAGCAGCCTCGGGCGAGGCGGTGTCCATGGATCGAGCGTAGCGGTCAAAACGGGCAGAGCCCCGGCCGACAAGCCGGAGCGCTGCCCGTTGATCGATCAGCTGTCGTCAGGCTCCTGCGGGCGCCCAGCTGTCAGGTCCGAATACCTCGTAGTGGATGTTCTCGGCAGGCACGTTGCGCTCGATGAGGGCCTCGCGCAGCGACAGCATGAACGGGAGCGGTCCACACAGGTAGGCGTGGGTCTTCGGGTCGAGGGGGAGATCCGTGATGTCGGCCCGTCCCACGCGGATCGTCTCGATCGGTTGACGCGCACCGAGGTCCTCGTACCAGCGGTAGACACCGGCCGACGGGATCTTCTCGACGAGGGTCGAGAGTTCGTGCCGGTGTGCGTGGTTGGCTGCCGAGCGGTCGGCGTGGAGTACCGAGATCGGGCGCTGGTCGCCGACCTCAGCGAGGTGCGAGAGCATGCCGATCATCGGGGTGCAGCCGATGCCCGCGGAGGCGAGGAACAGGGGGGCGTCCTCATCGGTGAGCACGAGGTCGCCGAACGGCGTGGTCACCTGGAGTTCGTCGCCTTCGAAGCAGTTCTCGAACAGGAAGTTGGAGACCTCACCGGCGGGGATGGCGGTGCCGTCGGGCGCGGTGGATGCGGCGACGCGCTTGACGGTGATCCGCCAGTCGCCGCGAGACGGCGCGTTGGACAGGCTGTACTGGCGAATCTGGCGAGCACCGTCGGGCAGCTCGACGCCGACCGAAAGATACTGTCCCGGGCGGAAGGTGGGCAGGGCGGCGCCGTCGAGTGAGGTGAGGACGAACGAGACGGTGTCGGCGGACTGGTAGACGCGCTCGGCGACACGCACGGTGCGCCACACCTCCCCGACCTCGACGCCCGCGGCCTTGTAGAGGTCGGCCTCGAGTGCGATGAGGGTGTTCGCCATCAGCCAGTACAACTCGTCCCACGCCTGCGCGACCTCGGGAGTGACTGCGGCACCGAGGACTTCGACGATCGCTTCGAACAGGTGCTTGTGCACGATCCAGTATTCGTCGGGCTTGATGCCGAGAGAGGCGTGCTTGTGCGCGATACGGGAGAGGATGGACTCGACGCGTGCGGGGTCGGGATCGAGCTGAAGGGTGGCGAAGGCTGCGATCGATCCGGCGAGTGCCTTCTGCTGCTCACCCTGCTTCTGGTTGCCCCGGTTGAACAGGTTGCGCTCGAGTTCGGGGTGCGCCGCGAACATCTTCTTGTAGAAGAGGGGAGTGATATCGCCGATGGCGGCACCGACGGCCGGCAACGTAGCGGCGATGACTTCCTTGGATTCGGGCGAGAGAGTCATGGTGAACTCCATTTCCTGTCAGGGGGTGGGCTGAGTGAGGGTCAACAGAATCGGTTCGATCTTCGATGTCGCCAGGTCGGCGACGGTGACGTCGTCGAGCGTGGCGTAGAAGGCCTCCTGCGCGTCGCGCAGTGCCTTCCTGAGTTTGCAGCCGTGACGGAGGGGGCACGGGTTCGCTCCCTCGCAGTCGACCACTTCCTCGTCTCCTTCGAGTTGCCGCGCCAGCCATCCGATACTGGCGGTGCGACCGAGTTCGGTGATGGCCAGCCCTCCGCCACGTCCGCGGCGGGTGGTGACGACGCCGAGCTCATTCAGTCTGGCGACCACTTTCGTCGTATGTGCGTACGACAGATGCAGTTGTTCGGCAACGAGTTTCGTTCTCGGCACGCTGTCCGCGGAGGACGCGGCCAGGTGCATGACAACTCTCAGTCCGAGATCGGTGAACTGGGTGAGTTGCATGCCCTCACGCTAGTTAATTTGCATCCAGAATGACAATTTAGTGTGACGCAGATCGCGTGGGGAGTCGCGTTGTCTCACTTACTTCTCCGGTTGCAGGGACGAAAGTCCATTCCACACCACATCCTTAGGAGCTAGTCTCGATCTTGTGAAACCTCACGGTGAAACACCTCGGGACCACAACAATGTGACTGTCGGTGTGGACGGATCGCCCGCGTCCACTCGAGCGGTCCGCTGGGCCGCGGCCACCGCGGCGCAACGAGGACTGTCTCTGCACCTCGTTCATGCGGTCGATTTCGCCACCACCGGCTGGGCAGCGACCCCCTTCGTTCAGACATCACGCGTCTTCGAGTGGGCGGAGGAGGACGCCAAGGCTGTGCTCGGCGAGGCCGAGCGGATTGCGCGCCAGAGCGCTCCCGGCCTCGAGATCACCGCCGCGGTGGCCCTCACGGGCACCGCGAAATGGCTGGTCCGATTGTCGCGGGAAACCCGGATGCTCGTGCTCGGGGAATCCGGCGGCGGACGCCTCGGCGAAATGTTTCTCGGTTCGACACCCGTTGCGGTCATCGGCCACGCCACCTGCCCTGTCGTCGTCGTGCGCGGTGAGGACGCACCATCCGAACCCGACTACCGTCCCGTCGTGGTCGGAATCGACGGAAGTCCGCTGAGCGAGAATGCGCTCGCCGCCGCGTTCGAGGAGGCCTCGTTCCGCGACGTCGACCTGGTTGCTGTGCACATCTGGAGCGATCTGAAGGTCGGAGCCCTCGAGACCATGCCGCTCGAATTCGAGCCCGAGGCGCTCGAGGACGTCGAGCGTGTGCTGCTCGGTGAGCGCCTGGCGGGCTACGGCGAGCGTTATCCCGACGTCACCGTCATCCGCAAGATCTACGTCGACGGACCACGCACCCATCTGCAGGCGTGGAGCGAGCATGCGCAACTCGTCGTGGTCGGCAGCCGGGGTCGCGGCGGATTCAAAGGACTCGTCCTCGGTTCCACCAGCAACTCACTTCTGCGTGCGGCGCACTGCCCGGTCATGGTCGTCCGTCCGGACGAAGACTGACGGCGGTAGTGTTCGGGGCACGGTCCACAGGCGTGCCCCGCACGCTGCAGAGTTGAGGTGTGCACATGCGAATCGGAATGGGTTTGAACTACAGCGGCGGATTCGCCGAGACTGTCGCCGAGGTCGCCGACCTCGAGCGGGCCGGCCTCGACATCGTCTTCGTCCCGGAAGCCTATTCGTTCGACGCAGTGAGCCAGATCGGTTACATCGCGGCGAAGACGTCGCGCGTCGAGCTCGCGTCCGGCATCTTCCAGCTCTACACGCGCACGCCCACGCTGACCGCGATGACCGCAGCCGGCCTCGACTACGTGTCCGACGGTCGCTTCGTCATGGGCATCGGGGCATCGGGTCCGCAGGTCATCGAAGGATTCCACGGTGTGCCGTATCACGCGCCGCTGGGCCGCACCCGTGAGATCGTCGAGATCTGCCGCAAGGTCTGGCGGCGCGAGAAGGTCGAGTACCAGGGCAAGTACTATCAGCTCCCCCTTCCCGAAGACAAGGGAACCGGCCTCGGCAAGCCACTGAAGATCATCAACCAGCCTGTGCGCGAACGAATCCCGGTTGTCATCGCGTCGATCGGCCCGAAGAACGTCGAGCTGACCGCCGAGATCGCCGAGGGGTGGGAGCCCATCTTCTACTACCCGGAGAAGGTCTCCGAAGTGTGGGGCGATGCGCTGGCCAAGGGCAAGGCAAAACGCGATCCCGCACTGGGTGAACTGCAGACCTACGTCCAGGTCGCGCTCGCGATCGGCGACGACGTCGACCACATGATCGACTGGGTCCGGCCGATGCTCGCCCTCTACATCGGCGGTATGGGAGCCAAGGGCAAGAACTTCTACAACGATCTCGCCGTCCGCTACGGCTTCGAGAAGGAAGCCGCGCTCATTCAGAACCTCTACCTCGACGGCAAGAAGGAGCAGGCAGCGGCGGCCGTGCCCGAGGATCTTGTGCGCGCCGTCTCGCTGATCGGTCCCGAAGGTTATGTGCGTGAGCGTGTCGCAGCGTTCGAAGAAGCCGGCGCGACGACACTGAACGTCACCCCGCTCGCCGGCGACACCGCAGGGCGGGTCCGTCTGATCGAACAGATGCGGAATATCTGCAGCTGACCCGCCGGCGGGTCAGCGTCACCATCACGGAGAAAGGTTCCGGATATGAGCGAGATCAAGCCGATCATAGTTGCGGTCGACGGGTCCGACGCAGCCTCGGGTGCGGTGATCTGGGCTGCCCGCGCGGCAAGTGCCCGATCGGTGCCACTGCGCATCGTCACGGTCGTCCACGTTCCGGCTTTCTACTACTCGGAGCCCTACCTCGCGCAAAGTTTCCACGAGGAGATGAAGACCACTGCCCGCGACCGCCTCGCCAATGCGGGGGTGCTCGCGCGGAAGGTCGTCGACGACAGCAACGGCTCGGTGGAGATCAGCACCGAGCAGATCGAGGGCAAGGTCGCGCCCACGCTGGTCGAACTGTCGTCACACGCCGACCGACTCGTCGTCGGATCGCGTGGGCTCGGCGAGGTCAAAGGTCTGCTCGCGGGCTCGGTGTCGACATCCGTCGCCGCCCACTCCCATGCTCCCGTGGTGATCGTGCGCGGCCGCACTCTCGATGGGGCGCCCCCGGTCGAAGGTCCCGTCGTGGTCGGTGTGGACGGGTCGGAGTCGTGCCGGGCCGCCGTCGAGTGTGCGTTCGAGGAGGCCGTCGCGCGGCAGACGACCCTCGTCGCGGTCAATGTGTGGAGCGATGTCAGTGTGCAGCCGTCGCTGGGCGCAGTGCCCGAGGATCCGCATTGGAGTCGCATCCAGACAGGCGAGGAGATCGTGCTTGCCGAACGCCTCGCCGGATACCAGGAACGCTATCCCGACGTCGTAGTCGAGCGGGTGGTCGCGCGCGATCGTCCCGTGCGGGTGCTCAGTGAATACGCCGAGAGCGCACAGCTTCTCGTGGTGGGGTCGCGCGGGCGGGGTGGGTTCAAGGGCCTGCTGCTGGGATCTACGAGCAACGCGTTGATCCAGACCGCGGATTGTCCGGTGTTGGTGGCGAGGTCGGAGACGGGCGAGGAGTAGACGCGGCAGGGCGTCCGGGAATCGGACGCCCTGCGGGCGGCTCTGCCGAACCGATCGGAGACCCTACGGGTCCCTGAGCTTGCCTTCGGCCCCTTCCCCAACGCTGCCCGGTCGCCATACCCCGATAGACCGTCTCGGCCAGCACTTCTGGCCCCACGTCGGAGGTGGCGTGTGGCTTGTACTGGACCCGGTCGGTTGTGTCGACCCGCGCGATCGGGTGCTCCACCGCCAGCTGCAGAGACGAAGGATACTGGCGCCCAGTCGGTTTCGTGCCGGGGAATGGCACCCCGGTACGCAGCGTCGATGCGCTGCCGTCGGACTCTGGGAGATGAGCGACGATGCCTCTCGACGTGCCGTGGTTACCGAAACGGCCCTTGCGCACGCGGAAGCAGGCGAACACCTCGAGCCCCTCGATAGCCATTGCCGAATCGGCAGGGATCGAGGGGTTCGAAGATTACGACGTCAGTGAAGAATCTGGTGACCAGGTGATGTGTCGGCCGGCGCGAAGGAATGCGCTCGCGGCTCGTTGCTGATTTATGCCTCCGAAGGGCGTGTGGATAGAATCCACCGTACGGTGCATGACAGTCCAATCTGTCGTGTGCCCAGACCCCGGTTCGGTGTTACAGCACCTGCCGGGGTCGACCTGTATTCAGGCCGGTGGAGGGATGATCTCACGTGGCGTGATCGGGGTCAACCTCGAACGATTGTTCGGTTCGCTCGGAGTCTTGCCGGGCGGTTCCGGACGCAGCGTTGTGTCTTCTGGATCGCGGTGTCGCGAACAGGGCGAGATGAAGCCGTCTACTCATCGCTTCCGCTGAGTACGCCGAAGCAGCAATGACATGATCGACTCATGACGACCGTGCCGCGCTGGGCGTGGGTACTGCTGGCCATGATTACGGCTGCTTGGGGCGCCTTTGCGGCGTCGAATCCGATACTCCAGATCACCGACTGCGAGATTGGGCTGTCCGCCATCAGTCCTTCTGAGTGCAACGAATCGATCTGGAGCTATTTCGGTAACAGCATGGTGATCGTTTTGGTTTTGCCGGCAATGGCGTGCTTGCTTCCGGTAGCGGTGCCGCGCATCTCTGCGGCGTGGACGGTCGCCGGATTGCTGGTGGTGGCGTCGGTGCTCGGCTTTTCAGAGGCGATGTCGTCCATACCGTCGTTGCTGGGTGTATACGGTTTCTACCTGCCGATCGCGTTTCTCGCTGTTCTCTTGGCAATTCGAGGTCAGGCGATCACCCTCCGCCAGCGCCGTGTGTCCGGCTACCCGTAGTTGGGGCCTCAGCGAGGACAACAGTTGCGGTCGATGGTGACGCCCAGAGCCACCACAAACAACCCCTGCGCAGGGACCGCCACTGTCGATATGACCGCTGCGCCGCCCACCGTTGAGAGTCGCATGCCGATCGAGCACAGCTCAGACTTCAACCGGAGTCGGAACCGTCGGGTACGTTCCGATCATGACGCCGAAGTGGGAACAGGTCCGAGGCTCGAACTACGGCACGATGGGACGCACCGTTCACGGAACTGTCCACCGGCCCGACGGATCGTGGAGCCGCGTGTGGCACGCGCCTGAGAACACGTGGCGTTACGAGAACGAGTCCGGTGAGCCCACTTTCATCGAGAACGACACCGACAGGTGGTCCAGTGACGGAGACGGCACTATGGTGCACACCGTCAAGTCTCCCACCACTGGCTACGCAATCATGGGTGCGTCGCCGGCTCTTCTGCTACGCGCCTACGGCGTGTTTCCTCCTCTGGCAACTCGAGGGTTCGACAATCAACGATTTGTCGGACCGAGTGCGCCCAAGGCGGTCCGGGTTCGTGGCCGTGACGGCTGGGAGGTGAGCGCCTTCGACCAGCACGCGAACGAAACGGTCACCTACGTGTTCGACGCAGAACTCGGTGTCGCACTGCGATGGCAGTGTGGTGATGATTGGATGGAACTCGAAAAACCCAGTCTCGACGACGTATTCGAGACCACATTGTTCTCGTGGGCAGGGCCGTCACGCCCAGCCGAGGATGACTTCGCGAGATCGAACAGGGAGCAGGAGGAACGTCAGCGCGCGCTGGCGGGTATTCCTCAGGCGCTTCCGACGTGGCTGCCGATGACAATAAACGCACAGTCTCGATCCGGTGATGCCCGCACCGGCGAATTGAGCGTGTCGATCAGCGGGCACGCACCACAGTTCACGTTGCGTCGATGGGTGAGCGCGATCGGCGAACCGAAGGTCGAATGGCCGAACGATTCGCCGCCGGAACGCTACCGTCATTCCATCGGCGACTGGACGTACGAGATTCGCAGTCACCAGGACATCAGCCGGGACGACTGTGCTCGGATCGTGGATTCGATCGTGCCGGTCGATCCACCGGATCGCGACCCCGCTGAGATCACCGCCGAACTCGCCACCGAGGAGCACGATCGCCGCGAAGCGGAGGTGCTCGCCACCCTCGGTACAGGGCGGGTTCTCACCGACCACCTCGAAGACGAGTCACTGCTCATCCGTACCGACTTCACCGACGACGCCGCCTGGCGCGACATTGCTGTCGCTGCCATGGCCCCGATACCGCAGGGAGACGGCACCGAATTCGCCGCCTACCTCACGTGCATCGACAACCCGGAATACGACGGGTTGACCGTCGACGGGCTTCTCGAAGCAATAGGCGAATCGCCGACGTACTACGCGTTTCTCGCCGACACCGAGACGGTGAGGAACCCGGAGATGCCCATCGTCGCCGTCTACACCGGACCCGACGAACCGGAACGGCCTCGCGGAAGAACCTTCCGCGTCATCCCCTCGGAGATGTGGGGTGTGGAGAACAACCTGTCGATTGCGAACATGGACTTCGAATCCTTCGCGGACAGCGCCGACGAGGACGGGGTGTTTCGTGGTTTCCCGGAACCGCCGCGTCCCGTCGAGGAGGTGACCACCCGCGAGATCTCGCAGTGGATTGCGGACGATCTCGAAACCGACGTGCTCCGCGAGTTCCATGCCCAGATCGCCGGTCGGAAATACCGCTATCCGGTGGCATTGTTCGAAGCCGACCTGGCGGAGGTGCATGCTCACACCCGCGACACCGAACACGGAGAGCGCGCCGAAGTTCTCGGGTACGACGAGTTTCTGGAGGCGACTTCGGCTGGGGGGCCGGCACTGCGCGGCACCGTGCCGACGCACAACGGCTACTGGAAATTCGTGATCGACCGCGTCTCACATCGCCCGATCGCGGCATACCGGATCACGAACGCACCCTACGTGCCCCCGGCACCCCAGGACGGTGTGCGGCAACCGATGAGGTTCGAGGTGCCGTTCGTCTGCACTGAACCGGTCTCGTTCTCGACGCTCACCGATGACGACGACCTGATCGACCGAGACGTCGTGCAGCGAGCTGTTCTTGCCGAAGCGGCACGGCTGCATCCCGACAGCGAAATCACCGGCGGCGTACCTACCCTCGAGCGGATCCCACGTCTCGTGGGTTTCAATATCGGCTGCTACGTGCATATCGATGGTCGGCCGGTGTTCTATGTGTCGATCGTGGCCGATGCTGATGACGAGTTCATCGTTCAGGAGGTGCCACCGGAGGGGATGCGGGTGGTCGGCCCGGGAGAAGCGTGAAACGCCGACCACGTGAGTGTGAAGCGGCAGTGTGATCAGCCTGATCAGCCGAACTCGTCGACGCCATCTGCGCGCAGGCGCCGCCACATGTCGGCCGGGTGCACGCCTTCACGGATCGCATTGTTCTCGATGAGGATGCCCAGCATCTCTGTGCAGGTGTAGGCGAGGTCCTCCAGCGGAAGACCTCCGTAGCGGGCCGCCAGCCACCCCGAGGTGTTGCCGGCTTTCGCTGCCTGCGCCATGTCCAGCACGGTCTGGAACAACTCGGCGTTCGACGGCACTTCGAGTTCGACGGCGGTGAGTTCTCGAGTCACCTTCGGGGTTCCTTCCTCGCGGGCTGTCAGTAGCCGATGCGCATGATCAACTGCGGCGGTGTGGCCATTCCCAATCGTGCACGGAGTCGCTCGGCCGAGTCTTCGATTCGGAGCGGATGAGTGAGAACCGACGCCGAGAGCCGGCTGTCGACGGCCGCCAGCCACGCGCGTTCGGTGGCCATCCCGATCCGGACCAGGTCGATCGGGTCGGCGGACGCGGCGTTGAACAGCAATACGGTTTCGCGGTCGATTGCCGCTGCCAGTGCCGACGTCTCGGGCACCTCGGTGGTGATCATGGCTTTGCCTGCGGCGCCGTGCTCGTCCAGCGTGGCGTCCCAGTCCTCGACGACCTCGGCGTTGCCTTCCGGCTGCCAATGCGACGTCCACGAGAACATCTCGCGTTGATAGTGGGGATTGCGTCGCTTGGCCTCGGCCGAGTAGGTGAGCATGTCGGCGAGAGCCGGGGCCTCATCGGACGCCAGCAGGCGGATGCCGACACCGGGTACCTGGGCGCCTGCGGCGACGACATCGCCGATGGTCTCGGCGGGCACCGGGATGTCGGCGAAAGCGTCACGGTGACTCTTGCGCCGGGAGATTGCCGCATACAGCCGGAGGTCGGAGCTGTCCGGAACGGCACTCCGGAGCGTCTCGATCCGCGCGATGATGGCCGGCCGATCGGGGAAGGGACAGAGGTCTGTGCGGACCTGCCTGCCGAGGACGCGCATTGCGAGCTCGAGATGGGCCACGGCGGTGCCGCACGAGATGAGCCGGTCGGGCCGGAGGGGGTCCGCACCGGGCTCCGCGAACTCGAGACGTTCCTCCAGCTCCGCGGCGGAGCCGGGAAGCGTCAGGTTCCACGGTTGGGTGTCGTGCACCGACGGCGCTTCGATGACGGCTCGCGCAATGATCTCCGTATCACTCGGCGACCAGGTTTCGGAGTCGACGGTCATCGCTACCCTCCTCATCCGGTCGTCACCGAGCGCGACACATGTCCCGGTGTACTACGAGCGTCTCCCACGAGTGCGGGACGATGCACGGGGCGAAGGTCCCGAAAGTGACGTCGAACGGCCCTGGGAAGAACACCGTCGTGGAAGGCTGCAACCATGGCACCATCGAGCTGAACGAAAGGTGCGTGCGATGCCCCGCATATTTCTCGTCGACGACCACGAGATCGTCAGGCGTGGACTGGTGGATCTGCTCAGCAGCGTCCCCGACTTCACCGTCGTGGGTGAGGCCGCGTCCGTGGGCGAGGCACTGGCCCGGATCCCGGGGAGCGGCGCCGACGTCGCAGTGCTGGACGTTCGCCTTCCCGACGGCAACGGTGTCGAACTGTGCCGGGAGTTGCGTACCCGGATGCCCGAGCTACGCGCATTGATGCTCACCTCGTACTCCGACGACGAGGCGCTGTTCGACGCGATCATGGCCGGTGCGTCGGGATTCGTACTCAAGCAGATTCTCGGCACCGACCTCGTGTCGGCGGTCCGAACGGTGGGGGAGGGCGGCTCTCTGCTCGACAGTCGCGCCACCGCCGCGCTGATGAATCGGATTCGCGCTTCGCGGAACGCCGACCCGCTGGCGGAGTTGTCCGATCAGGAGAAGGCTGTCTTCGAGCTGATCGGCGAAGGCATGACGAACCGTGAGATCGCCGAACGGTTGTTCCTCGCCGAGAAGACGGTGAAGAACTACGTGTCGCGGTTGCTCGCGAAGCTCGGGATGCAGCGCCGCACGCAGGCCGCGGTCCTGGCAACCGAATTGCGCAAGGGCAAGGAGCAGGGAAAGTCCTGAACCTGCTCGGGTGCAGTGCGATTCAGAGCGGCGCGCTCCACAACACCCGCGTTCCGCTGACGTCGCCGGGTCCGATGATGCACTTCCCGCCGCATTGTGTGGCCCGGCGTTCGAGGTTGGCCAGGCCGCTTCGCCGCGGTGCGTCGGGGAGGCCGGTGCCATCGTCGACGATCTCGATCCGGAAGTCGTCGTCGGCGGTCACCGACACCGTGATGTTCTCCGATTGGGAGTGTCGCAGTGCATTGCTCAGTCCCTCCCGCAGCACGGCTTCGGCGTGGGGGTGGATGCGGTCGGGCACCAAAGTGTCGATCGGGCCTATGAATTGGACGTTCGGCGCCACCGATGAGTGGATGCTGAGATCACCGACGACGTCGAGTAGTCTCCGGCGGAGACTCGTGCCTACCGCAGCCCCCGTCGTATGCAGATCGAAGATGGTCGTGCGGATCTCGCGCACCGTCCGGTCGAGTTGTTCGACGGCGTGGTGGATCACGTCGGTGACCCGGCCGGGGTCCGCGCCGGGGGTCATGACGCTCTGCAGGCTCATTCCGGTGGCAAAGAGTCGCTGAATCACGTTGTCGTGTAGGTCTTGCGCGATGCGGTCTCGATCGGCGAGGACGTCGAGAAGTCGCTTCTTGCGCTGCTGCTCGGCGAACTCCAGTGCCACTGCTGCAAGATTCGCCATCGAGTCCAGCCGTGCGATCTCTTCGTCGTCCCACGGATCCGATCCGGCCTCCTGGGTGACGATCAGCACGCCGGTGATGGTGGAGGTCGCCGACAGCGGGAACACGATCGCGTTGCCCTCGTTGCCGTGTCCGGCGGACGGCAGTCCGGCCAGTGAATCAGTGAGGACCGCCTGCCGGGTTTTGAGTGCATGCAACACCGGTGTGTCGGTCAGGTCGATGCGCACCGTGTCGGCCGCGGGTGCGGTCGGTGACGCAGCGCGAAGGGTTCCGTGTGAGCCGTCGACGAGGACGACGAAAGCTCCGGCGCCGCGGGCCAGTTCGCGGACCTGTCCGGTGAGTAGACCGAGCGTTTCGTCGACCGAGCCGCCCACGAGTAGCCGCGCGTTGATCGAGGCCATTGCCGCGAGCCACCGTTCGCGGGTCAGTGAATCTTCGAACAGCCGCGCGTTGTCGACGGCTATTCCGGCGGACGTCGCCAGCACTTTCAGGATCACCGCATCTTCTTCGGTGAACTCCGGCTCGCCCAACTTCTCGGTCAGATAGATGCTGCCGAACACTTTGCCGCGGATCATGATCGGAGTGCCCAGGAAGGACTTCATCGGTGGGTGATTGGGCGGGAACCCGATCGACGCCGGATGCTTCGACAGGTCGGCCAGTCGTACCGGGCGAGGATCGTTGATCAGCAAACCGAGGATGCCGCGGCCCTCCGGCAGGTGGCCCATTCTGCTGCGCTGAGCGGTGCTGATGCCTTCGTAGACGAACTCCGACAGGCCACCGTCGGCGGCGCGCACACCGAGTGCGCCGTAGCGGGCATCGAGCAGCGACACCGCGGACTGGACGATGCGTTGCAACATGGAGTCGAGTTCGAGCCCCGACCCGACCACGAGCACCGCCTCGAGCAGGCTGCGCAAAGTCTCCGGTGCTGTGGCGGTGTCGTCGAGACGGTCACGCAGTTCGGTCAGGAGGGTGTCGATCGGCGCTTCGGTGACCGCATCCGGCATGTCATTCACAGGGAGTCTCTCAGTAGGTCGAGTACCGCGGTGACCGCCGCGTCGGACGGGTCGGTCTTCGCACGGCTCAGATCGTGACCGGCGGCCGGCACCTCGAGAAGGGCCGTCGGTCCGGTCACCAGTGCTGCGGCGGTGCGTATCTCGTCGAGGGTGCCGAACGGGTCGCGGGCGCCGTGCACGAACACCGTCGGCACCGTGATGCCGGGTAGATGCTCGGTTCGGGCTTTCTCGGGCTTGCCCGGGGGATGCAACGGGTAGGACAGCAGTACGAGTGCGTCGGCGACCTCGGGTTGCTCGGCCACGAGCATGGATGTCTGCCGGCCCCCATAGGAGACACCGCCGATGAAGATCGGTCCGGTGTGCCGTTCGCGTAGCGCAGCGGCGGCGTCGGCGACCCCGGACCGGTCCTCCGCGGCGCGGGCCGGTTGTGGAGGACCCTTCGGTTTGCGTCGCCGGAACGGCAGGTCGTAACGCAGCGCGAGGAGGCCTCGCTCGGCGAAGCGGTCGCACATCACCTGCAGGATCTTCGCGTCGCTGTTGCTGCCGGCGCCGTGGGTGAGGGCTATCGCGCCACGAGGCTTCCCGTCAGGGATGTGCAGGTGCCCGTGCACGATGTCGGTGTCCAGGAGTTCGACGCTCACCACACCACCGTAACTGGGCTTAGAGAACATTCCGGTCGGAAGGGATTTTTGCGGGTGTGACGCGGGGCCGCAGGAGCGTGGTCCACAGGTGGTGCAGCATCGAAACGAACACGAGTACATACACGACCACCGCGACCCATAATTCGGCCTCACCGACCGCGCCGACGAGCGGTAGGTCGTCGGCGCGGCCGAGATAGATCCCCGCGACGGCGTACATGCCGAGGGGAAACACGATCGACCACAACGATGAGTCGTACGTGAGCGGCACCTTGTGAACGCGATGCCGCCACCAACCCGCTGCGATCAGCGGCGGGAACAACCACGTGGCGAATGCCCAGATCACCACGGCAAGGCCCGCGATCAGGCCCCGGGTGGCATCGACCATGGGCGCATCGGCCATCTCGACGATCTGCGCTCCGGCCACGACCGTGATCGAGCACGCCCCCATCGCCACCCAGTACGGTGCGGTCAGGTCGGTGGGTCGCAGCGGATATTGCAGCATCCGCGCGGCCACGAAGATCCCGGCCGCGGCATACAGGAACAGGCCCACCGCCCACGCGAACACCGCGACCGCGGCCAACAGGCGGTCCAGATCCGCGTAGACCGGTTGCAATGCGGCGGCGGCGATGGCGACCGATTCGCTCGCCACCACCCAAATGAACCAGGTGCCGTTCGCCTTGGCGAGCACTGGACGTTCCGTGGTGCCGAGGACGGCGGTCCACGGAATGACGTATCCGAGGACGAGCCAGGTCACAGCGGCCACGAGGAGCAGGATCGCCGCGGTCGAATGCCAGCCCTGCAATATCAGGCGCACACCCAGCACGTTGCTACCTGCGATGAAGGTGAAGAACCCGAATGCGCGGGAGGAATCTGCCATGTCCGAGCGCAGGGAACTCCGGAACGACACGAGTCGCCAGGTGGAGAGCACGACCAGCGCTACGTAAGTCACTGCCGCGATGATCAGCAACGTCAACGACAAGACGTCGAATCCTCTGAGGTGGAGTCCGATCGAGATGATGCCGCTGGACATGACGAGTGCGAAGTAGCCGGGTGCGAGCGACCGGACCGCCGCGCTCGACCGGGTCGAGAGATCCACGTCGGCAAACCTTACTTCAGCAGCCTGGACATCCTGCGATCAGCGAGGACCTTCCCCCCGGTCTGACACGTAGGGCAGTACTGGAAGGACCGTTCGGAATACGACACCTCGCGCACGGTGTCGCCGCACACCGCGCACGGCAACCCCGCCCGGGCGTGCACACGCAGACCCGAGCGCTTCTCTCCTTTGAGGCGGGCGGCGTCCTGACCCACCGACCGGTCGACAGCGTCGGTGAGGACCGTGCGCACAGCGTCGTAGAGCGCGGCGACCTGTTCGTCGGTGAGACGCGACGCGGTGGCGAACGGAGACAACCGGGCTACATGCAGGATCTCGTCGGAATATGCATTGCCGATCCCCGCGAGCACCGACTGGTCGACGAGGAGCGTTTTCAGCCGCGCGGTACTGCCCCCGAGGAGTTCGCCGAACTCGTCGGCGGTCACGTCGAGGGCGTCCGGTCCGAGTCGTGCGATACCCCGGACCTGGGCGGGGTCGCGGACGACCCACACCGCGAGGCGTTTCTTGGTGCCTGCCTCGGTGAGATCGAACGCGGGGGTGGAGGCGTCGGGGCGGAACAGGTGCACGCGCAACGCCAGCGGCCCCTTGCCGAGCTTCGGCGGTGTCTGCGACGGCTCGTCGAGCCACCGCATCCATCCGGCGCGTGACAGGTGCGTGATCAGCGACAGGTCGCCGCAGTCGACGACGAGGAACTTGCCGAAGCGACGGGCCCCGGTGATGTCGCGGCCTTGCAGCGCGGTGATCGGGGGGTCGGCGGTCTGCAGCACGCTGAGTGCCGCGATGTCGATGCGACCGACCACGGACCCGACAGCGTGTTCACGCAGGAACACGGCGAGTGCTTCCACTTCGGGGAGCTCCGGCATGCCTCTCAGGCTACGGCTCGTGCGCGGTCTTGGTGGCTCCGACGACCAGAAACGCGCACGGGTGGCGCAGCCGCCTAGACTGCCAACCGTGACTGCCCCGACTCAGTATGAAGATCTGCTGCGCCTCGTCCTGGACACCGGGACGCCGAAGTCCGACCGCACGGGCACCGGCACACGCAGCCTGTTCGGGCATCAGATGCGCTTCGATCTCGCGCAGGGCTTTCCGCTGATCACGACGAAGAAGGTCCACCTCAAATCGATCGTCTACGAGTTGCTGTGGTTCTTGCGCGGCGACTCGAACGTGAAGTGGCTGCAGGAACACGGGGTCACCATCTGGGATGAATGGGCGACCGACGAGGGCGAGCTCGGGCCTGTCTACGGGGTCCAGTGGCGGTCGTGGCCGACACCCGACGGCAGGCACATCGACCAGATCTCCGGTGTGATCGACACGATCCGGAACAACCCCGATTCGCGTCGCATGATCGTGTCGGCGTGGAACGTCGCGGATCTCGACGACATGGCGCTGATGCCGTGCCACGCGTTCTTCCAGTTCTACGTCGCCGATGGCAAGCTCAGCTGTCAGCTGTACCAGCGCAGCGCCGACATGTTCCTCGGTGTGCCGTTCAACATCGCCAGCTATGCACTGCTCACCCACATGGTGGCGCAGCAGACCGGACTCGACGTCGGCGAGTTCATCTGGACCGGCGGCGACTGCCACATCTACGACAACCACATCGAACAGGTCACCGAACAGCTCACCCGCGAGGCGTACGGGTACCCGACGCTGAGGCTGGCACCGCGCGATTCGATCTTCGACTACCGCTTCGAAGACGTCGAGATCGTCGACTACCGGCACCACCCCGCGATCAAGGCGCCGGTGGCGGTGTGAGCGACCATGTCACGCTGATCTGGGCGCAGACCCCCGGCGGTGTGATCGGCCGCGACGGCGCCATCCCGTGGCACGTACCGGAGGACATGGCGTTCTTCAGGAAGGCGACGATGGGCAAGCCCGTCGTGATGGGCCGGCTCACCTGGGATTCGCTGCCGGAACGGTTCCGGCCATTGCCCGGCCGCCGCAATGTGGTGGTCACGCGCAACCCCGAGTGGTCGGTCGACGGTGCCCTCACCGCGTCGAGTGTCGAGGACGCACTGGAACTGGCCGGTGACGGCGAGATCGTCGTGATGGGCGGCGGTCAGATCTACGCGCAGGCGATGGATCACGCGACGCATCTGCTCGTCACGGAGGTCGATCTCGAAGTCGACGGCGACGCGGTCGCGCCGGCGATCGGACCGGAGTGGACCCCCGCCGACATCGGCGAATGGACGACGTCCACCTCCGGAACGCGATTCCGCTGGATCAGGTACATCCGAAGCTGAGTGTCGCGTCTTCCGGTGCGCCATACTGCGAACCATGGACAAGCTCTCGCTCACCGCGCTGGCCCGACAGCAACTGAAACTTGCCGCTACCTCGAGTAGCGGACGCAGCTCGCACACCGTGTTCGGCGGACACGCAAGGAGCCTGCGGCAGACCGTCGTCGCGCTTCAGGCCGGACGGGAACTGCGCGAGCACGACAGTCCCGGCGAGGCGACCCTGCAGATCCTCACCGGTCAGTTGCAGTTGATCGCAGGGGAGAATTCGTGGAAGGGCTCGCCGGGGGATCTGCTGATCATCCCGCCGGAGCGGCACAGCGTCGAAGCGCTCGAAGACGTTGCGTTCCTGCTCACCGTGTCCATGTGAGCCACGCTCGAGACGAGCGAAGTGCCTACAGCGCAGAAGTGCCTACAGCGCAGGGGAATAACCGCGATAGCCTTCCCACGCGAGTCTGCGCTCACTGCGAGGGTCATGCTCCACGCGGGTCGGCACGTCGAACACCACGGTCGCGCGGTCGGTCTCGTCGTAGCGAGGCCACGACGGCAACGGTTCGCCGTGTCGCGCGAACTGCAGCCACTGGCGCTGTACTGCGGCGGAGACCGTCCGCAGATCACGACGGCCACCCACCGAGGTGAGCAGCCTGCCCAGCAGTTCGTCGGCTTGTCCGAATACGGCGAGCAGTTCGACGGCGTGCGTGGCGTCGAAACCCGTCCATCGAAGCAGGCGGGGAGCGAAGTCGTAGCGGTAGGCGAACGTCGGTGCGTGTCGTGCATGGGCCTGCGCGATCTGCACCGACGGATACCAGAAGGTGGTGTCGCCGCCGAGGTCGATGGCGGCACGTTCGGAGGGATACCCGGGATACACCGCGGTGATGCGATCGTGGGCGTCGGGGTCGGTGCCCGCGAACATCCGCTCGATCCGTTGCGGATCGGTGGGGAGTGCATCGAGGAACCGCGGGAAGAGCGCGCCCTCGCGGTCGTTCGTTCCGATGATCAAGGGGACCGGGTGCACGGTGCCCGCTTCGTACGCCTCGAGTGGTGCCACCGGCAGGTACTTCCCGTCGACGACCGGACCGAACGGGTGCAACCCCGGCGTCGCACGCATGACCGAGGCCCCGAGGCGTGAGCCGGCGCGCCCCAGTTCTGCCGGGGATGCGTCCGACAGTGCCTTCGCCGCGGCGTCGGCGCCGAGCAATTCGATGAAGCGCCGACCCCACTCGCGAGTGCGATCGGCGGTGTTGACCAGCCCCGGCGCGGGGCTCTGCGCGATCGCGCGGGCGAACAGTCCGTGCGCGGCAGGGGTCGCGAGCAAAGTGGTGACCGACGTGCCGCCCGCGGACTCACCGAAGATGGTCACGTTCTGCGGGTCGCCACCGAACGCGGCGATGTTGCGTTGGACCCATTCGAGCGCGGCCACTTGGTCGCGGAGACCGAGATTGGAATCGAAGGGGCGAGAGGCGTCGGAGTACTCGGTGAAGTCGAGATAGCCGAGCGCGCCGAGACGATAGTTGAGTGAGACGTACACGATGTCGCCGTCGCGCACGAGGGAATCGCCGCTGTACACGGACAACGCGCTGGTGCCCATGGTGAAGGCGCCACCGTGGATGAACACCATCACCGGCCGGGGCGTGTGGACGCGGCCCGACGGGGCGAGCACGTTGAGCGTCAGACAGTCTTCGCCGGCGGCGACCCGGGTGCCTGCACCGGTGACCAGGCCGCGCGGATGCTGACTCGCGGCGTTCCCGAAGCGAGTCGCGTCGAGGACGCCCGACCACGGCTCGACGGGCTGCGGCGCACGCAACCGCAACGGGCCGACCGGCGGCGCGGCGTAGGGGATACCCCGCCAGGCGAGGAGGTCGCCGGTGCGGATGCCGCGGACCGCGCCGTCCGGGATTGTGACGAGTGTCTCGGACGTCATGGTGCGCACTGTACGTGACGGCCCGTCACACCAGTATGAGCGTCGTGCCTCTATGTCCGGTAACGCCCGGTTTTCCGGTGTCCGATACTGTCGCACCCGGTGCAGGAGAGGAGGTGCTGGTGACCGGAACCCAGACCACGCAGCCCGCGCAATCCGCTGCAGAGACGACTCGTCCCGAGGTTGTCGACGTAGATGTACTGGTCGAGGCGTCGGTGAAGGTGCTGCGCGCGTACGGACGCAATGCCACGGCCGAGCTCGCCTTGGCCAAATCGAAGGCACCCGTGCAGCGCCGCACCGTGGTGGTGGTGGGAGAGGTGCAGCGCGGTAAGAGCGCGCTGGTCAACGCTCTCGTCGGGGAACTCGATGCGTCACCGTCCGCCGTCGAGACCACCACGTCCGCAGCGGTGCGGTTCGTGCCGCCCGACGACCGGTACCCGCCGGGATCCGCTGAACTTCTCTACGCAGATCGAAGTGTGCCGATCTCGCGGGCCGAACTTCCGGACTGGATCACCAGCAATGGTGCGCGTGTATCCGACCCCACGATCGAGGACCTGCCGACCGGCGCGGTCGTCGCGACCCACCGGCCCGTCCTCGGCGGAGCCGTCGTCGTGGACACCCCGGGCTCCGGCGGGCTCGTCGCCTCCCACACTGCGCTCGCAACCCAGTCGGCGCGACAAGCGTCGGTGCTGGTGATGGTCTGCGACGCCTCCACCCCGCTGACCGAACCCGAGATGACCTTCCTGCGCGATGCGTCCGCGTCCGTCGAATCGGTGGTCGTGGTAGTCACCAAGACCGACAAGAACCTGCGACGCTGGCGCCCCATAGTCGGCGAGAACCGCGCCTTGATCGAACGCCACCTGAATCGGCAGATACCGGTGCTGGGCGTGTCGAGCCTGCGTGCGGCACTCGCCGCTCAGATGGCGCCCGGGCCCGCGCGAGATCGGGCCGAACGGGCGTCGGGGATCGTCGAACTGCGCGCACAGATCGATGCCTTGCTCGACGAGAGGGCAGAACTTCCCCAGGCCGACGCGCTCCGCACCCTCCTCGAAGGGCTTCGTCGCGTCGAGGAACGGGTCGCTTCGGACATCGCGGTGATCGAGGACAGCGCCACTGCAACCGCTGATCTCACCGCCGAACGCGACCGCCTGCAGGATCTGAAGAACAGGTCGCAGCAGTGGGAGCAATACCTCGCCCGGGATCTGACTCTGGCCCGCCAGGCCGCGCTCACCCATCTCGATGAGGAACTCGACCGGATCAAGCAACAGTGGACTACCCGGGTCAACAAGTCGTCGCTCGAGGTGATGCGGCGTAGCGCACAGAGTTTCACCGCCGACATGCAGACCGATCTGCTCGCTGCGATGGAATCGGCCGCGCAGGTGTTCCTCGAACGCATCGAAGTGATCGTCGCGGAACTGTTCGGCCAGAACTCACCGCAGTGGTCGGAAATCCGCGAACTCGTGTGGGCCGCCATGCAGACCGGCACCGTCAGCTCGGCCGAGGTCGGTTCGAAACGGCAGGGCCTGCTCGATCCGAGCGTCCTGACGATGGGCATGATCGGCACGTCGATGCTCGGCGCGGTCATCGGTGTGGGTGCCGTGGCCGGGGTGGTGTGGGTGGCCGTCAACCTCGGTTACAAGGCGATGCGCACTGGAAAGACCAACCTCCTCAACTGGTTGCGGGAGACGTTGGCCGCAACCCGGACAGGCACCTCCCGCATGCTCGAGTCGGCGTTGTCGGTGGGGCGGCCGGAGATCGTGCTGCGCCACCGCGACGACCTGAAGAGTCGTATCGAGGATCTGCAGAGTCAATTGAAGGAAGCGCAGGAAACTGCCAGGCTCGATGCCGCGACACGTGAGAAGACCTTGGAGCGGTTGAAGAAGAACCGGAAGATCGTGCTCAACCGGATCGAGGCGATCGAGAAACTGCTGGCAGGACCACAGACTTCGGGAGTGCAGAGTTGATGCCTCAGGGCGGGAGCCCCCAGCGAGCCGTCGATCCGGTGCACGCTCGGATCGAATCGGCACTGCACTCTCTGGCGAATTTGGGCGGCGATCTGCCGTCGCACGCGTCGCGAATCGGTGCGATCCTCTTCTCACCGCCGCGGATCGTCGTCGTCGGTCGCCTCAAGGCCGGTAAGTCGACACTGGTCAATGCATTGATCGGTGCCCCGCTGGCCGAGACCGCGGCTCTCGAGGCGACCAACGTCGTCACCGTCTACAGCAACGGCGCGCCGTCGCGGGCCGAGGTGGTCAAACTCGACGGCAGTGTCGTCCCGCAGCCGTTGAGTTTCGGGGGGACGGTCGAACCCGCTTTCCCGCCCACTGAAATCGCCTATGTGCAGCGGTTTCTCCCGTCCCAGTCGTTGTCGGACATCACGCTGATCGACACTCCGGGGCTCGCGACGCTGACGGTCGACAATGCCGCCACGACCCGGCGTGCGCTGATCGACGGATACGAGCAGACCCGTACGGCGTCGGTGGATGCAGATGCGGCGATCTTCCTCTTCGATTCCGCACCGCGTGCCGACGAGGTCGATTTCCTGCATCAGCTCGGGTTCACGCCGCTGACGACGCTCGGTGTGCTCTCTCGCGCTGACGGTTTCGGGGAGGGAGCGCTGGGTCGACGTGACCCGATCCCACACGCCGCGGACCACGCGGCCGTGCTGGCGGCGCAACTACCCGGACTGGTCGGCTCGGTGATCCCCGTTGCGGGTCTGCTTGCGGAGACCAGCCATACGGGCCGACTCACCGAGACCGATGCGCGGGCGTTGCGTTCGCTGGCAGGGCCGCCCGGCCGGGAGCTGTTCGACATCATCGACGTGGGCGATCCCATGCCGGTGGACCCATCCACCGTCGAGCGACTGCTCGACCTGGTGGGCGAGTACGGACTCGTGCACGGACGTCAGGTGGCGACGGGGGGTGCACATGCGTTGGGGACCTGGCTGTCCGAACGATCCGGTGTCGGTCGTCTCCGCGAGGTACTGCACACGTCCCTGCGTGAATATGCGGTGCTGCAACGTGCGGGCCGGATCCTGCGGGAGATCGATTCGCTCGCGTACAGTCATCCCGCTCGCGATCACATCCGGTCGATCGCGTACGCGCTGGAGAACGATCCGGCGCTGACGCCGGTGTTGTTGTTGCGAGCGCTTCGGGCACTGTTGCGGGCAGATCCGTCCGCGGCGCTGGTTGCGGAACTGGTAGACCTGCTGCGCGGCCGGACGTTCGCCGAGCGGTTGCGTCTGCCTGCCTCGGCGCCTGCGGGCGCCATCCGTGACGCAGCGGCGCAGCGGCTCGCAGCGGTCCAGCAGCGCACGTTGACCGCGTCCACCGCGGCCGAGGATGCAGCTCTGACGGTGCTCACGCGGGCTTATACCACCATCTGGCGGACCCACAGTTGATTTCGGAATCGGATAGGGCATGATGTCGGACGAAACGGTGTGTTCGTAGAGGGGGTTCGTTGTCCGGCTGGATGCTGTCGATCGACTTCGGTGCGTCGAATACGGTTGCTGCGCATACCAATCCGATACGCGGTACCGTCGAGCCGATGGTCGTCGATGATGCGGTCCGGCCCATCGAGGTGGTGTACGAGCGGACCCTCGCCGCACATCACGGGCAACGTCCGAAAGTCGTGGTTCTCACGCATCCGGACGCCTGGTCGGAGCAGCAGATCCGGACGCTCGCCGACGCCGGGGCGCGAGCGGGCATCGATGCGCGCACGATCATGACGGTCTCCGAGGCTCGGGCCACCGTCGAATACTGCACCCAGGGCCGGACGCTACGAGGTGGGTCGGTGTACGCGGTCTGCGACTTCGGTGGCACCTCGCTGGATACGGCCGTGGTTGTCGTGACCGAGGCCGGGGGATTCGAGGTGGTGGCAGCCCGAGGCGACGACACGCTCGGCGGCCGGACCCTCGACGCGGCCGTACGCAGGTGGGCAGAAGGCGTGTTCACCACGCGCGAGCCGGGATTCGCCGCGCAACTACAGCAGGCGTCGCTGGGTGTGCATCGGGAGTTCGACGAGCAGGCGCGACGCGCGAAGGAAGCATTGACATCCGAGCAAACGGCCACGATCGCTGTGACGCTCGACGGTAGCGAACACGCCGCGACTCTGACTCGCGAAGAGTTCGACGCTGCGATCACACCGCACATCGACCGTGTGGTCGAGACCATGTGGGGCACCCTGACCGATGCCGGGTTCGGAGTGGGAGATCTCGACGTTCTGTGCGTGACCGGAGGGTCTGCGCGAATACCCCTGTTACGTAACAGGCTGGCGCACCTCGGCCCTCTCGCGGCACCGAGCGATCCCGCCGTGGTGGCGGAGGGGGCGCTGATCTTGGCCGAGAACAGCAGGCAGAGCCTGCGCGCCCGCGCGATCGGCTGGATCCGGCCCGTGGGGATCGTGGTGGCAAGCGCCCTGATCGTGGCGGGAGTCGCGGTTGCCGCTGTGCGGGGGCTGCCGGAGAATTCCTCGGCTCGCGGGGACGGGACTGCCCCGGTGAGCACGGAGTCGACGGTCGTCGACGGGGGCTGGTCGTAGTTTCCGGTTCGGCCGATGTTCGTCGGCCGGGAACATTTGTGGTTGTCGCTGCATCTCATTGTCGTAAGCAGATGAGCAGCGAGAATCGAGGACTAGATGGCAGAGAATCCTTACGGTGTCGGACCGGGATCCAATTCGGAGCAGGGCCCGGTCCCGAACCCGGCACTCGGCGAGGGCGCGGTCGACCGTGACGGCGACGGAGTTGCCGACACCCTGTACGTCGACCTCGACGGTGACGGGCGTATCGATGGTGCACTGTTCGATCACAACGAGGACGGAGTGATCGACGAAGGTGACTTCGACATGGACGGCGACGGTATCGTCGACACCGTGATGGTCGACGTCGATGGCGATGGTGTGGCCGACGTGATGGGCGTCGACTACGACCAGGACGGATACGCCGACGAGGTATACACACTCGAATCCGACACGGGATCGGCGGAGTCCACCGATTCGACCGGCCTGATGTGACCGACTCCGGGAAGGGGACGCGATGAGCGACTCGGATGTTTCCCTGTGGGAGGCTTTGGGACTGTCACCTGACAGTGCCCTCGAGCCGGTGCCCGACGACGTGTGGGACGGTGCGGTGGGGGCGGCGGTGGATCCCGATGCGGCGATCGCCCCCTCCGGGCTCGTGCCCGACGACGCATCTGTAGCGGCCGGCGACGACATCGTTCTCGACGATGACGACATCGTTCTGGGTGGCACCGATTCCGGCCCGGAAGACGAGACCTCCGATGTGTACAGCGACTCCGGAACCGACCTGGACGAGCCGGTCTCCGGTGGACTCGACGGGCTCGACCTGGGATGGTGATCCTCGGCCGAAGTCGGGGGCGGTAATCTACCGCCACGACATGGGGGTATGTATGGACGACGACGAGCTGATCGCGCAGTGCCGAGCCGGCGACACCGCAGCGTTCGGTGAGCTGGTGGGTGCCTATCGAACCCGCACCTGGGCAGTGTGCCTCCAGATCACCGGCAACCGGTACGACGCAGAAGACGCGCTGCAGGACGCATTGACTGCGGCATGGCAGAACCTCGACAAGTTCCGGGGCACCGCCAAGTTCAGCACGTGGCTGCATCGCATAGCGGCGAACGCGGCTCTGGCGACCGTGCGTCGTCGCCGCGAGGTGATGGTCGACGAGATCGATCTGGGTGTGAGTTCCGAGTCGCCGGTGGCCGACCGCGTCGTCGACGTCGACGCGGTGCGCCGCGCGCTCGCAGACCTGCCGGACGAATACCGCGCCGCGGTCGTGCTCCGTGAATACGCGCAGCTCAGCTATGCCGAAATCGCTGAGCATCAGGGGATCGGGGTGCAGACCGTCAAGAGCCGGATCAACCGTGCGCGCACCCGACTCGTGGAGGCACTCGCTCCCACGGCATGACCGTCGCCGATGCGCGATGCTCCTTGACTCGAGGGCCTTGACTCAAGGGGTGAACCCAAGTTCAATGCTTGGTGTGGCCTATCGGCGTACCCCAGCAGTGCAGCAACGACTCGACGCCCAACGCGACGCCATCGCGTCCGCGGCGGTCGCGTTGTTGACCGAACACGGGTACCAGGGGTTGTCCATCGCGGCCGTCGCCGAGCGAGCCGGAGTCGCCACCGGCACCGTCTACCGGCATTTCACGGACAAATCCGATCTCATGGTCCGCGTCTTCCGCGAACAGTGTGGTCGCGAGGTCGACGCGGTCAACGCCGTCGCCACCACCGGAACGGCCGCCGAACGTATCGCGCGAGTCATCGAGACGTTCGCCTCCCGCGCATTGCGGAAACCCGCCCTGGCATACGCCCTGCTCGCCGAACCCGTCGACGCAGCTGTCGACGCCGAGCGACTCCTCTTCCGTCGTGCGTTCGCCGCCGCGTTCGCCGACGCGATCCGACTCGGTGTCACCACCGGCGAACTACCCCCGCAGAACCCCGGGCTCGTGGCCGCAGCCCTCGTCGGGGCCGTCGGTGAAGTCCTCACCGGCCCCCTCAGCGTCGGTGAGGCGGCCGCCACCACCATTCCCGATCTCGTCACCCTCGGTCTGCGCGCGGCAGGATGCGACCCGGCCCTGGACCGGCACGAAGGAGTTCCGTCATGACATTCCCGGCCACACACGAAGTGTTCAATCAGGTACCCGATCTCGTGCCCTTTCACGCCGCCGACGACCGAGCGCTGCTGGAAGGGCTGCGCCGCGAGGGCGCATCCTGGGCCGAAGACGAGGTCCGTGAACTCGGCGTGCTCGCCGGTGGTGTCGAGGCACAGGAATGGGGCAGGCTCGCCAATGAGTATCCGCCCGTTCTGCATACTCACGACCGCTACGGAAACCGGATCGACGAAGTCGAATTCCATCCGCACTGGCACGACCTGATGACCGTCGCCGTCGAGCACGGCCTGCACGGCGCACCGTGGAGGGATCCTCGCCCGGGTGCGCACGTCGCCCGCGCCGCCAAATTCTATGTGTGGGGGCAGGCCGACGCCGGGCACATGTGCCCGATCTCCATGACCTACGCCGCGATTCCCGCGTTGCGGCACAACCCGGAGCTCGCAGCGATCTACGAGCCGCTCCTCGCGGCACCCCACTACGACTTCGGCCTGCGCGAACCGACGTCCAAGCGCGGCCTGATCGCAGGCATGTCCATGACCGAGAAACAGGGCGGCTCCGACGTCCGTGCCAACACCACGACGGCGACACCCAACGCCGACGGCAGCTACACGATCGTCGGCCACAAGTGGTTCACCTCGGCTCCGATGTCCGACGTGTTCCTGACCCTGGCCAACACGGAGACCGGCTCGTCGTGTTTTCTGCTGCCGCGGGTGCTGCCCGACGGCACGCGCAACCGCATCCATATCCAGCGCCTGAAGGACAAGCTCGGCAACAAGTCCAACGCGTCGTCCGAGATCGAATACCAGGGCGCGATCGGGTGGCTCGTGGGGCCGGAGGGTCGCGGCGTCAACACGATCATCGAGATGGTGAACATGACCAGGCTCGATTGCGTCATCGGCTCGTCGACCGGAATGCGGGCGGCCACGCTACGCGCCGTGCACCACGCCCGTCATCGTAAGGCGTTCGGCGCGTTGCTCATCGATCAGCCGCTCATGCGCAACGTCCTCGCCGATCTCGTCGTCGAATCCGAGGCGGCCACCACCATGATGATGCGGCTTGCCGGAGCGACCGACCGCGCGGGTGGTGACGAACAGGAAGCGGCGCTGCGCCGGATCGCGCTGGCGGTCACCAAGTACTGGGTATGCAAGCGCGCCCCCGCGCACAGCGCCGAAGCCCTCGAATGCCTCGGCGGTAACGGCTACGCCGAGGAATCGGGCATGCCGCGGCTCTACCGGGAGGCGCCGCTGATGTCCATCTGGGAGGGTTCGGGCAACGTCGCAGCCCTCGACGCACTCCGCGCGATGGTCAAGCAACCCGACAGCGTCGAAGCATTCTTCTCCGAAGTCCGGTTGGCCGAGGGCGCCGACAGCCGGCTCGACGACGCGATCGCGCGCGTCGGCAAAGAACTCGCCGATTTCGAGAACATCGAATACCGGGCCCGACGCATCGTCGAACTCATGGCGCTGGTGTTGCAGGCAGCTCAACTGGTACGGCACGGGCACCCCGCGGTGGCCGATGCGTTCTGCGCGAGCCGGCTCGATTCCGATTGGGGAATCGCACTGGGCACTCTGCCCACAGGGGTCGACACCGAAGGCATTCTGTCTCGAATCTGACCACGGCCGGGATCTGTTTCGGCACCTGACCGGCGCGAATATTCAAGGCATACTGGAGGTCAACGTCCCAGAAACGATTGCGGGTGGTGCCCGTCATGATCAGCAGCACACAGTGGCGGGGGTGGGGGGAAGACGTCGCGGTGGCGGTGACCGAATGCGCAGCACTCGGTGAAGCCGAAGAGCTCGTGCGGTCGGTGATCGAAGAGTCCGCGGCCGCATGCGACCTCCGACGCGGCGACGCGGAGATTCATACGGTGAACCTGGCGCAGGGCACACCGGTGCGGGTGAGCCCGAGGCTGGCGGCGCTCCTGAGGTCTGCACTGTGGGCTGCGCGGATGACCGACGGCGCGGTCGATCCTGTCGCGGGCGACGACGCGATACTCGACGAGAAATCCGTGCCTCCGATCCATCCGATCCCGCGCTATCTCGACGTGCAGCTCGACGACGAGACCGTGCTCGCACCGTGGGGTGCGAGCCTCGACATCACCGCCACCGCGCACGCCGACGTCACCGACAGGGCAGCAACGTCGGTCGCGACCGTGCTCGAATGCGGGGTGCTGGTGCAGATGGGCGCCACGATCGCGACCGCGGGGCACTGCCCCGCCGGCGGGTGGCAGGTGTCGCTGCCCGACCACGGCATCGTCGAGCTGCCGACGGGAGCCGCGATGAGTTCGCGGACGTCGGCCGCCGGCGAGCAACGATGGGGCACGATCACCGTCATCGCAGCGGACGCAGTGTGGGCCGATGCTGCCGCGGCGACGGCCCTGCATCGGGGGATCGGGGCGATATCGTGGCTCGAGCAGTACGAACTGGCGGGCCGCCTCATCGATTCGAGAGGCCGGGTCCACACGACGTCGACGTGGTCGGATCCGCGTGCGGCGTGAGCTCGGTCAGCTCTTCCGCATGCGGTGATACGTCCGGATCAGGGCGTCGGTGGACGCGTCGCCCGCGGAGATCGTGTCTTCGCTCTCCAACGCAGGTTGTAGTGCCGTGGCCTGTACCTTCCCCAACTCGACGCCCCACTGGTCGAACGAATCGATACCCCACACCACCCCCTGTACGAACACCTGGTGCTCGTACAGCGCGATGAGCTGGCCGAGTGTGGACGGCGACAACTGCGGTGCGAGGATCGTCGTGGACGGCCGATTTCCGGGCATCACCTTGTGCGCTATCAGCTCGTCCGCGGTGCCTTCGGCGCGGATCTGTTCGGCAGATTTCCCGAACGCCAGCACCTTCGATTGCGCAAGCATGTTCGCCATCAGCGTCGCCTGCATCGATCCGGTGCCGTCGCGGCCCGGGAGGTCCACCAGTGCCCGCGCGAACCCGATGAAGTCGGCGGGCACCAGGTGGGTGCCCTGATGAAGTAGCTGATAGAACGCGTGTTGCCCGTTCGTGCCCGGTTCGCCCCAGAAGATCTCACCGGTCGCGTAGTCGACGGCAGACCCGTCGATACGCACCGACTTGCCGTTCGACTCCATCGTCAGCTGCTGTAGGTATGCCGGAAACCGCACCAGGTCATTGGCATACGGAAGCACGGCCCGCGACTGGGCGCCGAGGAAACTCGTGTACCACACCCCCAGAATCCCGAGCAGGATCGGAGCGTTCTCCTGTGGCGGCGCCGTGCGGAAATGAGTGTCCATCGTGTGGAAGCCGGCCAGGAATTCAGCGAACCTATCGCGGCCGATCGCGCACATCACGGACAGCCCGATCGCCGAATCCACCGAGTATCGGCCCCCGACCCAGTCCCAGAACCCGAACATGTTCGCAGGATCGATCCCGAACTCGACGACCCGTTCACGATGCGTCGAGACGGCCACGAAATGCGACGCCACCGCCTCGTCTCCGAGCGCGGCGACCAGCCAGCGTCGCGCGGCCGTGGCGTTCGACAGGGTTTCGAGTGTCGAGAAGGTCTTCGATGCCACCACGAACAGCGTCGATGCGGGATCGAGGCCGGTGAGCACCGCCGTCAGATCAGCGGGGTCCACATTCGACACGAACCGCACCTCGGGGCCGTCGGCGTAGTGGCGCATCGCGCGGGTGACCATCACCGGCCCGAGGTCGGAGCCGCCGATACCGATGTTGACGACCGTCGCGATCTTTTCGCCCGTCGCGCCACGCCACCCGCCCGAACGCACTCGATCGGTGAACTCACCCATCGCGGTCAGTACCTCGTGGACCTGTGCGGTCACGTCCTCACCGTCGACGACCAGCGACGAATCGCGGGGGAGTCGCAGGGCGGTGTGCAGGACGGAGCGGTCTTCGGTGACGTTGATGCGCTCCCCGGCGAACATCGCGTCCCGTCGGTCTTCGACCCGCGCTACCCGCACCAGCCCGAGCAACAACTCGAGGGTCCGGTCGGTGATCCGGTGCTTGCTGTAGTCGATCGACAGATCGCCCGCGGTGGTGGACATTCGCGTGGCACGCTGAGGGTCCTGCTCGAAGAGGTCCCGCAGGTGTATCGACTCCACCTCCGCCCGATGCGCAGCGAGTTCCTGCCATTCGACCGTGGCGGTGATGTCGATCATGTCAGAAGACTAGCCCTCACCAGCGGTTACTGCCGGGTTGCTGACGGGCCGTGTCCTATCAAGCATTATGAGGAAATGGACACCGCAGAGTTGATCCGTTCCGTTCCCACAGACCTGTTTCTCGGCGGCCGTTGGATACCCGCCGAGGGCGGCAACACCTTCGCCGTCCGCGACCCCGCCACCGGAGACGAACTGACCCGGGTGGCGGATGCCTCGCCCGGCGACGCCGCCGCAGCCCTCGATGCGGCGGTGGCCGCAGGGCCCGACTGGGCGGCGACCCCTCCGCGGCAGCGCGGCGAGATCCTGCGGAGTGCGTTCGAGAAGGTCACCGCCCGCGCCGACGACTTCGCGCACCTCATGTCGCTCGAGATGGGCAAAGCACTACCCGAGAGCCGATCCGAAGTCGCCTACGGCGCCGAGTTCCTGCGGTGGTTCTCCGAGGAAGCCGTCCGCATCCCCGGCCGCTACACCCAGGCGCCGGCCGGGACCGGACGCATCCTCGTCACCAAGCAGCCGGTGGGTCCGTGCCTCGCGATCACCCCGTGGAACTTCCCACTCGCGATGGGCACCCGCAAGATCGGTCCCGCCTTCGCTGCCGGATGCACCATGCTCGTCAAACCCGCTTCCGAGACCCCACTGACGCTGCTGCTGCTCGCAGAGATCTTCGCCGAAGCAGGACTGCCCGAGGGCGTGCTGTCCGTGCTCCCGACATCCCACGCGAGCGCCGTCACCGGGCCGCTCCTGGAAGACACACGGCTGAGGAAGCTCACCTTCACCGGATCGACCGGGGTGGGTCGCGCGCTCGCCGAAACCGCAGGCCGCTCACTGCTTCGCACATCACTCGAACTCGGCGGCAACGCGCCGTTCCTGGTGTTCGACGACGCCGACCTCGACGCCGCCGTCGAGGGCGCAGTGGCCGCGAAACTGCGCAACGGCGGCGAGGCCTGCACGGCAGCGAACCGATTCCACGTCGCGAACTCCGTGAAGGAAGAATTCGTCACCAAGCTGGCCGAACGGATGTCGGCATACCGCATGGGCCCGGGCACCCACCCGGACACGACACTCGGGCCCCTGATCAACGAAGCCCAGCGGAACACCGTCGTCGAACTCGTCGACGATGCCATCTCGGCCGGCGCGCGCATACGCCTCGGCGGACAGGTGCCGGACGGTCCGGGTTGGTTCTATCCCGCGACGGTGATCGACGACGTACCGCAGCGCGCCCGCATCCTGCGCGAGGAAGTGTTCGGGCCGGTCGCCGCGATCAGCGGATTCGACACCGAGGACGAAGCGATCGCCGCGGCGAACGCCACGGAGTACGGATTGGCGGCGTACGTCTTCACCAACGACCTCGACCGAGCGTTGCGCCTGTCGGATGCGATCGAGTCGGGCATCCTGGGCGTCAATCGGGGAGTGGTCTCCGACGTCGCGGCGCCGTTCGGTGGCGTCAAGGACTCAGGACTCGGTCGGGAAGGCGGCAGTGAAGGGATCGAGGAGTACCTCGACACGAAGTACATCGCCCTGCAGTGACCGACGGGGCCTTGAAGTGACCGACGGCTCGGGGCGCCTGCTAGTGGCCGAGGCGTCCCCGGCCGAGGCGCAGCAGCAGCATCGCCAGCGTGTGGCCTTCCTGACCCAGCTCGCTGAAACGCTCGAGTACTTTCATCTCGCGGCTGTGGACGAGCCTGGTGCCACCGGAAGCCATGCGAGTGCGACCGATCAGACGGGACACCTCGGCGCGACGCTTGACTGCGGCCAGAATCTCCGCGTCGAGGCGGTCGATCTCCTGGCGGAGCTTGTCGATCTCGGCCTCGGAGGTGGGCACGGGGTCGGCGGCGGCACCGTTCGGAGTGGCGGTACCGCCGGTCAGCGAAGCGTCGATGTTCGTACTCATGTCGTCTCCTCGAGTCAGCTCTGAAATCGTCCGAGAATCGGGGTCTGTTACCCGGATGGGGAAACGTCGGTGGTCGAGACGCGGAACCGACCGTGTGCGCGCAGCTCGGCCGAACGAAGGACACATGACATAGCGTCCAGTTTGCCACCCGTACACCGAGCGGCCAAGTCGGATTCGATGTCCGACCCGTCCGGTAGTTTTAGAAGACGATGAACACTCCTGCAGCGCTCGCCCATTCGCTCCCCGCTTCCGACGCCCTTCTCGAGGGCCTCAATCCGCAACAGCGGGAAGCGGTCACCCACGAAGGGGCTCCGCTGCTCATCGTCGCGGGAGCGGGTTCGGGCAAAACCGCTGTGCTCACCCGCCGTATCGCATATCTGCTGGCCGAGCGCGGTGTCACCCCCGGGCAGGTGCTCGCCATCACCTTCACCAACAAGGCCGCGGCCGAGATGCGCGAGCGTGTGGCGGGGCTCGTCGGGCCGCGCGCGCATTCGATGTGGGTCTCGACGTTCCATTCGAGCTGCGTGCGGATCCTGCGGGCGCAATCCGCGTTGCTGACCGGCATGAACTCCAACTTCACGATCTACGACTCCGACGATTCCCGTCGTCTGCTGACGATGATCGCCAAGGATCTCGAGCTCGACACCAAGAAGTACTCCGCCAGGCTGCTCGCCACCCAGATCTCGAACCTGAAGAACGAGCTGATAGGTCCTGAGGAAGCCGCTGCGACCGCAGGATCCGATCCCGCTCCGCTCCCGAAGATCGTCGCGAGTGTGTACGCGCAGTATCAGAGGCGGTTGCGTGCGGCCAACGCATTCGACTTCGACGACCTCATCGGTGAGACGGTCGCACTTCTGCAAGCTCATCCGCAGGTCACCGAGTATTACCGCCGTCGCTTCCGTCACGTTCTCGTAGACGAATACCAGGACACCAACCACGCGCAATACGTGCTCGTGCGTACTTTGGTCGGCGACCCCGACGAACCGGGCGATGTCGCACCGAGCGAGTTGTGCGTGGTGGGCGACGCCGATCAGTCGATCTACGCGTTCCGAGGCGCGACGATCCGCAACATCGAGGAGTTCGAGCGCGACTATCCCCAGGCTCGCACCATTCTTCTGGAGCAGAACTACCGCTCGACACAGAACATCCTGTCCGCCGCGAACGCCGTCATCTCCCGCAACACGGGCCGACGGGAGAAGCGACTGTGGACCGACGCGGGAACGGGTGAGGCGATCACCGGCTACGTGGCCGACAACGAGCACGACGAAGCCCGGTTCGTCGCCTCCGAGATCGACCGGCTGGTCGACACCGGCGAGGTCAAGTACTCCGATATCGCCGTGTTCTACCGCACCAACAATGCTTCCCGGCCTTTCGAAGACGTGTTCATCCGTCACGGTGTGCCCTACAAGGTGGTCGGGGGAGTGCGGTTCTACGAGCGCAAGGAAGTGCGCGACGCGGTCGCGTACCTCAAGGCGCTCGACAACCCCCACGACACGGTGAGCCTGCGCCGTATCCTCAACACCCCGCGCCGCGGCATCGGCGATCGTGCCGAGGCGTGCGTCGCCGTGCACGCAGAACGGTACGGCGTGAGTTTCGGGCAGGCGCTGCTCGATGCCGCGGAGGGCAATGTCGCGCTGTTGAACACGCGCGCGCAGAAGGCAATTGCGGGCTTCGTCGATATGCTCGACGACCTGCGAACGATGTTGAGCGAGACCGACGCCGACGGAAATGACGCGGTCGACATCGGCGACGTCGTCGAGGCGATCATCGAACGCAGCGGTTACCGCGCCGAACTTGCCGCCAGCGATGATCCCCAGGACGGCACTCGCCTCGACAACATGCATGAACTTGTCAGCGTGGCAAGGGAGTTCAGCTCGGATGCCCGCAACGCCGCCGGGGTGGTCGATCCTGAACTCGAGGAGGGCGCACCCGCGCCCGGCTCGCTGGCCGCATTCCTCGAGAAGGTGTCGCTGGTCGCGGATGCAGATCAGCTTCCCGACAACGACGCCGGCGTCGTCACGCTCATGACACTGCACACCGCGAAGGGGCTGGAGTTCCCAGTGGTGTTCGTAACCGGCTGGGAAGACGGCCAATTCCCGCACATGCGTGCGCTCGGCGACCCGGCCGAACTGTCCGAGGAGCGACGCCTCGCGTACGTGGGTATCACCCGCGCGCGGCGTCGCCTCTACCTGTCGCGCGCGATACTGCGCTCGGCATGGGGGCAGCCGGTCACCAACCCGGAATCGCGTTTCTTGCAAGAGGTTCCGCAGGAGCTCATCGATTGGCGTCGGGCCGATCCGGGTCCGGCGCGTGGACAGTCCATCGGGTCGGGCACCGGGTCTCGCTTCTCCGCCGGCGAATCACGTTCGGCGACTCCGAGTTTCGGAGCGGCACGCGGGCGCAACAATCATCTGGTGCTTGCCGTGGGCGACCGCGTTACCCACGACAAGTACGGTCTGGGGACGGTGCTCGAAACCAAGGGGTCCGGGCCCACCGCGACGGTGGTCATCGATTTCGGAAGCGCAGGTAAGGTGCGGCTGATGCTGGTCGGCGGTGTGCCGATGACCAAGCTCTGAGAAAAATTGCGGCGCCGCGGCCGGCGGGGTACTCACGCGGAGTGGCGACGCCGTGGCGCAGTCCGAAAGCGCCGGAGAGTGCTCTGCTCAGTCGACGTTCTGGCCGAGGGCGATGCCTCGTGTCGCGAGCCACGGAATGGGGTCGATCTTGTCGACGCCGTTCAGGTGAACCTCGAAGTGCAGGTGGGGGCCGGTGGAGAATCCGCGGTTGCCCATGGTGGCGATCTGATCGCCCGCCATGACTTTCTGGCCGACGGTGACGAGCGAGTCGTTGATATGCCCGTACACGGTGACGGTGCCGTCCGCGTGGAGCAGGCGGATCCACATGCCGAAGCCCGAAGCCGGACCGGAGTCGATGACCTCGCCGTCGGCGACCGCGAGGATCGGGGTGCCGATCGGGCCTGCGATGTCGACACCCGCGTGCAGGGTGCCCCAGCGAGCTCCGAAATTCGAGGTGAACGCGCCGATGGCAGGCAGGGCGAACAGGGGACGGCGGGCGGCTTCTTCGCGCGCTGCCCGTTCCTCGCTGAAACGCTGGCCCTTGGCGAGCAGGTTGGAGAACTGAGACAGATCGTTGGGATCTGCGATGTTGAGAACCTGGGGTGCCTGTGACGGCGCTGCGCCGTTGCTCGCGGAATCGGAGGCGAACTGGGCTGCCTGCGGCACGGCCGTCGCGGTGAGGGTGTTCGCGTTCGAGGTGTCGGCGGCGAGTGCGATCTCGGAGGTCTCGGGGCTCGAACCGGAAGTGCTGGTCGCGGCCTGTCCTGCGGCGACGACGGCACCGGCGGCGACCGCGAAGACCGCTGCGCGACCCTTGAGTGCGGTAGGGGGAGTGGGGATGCGGTGGGCACCCGTACGCGGCGCGGGGGAGTTGACGTTCTCGACCGGCTCGCTGCCGTAGTAGGTGGGTTGTGCCTTACCGGTGTTGCGGAAGTCGGTATCGACGAAGTGCTGGGTATCCGACGAACTCCAGGGGTCCCAGGCGTCGTCGGGGGTGGTGGAGCGGCGAGCGGGGCTGCCGGTGATCTGGCTGCCTGGACGCATGCCGTCCTCCTTCGTCGTGACCTCATCGTTACTCGAGCTGGAGGTGACGGTAACGAAACGGTCGCGTAGGTGGCAAGCCGTAGGCCCGAAGCGGGCGCTTATGTGACCGGCATCACAGGTTGGACCTGGGCGGATCCGGTCATTCCCCCCAGGTCACGAATTCAAACCTTCGGCGGGTGCGGAGATCGCGAACGTGATCGCCGGGTGTCCTTCAGGTCTGTGCGCGCGATCACCTGAACCCGCTCCGGGTGCCGGTCGCCATGCGGTCTCGGCCACCTGTCATTCTGGTTCGGGTGGTCCTCTCGGTTGTCGTACAACTGCCTTCCCGGAGGTAACCCCCGTGAGGTAGTGCGAGGCCTGCGGAACCCGTGATGTGTGCCACAGAGTGCGGGCGCAGTCGTTTCGTAGGTCGTCCGAGAAACTAGAGTCCGAAATCGGCCCGCTCAATACCCCCGAGCGGGCGAGAACGCAGACGAGACGGTGAGCAGATGGATCTCTTCGAATACCAGGCGAAGGAACTCTTCGCCAAGCATGACGTGCCGACATCGGCCGGCCGTGTGACCGACACCGTCGCCGGTGCCCGCGAGATCGCCGAGGAAATCGGCAAGCCCGTGATGGTCAAGGCGCAGGTCAAGGTCGGTGGCCGTGGTAAGGCCGGCGGCGTGAAGTACTCCGCGACCGCAGACGACGCGCAGACCCACGCCGAGAACATTCTCGGCCTCGACATCAAGGGTCATATCGTCAAGAAGCTGCTGGTTGCAGAGGCGAGCGAGATTGCGGAGGAGTACTACATCTCCTTCCTGCTCGACCGCACCAACCGCACCTACCTGGCGATGTGCTCGGTCGAGGGTGGCATGGAGATCGAAGAGGTCGCCGCCACGAAGCCCGACCGCCTGGCGAAGATCGCCGTCGACGCCGTCAAGGGCGTCGACCTCGCATTCGCGCGCGAGATCGCAGAGAAGGGCCACCTGCCCGCCGAGGTCCTCGACGCCGCGGCTGTGACCATCCAGAAGCTGTGGGAGGTCTTCATCAAGGAAGACGCTCTCCTCGTCGAGGTCAACCCCCTCGTCCGTACGCCCGACGACCAGATCCTCGCCCTCGACGGCAAGGTCACCCTGGACGCGAACGCCGACTTCCGTCAGCCCGGCCACGCCGAGTTCGAGGACAAGGACGCGACGGATCCGCTCGAGCTCAAGGCCAAGGAGAACGACCTCAACTACGTCAAGCTCGACGGCGAGGTCGGAATCATCGGCAACGGCGCAGGCCTGGTCATGTCGACCCTGGACGTCGTCGCCTACGCAGGCGAGAAGCACGGCAATGTCAAGCCGGCCAACTTCCTCGACATCGGTGGCGGTGCCTCCGCTGCAGTCATGGCTGCCGGACTCGACGTCATTCTGAACGACGCGCAGGTCAAGAGCGTGTTCGTGAACGTCTTCGGTGGCATCACCGCGTGTGACGCGGTCGCCAACGGCATCGTCGGTGCGCTGAAGACTCTGGGCGACGAGGCCAACAAGCCGCTCGTCGTGCGCCTGGACGGCAACAACGTCGACGAGGGTCGGCGCATCCTCGCCGAGGCCGCTCACCCGCTGGTCACGGTCGTCGCAACAATGGACGAGGCTGCCGACAAGGCTGCCGAGCTCGCCTTCGCCGCGAAGTAAGGGACACACAGAACAATGGCAATCTTCCTGACCAAGGATTCCAAGGTCATCGTCCAGGGCATCACCGGCGGCGAGGGCACCAAGCACACCGCGTTGATGCTCAAGGCAGGCACCCAGGTCGTCGGTGGCGTGAACGCCCGCAAGGCAGGCACCACGGTCTCGCACACGGACAAGGACGGCAACGCCGTCGAGCTGCCCGTCTTCGGCACCGTCGCGGAGGCCATGAAGGAGACCGGCGCGGACGTCTCGATCGCGTTCGTTCCCCCAGCCTTCTCCAAGGACGCCATCGTCGAGGCCATCGACGCCGAGATCCCGCTGCTCGTCGTCATCACCGAGGGCATCCCGGTGCAGGACTCCGCGTACGCGTGGGCCTACAACGTCGAGAAGGGCAACAAGACCCGGATCATCGGCCCCAACTGCCCCGGCATCATCACCCCCGGTGAGGCGCTCGTCGGCATCACCCCGGCAAACATCGCAGGCAGCGGCCCGGTCGGCCTGGTTTCGAAGTCCGGCACCCTGACCTACCAGATGATGTTCGAGCTCCGTGAGTACGGCTTCTCGACCGCCATCGGCATCGGCGGCGACCCGGTCATCGGCACCACCCACATCGACGCCATCGAGGCGTTCGAGAAGGATCCCCAGACCAAGGTCATCGTGATGATCGGCGAGATCGGTGGCGACGCCGAAGAGCGCGCAGCCGACTACATCAAGGCCAACGTCACGAAGCCGGTCGTCGGCTACGTTGCGGGCTTCACCGCTCCCGAAGGCAAGACGATGGGCCACGCAGGCGCAATCGTCTCCGGCTCGTCGGGCACGGCGCAGGCCAAGAAGGACGCTCTCGAAGCTGCAGGCGTCAAGGTCGGCAAGACGCCGTCCGAGACCGCTGCACTCGCGCGCGAGATCCTCGCATCGCTCTGAGCTTGTAGCGCCTGAGCAGATTCACCGCGGCGCCCACCCGGACCACACGGCCGGGAGGGCGCCGCGTGCTCGTTTCGACCACTCGCCGTTCCTACCGGTCGATCCACTCGGTGCCCGCCGGTTCGAGCTCGCCTGCACCCGAGGTCAGCGAGGCCACCAGGCCTTCGAGCTCGGCCGCATCGCCCGCCACCGTGAACTCCACCCGGTCGGTGTAGACGACGTCGAGCACCGCCACGCCGCGCCCCCGCAGTTCTGCTTCGAGTCGCCCGGCGTCGGCATGCCCGACATCGAAGGTGAACCGCTCACGTTTTTGTCGTTCGACGAGCGCGGCGGTGTCCAGCGCCGTCGACACCGCCCCGGAGTAAGCGCGCACCAGACCTCCAGCGCCGAGTTTGATACCGCCGAACCAGCGCGTGACCACCACGACAATGTTCACGAGGTCGCGGTGGTGCAGCACCTGCAGCATCGGGACGCCGGCTGTGCCGCCGGGCTCGCCGTCGTCGCTCGACCGTTCCGCCCGTTGGGCCTGGTCGTCGCCCACGACGAATGCCCAGCAGTGGTGACGGGCATCCGGATACAGACGACGTTGTTCCTCCACGAAACCGGCGGCGTCGCCGGTCGAGTCGACCCGCCGTAGCGCGGCGAGGAAGCGCGAATGCTTCACCTCCGTTTCCACGACGACGTCGGATCCGAGCGCGAGTGTGTGCGGCATGGCCACCATTCTGGCGTCGGGTGCATAGGGTGGTGATCAGCGACCGACTACTGCAGGAGGATCGATGTCATACCCCAGCGGCCCATCCGTCCAGAGCAAGGTTGTGCCGTTGCTGTTACCGATCGGCGTGGCGGTGCTCGGCCTCGTGAATTTCATCGTCGGACTCGCCCCGTACGTGAGGATCACGTTCGGCTCGTTCGTGTCGTTGTCGTCGTTCGACTTCGGGTTTGCGGTCGTGCCGCTGGCGTTTCTGCTGTTCGGCGGTGGTTGCGCGGCGCTGTCCTTGCTGCCCGGCCAGGATCTACGTGCTACAGCGGTCGTCGCGTCGGGGGTCGGATTCGTGACGTCGCTGTTCCAGCTGTTCCACCTGCCTCAGGACACCGGCATCGCCTGGGGCGGCGTGACGATTCTCGTCCTCGGTCTCCTGCAGACGGCGCTTGCGGTGTTCGCGCTGCTCTTCGGTATCGGCGTGCTGGTGCCGGGGCAGCGATCCGCCCCGCAGGGCGTGTACGGGCAGGGCTTCCAGCCGCAACCCTTCCAGCAGGGTGCACCCCAGCAATCTCCGGCCGGCCAGTTCGGCGCGCAAACTCCCGGGCAGGGATACGGCACCCAGGGGTTCGGCACGCAGGGGATCGGAACTCAGGGGATCGGGACTCAGGGGACTGGAACTCAACAGTTCGGAGCTCAGCAGTTCGCGGCCCCGCAACAGTTCGGTGCGCAACAGGCCGGCCAGGCCCAGTACCCGGGGATGCAGCATTACCAGGGCCGGCAGGACACCTTTTCGGGACAGACACCCGGGCAGGCCCCCTACAGCGAGTACCTGCAGCCGTACGTGGCGGCACAGCGCGAGGCAGAGCAGTCCCACGATCCCGGGCAGTCCCACGATCCGGGACAGTCCCACGGCGCCGGACAGCCGCAGGACCCGACCCGGTCGCAGGAGACCGGGCCCGAACAGACCCGCGATACCGAGTCCGGTACATCGCCTGTGGCCGAGAACACCCCTGATGCGCCGACTCAGGTGTTCCGAGCACCCGACGACCAGCGGTGATCGGCGCGCCTGACGCCGTTGGCCGACAGGCGGTGCAACGATCGAGGTGATGACTTCGACGCTAGGCAGGCCAGTTCGGCACACACCCTCCGAGGACGACGGGATCGACTCGGAACGCTTCCGGATCTTGATCGCAGCGGCGGCGCGTGTTCCTGCGGTGACGATCGCCTTCGTCGCGACCGTCGTGGTGATCACAATGGTCGTGGCGAACAGCGATCTCACCGGGATCTACGCGGCGATCGCCGGTACGTGGCTGGCGCTGCACCAGGTGACTCTGACGATCGACGACACGTCGCTCGGCGTGCTCCCATTGCTGCCCACGGGGCTGATCGTGTGGCAGGCGGCGCGGGCTAGTGCCACGGCCGTGGATTCGACTATCGACCACACCGAACAGAATCTGACGCTGCAGGACGCGGCGCGGATCGTCGTCGCGACGCTCGCGGGCCCGATGATCGTGACCGTGATCGCCCTGGTCGTGATGCAGGACGCCGCGGGCGTGCTCCCGGTGACGACCCCCAACGCGGCCGCTGCCCTCGCCTGGGTGACCGGCCTGTATCTCCTGGCCGCCGTGTTGGGGATCGGTTCCCGGACGTGGCGTGTGGTGTGCGGGAGGTACGAAGTCCCCGAGTGGCTCGTCCTGTCGGTGCGCCCGGCGGTGCGAGCGCTCCTGAGCATGTTCGCGATGGGCGGTGTCCTCACGCTGGTTGGCATGGCGTTGTCGTGGACCACCATGGGCGACCTCCTCGAGCGCGGTGGGGGAGTCGTCGGTGTCCTCGGTCTGACGGTGATGTCGGTTCTCTACCTCCCCAACGTGTTCTTGGGTGCCTCGTCGATCCTTGCCGGTAGCACCGTGCAGTTCGGTGACGTCCGATTGAGCCTGTTCGAGGCGAGCGGCGGCGACTTGCCTGCACTGCCCGTCCTCGCCGCGATTCCCGCCGGTCCTGCACTCGCGTTCTGGCCGGTGATGCTTGCTGTTCCCGCGACCGTCGGGGCTCTCGCGGGCCGGTTCGTCGCGCACCGTGTCCTGCAGGCACAGGCCGATGGCCTCCCGGTGCGCAGCTCCGACGCGTCGCTGACGCTTCTCGCGGCCGCCGCGCAGACCGGTGTCGCGATCGCGCTGCTGACCTGGGCGGCAGGTGGTCCGCTCGGGATCTTCGGGATCGTGGGGAGCAATTGGTGGCTCACGGGTGTCCTGGTCTTCGCGTGGGTCGGGCTGCTCGGGCTGATCACCGCGCAGTTGCTGATGTGGCGCGAAGGCAAGTTCGCGGCAGCGCAGGCCGCCGAGGAGGAGTACGACGACAACGAAGGCGAGTTCGACGACCTCGATGGCGACGACGGGGACGACTGGGACGACGAGGTCAAGGCGATCGAGGGCCCCGGCTCGGATACTGCGGATGACGGCGAGGAGACCGCCGATCCCGAAGATGCCCAGGACCCGGCCACCGACGATGAGATCCCCGATGACGAGGCCCCCGAAGACGAAGTCCTCGAAGCTCGGGATACCGACGGCGAAGCCGAGGACTCCGACGACCCGAACGTCATCGACGCAGAAGTCGTCGACCTCGACGACGACGCGTCGGACGCGCACGAGGAGGTCGAAGAAAAGCGTGGGAAGGACGGCGACTAGTCTCTGAGGCGGCCGCCTTTCCGGCCTGCCCCCTCGAGTTCCAGGAGTAGAGCGCTGACTGCCTCGCGTGACCAGCTGCCGCCCACCGCGCCCGCGCGGATCGTCGTCCTCGCTTCGGGCACGGGAAGTCTCCTGCGCTCGCTCATCGACGCGACTCTCACCGCCGACTACCCCGCGCGGATCGTTGCCGTCGGAGTAGACCGCGAGTGCGCCGCGCAAGAGCATGCCGCTGCTGCCGACATCCCGCACTTCAAAGCGACCCTGCGTGACTACGCCGACCGCGGCGAGTGGGATCGCGCCCTCACCGAGGCCGTCGCGAAACACGAACCCGATCTCATCGTCACCGCGGGCTTCATGAAGATCCTCGGCGCCGCGTTCCTCGAACGATTCGGTGGGCGCATCATCAACACGCATCCCGCTCTGCTGCCGTCGTTCCCCGGTGCGCACGCCGTCCCCGACGCGCTGGCCTACGGCGTGAAGGTCTCGGGGTCGACCGTGCACCTCGTCGACGGTGGCGTCGACACCGGGCCGATTCTCGCGCAGGAAACCGTGCCGGTCCTCGACGACGACGACGAGGCTGCCCTGCACGAACGCATCAAGGTTGTGGAACGACGCTTGCTGGTCGACGTTGTCGCCGCCGTCGCGACCCGTGGAGTTGTATCCGATGGACGAAAGGCCGTGATCCCCAGTGACCGAACGTAAGACTGTGCGCCGCGCACTGGTCAGCGTCTACGACAAGAGCGGACTGGTCGAGCTGGCGAGTGGGCTGCACGACGCGGGCGTCGAACTGGTGTCCACCGGCTCCACTGCCGCGACGATCGCCGGTGCAGGCGTGCCCGTGACCCGGGTCGAGGAGCTCACCGGGTTCCCCGAATGCCTCGAAGGCCGCGTCAAGACGCTGCACCCGCGCGTACACGCAGGCATCCTCGCGGACACCCGCAAGCAGGACCACCTCGACCAGATCGCCGATCTCGGGATCGAGGCGTTCGAGCTGGTGATCGTCAATCTGTATCCGTTCACGCAGACCGTTGCCTCGGGCGCGACCCCCGACGAGTGCGTCGAGCAGATCGATATCGGCGGCCCGTCCATGGTGCGTGCTGCTGCCAAGAACCACCCGTCGGTCGCGGTGGTCGTCGACCCCGCCGGTTACGGTGACGTCCTCGAGTCCGTCAAGGGCGGTGGGTTCACGCTGGCCCAGCGCAAGCGTCTTGCGGCGCAAGCCTTCCAGCACACCGCTGCATACGATGTCGCGGTTGCGAGCTGGATGAACGCCGGCTACGCGAACGGTGAGGTCATCGCAGAGGGCGACTCGCAGTTCCCCGCGTGGACAGGTGCGACGTGGGTCCGCGCGAATGTCCTGCGCTACGGCGAGAACCCGCACCAGGCCGCTGCGCTGTATGTGTCCGAGGACGGCGAGCCGGGTCTGGCGCAGGCCGAGCAGTTCCACGGCAAGGAAATGTCGTACAACAACTACCAGGACGCCGACGCTGCGTGGCGCGCTGCGCACGACCACAGCGAGCCGTGCGTCGCGATCATCAAGCATGCCAATCCGTGTGGCATCGCGATCGCCGACGATATCGCCGCCGCCCACCTCAATGCGCACGAGTGCGATCCGGTGTCGGCGTACGGTGGCGTGATCGCCGCGAACCGTGAGGTGAGCGTGAAGATGGCCGAGCAGGTCGCCGAGATCTTCACCGAGGTGATCATCGCCCCCGCCTACGCGGACGGTGCCGTCGAGGTGCTCTCCCGAAAGAAGAACATCCGCATCCTGCGCGCGGATTCGCCGAAGACCGCACAGATCGAGATGCGTCAGATCTCCGGTGGTTTGCTTCTGCAGGAGCGCGACGCGCTCACCGCTGACGGAGATGCGCCGGCCAACTGGCAGCTCGCGTGCGGAGATCCGGCCGACGAGGCGACACTGCGCGATCTCGAATTCGCGTGGCGCACGGTTCGTGCCGTCAAGTCCAACGCGATCCTGCTGGTGTCCGGCGGGGCGACCGTCGGTGTCGGAATGGGCCAGGTCAACCGGGTCGATTCGTCTCGCCTCGCGGTGGCCCGTGCCGGGGACCGTGTCGTCGGTTCCGTCGCAGCATCCGACGCGTTCTTCCCGTTCGCGGACGGTCTTCAGGTGCTGACCGAGGCGGGCGTCAAGGCTGTGGTGCAGCCGGGCGGTTCGGTGCGCGACAACGATGTCATCGAGGCTGCTCGCGAAGCAGGTATCACCCTGTACTTGACGGGCGCCCGCCACTTCGCGCACTGATGTCGCGTTGACGGAGTCGTTCTCGCAGGGCTACCGCCCACTCGCAGTTGCCGTCTCAGGCAGCGTGCGGGTGGGCGGTGTGCTGTGCGGGAGCTTCTGCGGCGAGGACGCCGCGATCGTCGGCGATGACGAGGCGGGCGGCACCGCGATCGAGCAGCTTGCGGATGAGATCGGCAGCTTCTGCAGCTTTTTCTGCATCGACGTGGCTGAGATCGATCGTGATGGCGTGGCCTGTCAGATCGTCGGGCAGTGTCTTCGGGATCTCGCCGGTAGGGCTGAGTCGGAATTTCATGGTGTTTCTCCTGTTGGAAGGGAAAGAAAAAGGCACCCGGGGCGATGTGCCGGGTGCCGAGAGCGGAGTCGTCGAGGACTCTATTCTCGGGGTTTCCGCGGGGCTACGTGGAAGTGGAAGTAGGCGAACGGTACGGAGCGGCGCTTGCAGAACTGATACTGACGTTGCATCGGACCGTACCTTTCTTGTGTGTTCCATCGGGTTAACGGCAAACCATACACGAATTACGCGTAAGCGACATCCAAAATTCCCCGCGCGGTCCGGGGGCTTTGGTCAGAGCGACTTGATCCACTTCTCGAAACCGCTGGTGAATTCCTCGGAGTAGGGCAGATCGGCGACGTAGTCGGAGCCGGTGGACTGCTGCTCGCCGATGTCCTTGAGAACGTGGTTGGTGCGCTGCATGCGCAGCGACGTCAAGCGCGTGTGCACCAGCGCGGAATCGAGTGCGTCGACATCCTCGATACGGACCTGGATGTCTTTCGAGGAGACGGTCGTGAGGACGGGAAGATTGCCGTCGATCTGCGCGGCGAGCATCCGGGGATCGAGTGCGTCCTCCTCTGCGAGGGCCTTCGCGTTGGCCGAGACGAGACCGGCGTTGCGGAGCGGTTCGGGCAGGTCGTCGCTCAAGGTGCCGTCGGCGCGGAGCGACTCGACCGCACCGGCCAGCGCGAGACGCAGTTGATCGGCGACCTGCACGGGTAGCTGCCGCGCCGACACCACCGCGTCGAGCTGGGCATCGATTTGGGCGGTGAGCAGGTCGAGCAGGCGCACGGCCAGCGGCTCGAGGAGGCCGAGGCCCTTGATGTCGATGTCGGTGCGAGCGTTGTTCTGCGCGAGCGACAGGGCGATCAGCGCTCCCTCGCTGTGCCCGATGACGTACATCCGCGAGGAATCCACACCGCGTTGTCCTGCGAGGAAAGCCAGGGCATCGGAAGCGGCATCGATGAATGTCGAGAACCCGAGATCGGCGACGTCCTCGACGTCGTAGGGGCCGAGGCCCGTGGTGCCGCTGCCGAGCTTGTCGTAGCGCAAGCTTGCGAATCCGTTGTCTTCGAGGACGTCGGCGAGGTGCCGGAGAGTGCCGATCTTCCCCGGGAGCAGGGCACTGTCGCCGTTGCGATCGGTGGGGCCGCTGCCCGCGAGCAACAGCACCGCCGGCACCGCTCCCTTGATCGAGACGGGGATGCGCATGCTGCCGTGCAGGGTCACATCGCCGCTGGAAAAGGTGATCTCGGTGTCCGACATGTCATTTGTCTATCAGAAGGGCACCCCTTGGTGGACACTCAGGCCGTTCCGGCGGACCGCGCGCGTCGCATCCGGCCGTATCCTTTGAATCCGAGCCAGCCGAACAAGATCAACAAAGGGATCACCAGCAGCGGCAGGACCAGCGAGATCAGTGACGTCACGAACGACGCCACGCTGTCGATTACCGACAACACCGGATTACCGACGCCCGCAGTTGTGGCGGTACTCACGGCGCGCGTTCCGGTCTGTGCCGTGCTCACCGCGAGCGCAGTGGGCGCGCCGACGACGATCCCGGCGATCGCCGCCCACGCCGGATCGAGGTTGCTGAGCGCTGCCCATGCCACGAGTGCTCCCGCAATCGGGCGGGTGACCGTACCGGCCAGAGACAACGCATTGTCGACGAACGGGATCAGATCGGCGAGCACTTCTGTGACCGTCGCGATCGTGAGCGCGGTCAGTGCCGCGGTAGAACCGACCCACGACATCGAGTCGCCCACGACGATGCCGAAGAGTTCGAAGTGCACCGCAGCGCTCAACATCAGCAGCGGGAGGAATGTGCGCAACCCGGTCGCGGCGGCAAGGCCGAGTCCGAGCAGCACCGCCAGGAACCAGGTGTCCATGAGCGGCAGTGTATGCGCGAGGCCACACGTTGCCTGTCGTTTCTCATCGCTCGATGCGGGAGGGGGTGCCGAAACGACGCGACGGTCGTACCTTGGGTGGGGTGACCTCTCCCACATTCCGCCCGTCCACTCTCGGTGAGCTGCGCGCGTCCGGACACGTGCAGCGTTCCGTCAAGGACGAAATCAGACAGAACCTGCTCACTGCGCTGCGCGACGGCACCGACCCGTGGCCCGGCATCGTCGGGTTCGACGACACCGTGGTCCCGCAGCTCGAGCGGGCACTGCTCGCAGGCCACGATGTGGTGCTGCTCGGTGAACGAGGCCAGGGCAAGACCCGCCTGCTGCGCACCCTGCCGCTGCTCCTCGACGAATGGACACCCGTGATCGCCGGCTCGGAGCTGGGCGAGCACCCCTACGAGCCGATCACGCCCGCCTCCATCCGGCGCGCCGCCGAACTCGGTGACGACCTTCCCGTCGCGTGGCGGCACCGCAGCGAACGGTACGCAGAAAAGCTGGCGACCCCGGACACATCCGTTGCCGACCTCGTGGGCGATGTCGATCCCGTCAAGGTCGCCGAGGGACGCAGCCTCGGCGATCCCGAGACCATCCATTTCGGTCTGGTACCGCGGTCGCACCGCGGCATCGTCGCCGTCAACGAGCTGCCCGATCTTGCCGAACGCATCCAGGTGTCGCTGCTGAACGTGATGGAAGAACGCGACATCCAAGTGCGCGGTTACACCATCAGGCTCCCGCTCGACGTACTGCTCGTCGCGAGCGCCAACCCGGAGGACTACACGAACCGCGGACGCATCATCACACCGCTCAAGGACCGCTTCGGCGCAGAGATCCGCACCCACTACCCGATGGAACTCGACGACGAGGTCGCGGTCATCCGACAGGAAGCCGAACTACAGGCCCGTGTTCCCGGTTTTCTCCTCGAGATTCTGGCCCGCTTCACCCGGCTGCTGCGCGAGTCGACCTCCGTCGACCAGAGGTCCGGAGTGTCCGCGCGGTTCGCGGTCGCGGGAGCCGAGACCGTTGCTGCCGCGGCCGTGCGTCGCGGTGCTGTTCTCGGAGAGGACGACCCGGTCGCGCGCCCCGTCGATCTCGGCACCGTCGTCGAGGTACTGCGCGGCAAGGTCGAATTCGAGTCCGGCGAGGAAGGGCGCGAATTCGAGGTACTCGACCACCTGCTGCGCCGCGCGACCGCCGAGACCGCCCGCGCACGCCTGGCCGGTATCGACCTAGCCCCGCTCGTCTCTGCCGTCGAACAGGGTGAGCCCGTCGTGACGGGGGAACGGATCACGGCGAAGGTGCTGCTCGACGAACTACCCGAACTGCCGGTGCTCGACGACGTCGCCGATCGTCTCGGTGCGAGCGACCCGGGAACGCGTGCGTCTGCGATCGAACTCGCACTCGAGGGGCTTTATCTTGCGCGCCGGATCGCAAAGGACACCGGCGACGACGGCGCGGCGGTGTACTCCTGATGAGTCGGGCGGCTCGCTACGGTCCGTACCACGGCGGTGATCCACTCGCCCCGCCCGTGGATCTGCGCGACGCGCTCGCTTCGATCGGCGACGATGTCCTCGCCGGTAGTTCGCCGCGACAGGCGCTACGTGAATTGCTCCGCCGCGGGCAGGGCCCTATGCGGGGCCTGGACAAACTTGCAGCGCAAGCGAACCGGCGTCGGCGTGAGCTGCTCGACCGCAACAATCTCGACGGAACTCTGCGGGAAGTGCGTGAGCTGCTGGACAAGGCCGTCCTCGAAGAGCGGAAAACGCTCGCACGCGCCCTCGACGACGATGCGCGCTTCTCGGAGATGCGCATGGAGGAACTCCCGGGCTCGACCGCGCAGGCCGTACAGGAACTGGCCGACTACGACTGGCGGAGCACCCAGGCGCGCGAGGACTACGAGAAGATCCGCGATCTGCTGGGCCGGGAGATGCTCGACCAGCGGTTCGCGGGCATGAAACAAGCGCTCGAAGGCGCGACCGACGAAGACCGGCAGCGCATCGCCGAGATGCTCGCAGACCTCAACGACCTGCTCGACAAGCACTCCCGTGGCGAGGACACACCGGAGGACTTCGAACAGTTCATGGCCGAGCACGGCGACTTCTTCCCGGAGAATCCGCAGAACGTCGAGGAACTGCTCGACTCGCTGGCGCAACGTGCCGCTGCGGCGCAGCGACTGCGCAATTCGTTGACACAGGAACAGCGCGACGAACTCGACGCACTGGCTCAACAGGCGTTCGGTTCCCCCGATCTCATGCAGCAACTCGATCGTCTCGACGGTAATCTGCGTGCGGCCCGGCCCGGTGAGGACTGGACGGGTTCGCAGCGATTCCGCGGCGACGAGGGCATGGGTCTCGGGGAAGGCACCGGTGCGCTGCAGGAGATCTCGGAACTCGACCAGCTCGCCGAGCAGTTGTCGCAGCAGTATGCGGGTGCGTCGCTGGACGACATCGATCTCGATGCCCTCGAACGTCATCTCGGCCCGGAAGCTGCCGCAGATGCGCGGACGCTCGCCGAACTCGAAAAGGAACTGCAGAAGCAGGGGTACTTCGATCGTGGCGCCGATGGGCAGTGGCGTCTGTCGCCCAAGGCCATGCGGCAACTCGGGCAGCACGCGCTACGCGATGTGATGAACCGTCTCTCGTCGCGGGGCGGACAACGCGAGACGCGGCGCGCGGGGGCGATGGGGGAACCGACCGGAGCAGCGCGGTCGTGGGAATTCGGCGACACCGAACCGTGGGATGTCGTGCGCACGTTGACCAATGCGACGCTGCGCGACCCGGGCGTGCCCGTCCGGATGACGGTGTCGGACGTCGAAGTGGTCGAGACGGAACAGCGGGCACAGGCAGCGGTTGCGCTTCTCGTCGACACCTCGTTCTCCATGGTCATGGACGGGCGGTGGGTGCCGATGAAGCGCACCGCCCTCGCGCTGAATCATCTCGTGTCGACCCGTTTTCGCGGTGATGCACTGCAGCTCATCGCGTTCGGTCGGCACGCGCGCGTGGTCACAGCCCCCGAACTCGCAGGATTGGACGGCGTCTACGAACAGGGCACCAATCTGCATCACGCACTGTTGCTCGCCGGACGGCATCTGCGACGTCATTCGAACGCGCAGCCGGTGGTGCTCGTGGTCACCGACGGCGAACCGACCGCGCACCTGGAACCGGATGGGTATGCGGCGTTCGACTATCCGCCCAGCGCGCGGACCCTCGGGCTGACCGTGCGCGAGCTCGACCATCTCGCAAAAATCGGTGCGCAGGTGACGATCTTCCGGCTCGGCGACGATCCCGGGCTCGCCCGGATCGTCGACCGGATGGCCCGTCGCGTGGCGGGCCGGGTGGTCGCCCCGGATCTCGACGGTCTCGGTGCTGCGGTGGTGGGCAACTACGTACGGATGCGTCGCAGGTAGGTGCGGGCTGTCAGCGCAGCGCCCGCCACGTGGAGGTGGCTGCTGTGGACAACAACGCGGCCGTCACCCAGAACACCGACGCCACCCCCGCAACCCCGGCGACCGCGCCCGCCGCGAGCGGCACCGCGACCTGCCCGAGGCGGTTTCCCGTCAACCGCACCGCGAGCGCCGATGCCCGATCCGACGGTTCCACCAGTTCGACCACCCATGTCATCGTCAGTGGTTGACCCACGCCCCAGAACACCCCGCATACCGCGAGCAGCAGACCGATCACCCACGGGTTCGGCACCACGGGAATCAGCGCGACCGGCACGATCGTGCCCGCGGTCGCGGACAACAGCAGTCGGCGTCGCGGGATACGGCGCAGCGCCCACGGCAGCAGCGCCCGGGAGACGATCGATGCGACCGTCCGTGCGGTGAGCAGCACCGATACGAGCAGAACCCCGAAACCGAACTGCTCTCCGAGCAGCGGCAGGTACACGACGACGAGGTCGACGGAGGCCAGCACGATCAGGCTCGACAGCATCGCCGGCTTCATTCCGGGTGTGGCGAGCATCGAGCGCACCGACTGGGGTGGGCCGTCGTCTGCGGTGCGCCCGGAACCGGGTGGCTCCCGCAGGCCGATGACGAACGCCAGGGCGAGCGCCGCAAGCACTGTCATCGCGATGAGTGCGCCGGTGGTCTCGACGGTGCCGTCGCTCGTGCTGTGGGTCGCGGCGATCGCCCCCGCGACCGGAACTCCCACGGCCTGCCCGACCGACACACCGAGGGTGATGCCGGCGAACCCGCGGTCGAGTTCGCCGCGCGGCGACAGGATCGACACGAACGCCTGACCGGAGACGGTGACGAGCAGTTGACCGAGCCCGAGCACGATATTGCCGAGTCCGAGCACCAGCAGACCGGAACTGAGCGCGATCGATCCGACCCCCACGGTGGACACGACGATCCCGGCGCGCAGGATCACGGTCGCGTGGCCGCGGTCGACGGCGCGACCCATCCGCACCGCCGCGAGCAGCGGCACGATCGCATACAGGGCGGTGATGATGCCGATCGTCGCGGCGTCGCCACCGAGAGCGAGGATCCGGTACGACACCAGCACACGCACCGACTGGAATGCTGCGTGCAGCAACGCGGTGGAGACGCAGAGATAGAGCAGCCAGTGCCGGGGCGGGGAATGCATCGATCAGGAGGCGGTGACCACTCGATCCCCGAGAGGCGACTGCAACGGCACCTCGATGGTTCCGAACACCGCGACCATGATGCACATGCTGTCCTGCGCCTCCGGCAGGGTGCCACCCTCGAGTGACACCGTGACGACGTCCTCGGTCTCGATCACGGCGGGGGCGACGCCGAAACACTCCGGGGTTCCGGTCTCGAAATGCAGAGACAGCCGGTTGTCGTCGATGCGTGAGTACGACGTGATGGTGAGCGGATGCGCGTCGACGATGTCCGGTCGGGCCGAGAACACCGTGGCGCCTGCCGGTTCGGGGTTCTCCGGCAGCGGGTCGACATCCGGGGGCGTCGAACCGCACGCGGCGGCGAGAAGGCAGCAGGCGAAGAGCATGACGAGACGCATGCGTTCCACCGTAGGCGTGCCACGTGGCAATGTGTGTACCCGCGCACCACAACGGAGGACCATGAAGCTGCCAGTCTTTTTCGACCCGCCGCCCCAGGCGATGCCGACACCCGAGGTCGTCGTCGACGACACCCTGACGCCCCGCCGTTTCACCGTGCGGACGATGCTGGCGGCGAAGAAGTGGACGACCCCGGCTGCGTTTCTCGTTGCGGTCCATCAGGTGTGCGAGACGCTGGTGCCCGTCGTCATGGGGCATGCCATCGACCGGGCGGTCGCGACCAGGGATTTCGATGCCCTGTGGCGATGGTTGCTCGTCCTCGCCCTCGTATTCGCGGTCCTGACGGTTTCGGCGCGCTTCGGTGGACGTATCGGGCAGGCAGGCATGCTTGCGGTCCAGCATCGGATGCGCACGCGTGTGACCGACCGGATCCTCGACGTGCGTGGCGTCGGCGGCCCGCAGCGCACCCCGGGCGACATGCTGAATATCGCGACCTCGGACGTCGAACAGCTTGCGCGCGGTATCGCCGTCATGGTGTACCCGATCGGGCATGTCGTCGCGGTGGTGTTCGGCGCCGTCGTGCTGCTGAGCGTGTCGTGGCCGCTCGGCCTGGCGATCCTCGTCGGAGCGCCCGTGATCCTGTGGTTGCTCGACAAAGGTTCCGGTCCGCTGCGGCGGCGCAGCTTCGAGGAGCAGAAGGTGGCGGGAGCGGCAGCAGGTACCGCCACCGACCTCGTTACCGGCATCCGCGTGGTCAAGGGCATCGGCGCCGACGCGGAGGCGTCGCGGCGATACGTCGGCGCGAGTCGTCGAGCGCTCGACGGTGTGCTCCGTTCGGCGCGCGCCGAAGGCGCCTACATCGCCTCCATGGAATTCGCGTCGGGCCTGCTCATCGTCGGTGTCGCGGTGGCCGCAGGCGCGATGGCGGTCACCGGGTCGCTCACCGTCGGGCAGCTCATCACCGTCGTCGGCGTGACACAGGTGATCATGGGGCCACTCGCCGCGCTCGGATCCAACATGGGCGCTGTGTGGGCGGCAGCGGTCGCTTCCGCGGAGCGGGTCCTGAGTGTTCTGCAAGCACCCCCCGCAGTCGACACCGGTGATCGTGACGCCCCGGACGAGGGCACCCTCGAATTCGAGGCGTTCACGGCTGGGCGACTACGTGATCTGAATCTGACGATCGCAGCCGGCAAGTTCACCGTCGTCCATACCGACGCCGAGACCACCGCTGATCTGGTGGCTGTGCTCGCGCGGTCGCGTCACCCGGAACACGGACGAGTCCTGGTGGGCGGCGTCGACCTGTTCGATCTGGGGAACGACGCGGCGCGACGCAGCGTGCGGGTGGTGCCCCACGCGTCGCACCTGTTCGAGGGCACTGTCGTGGACAACATCGCTGCGGGTGTCCCGGACGACGCACCCGACGCCGATGCCCGGGTCACTCGCGCGGTGTTCGCCGCGGCGTGCGATGACGTCGCGCGGGTGCTTCCCGCCGGCCTCGACACACCGGTCGGCGAAGCGGGCAGGTTGCTCTCCGGTGGACAGCGTCAACGTGTCTCGCTTGCACGCGCTCTCGCCGCGCCCGCGGAAGTGCTGGTGCTGGTCGATCCCACGACGGCCGTCGATTCCGTCACCGAGGCCGCGATCGCCGAGCGCGTACCCGAACTCCGGCGCGGACGGACCACTGTGGTGTTCACGCGGTCGCCCGCGTTCACGGCGGCGGCCGACGATGTGCTCGAGCTGAGCGACCGTTCCTTCGCAGCTTCCGGAGATGATCGATGAGTACTACAGCTATTCGTGCGGGCGAACGGTTTCGGACCGCGGATGCGCGCGGCACCGTGCGTGTTGCACGGTCGGTGTTCGCCGGTAAGGGTCGTATGGCCGCCGGCGTATTCGTCGTGCTCGTGATCGGTGCAGCGGCCGGTCTGGTGACGCCGTGGGCGATGGGGCGATCCGTCGACGTCGTGCTCGAAGGCGGCGATCTCACCGACATCGCGTGGCTTGCGGGGACGATGCTCGCCGGAGTCATCGTGTTCGCAGCATTGAGCGGTCTCGGGCTCATGCTCACCTCGCAACTCTTCGAGACAGGCCTGGCGCGCCTGCGCGAACGTATGCTGGCGGCCGCGATGCGGCTGCCGCTGGCCAGGATCGAATCGGCGGGCAGCGGCGACCTCGTGTCGCGGGCGACCGACGATGTGGCCCAGGTCAGTTCCGCGATCCGCGAGGCCGCACCGGCGATCTCCGGTGCACTGTTCACCGTCGTCCTCACGATGTTCGGTCTCGCTGTACTGGACTGGCGGTTCCTGATCGTGCTGATCGTGGTGTTGCCGGTCCACTATCTGGGTGCGCGCATGTACACGCGGGATGCGCCGCCGATCTACCGGCAGTCGCGGGTGGCAATGGGGGAGCGTGCTCACCACGTGCTCGGCGGGATCCGCGGCCTTCCGACAGTGCACGCGTTCGATCTCGGCCCGAGCCTGGCAGGTCCCATCGACGAGCATTCGTGGTGGGTTGCGCGCTGGGAGTTGCGGGCCCGCATCGTCGTCAACCGGCTGTTCGGGCGAGTCAATCTCGCCGAGTTCCTGGGAATGGCCTCGATCCTGTTCGTCGGCTTCCTGCTTGTGGACAACGACGCGATCACCGTCGGCGTCACGACTACCGCGATGCTGTTCTTCTTGCGCCTGTTCGGTCCGCTGGGCCAGTTGCTGATGGTGATGGACTCGCTGCAGAGCGGTCTTGCCTCCTTGTCGCGGATCGCGGGTCTGATCGAGGAATGCGAGGAATTCGAAGACGCCGACCGTGAGCCTCGGGTTGCCGCGCAGCCGACAGGACGCGAACTCGTCGCGCGCGACGTGCATTTCGGATACGACACCGGGCCGGAGATCGTCCACGGAGTGGACCTGACGATCGGCGACGGCGAACACGTCGCGCTCGTCGGTGCCTCCGGGGCAGGAAAGACGACGTTCGCCGCGGTGCTCGCGGGTGTGCACCCGGCGAGCGCCGGAACCGTCACGTTCGGCGGGGTCCCCATCGGCGAACTGGGCGACGAGCGTCGCACGCGCGAGGTCGCTCTCGTCACCCAGGAAGTGCACGTGTTCTCCGGGTCGGTGCGCGACGATCTCCGGATGGCGGCGCCCGACGCGGCGGACGGCACGCTCGTGGAAGTGCTCGAGAGGGTCGGTGCGCACGGCTGGGTGTCGCGGCTGCCCTCGGGCCTGGACACCGAGGTGGGCTCGGGTGGCCACGTACTCACTCCGATGCAGGAACAGCAGCTTGCGCTGGCACGTCTGATCCTGCTCGATCCGGCGTTGGTGATTCTCGACGAGGCCACCGCGGATGCGGGGTCGGCCGGTGCCGACGAACTCGAGGCATCGGCCGAGGAGGCGTTGCGGGGACGGAGTGCCCTGATCGTCGCGCATCGGCTCAGTCAGGCGGCGCGCGCCGACCGCATCGTCCTGATGGACGACGGGCGGATCGTCGAACAGGGCTCACACGACGACCTGGTTGCTCGGGGCGGCCGGTATGCGCGGTTGTGGGCAGCGTGGTCGGTGGGCCGGTCAGGCGAGTAGTGCCGCGACCACGCCGAGGCCGGGGATCGCTGCGAGCGTCGTGACGAGCGCGGCGTCGCGAGCCAGGACCATGCCGCGACCGTAGGCGCTCGCGTAGACGAACACACTTTGGGCGGTCGGCAGCATCGCGACGACGACCACCGCGAACAGTTCGGTTCCGTCGAGACCGAGCAGGTAGCGACCCATCGCCCAGGCGAGCAGCGGTTGGACGACGATCTTGAGTACCGATGCGAGCGCAACGTCGCGACGGGGACTGGTGCCCTTCTGGAGTACGCGCACACCCTGCAGCGACAACCCGAACGCGAGAAGTGCGCCGGGTACCGACGCCCCGCCGAGTAGTTGGATCGGCTGCAGCAGCGCGTCGGGCACATGCCAGCCCGTGCCCGCGACGACGAGTCCCGCGGCGCCGGCGACGACGATGGGGTTCTTGAACGGTGTGATGAGCGTTTCGAGTCGCGATGCTCCCGGTCGCGCGGTGGACAGATCGAGAGCGGTGAGAGCGATGGGGGAGAGCACGATGATCTGGAAGAGCATCAGCGGTGCGACGAACGACGCGTCACCGAGAACGAACACTGCGATGGGGATCCCGAGGTTGGCGGAGTTGACGTACCCGGCGGAGAGCGCACCGACCGTCAGCTCCGGTACTGCACGCTTCAGCCACAGTCGCGCGATCAAGAGATACCCGATGGCGACGGCGAGTGCGGTGGCCGCGCCGACGTAGAGATGTTCGGAGAAGATCGTCGACAGGTCGGAGGTCGCGAGGGCGTCGAACAACAATGCGGGCGTGGCGACGACGAACACGATGCGGCTGAGCACGGTCTGCGCTTCGGCGCCGAGGGTGCCGCGCCGGCCCAGAACGAAGCCGATTGCGATGATCACGAAGATCACAGTGAACCCCGAGATCACACCAGACACGGTTGCTCAGTCTAACGATCTCCGGACGGCGCCCGATTGGCCGTGCACATCTGGTCTCACATGTCATGAAAAACTGCCCACTTGTGCACAACCAAGAAGCTGTCCACAATCGCTTCCCGCGCCTTCCCTGTCGGTGCGGCTCCGGGCATCGTCGGTGCTCATGGGGGAATTCGACGAACCGTTCATCGGCACCGAAGCGGTGGCCGCGGGCAGAGTGTCGCTGCGACAGCTCCGCCGCTTCCGACGGGTGCACCGCAACGTCTACATCCATCCGGACGTGGAGGTGACTCCGGTACTGCGGGCGCGCGCGGCGTGGCTGTGGTCCGCTCGGACGGGTGTGGCGGCGGGATTGTCCGCTGCCGCTCTGCACGGCTGCCGCTGGATCGACACGACTGCTCCGGCCGAGCTCGTGCGCACCGGCAGCCACCGCGGGTCCGCCGGAGTGATGATCCACAGCACCGCCTTGAACGACGACGAGGTATGTGTCGTCGACGGAATGCGAGTCACGACACCGGCCCGCACGGCATTCGACGTGGGACGACGGCTCGAGCGTGACGACGCGATCGCCACGCTGGACGCACTGTGCCGAGCGACCCGCATACACCCCCGCGGAGTCCTCGACATCGCTGCGCGTCATCCCGGTGTGCGTGGCCTGAAGCAGTTGACCGAGGTAGTGGCGTTGGTCGACCCGGGTGCCGAGTCGATACCCGAGACCAAGGTTCGGCTGCTGCTGGTCCGTAGCGGGCTTCCGGCTCCCGAGACACAGGTACCGATCGTCGACGGCTCACGGGTGATCGGGCACGCCGACATGGGATGGCGACACTGGCGCACGGCCGTCGAGTACGACGGAACCCATCATTGGACCGACGAACGTCAGCGCACGTACGACATCGAGCGTTATGAGGCGTTCGCGTCGCTCGGGTGGTCGGTGGTGCGTGTCAACTCGGAGCAGCTTCGGCGAAGGCCCGCGTCGATCGTGGCCAGGGTCCGGCAGCGGCTTCGCGCGTCCGGAGCGCCGGTTTGAGCGTGCACAACTCGGCGCGCATATCGAGTACCGGCGACAACAACTGCACGCCCGACACGAAGGTGCCCCTCCCGACGAATCGGAAGGGGCGTTGCGCGGAAAATCTACTTGCTGCTGACGTAGGGCAGCAGCGCCATCTCGCGCGCGTTCTTCACGGCGATGGCGACCTCGCGCTGCTGCTGCGGGGTCAGGCCCGTGACGCGGCGGCTGCGGATCTTGCCGCGGTCGGAGATGAAGGTGCGGAGCAGGTTCACATCCTTGTAATCGACGTGGTCGATCTTCGCCGCGAAGAGGGGATTCTTCTTCGGCTTGCGGCCCTCGACGGCCCGCGACTTCTTCGACGGCCCTCGTTTGACTGCCATGTTCTCGCTCCTCACCAGCTCGACTTGTGGACGCCGGGCAACTCCCCGCGGTGGGCCATCTCGCGTACACGTACTCGCGAGAGCCCGAACTTACGCAGGTGGCCGCGTGGGCGACCGTCGGCAGCGTCTCGATTGCGCAATCGTACCGGACTGGCGTTGCGGGGCAGGCGCTGGAGGGCGGCCTGTGCTGCGGCGCGCTCCTCGTCGGTGCTCGTCGGTCTGCGGATCGTGTCCTTCAGTGCTGCGCGACGCTCGGCGTAGCGCTCCACTACCAGCTTGCGCTGTTCGTTGCGGGCGATCTTGGACTTCTTGGCCACAGCTACTTCTCCTCTCGGAAGTCGACGTGCCTGCGAAGCGTCGGATCGTATTTGCGCAGGACCAGGCGGTCGGGGTCGTTGCGGCGGTTCTTGCGGGTGACATAGGTGTATCCGGTCCCTGCCGTCGACCGGAGTTTCACGATCGGCCGGATCTCGTTTCGTGCCATCAGAACTTTTCTCCTCTCGCGCGCAGTCGGGCAATCACGGCGTCGATGCCGTCGCGGTCGATGGTCTTGATGCCCTTGGCGGAGACGGTGAGCGTGACGCGTCGCCTCTCGGACGGGACGAAGTACGTCTTGCGCTGGATGTTGGGGTTCCAGCGCCGGTTGCTGCGGACGTGGGAGTGCGAGACGGCTTTCCCGAATCCGGGAGAGCGTCCGGTGACCTGGCAGTGCGCCGACACGGTGTGTCCTTCCTGTCGGCCGCCCCGTAGAGCGTAACGACAATCATTTTCGACAAATGGTTGGGCCGACTGTACGCTGCCGAATGGCTAATGACAATCATTGTCGAAAGGAGTGAGGTGGATACCAGGACACCGCTGATACTCGTCGCGGGACGGGGCGGAACCGGTACCCGCGACGCCGGTGCTGGGCAGGTCGCCCACGGATTCCTGCGGGCGGGCACGATCGTCGTCCACCACGACCTCGCGCACGTCGGGGACGGCATCGTGCACCGCACCGTCACCACACCGGGCGATCGGCGACACGAAGCTCTCGAACTCGCGCACGCGTGCGTGTCCTGCACCCTGCGGGAAGATCTCCTGCCGTTGCTGCGCCGGCTGCACAGGCGATCCGATGTCGACCGGATCGTGCTCCACCTCGACCCGCAACTCGAACCCGAGGCGCTGTGCTGGGCGATCGAGCACGTCGTCGTCGCCGATGTCGTCGGGCAGATCGACGGTCCCGCCTCCCGCGACGTACGCATCGAGGGCGTCGTCACGTGCGTGGATGCCGGCACGTGGATGGCCGATGCCACCGGCGACGAGGACATTGCGACCACGCCTGACGACGAACGCACCGTCGCCCAGGTGGTGGTGGGCCAGGTCGAGTTCGCAGACGCACTCGTCGTCCGGCCCGGAGCCGACGGCTGGGCACAGGCCCGGCTCCACGCCGTACTGGCCAGGCTCGCGCCCGACGCACCGATCGTGTGGAGCAACAGCCCCGACGTCGAGGCACTGCTGCGCCGCATCCCGGCCGGCGCGCGGCGCGGAGAGATCTCCGATGCACACTCACCGCTGCTGCGCGGCCAACCACCGCTCGACGACGACTGCGGAATCCGGCTGCTCGAATTCGGTGCGCAACGACCCTTCCATCCCCAGCGACTCCACGAGGCGATCGACGTGCTGCTCGACGGAGTCGTGCGCACTCGTGGTCGCGCCTGGGTCGCGACCCAGCCCGACACCGCGCTGATCATCGAGTCGGCGGGATGTGGCCTGCGAGTGGCACACGGCGGTCCGTGGCTCGCGTCGATGACACCCGAACAACAGCAGCGCGTCCCCGATGCCCGCCGCGCGATGGCGGCCCTGCGCTGGAGCGACACGTACGGAGACCGCGACAGCTCGCTCGTCGTGCTCGTCCACGACGCCGATCCCGACACCGTGCTCGGTGCATTGCGGGACGCCCTCCTCACCGACGACGAATTCGCCCACCCCGAGCTGTGGCCGACGTGGGACGACCCGTTCGGCCACTACCACCAGGACCCGTGCGCAGATATGCCGACCGACGGGACTCGCGGCGAGCAGGCCGCAGAACGCACGGAATCAAGCTTCGAAAAGAGAGGTCACGCATGAAATCCGGTCTCCACCCCGACTACCACCCGGTCGTGTTCCAGGATGCGAACACCGGGTCGACGTTCCTGACGCGTTCGACGATCACCTCCGACCGCACGGTCGAGTGGTCGGACGGCAACGTCTATCCGCTCGTCGTCGTCGACGTCACCAGCGAATCGCACCCCTTCTGGACGGGCACCGCCCGCGTTCTCGACGCCGCCGGACGCGTCGAGAAGTTCGAACGCAAGTACGGCACCCGGCGTCCCCGCGGCTGATCCCGCATCAACGGAAACGAGGTATCACATGGCAGTTCCCAAGCGCCGCATGTCCCGCGCGAACACGCGCAGCCGTAGGTCCCGATGGCACACGAAAGCGCCGGATCTGGTGCCGGTGACCGTGGGCGGCGTGACCCACCGCGTGCCACGCCGGCTCGTCAAGGCGGTCCGGCTCGGAATGGTCGACCCCGACACACTCTGACCCGTTCTCAGGCACCTCTCAGCGGTCGGGGCCAAAATGGTGCGCATGCGCATCTTGGTGGTCGACGACGACCGGGCGGTGCGGGAATCCCTGCGCCGGTCACTCAGCTTCAACGGCTACACGGTCGAACTCGCGACGGATGGGCAGGACGCGCTGGAGAAGGTCGCCGCCGCCCGGCCCGACGCGATGGTGCTCGACGTGATGATGCCCCGCGTCGACGGCCTCGAAGTGTGCCGTCGGCTGCGGAGCACGGGCGACGACCTGCCCATCCTCGTGCTCACCGCCCGCGACTCGGTCTCGGAGCGGGTGTCCGGGCTCGATGCGGGTGCCGACGACTATCTGCCCAAACCGTTCGCACTCGAAGAACTCCTCGCCCGGCTGCGGGCACTGCTGCGCCGAGCCGCCCCCGATCCGGACGGTGGACTCGAGGACACGATGCGCTTCGAGGACCTCACTCTCAACCCCGCGACACGCGAGGTCACCCGCGGCGAGCGGCAGATCAGCTTCACCCGTACCGAGTTCGCGCTCATGGAGATGCTCTTGGCGAACCCGCGGCGGGTGCTCACGCGTAGCCGGATCCTCGAGGAGGTGTGGGGCTACGACTTCCCGACGTCGGGTAACGCCCTGGAGGTCTACGTCGGCTATCTTCGCCGCAAGACCGAGGCGGGCGGCGAACCACGGCTCATTCACACGGTGCGCGGTGTCGGCTACGTGCTGCGCGAGACCCCTCCGTGAGCGGTCAGATGAGACCCCCCATGCTGTTGACCCGGTCGGTGCCCTTGCGCACCCGGGTCACGTTGCTCGCTGCGGGAGCGGTTGCCCTCGCGGTCGCGGTGACCTCCATTGCCGCCTACATGGTGGTCTCGCGGGCTCTCTACTCCGACATCGACAAGCAACTGCAGGCTCGTGCTTCTGCGCTCGTCGAATCGAGCACGCTGATCACCTACGACCCCCGCTATATCGGCGGGGCCCAGCTCTACAGTTCCGACATCAGCGTCGCTCTCATCTATCCCGATCTCGGACGCTATGTGCCGCCCGGATCGTCGGTACCGATCGGCGCACCGGAGCTCGCCGTCGCGGAAGGCGAGCAGACATCGTCGCTGCGGACCGTCGAACAGCAGCGGGTCCTGGCACAACAGATCCCCGACGGCAGCACCATCGTCATCGCACAACGCTTACGGCCCACAGGTGAGGTGCTCAACCGCCTCGCAAGCGTGCTGTTCGTCGTCGGCGGATGCGGGGTCGTGCTGGCCGCGGCCGTCGGTGCGACGGTGGGCCGGACCGGTTTGCGGCCGGTGGCGCGTTTGACCGCCGCCGCCGAACGTGTCGCGAGGACCGACGACCTGCGACCGATTCGTGTGACGGGGCACGACGAGCTGGCGCGACTCACCGAGAGCTTCAACATGATGTTGCGGGCGCTGGCCGAATCGCGGGAGCGGCAGGCCCGGCTCGTTGCCGATGCCGGCCACGAACTGCGCACACCGCTAACCTCGCTGCGGACGAACATGGAACTGCTCATCGCCGCGAGTCGCCCGGGGGCGCCGAGCCTGCCCGACGACGACATGGCCGAACTCCGCGAGGACGTCGTGGGACAGATCGCGGAATTGTCGACGCTGGTCGGCGACCTCGTCGATCTGGCCCGGGAGGAGGCGCCGGAGACGGTGTTCGAGGCCGTCGACATCGCCGAAGTCGTCGATCGCAGCCTCGAACGAGCACGACGACGTCGTACCGAGATCGATTTCACCGCCGTCACCGAGCCGTGGTTCGTGTTCGGCGACCACGCGACCCTCACCCGTGCGGTGGTCAACGTCCTCGACAACGCGGCGAAGTGGAGCCCGGCGGGTGAGGACGTGGTGGTGAAGATGCATCAGATCGGTCCAGGACTGATGGAACTGACCGTCGACGACGCCGGGCCGGGTATTCCCGAAGAGGAACGGGAGCTGGTGTTCGAACGGTTCTATCGTGCGACGACCGCGCGGTCGATGCCCGGTTCGGGGTTGGGGTTGGCGATCGTGCGGCAGGTCGTGATGAAGCACGGCGGCACGATCGCGGTGGACAGATCGGAACGCGGTGGTGCGCTCATCCGCATCGTGCTTCCGGGCACACCGCAGCTCGACGCGGACTGATTGCCAGGAAACTGTGAGCCGATTCTTCAGGAGCTTCTCAGCCGACAGGTCCATATTGGATGGAGTACACCCCCTCCACTCGGATCGACTGAAGGACGAAGGCGACGAACGAGATGACCGACCCCACCCACGGTTCCGGACAGCCCGCGCATGGACAGCCCATGCCCGGACAACCCGGTCCCGCGCAGCCGCAGCAGCCCCACCAGTACGGAGCGCCGCCGACTGCCCCATACCAGCCCGCGCCCGCACAGCCGCGCAAGTCCGGGCGTACCGCACTGGTCGTGGGCGCCATCGCGTTGGCGATCGTCAGTGGCGGTATCGGTGGCGCGGTGGGTGCGTTGGCGGTCCGTGATTCCGGGTCGGGCGTCGGGGTGACCAATGCGCTCGACTCGCCGCGGCCGGAGACCACCACGGTGGCGAACGCTCCCGACGGCACCGTGCAGGCGGTCGCGCAGCGGGTCGTGCCCAGCGTCGTCCGTATCGAGGTGGTCGGGCGTTCGGGTGCGGGTGAAGGGTCAGGTGTCGTCCTCTCGTCCGACGGCCTGATCCTCAGCAACAACCACGTCGTCGCGGGAGCCGGGCCGGGCGCCGAGCTCACCGTGGCCTTCGCCGATGGAACGTCCGCCAAGGCGAGCGTCGTCGGGACCGACCCGATCACGGACATCGCGGTGATTCGGGCAGAGGGTCGCGACGATCTCACCCCGATCGAGATGGGCAACTCCGAGAACCTTCAGGTGGGGCAGGCCGTCGTCGCGGTCGGTTCACCGCTCGGACTGGAGAGCACCGTGACTTCCGGGATCGTCTCTGCGCTCAATCGGCCCGTCTCCACCAGTGGTGAGACGGGTAATCAGAACACCGTGATCGACGCGATTCAGACCGACGCCGCCATCAATCCGGGCAACTCCGGTGGTGCGCTCGTCGATATGGAAGGCAACCTCGTCGGAATAAACACCGCGATCGCGACCTCGGGTCAGCAGTCCGGTTCGATCGGCCTCGGCTTCGCGATCCCTGTCGATCAGGCCCGGCGCATCGCCGACGAACTCATCGACACGGGAACCGCAACGCATGCCCTCATCGGTGTGCAGGTGCCCGCTCGCGCGGACGTGAACGGAGCCGCGGTCGTCGAGGTGGTTGCGGACGGGCCCGCTGCTCGTGCCGGAATCCCCGCCGGTTCGGTCATCACGAAGGTCGACGACCGGGTCATCACCGATGGCGATTCCCTGATCGCGGCGATCCGCTCGCAAGCGCCGGGCACCACGGTGAGCGTCACCTACACCGACGCGCGGGGCAACAACCCGACGACGGTCGATGTTCAAACCGCCTCCGACGCGGATGGTGGCCGATGATTCAGGAGGCAGACATCATGGAGATTGTCGAACATACAGCGCGTCCGGACGACCTGCGAACTACCTTTGGATCCATGGAACTCGAAGCCCCCCGAACCGGCCGCGCACTCGTGGTGATCGTCGACGACCGCGTCTCGCATGGCGACAGCCCCGATTCGACCGGCCCGCTGGTGACGGAACTGCTCGTCGAAGCCGGCTACGTCGTCGACGGTGTGGTGTCGGTGTCGGCCGACGAGGTCGAGATCCGCAACGCGCTGAACACCGCGGTGATCGGGGGAGTGGACCTTGTGATTTCCGTCGGTGGCACTGGTGTGACCCCGCGCGACGTGACGCCGGATGCCACCGCAGACGTGCTCGACCATGAGATCAGGGGCATCGCGGAGGCTCTGCGCTCGTCCGGTCTCGCATCAGGTGCAGTCGATGCCGGCCTTTCTCGCGGCCTGGTAGGCGTGTCGGGTTCGACGCTCGTCGTGAACCTCGCTTCGTCTCGCGCGGCGATCCGCGACGGCATGGCGACGCTGTTGCCACTCGCTACCCACGTGATCGACGAGTTGTCTCGGGTGGAGGAGTAGCGCCATTTCTGCCGACTCCGACAAGACTGACGACAAGAGCCGCGCCCGGATCGACCGGGCGCGGCTTGCCCGGATCTTCGGCGACCCACTTCCCGACACGACGAAGGACGAGCGCGGGGTCGGTGAAGACCGATCGGGCGACTCCGACGAATGGCTCAAACGTCAGGTTCCGCCTCATCACGGGTGACTGTGATATCAATCACTTTGCGTAGGGTAACTTAAGTCCCGGGTCCTGCTCGGTGTCGGCGTGTCGCAACCGGTTCGTAATGTCCCGTTTGCCTTCGGGGTGAGGTTCAGCGGGCATGGTGAGTGTTCATGATCACAGGCGCACATCACGTATGTGCACTTCAAGTGCACAAAATTCCTACAATTACCTGCGTGAACGTTCGGATCTTGGTGGCGAGTACCAATGGGCGGGGTTCGTCTCGACACTTAGGGTGAATCCCGGTAGCGCATATCCGAGATTTCCCACTTGTGTCCGACTGTGTTTCGTGAGCGTTCCGGTGGCCAGGTGTAGCCATTGCCTCGAGATTGGTCACGGTCTAATCTCCTGACAGGTTCGATCAGATCAAGGAAAGGTCTCAGGGGCCGCCTTTGATCACGAATCGGTAACGCAAACCGTGCGGACGTTGATCAACAACGAGCTCACCGGCGGCAACCACCGGCGGTGAGTTCTGTGTGGGATACGCCTCGCGGACGGCTAGGGCGACCAGTTGTCGGACGCGGGCGCGCATACCGGCACGCAGAGAACGGATGAGACATTCATGAAGATTCAGACGCGACGCGGTTTCCGAGCCGCCCGCAACGCCACGGTGGCGGCGGCCGCTGTGGCCGGTCTGGTTCTCGGATCGGCCGGGGCAGCAAGTGCCGAGGTCAATGATCAGAACCGGATCGTCTCCGACGGCCACGAAGTGATCGTCACCCAGGAAGACACCTTCATCAACGGTGTGCCTCCGATCGGTGGCAGCCCGCTGAGCCGTGAGTGGTTCCACAACGGTCGCGGCCTTGCCCACATCGTCGGCCCCGAGTCGGCGGACTTCGAGGCCACGACCTTCCAGTTCGGCTACCAGGTTGCGTGGTCGGCATCGCTCGACGGTGCGATCGGTTTCAGCTGGACCAGCCCGGACCTCGAGGCCAAGTTCGATACGGCTCAGGTCCAGGAGCCGATCCTCGACCCGGACGGAAACCCCGTATTCCAGTACGACGAGAACGGCGATCAGATCCTCGACTCTGAGGGCAAGCCGGTTCCTGCGTACAAATTGGTAGACACGATCAAGACGACGCCCACTGTTAAGGGTCTGCTTCCGCAGGTGACCGCTGGTGTCGAACTGACCCAGGCTCCCGGTATCGCGGAGATCGTCGTCGCAGAGAACGCATTCGACGGCGATTTCAAGGAAGTACAGATCGCCAACGTCCATGGTGCCGCCACCGGCGTCATCGGCCCGGTCTCGGTCCGCCCGTTCGTTCGTGCGATCACGGACAACGGCGACAACGTCACCACCTACGGCCAGGTCTGGACTCTCTGAGTCCGGTCCGAGCACTCCCGCAGTAAATCCCCACCACCAAATACGGAGTAATCATGGGAATCAAGTCGCGTGGCTTCAAGGCCGCTCGCAACAGCGTCTTGGCCGGTGCCGCCGTTCTCGGCATGGTCGTCGGTGCCTCGGGTGCCGCTTCGGCCGAGGTCAACGACCAGAACCGCATCGTCTCCGACGGCCTCGAGGTCGTCGTGACGCAGGAAGACACCTTCATCCAGGGTGTCCCGGCTCTCGGTGGCAGCCCGTTCAACCGCGAGTTCTTCCACAACGGCCGCGGCACCGTCAACCTCCTCGGTGAGGGCGCTGCTGACGAGTCCGGCACCACCATGCAGTTCGGCTACCAGTTCGCGTGGGCAGGCAGCATCGACGGCGCCATCGGCGTCACCTACTCGACCCCGCAGCTCGAGCTCTCGCTGAAGCAGTCGGGTCCTGAGGCCAAGGTCACCGACATCCTCCCGCAGGCGTACGCCGAGCTCGAGCTGACCCCGGCTCCGGGCATCGAGGAGCTCGTCGTCGCCGAGGGCGAGTTCGACGGCGACTTCAAGACCGTTCAGTTCTCGAACGTCCACGGCACCGCCTCCGGCGTCCTCGGCGCTGTCCAGGTGCGTCCGTTCGTCCGCGCGATCACCGCGAACGGCGACAACGTCACCACCTACGGTCAGGCCTGGACCGTCTAAGACGGACCATCCGGCGTAAGCCGACGCTCCACAAGCTGGGCCCGCTCGCACTGCGAGCGGGCCCAGCTTTCGTCTGCCTGTAGCGGTTACTCGGGCAGGGGCTTGGCGTGCGCTCCGCCCTGACCCGACTGCGCGGCCTGGGTTTCGAGGATGTCGCGGATCTGGATCAGCAGGTCTTCGGCGCTGGCCTTCTCGTCGGATTTCTCGGTCGCGAAGCGCTTCTTCGCCGCGTTGGCCGGGACGATGAGCACGAAGTACACGACCGCCGCGATGATGATGAAGTTGATGGCCGCAGAAATCACCGCGCCGATGTTGATGAATGTTGCGGGGTTGTCGGCGATGATCTGGAATCCCCACCCCATCTCGTTGTCGCCGCCGAGGGCCGCGATGAGCGGGTCGATGATGTATTCGGTGAAGGCGGTGACGATCGCGGTGAACGCGGTGCCGACCACCACTGCGACGGCAAGATCGAGGACATTTCCTCTCAGGAGGAAGTCCTTGAAGCCCTTCAACATGCTGCTCTCCCTTTCGGCTGGACCGCGCGAATGCGGCATCGACCCTGTGGCGACATGCGTGTTCTGCGTCACATGCCGATATGGGGACGATAAACCGCGAAGAGCGATCGCGTGGGTCAGTGCAATGTCACCGTCAGAGCGCTGGTGAGCGAGGCGGCCGCCACCGACACGGCCTGCTCGGGTTCGAGAGCCACGAGAATCACGCGTTCGCGCTGGTCGGTCGCCTCTTCATGTTGAGCGAGCACCACTACGGCTCCCTGCGCAAGGACGTGCGCATCAGGCGTCGCCGAGTCGGACTCGCTCGTCACCGTCAGGACGTCCACCTTGTCGCCTTCGCGCAGCAACCGGCCGACCCCCGCGTCGGCAAGCCGGATGGGCACGACGCGGGCATCATCGGCGCCGACGGCGGCAGCGGCGAGCCTGGGGCCGAGGATCCTGGTGTCGACGAGTGCCTCACCGGCAGGCACCGGACCGGCGAGTGTGTGGCCCACGGCGTCGGCGATATCGGTGAGGGTGCCCGCCGCGAGAGCGGCGGTGTCGCGGTCGGCGAACTCGACGTCGTCGGCGGTGAGCGCGGCTCCCGGCGCCAGATCGCGAGCCGCGACCACCACGGCGGTCCGTTCGGCAGAGGAATCGTCTCGGAACGCGAGGACCGCGGCGAGGACGACGAGGAGTGCCGCTATCGCACGCCTGACGGCCACGGTGCGGGCCCAGCCGGGGCGCAGCAGGGTGCCGATGCGGTCGGGGAGGCTCGGCTCCAGCGGCGACGCGGGTCGCTGCGCACGATCACGAAATTGCGGTCGATCTCGAAAGAACTGTAGATCTCGAGAAAACAAGGGTCCGGCGGGCATGCTCCGAACCTAGAGCTCGGATCGGCCCGTCGGACCTGAGGAACCGGGGGATTACCGCGACCTGTGGATGAACAGGACAGCTGTGGACAACTCCGGCGTGGAGCCGGAATGTCAGCTGGCGGCTGCGGCCGTCGAGGTCGACGACGTGGACGCTGCGGCAGGCGCGGAGTCGGACTTCGTCTCGGTCTTCGCAGGAGCCGCAGACTCGCTCGCGGTGCTGCCGCTGCGCGAATCAGTGCGGTAGAAGCCGCTTCCCTTGAAGACGACGCCCACGGAGTTGAAAAGCTTGCGGAGCTTGCCGCTGCACTGAGGGCATACGGTCAGCGAGTCGTCGCTGAACGACTGCACGATGTCGAACTTGTTCTCGCACGCTGTGCAGGCATATGAATAAGTGGGCACGGTGACTCCTCCGCGAATAAGATCGAACCGCAGCTTTAGCACTCTACAGTCGACAGTGCCAACAAATCTAGGGACTGTGTTGTTCCGCACCTTCGCCGGAGCCGAGACGGACCAGCCCCGCTCCCGGTGTGAGCGCCCAGCCCATACGAATGTCGTGCGGATCTTCGGGCAGCTCATCGACCAATTCGTCGTCGCGCACCACCGCAATGATCCGTGCCTGTGGCGCGGCCAGGTGAAGAGTGCGGTCGTAGAACCCGGCGCCGCGCCCCAGCCGTACGCCGCGCCGGTCCACCGCGAGTGCCGGGACGAGAACGGTGTGCGCCCGCCCCACCGTCTCGGACGGCAGTACCTCGCCGGTGGGTTCGTGAAGTCCGAAACCTGCCGCAGCCAGTGTGTCGGCCCCGAGAAAGTGTGCCCACTGCAACGGTGTGTCCCGTCTGGTGATCGGCACGAGGATCTCGGCACCCGCCTCGCGCAGTGCGTCGAGCATCGAGATGCCGCCGGGCTCGGACCCGACAGGGACGTATGCGCACACGGTCGTGTCAGCGGGAACCAGCGTTGCGGCTAACGTGGCCAAAGCGGCATTCTCGCTACGGCGCTGTTCGGCGCTGAGCGTGCGCCGTCCGTCGAGGACCTTGGTGCGCCAATCGGCCTTGGTCGGGGGATGCATATCCGTCACCTTAGGATCACCGAGCCATCACTTCGCCGGCAAAAGTTAGGGTTGGAGCTTATGACGAACAATTCGACCGAGGTCGCGCGGCATTTCAAAACCGCGGTCGTGCCGGCAGCGGGCATGGGAACGCGCTTCCTTCCCGCCACCAAGACCGTTCCGAAGGAACTGCTTCCTGTGGTCGACACACCGGGAATCGAGCTGGTGGCGGGGGAGGCCGCAGAGTCGGGTGCCGAGCGACTGCTGATCGTCACCTCGCCCGGTAAGGACGGGGTGGTTGCGCACTTCGTCGAAGATCTCGTGCTGGAGTCCAAGCTCGAGGAGAAGGGCAAGTACGAGCTGCTCGCGAAGGTCCGCAAGTCGTCCGGAATTCTCGAGGTCGACTCGGTGATCCAGGCTCAGCCGCTCGGTCTGGGCCACGCCGTGGCGTGCGCCGAGGATGCGCTCGACGACGACGAGGATGCGATCGCGGTACTCCTGCCCGACGACCTCGTGCTGCCCGTCGGCGTGCTCGAGACCATGCAGAAGGTGCGCACCAAGCGCGGGGGATCGGTGCTGTGCGCGATCGACGTGCCGAAAGACCAGGTGAGTGCCTACGGCGTGTTCGACGTCGAGGTCGTGCCCGACGCCACCAACCCAGATGTGCTCAAGGTGCTCGGCATGGTCGAGAAGCCGGCCATCGAGGATGCGCCCTCGACCTTCGCCGCGGCAGGCCGCTACCTGCTCGACCGCGCGATCTTCGACGCGCTGCGTCGCATCGAGCCGGGTGCGGGCGGAGAGCTCCAGCTGACCGACGCGATCGCGCTGTTGATCTCAGAGGGACACCCCGTCCACGTCGTGGTCCACCGCGGCACCCGACACGACCTCGGAAATCCCGGTGGCTACCTGCGTGCTGCGGTTGACTCTGCGTTGAACACCGAGGAGTACGGTCCCTCGCTTCGTGAGTGGCTGGTCGAACGTCTCGAACGATGACGTCGAACGGGTGATCTGTGAACGGTGACGCGCGGTAGTGCGGGCTGGAGGACGGTAGCGGTATGCGGTCGGTTGAGGATCAGCAGACCAGGGTGACGGCGGCAGCTGTTGCACCCAGGCCTGTGCGGGTGGCGATCTCGGAGGCGCAGGGATTGCTCTGCGCAGAAGAGGTGGTCACTGAGCGACCGTTACCGGGATTCGACCAGGCCGCAATCGACGGTTATGCGGTTCGCAGCGTCGATGTGCAGACGGTGGGTGCGCGCCCCGATCCGGAATCCGGTGAGGAACCGGCCGAGGTGACGCTCCCGGTGGTCGGCGAAGTGCGCGCGGGCTCGCGTCAGCCCATTCGGTTGCAGCCGCGACAAGCCGTGCGGGTCGATACCGGTGCGCCGCTGCCCACGCTCGCCGATGCGGTGCTTCCGCTCGGGAGCACCGACGGGGGAGACGCCCGGATCAAGGTCTTCGAACCGGTCCGCTCGGGCGACTACGTGCGACGCACCGGTGACGACGTCCAGCCCGGCGACGTGGCCGTGCGCGCGGGCGCGATCATCGGCGCCGCACAGGTGGGTCTGCTCGCCGCGGTCGGACGCGACAAGGTGCTCGTGCATCCGCGACCGCGACTGTCGGTGATCTCGGTCGGCGGCGAACTCGTCGACATCGACCGCACGCCCGGCCCGGGGCAGGTCTACGACGTGAACTCCTACGCGCTGGCCGCGGCCGCGCGCGACGCAGGCGCCGACGTCAATCGGGTCGGGATTGCGAGCACCGAGCCGAAACGGCTGCGCGAGGTGGTCGAAGGGCAGCTGATCCGCTCCGAGATCGTGGTGATCGCGGGTGCTGTCGGTGGCAGTGCGCTCGACGACGTCCGCGAGGCCCTGACCGATCTCGGCAAGCTCGAGGTCGAGCGGGTGGCCATGCATCCGGGTTCGGTCCAGGGATTCGGGCAGCTCGGACGCGACGAGGTGCCCACCTTCCTGCTTCCGTCGAATCCGGTCAGTTCGCTCGTGGTGTTCGAGGTGATGGTGCGTCCGTTGATCCGGATCGCGCTCGGGCGACGGCAACCGATGCGCCGCATCGTCACTGCCCGCACGATCTCCCCGATCACGTCGATTCCGGGGCGCAAGGGATTCCTGCGCGGGCAGCTGATGCGCGACGAGACGACAGGCGACTATCTGGTGCAGGCTCTCGGTGGCGCCGCGGGCGGATCGTCGCACCTGCTCGCGACCCTTGCGGAAGCGAATTGCCTCGTGCTGGTTCCGCCGGAGGTGTCCGAGATTCGCACGGGCGACCCGGTGGATGTGTCGTTCCTCGGGCAACGTGGATGAGCCGTCACCCCGGGTGGCCGGCCGACTTGGGGCCGCTTCGTGTCGCGGGTGGGTCGGTGACGGTGCGGTCGGTGCGGCTCAGGGACGCCGCCGCGTGGAGCCGGTTGCGCACACGCGACCGTGAACACCTCGAGCCGTGGGAGCCGACGGGGGAATCGCCGTGGGAGATGCGGCACCACATCTCCGTGTGGCCGGGCCTGTATCGGAGTCTGCGCGCGGAGGCGCGCAAGGGACTGATGGTGCCGATGGCGATCGAACTCGACGGTCGGTACTGCGGTCAGATCACGGTGGGCAACATCGTGCGCGGGGCGCTGAGATCCGCGTGGATCGGCTACTGGGTCGAGAAAGAGGTCAACGGGCTCGGCGTCGCAACCGCAGCACTCGCGCTCGGGCTCGATCACTGCTTCGGCCCCATCGGCCTGCACCGTGTCGAGGCAACGGTGCGTCCGGAGAATCAGCCCAGTCGCGCCGTGCTGCGCAACGTCGGATTCCGTGACGAAGGTCTGCTCCAGCGCTACCTCGACGTGCAGGGGCGGTTTCGTGATCATCTTCTCGTTGCGATGACGGCCGAGGAAGTACCCGGCTCGGTGGCCGATCGTTTGGTGCGCAGTGGGCGCGCGACCTGGGCGTGAGCGTCCGCCGCTGCCCGTTTCGCTGAGAACGGTGTGCTGCGTGTAATGCAAGTTACGTGCAACATGAGTAACAATCCCCACCGCAGAGATATACGTGTGTGACTAGAGTGAAGAGTGTGTCCCATGGTTTCGCGTGACTAGTGTGACGGCAGTAGCCGTCTGAGTCGGCGTTTCTGTAGAGATAAGAGTGATGATGCCGTTAACCTGGGAAAGGTCAGTGGCGTCGACGGACTGGTAGGCGACAACTGGGAGGAGGGCCGCCGGAATGCCGAACTCACTCCTGTGGATCGGGCTCGTTGCCGTGTGGTTGTTCGTCCTGGTTCCCATGCTGGTCACGAAGCGTCCTCGCATCCGTCAGACGACCGACGCCGCACTCGCCACACGGGTTCTGCATCGGGGTGACCAGAAGCCGAAGGCCCCCCGAGGTCCCGCGACAGGTCACCGCACCGATCCGAACTGGCGTCCGAGTCGTGATCACACGCACCGCCATGCGGAGGCTCGTATGAACACTCAGACCGACGACAGGCCCGACACCGAACCCGACTTCCACGACCTCGACGACGCTGCGGCGATCGACTCCGACGAGCACCGGTACGAGGCCCACGACCCCCCGGCGCGTCAGAGCGTTCCGCGCCGCCGCGGGCGAGGTGGATTCGATCCCCACGCCGATGCGGTGGCGTCGGCCGAACGATACGAGTTCCGCCAGCGCGCGGTCCTGGGTCTGCTCATCGGCTCCATCATGACTGCAGCGTTGGGCTTGATCCTGTCGCCCGTGATGTGGTGGGTATGCGCCCTGGTGGTGGCAGCATTCGTCGGTTACCTCTTCTATCTGCGCCGTCAGGTACGGCTCGAACAGGACATTCGCCGGCGCAGAATGGCCCGGCTGCAGAGGTCGGCAGCGACCGGAGTGCACGTGCGGGGCGACGGCGACTCCGGCGAGGTTCCGTCGCGGCTGCGTCGCCCGGGGGCCGTGGTTCTCGAACTCGACGACGAAGACCCCGAATTCGAGCATCTCGACGGGTACGACGACGAATACGCCGAGTACGTCGACCCGGGGTGCCTCGACCCGGGTTACGACGAACCCGACGACTTCCCCGTCCGGCACGCATCCGGTGCATGACGGACGCTGGGAAACGACTTCGGAAAGCCCGCACCACACGGTGCGGGCTTTCCTGCTTGTGAGGCCATGACCTGCGTCTATATCTTGATTTCGTGTTGAGGGTCTGCGTTTGCTAAGGTTTGCGAGTTGGTTCTACGGAACCCTCGGGGCTGTGGCGCAGTTGGTAGCGCGCTTCGTTCGCATCGAAGAGGTCAGGGGTTCGATTCCCCTCAGCTCCACAATTTCAGACGTACTAGAACACCTGACATCGGTGGAAGCCGGGGTTGGTGCGAGGGCGGCGAACGGCTCAGCGAGCTTGATCGTCGCCCTTTCGTATTCGCTGATCTCGATGCCGTCGGTGAGTGCTTGGTTCGTCAGCCGCCCCGTGGAGTGAGTGCGACGCGCCGCTGAACATCGCTCGATCAGTGGCCAGAGTCCTCTGGCACTGACCATGAATTTGCTCGTTACTGTGCGTCTGGCCGCGACTCGCGATCACTACGACCTTGTGGGTACGGGACGAGTCACTTCGCCACGTATTCGAGCAGGGCAGCGATCCCCGTAGTGAAGATGGCTTCGGTGTCGGCCCCATGTGCGACATGCAGGCGGGCGTAGGTGGGGGAGGTCTCGACGTCGATCGCCGTAGCGCGTTCGCTGTCTGCCATCGGAGCGGTCGTGGCGCTGCCAATGGCGAAGTTCGACAGTGCGTACGCCGCGCCGAGAGGATCTGGTGCTCCTGCCTGCTGGAGCAGGATCACCATGCGCTCGGAGAGTCGGAGGTAGTTTGGCCCTCGCGGTGCGCGCATCCCGATGACTTGGCAGGCCCAGCGATGGTCGGTCAGGTGCCGGTAGTAGGCGTGCATGAGTTCGAGCAGCGGTGCATCAGCGATGGCTTGGCTGATGGTCGGGTCGTTGCCGAGGGCTTCATCCAGAGCGAGGTCGAACAGGTCATCGACGGATTCGACTCGGGAATAGAGACTGGCGGGAGCCACGTCGAGTCGCGTCGCGACGGCGCGAGCGGTGAGCGCACGCAGCCCGCCGTCGTCCAGCAGGGTGACGGCGGCGCGGGCGATGTCCTGTACGTCGACAGCGCGTGCGCGGCGTACAGGCTTGCGGTGCTCCCAATAGCTCACCCTTCCAGTTTATCCGAACGATGTTCGCATTGTTATCCGCACTATGTTAGTTTTGCGGGTATGTTGGATGCCACGCTTCTCCCGCTTCGCAGCGAACACGCCGTGCTTAGAGCGATGCACACCGGCGACGCACGCCCATACGCCGAGGGGACTGCCGATGCCTCAGTACGCCGGTACGCGCATCTGCCCGAACCGGAGTACACCGAGGCGTCCGTTACAGCACTCATCAACGGCGCAATCGGCGAGCGGCTGGAGCGCGGCGACCTCGCGGTGCTCGCCATCAGCGACCCCTCCACAGGTGAGTTCGCCGGGAGCCTCGTTCTGTTCGACGTCACCGACAAGTCGGTTGAGGTTGGCTTCTGGGTGCACCCCGACCATCGCGGCAAAGGACTCGCCGGTGCCGCACTCTCCCTCGCTGACACGCTCGCCCAGCGCAGCGGACTCACCCGTCTGACAGCGCGCACCGTGCCGGAGAACCTGGCTTCCCAGCGCGTACTCGAACAGGCAGGGTTTTCGTGCGGAGCCGAAGTCAACGACGTCGCCCCCTCCGGCGAAGCGGTCGTCCTGTTGCACTACTCGCGTGAACTTGTATCGAACCCGCTGATTCCGGTGGAGACCGAACGCCTCCGTCTCCGGCTCCACGGGTCTGGCGACATGGGTTGGTTGCACCGTTTGTACTCGCAATCCAGTGTCGCGCGGTATCTGTTGGATGAGCCGTGGAGCCGCGATGACGCCGCCAAGCGGGTCAGCGAGCGACTGGCGAAGACCGGCCTCGACAGCGACGCTCGAGCGCTGGCGCTCGTTATCGAGCACGACGGAACGCCGATCGGAGATGTTCTCCTGTGGTTCGTCGACGCCGACCGCAGAGTCGCGGAGATCGGCTGGGTGCTCGACCCCAATCACGGCGGGAGAGGGTTCGCCCGCGAGGCGGTGAGCGCGGTGCTGCGGGTCGCGTTCGACCACTATCGAGTGCACCGTGTCTCCGCACAGATGGACGCGCGCAATACCGCCTCGGCCAAGCTCGCCACTGCCGTTGGAATGCATCACGAAGCGCATCTGCGCCGGGACTGGTGGAGCAAAGGTGAGTGGACGGACACCCTCATCTTCGGGATGCTTGCCAGCGACCGGTGAGCAGCACCACGCAAACGTCCCCTCAATCCTGTTGGGGAGGACCGTACGAGAGACGGTCGAAGATCAGCACACTCGCGCTGATCCTGCCGTCGCGCACCGTGAAGCATTCCGCGGCCGGGGCCGTGGCGGTTGCTGCGGTCTGTGGGTAGTAGAAGAGCGCGACGCGATCTCGGTCTGCGAAGTCGGCGATATCGGCCACACCGGTGAGTGCGGGTGCGAATGCGGCGATGAAGTCCTGGTAGGCGGCTTTGCCGTTCAGATCAATGCCCGGTGCTCGGCAGGTGATGTCGTCGGCAACGTGGGTCATGGCACGCGCGACATCCCCGCTCGTCCAGGCCCGGTGGTAGTTCTTCACGACATCGTAGGCGGATTCCTGTGGCATGGGAGACTCCCTCGATTCTCGTTCGTGTAGTGATGTCTTTCGGGTCGGTTCACTCGCCGCGCGGCTGCCACTCGTCCGGTCCGGCGTCGCCGCTGGAGCCTGCTGTGGCCAGACGGGGGAGGAAATGGTCCCATCCGTGGGCGTGCCCGCGCAGTTCGGTATCGGGAAGGCCGGAGTGGACGAGGTCGACGCGGGTGCCGCCGGCGACGGCGGTGAGCCGGAACTCGACCGTCGATGCTCCGATGGGCAGATCCGCATTCCCGGCAAATCCCCACGAGACGACCACGCGGGTCGGGTAGTCGACGTGAAGATACTCGCCACGCACCGGGTATCCGGCGATGTCGATCGCGAAGATGCCGCCGGGTCTCGGGTCGAGTTCGGCATACTGGCCCATCCACGCTGTCATCCCGGAGTTCGTGGTGAGGTACTCGAACACTGTCTCGGGCGCCGCGGCAATGTCGATCGAATCTCGGAACTCAGCCACGGTTCTCGCCCGCCCTCGCTTCGATCACGGTCTTGAGTACAGACAGCTTCCCCGGCCAGAAATCGTCGAGGTATGACCGCACTGCGGCAAGACCGTCGGTGTTCACTGTGAACAGGTGTCGTGTGCCCTCGCGTGTGCTGGCTGCGAGGCCCGCTTTCCGGAGGACTCCGAGGTGGTGCGACGTCGTCTGTTGGGACAATCCGACTTCCTCGGCGATAGAACCCACCGGGCGCGGAGCGGAGCGGATGACCCGTAGGATCGCCCGTCGATTCCCGTCGGCAAGCGCCCGTAACGCCCTATCGAGGTCCGCTGCAGCCTCGGCACCCATTGCTCGCCTCCGCTCATCGACTGCCATGAGGGCAACACAAATGAATACTTGTACTCATGTATATGTGTGGAATCGAGTGTTCAGAGTAGTGGTCCTGATTTGCTCACAGCCGCCGCAGGACCACGACGGTGTCGTCGAGTACGGCCTGTGTGCCGTCCGGGCCGACCGCGTCACGCGCGCGGGTCTCGGCGATCCGCACCTCCCAGCTACCCGGTTCGAGGTCGAGTGCCTCGATCTCTTCTTGCGGGCTCAGGAATCGGTGGTCGCCGTGCCCCTCGTGCGCATCCGCTCCTGCCCACGGTGGGAACGCGGCGTGCGAGACGATCACGAGGTGCCCGCGTGGCGCGACGAGTCCGGCGGCGTGGCGAAGCACCTCGGTGCGCGGAAACTCGACGGGCGAGTGCAGGAACGATGCGGCGACGAGGTCGTAGCTGCTGTCTTCGTGCCAGGTCGACAGGTCTGCCGCGACGAACCGGATGCGGCCGTCGGGAAGTTCGGCGTCGCGCGCAGCGTCGGTGGCGCGGCGGACGGCGGTGGTGGAGATGTCCACTCCGGTCGCGATCCAGCCGCTGCGTGCCAGCCAGATCGTGTCGGCACCCTCGCCGCAGCCGAGGTCGAGTGCAGTGCCCGGTGTCAGGCCGGATACGGCGTCGACGAGGGACGCGTTCGCGTTGCCCGACCACAGACCGTCGCTGTCGGTGTAGCGGTTCTCCCAGAATTGTGCTGGCGATGTGTCAGTGTGCATGAACTCTCCTCGTGTGCGGGCTTGCGTCACCGCCGATAATGCGACTTCATGTTGACATGAAGTCAACTGTGATCTGGACGATCGGTGAGGTGGCCGAGCGCTTCGGCCTCGCCACGCATGTATTGCGGCATTGGGAGGACGTCGGGCTGATCGCACCCGACCGCGACAGCGCAGGGCGCCGCCGGTACCGCGACGCCGACGTCACCAGGGTGGCGGTGATCATCAGGAGCAAGGCCGCCGGAATGAGCCTCGACCAGATCCATGTCCTGCTGGCAGGGCAGACGGACGAGCGGCGCGAGGTGCTCACCGCGCACCTCGACGACCTGGAGCGGCGGATGGCGGAGATGGCCCGCTCCCGGGAGATGACACTGCATGCACTCGAATGCCGCGCTCACGACATCGCGACATGCCCCAATTTCGCGGCAGGCGTCGCCGATCTCCTCGAGAACCCCACCGACACGCGTCCTGATTTCGGCTCGGGCCACACCATCACGGAAGACGCATCGCGATGAGTCGTTCTCGGACCCGGAACAATTCTCCGTGAGCTACCCGGCAACCACACTGTGCCGCTGAGGTAGAGCCGGTACCTCCAGCCCCAGTGAGTCACGCAAGGTACTACCCGGGTACTCGGCGCGGAACAGGCCGCGACGCTGCAACTCCGGCACCACGAGGTCGACGAAGTCGTCGAGAGAATCCGGGTAGGCAGGGCACATCAGGTTGAAGCCGTCGCAGGCGCCGGTGACGAACCATTCCTCGATACGGTCGGCGATCGATTCCGGCGTTCCGATCATGGTGGCGTGACCGCCGCCCGCAGCGAGAAACCCGAGCAGCTCCCGCAGCGTGGGACGTTGCGTCTCGATGATTCGCTGCACCGTCGAGTATCGCCCCTGCGGGCCGGTGAACTCCGATATGGGAGGCAGGTCCGAAACCGGAGCGTCGAGAGCATGACCGGTGTAGTCCTGTCCCGTGAAGGACCCGAGCTGGGCGAGCGCGCCCTCGACATCGAGAAGGGAGTCCAATGCGGCCTTCTTCGCGTGGGCTTCGTCGTCGGTGCGGCCGACGTAGGTGACGAGACCGGGCAGTATCGCGATCGACGCGGCATCACGTCCCGCGGCGGCGGTGCGGGCCCGCAGGTCGGTAGCGAACTCGAGCGCTGCCGGAAGATCCCAGGCGACCGAGTACACCGCCTCGGCGTGGCGTGCTGCAAGATCGCGTCCGGTGTCCGAGGACCCGGCCTGGAACAACACGGGGCGTCCCTGCGGGCAGCGTGGCACCGTGAGCGGGCCGTCCACGCGGAAGTGTCTGCCGTGGTGTTCGATCGGGTGGATCGCGTCGGCATCGAGGAAACGCCCGGCAGCGCGGTCCGCGATCACCGCGTGTTCGTCCCACGAATCCCACAGCGCGACAATCGCGTCGATGAACTCCTCCGCCCTTCCGTATCGTTCGGCGTGGGCCGGTAGCGACTCGAGTCCGTGGTTGCGGGCTTCGGCGTCGAACATCGAGGTCACGATGTTGGCACCTGCGCGTCCACCGCTGATGTGATCGAGCGAGGCGAGCATGCGGGCCGCGTGGAACGGCGTGTAGAAGCTTGCGGACACCGTGGTGACCAGGCCGATCTTCTCCGTGGCCCGCGCCATCGCAGACAGCGCCGTGAGCGGTTCGAGAAACCACGTCGTGCCCGCCGTGTACGCGGTGTTCACGCTGTGCCCGTCGGCGAAGAACACCGCATCGAAGCAACCGCGTTCGGCGATGCGCGCGAGTTCTTCGAAGTAGGCGATGTCGCCGATGCGCTCCGCGGCGGAGTCCGGGTGCCGCCACGCCGAAGAATGATGCCCGACACCGTACAGAAATGCGCCCAGATGCAGAGTGCGCCCCGTCATCAGTCCATCACCAGCCCGCCGTCGACGACGAGGTTCTGCCCGGTGACCGCGCGCGACCAGTCGGACGCGAAGAACAGCACGGCGGCGGCGAAGTCCTCCGGCGTCGTCACCGCACGCAGCGGGGTGGACCCGGCGATCAGATCGAAGACCTCAGGGGGTGTCGCGGACGATGCATCGGTGGTGCGCAGGAGTCCGCCGGACACCATGTTCACCCGGATGCCTTCGGGGCCCAGATCCGCGGCGAAGGTGCGGGTCGTCGACAGCAGGGCTGCTTTCGCCGCGGTGTAGTCGTGGTACGGCACGACCGGGTTCTGGAACAGGTTGGTCCCGATGTTGACGATGCTGCCGCCGCCCGCTTCGCGCATGCCGGGCAGGGCGGCCTGGATCGTGTTCACCGCGCCACCGACGATGCCTTCGAGTTGTGCCGCGAACGCGCCGTAGCCGATCTCGTCGGCCTTGTCGCGGGCGTCACCGTTGAAGGAGAAGTCGGGAAGGGCATTGTTGACCACGGTGGTCACCGGACGTCCGAAGTGTTCGCGCGCCCGGTCGAACGCGGCCTGTACCTGCGTGCGGTCGGTGACATCGGCCTGCACGGCAAGTGCTCGTTCGGGGCCGATGCTCTCGGCGAGAGCCCGTGCTGCGTTGCCACTGCGCCGGTAGTTCACCACGACCGATGCGCCTTCGTCCGCGAAGGCCTGCGCGATGCTGCTGCCGAGCCCGCGGCCTGCGCCGGTGATCAGGACGATCCGATTCTGCAGTGACGTTGTGACGAGAGCCATTGTGGCGCCTTCCCTTCGGAACGAGGGACACGCAGACGGCATCGGTCCACTGGCCTGTTGCCGACTCGGCATCCCTTCGCTCGCATGATCGAGATCAGGTTCTACGGGTGTGGTCTCAGCCGTTTCCGGCACCCCGTGTCGAGTTCCGAACGCCAGGTTAGCAGTGTGCACGGGCAACGACGGAGCGCGTCACGTTCCGGCACGGGCGAACAGCAACGCCAGCCACGCCCAGCCCACTGCGATCACGATCCGCTGCACAAGTCCGGCGGAGCGGGCGTCGCTTTCCCACGCCTGACCGAATGCGACGAAGCCGATGCTCAGCGCGACGGCGGTCAGGCCCGACAACCATGTCCACACCGTGCCGGGGACCGTGAACGCCGCGATGACCGCCGCTGCTGGAAGTGCGGCGAACACGACCGCACCCGCGTGGTCGTGAATCTTGTGGCGTCGCGTGTACTCCGTCGGTGTCCGGTCCGGTGTGCCCGGCGGATATCCACGCATCGCATCCATCGGAAAGAGTCCCGACACTACGAGCGCGACACCGAACACTCCGATCGTCACACCGAGCAACACGCTGCCGAATACATCGGCGACGCCGACGGATCCGAGGGCCACTACCGCACCGCACACGATGAAGTTGGTGCTCTGGATCCAGCCCCGGCGGCCCAGTGCGAGCGCACTGACGGGCTGGCGTACCGGGTGATAGCCAGGACGAGTCCACCCGTCGACGAGGAAGACCACGACGAACACCGTGAGCGCGACCGAACCGATGATCGTCACGCGGTTACTCCCACCGGAAGAGCGCCGCCGCGACGACAACACCGGTCACGATCACCACGCCGAGCGCGACGAAATGGGCCGGATCGGCCGGACTTCCGGCCCACGCCGCGGACATGGCCTGCGTCGAGGCGCCGAACGGTAGCCACTGTCCCACCGCGGCAACGGGATCCGGGAGTGAATCGGTGCTGCCGAACAAACCGCCGGTTGCGCCGAGTGCGAAGAACGCGACGAGACCGATCGCCACCGCGGAGTTCGGGGTCGGGGAGATCGCCGCGACGATCATTCCCACCGCGTACATCGCCGCCATCGAAAGCGCGAAGACACCCAAAGCAGTGCCCGGGTGCACAGGCAGACGGGCGTCGAAGAAGACGATCGCGACGACCAGCGCCGCACCGAGCCCGACCAGGGTCTGCAGCACGCTCACCACGACCTGCGCCACCAGGACCATCGCAGGCGACGCCGGCGTCACCGACAGCCGGCGCAGAATCCCCGTGCGACGGTAGTACGCGAGGAAGCTCGGCATGTTGATGACGCCGATCGTGGCGATGATGATCGTGAACACCAGCGGCAGGACGTACACATCGAGCGCCGACCGTCCGTTGATCACAATCTCGCCGCTCGCCGACGACGCACTCATGACGAGGATCAACAGCGGGAGGCCGATCGGCACGACGAGACCCGCAGTGTCGCGAGCCACCATCCTCCCTTCGCACGCGATCAGCGTCAGCCACGCTGCGAGACCGGGCCGCCGGATCTCGGTGCCGGTGTTCATACGGTGTCCTCCAGTTCTTTTCCGGTGAGCGCGACGAATGCCTCGTCGAGGTTGTTCGCCGAAGCTGCCGCAACGAGGCCGGGCGGAGTGTCCAGGGCGACGAGCCTGCCTGCGTCGAGCAGGGCCACTCGGTCGCAGAGACGTTCGACCTCTTCCATTGCGTGGCTGACCAGGAGGACTGCAACGTTGTCGTGGCGCAATCGCTCGACCGTTTCCCACATCTGTCGCCGGGCCCGCGGGTCGAGGCCGGTGGTGAGTTCATCGAGGATGACCACTCGTGGTCGTCCGGCGAGTGCCAGCGCGATCGACAACCGCTGCTGCTGGCCACCCGAGAGCTTCTCGAATCGGGTTCCTCGTTGCTCGGTGAGACCGACCATCTCCAACAGTTCTGCGGCACCGACGGGGGCCGGATAGAAGGTGCGATACAGACGGACGAGTTCGGCCACGGTCAATGCCCCGTGGAGGGTGGCCTCCTGCAATTGAACTCCGAGGAGCTGACGGGCGTGTGCACGGTCGCGGTGGGGATCGACGCCGAGAACACGCACACGTCCACCGTCGGGTGATCGCAAGCCCGCGACCATTTCGACGGTGGTGGTCTTGCCCGCCCCGTTCGTCCCGATGATCCCGAGGGTTTCGCCGACACCGAGTGTGAAGCTGATGTCGTCGACCGCGACCCTGTCTCGGTACCGCTTGCACAGGTGCTCGGCGACGATCGCCGGAGTGCTGGTGTCCATGACGCCGACGCTATGAGCCGAGCGTGCGTGCTCGCGCGTGCCGGATGTCAGGAATGCCGACCATGACTTTCGGCACCCGCTCAGCGTGTGGCCGCGGCTTAGAGTGATGTCGTGCATCGATGGACACCGGAGGGACTGTCGGGCGTGGCGATGCTCGTCGTCTCGGTCGTGGTGGGCGGACCGGTCCTGTTCGGCGGCGCTCGCACCGAGATCCCGCGTGTCGCGTGGATCGTGCTGTTCGGTGTCCTGCTCGTCGCAGTGTTCGGTGCCGCTGCGGCCCGACGACCGTCGGCAGGCAAGGTTTCGTTGGCAGTGGCCGTCGTCTCCGGCTGGGCGGTGGTGGCGACCGCGCCGGGTATGGGGCCGCTGCCGATTCTGCTCGTCGTCGTCGCTGCCGTGAGTGTCTACGTCGTACCGGTTCGCGTGGGTCTGTTCGTGGTGGTTCTCAACACGCTCGTCATCGCCTTCGCGGCGGCGCAGCAGACCGGGAATACGGGTGCGACGATCCTGACCGCAGGTTTCTATCTCCTCATCCAGCTGGCGACGCTGTTCAGTTCGTTGTCGCTGCTGCGGGAACAGCGGATGCGGCGGGAGCTGGCCGAAGCGCACGTCGAACTCCAGGCAGCGACCGTCCTGCTGTCGGAATCCGCGCGCACCGCGGAACGACTGCGGATCTCCCGCGACCTGCACGACCTCATCGGTCACCAGCTCACTGTGCTCGCGCTCGAACTCGAGACGGCACGGCACCGCGATGGTGACCGGGCTCGTGAACACGTCGAGCGAGCGAACGGGGTCGCACGGGAATTGCTCGCCGACGTCCGGTCCACGGTGGGGGAGCTGCGAGTCGAGCCCTTGAATCTCGAGGTCGCCCTGAACCGTGTGGTGCGGGATCTGCCCGGGCTCGATGTGCAGATCGACGTCGCATCCGATGTGGAGGTCCGCGAAGAGCAGGCTGCGGCATTCGTGCGTGCCGTGCAGGAGATCGTGACCAACGCGCTTCGGCACGCCGATGCTCGTACAGTTCGAGTCGAGGTCTCGTCGGAGGCCGGAAGCGTTGTCCTGTCCGCGACCGACGACGGTGCAGGCACCCGGAAGTTGACCGTCGGCAATGGTCTGCGCGGCCTCGCTGAACGGTTCGAAGCTCTGGGCGGACACGCCACATTCGACGGCAACGGTGGGTTCCGAGTCACAGCGAGAGTGCCGATCTCATGATCCGCGTTGTGGTGGTGGACGACCAGACCCTCGTGCGTCAGGGAATCCGGAGTTTGCTGGAGGTCGCCGAGATCGACGTGGTCGGGGAAGCGGACGACGGTCGGGTGGCCCTCGACGTCATCGCCGACACCGGCCCCGACGTGGTCCTGCTGGATCTCAGAATGCCCGGGTACGACGGTATCTGGACGCTCGATCGCCTGCGTGAGCGGGAGGTCGCGGTCCCGGTCCTCGTGCTCACGACATTCGACGACGACGCCCTCGTGCTCGATGCTCTGCGCTCGGGGGCGCGCGGCTACCTGCTCAAGGACGTCACGCTCGACCAGTTGACGCACGCGGTGCGGACCCTTGCCGACGGCGGAACGCTCATCGCCCCGTCGATCACCGACCGGCTTCTCCGTGCGATCCGGTCCGGCCCGTCACCGTCGGGGGCGGGGGCCTCGCGCGCACCGGACCTCACCGACCGAGAACTCGAAGTGCTTCGCCTGATGGCCGAGGGCTTCAGCAACCGCCGAATCTCCGAGGCACTGTTCCTCGCCGAGGGCACAGTGAAGAACCACGTGTCGTCGATTCTGCTCAAGTTCGGTGCCCGCGACCGGACCAACGCGGTGTTACGGGCACTCCACGACGGAGTTCTACGCTGAGTGGCCCGAGGACGACCCGAGCAGATCAGCGGCAGCAGTTCGGATCGAGCACCGTGCACAGGGCGTCGAGGGCTTCACCGTGGACTCGGTGATCGACGTTCATGCCTCGTCGGGTCGAGTCGACCATTCCGGCTCTGCGGAGTTGCCCGAGGTGATGGCTGACGGTTGATTCGGCCAGGCGCACCGCGCCGGCGAGGTCGCATGTGCACACCTCACCGACATCCGCTGTGAGCAGAATCGCCATCAGCTGGATGCGAGTCGGGTCGGCGAGCGCTCGTTCGGGCCGCTGATCGATCTGCCTCGGTGGGTGCACGATCTGTCCCGTTCGAGCACATCGCGCGCCTGCCGATGGACACATTGTCCTGGACCTCGCTGATCGTGCTCACGATGGTCGCGTTCGCGGTGTCCTCGCTCGGCGTGGCGGGGTTCCGCCACCGCGACCTGGAGACCACCTGACCACCCTGGGCCGGACTGCTCAGCTCAGATCGGCGAAGCGTTCGGTGTCACGGACCTGGCCGGAGACGATGATGGTGTCTCCGGCCGAGAGAACGGTGTCGGCGGTGGCGTAGGTGAAGCCTTCGCCGGGGCGTTTGATCGCAACGACAGTGACCTTGTAGGTGGAGCGGATGGTGGTCTCGGCGAGCCGCTTGCCGTGTGCGAAGGCCGGCGGGGTGGTCTTGACCATGGCGAAGCCGTCGTCGAATTCGATGTAGTCGCTCATCCGTCCGCGGACCAGATGCGCGACACGTTTACCCATGTCGTGCTCGGGGCGGATCACGTGGTGCACGCCGATCTGGGTGAGGATCTTGGCGTGCGCGTTGCTGATCGCCTTCGCCCAGATGTTCGGTACTTCCAGGTTGATCAGCGCGGACGCGGTGAGCAGGCTCGCTTCGAGGTCGGAACCGATACCGACGACTGCGCGGGCGTGCTCGGGTACCGACAGTTGACGTAGCGAATGCTCATCGGTGGTGTCGGCCACCACCGCGTGGGTCAGTCGGTCGGCGACCTTCGTGATGACCGTCTCGCTGCTGTCGATGCCGAGGACCTCGGCGCCCTGCGCCATCAGCTCGAGTGCCAACGATTTACCGAAGCGGCCGAGGCCGAGCACAACCACGACATCGGAAGCGGGTTTCCTAGCCAATGAACGGCCTTTCCACAGGGTATTCGTAACGGCGGCCACGGTGTCGGGCAGCCAGGGCGCTGACGAGGGTGATCGATCCGATGCGGCCGAGATACATCAGCAGCACCAGAATCAGCTGCCCCCAGGCGGGGAGCTGGGCGGTGATGCCGGTGGACAGGCCGACGGTGGCGAATGCGGAGGTGACCTCGAACAAGAGGACGTTGAGATCGAAGTCGGTTTCGGCGAGCAGGACGATGGTTGGCACCATGACCAGCGCGACACCGACCAGTGCCACCGACAGTGCCTGTCGCTGGACGCGGGTGTCGATGCGGCGGTCGAAGATGGTCACCGACTTCTGGCCGCGCACCTCGGCGGCGATGACGAACAGCAGCAGCACGAAGGTGGTGACCTTGATGCCGCCGGCGGTGCCGCCGCTGCCACCTCCGATGAACATCAGCACGTCGGTCACCAGCAGGGTGGCGTCGTCCATCTGGGCGTAGTCGACGCTGTTGAACCCGGCGGTGCGAGGCATGACGCCTTGAAACGTGGCGACGAGCAGTTTGTCGGCGAACGCGTACTGCTGCAGCGTCCGGGACCATTCGAGTAGCAGCACCAGGGCCGGTCCCACCACCAGCAGCACCGCGGTGACCGTCACGGTCAGCCGGGTGTGCAGGCTCCACCGACGGGAGCGGTCTTCGAGTGGGCGTCGAAGTCTGCGGCCGACTTCGAATAGCACCGGGAAGCCGATTCCGCCGAGAATCACGGCCACCATCAGCGGGATGCAGATCCACGGGTCGTCGGCGAATCCGATGATGTTGTCGCTGTAGAGGGCGAAGCCGGCGTTGTTGAACGCCGAAATCGCGTGGAACACGCCCAGCCAGAGCGCCCGCAATGGTGGTTCGTCGTATCCGAGTGCGAACCGGAGCGTCAGCGCCGCCGCGACAACGGCTTCGATGAGCACGCTGACCCGGACGACGCCGTAGACCACCGAGCGTACGTCTCCGAGCCCGGACGCCCGCGCCTCGGCAGCGGTGTTGAGCCTGGCCTTGAGTCCGATCCGGTTGGCGAGTACCAGTCCGACGAGCGAGGCCATCGTCATGATCCCGAATCCGCCGGCTTGGATCAGCGCGAGGATGACGCCTTGTCCGAACCCGGACCAGTGGACGGGGGTGTCGACGACGATCAGTCCGGTCAGGCACATGGCGGAGGTCGCGGTGAACAGGGACTCGATGACGGAGGTCTGCGCGCCGGACCTGGTCGCTGCCGGGATGAGCAGCAGGACCGAACCGATGATGATCGCCGCGGCGAAGCTCAACGCCACGACTCGGACCGGGGTGAGGGTGGCCTGCGCCGCGAGCCGGCGCCGCAGTGCAGTCCGTGTCGACGGTGCGGTGCGTTCGGTCACGCCGACGAACACTAGACCTGTCGACGCTGCTGACACAGCAGGCCTGCCAGGTGGCGCCGGAACAGGCGCATCCGGCCGTCGTTGACGCAGGACTTGTGATGGCATGCACCGAATCCCGATCCGCCTGGGGGCTCGGTAGAAGGCGAACCGCTCTTGCCACGCTGAATGTTAGTGACTAACATCCAGCGGGTGAGAAGGTCCGAACAGACTCGCGAGCGACTTCAGGCGACAGCGATCAGGCTGTTCGCCGAGGAGGGCTACGACGCCGTCACCATCGACCGCATCGCCGCCGCTGCCGGCGTCTCTCACATGACGTTCTTCCGGAATTTTCCTTCCAAGGACGCAGTGCTCCTGGACGATCCGTACGACCCGCTCATCGCAGAGGCCGTCGCCGCGCAACCGGCCGATCGCAGCCCCCTCGAACGGGCATGCAACGGAATCCTCGCCGCATGGACGCGCATCCCCGAGGAACATCTCGGCGACGTGCGACTCCGCCTGCAGATCGCGGTGTCACACCCGGCCCTTCGTGCACGGATGTGGGAGAACACCTTGGAGACCCAGGAGGCGATCGCGCACGCGCTCCGATCTCGCGGAGCGCGTGCGCTCGAAGCCGACGTGGCAGCCGGGGCGTGCGTGGGGGCACTGATGGCGGCGTTGACCGATTGGGCACGGCACGGCGAGGAGCCGCTCGGCAACCGGATCGCGCAGGCGATGCAGCTGCTGCTGCCGCAGGTCGGGTCATGACCGGCGCTGGAGTTGCGCTGCTCGAATGCCGCAACGTCCGCACCCGCTACGGCGATGCGGTCGTGCTCGACGATGTGACCACCGAGGTCAGATCCGGGGAAGTGCATGCCTTTGTCGGCCTCAACGGTGCCGGAAAGACAACACTGATGCGTCTGTGTCTCGGCATGCTCGAGCCGGACGAGGGCACCGTCCGGGTCGACGGGCGGGCACCGACAACGATGGCCGCGCGGTACTGGACCGGTGTCGGGCATCTGGTCGAGACACCGTTCGCCTACCCGGAATTGAGCGTCACCGAGAACCTGTGCATGGCGGGACGACTGGCGGGCCTGTCCACCAGGGCCGCCCGCGCCGCTGCCGACCGCGGGATCGAGGAACTGGCACTGACACCGTGGGCGATGACCGGGGCGCGGAAGCTGTCGCTGGGCAATCGTCAGCGGCTGGGCCTGGCCGCGGCCTTGATTGCCGATCCGCGTCTGCTGATCCTGGACGAGCCGACCAACGCGCTCGATCCGGCAGGGGTCATTCTGGTGCGCACGCAGTTGCAGCGGTGTCGCGAACGTGGTGCGGCCGTGATGGTGTCGAGTCACCATCTCGATGAGGTTGCCCGCGTCGCCGATCGCATCACGGTCGTGGGTGCCGGTCGCATCGTCGGGTCCCTCGATCCGGACGGCACCGACCTCGAGCGGCAGTTCTTCGATTTGGTGTATCGGGACAGCGAGGCGAGACGATGACCGGCACCGACCAGCTCCGCGTCGCCCTGGCGGTGGAATGGGTGAAATTCCGGCGAGCGCGTCCGGTATGGACCGCGACCGCGTTGCTCACGGTCGGGGTGATCGCCTTGTCCGTGGCCACCCTCGCGTCCGTGGGCGGCGCCAATCCGGCTGTTGCGAGCAAGGCTCAGTACCTCGTCGACGGCGGCGGGCAGGACGGCCTGTTCGCCGCCGCCTCCACGATCGTCTCGGTCGGCGGCATGCTCGGTTTCGGTGTGGTCGCGGGATGGGTCTTCGGCCGAGAATTCACTGAGGGCACGATCACCGGGCTGTGGGCCACCCCAGTCGCGCGGCCCGTCATTGCCACCGCCAAATTGCTGCTCCTGTCGGCGTGGAGTGTGGTCACCACGGTGGTGCTGGCCGTTGCGCTGACGGTGGCGGCCTTGTTCGCCGACCCCGGCACCCTCGGAGCCGACGTCGTCGCGCTCGTCGGCAAGTTCACCGCCATCGCCCTACTGACCGCCGGACTGGCGATACCCTGCGCATGGGTCGCCACCGTCGGACGGGGTTACCTTCCGGCGATCGGAGCGATCATCGCTGTCGTGCTCGTTGCTCAGATGGCGGTCATGGCGGGACTCGGCGGCTGGTTCCCGTTCGCTGCCCCCGGGGTGTGGGCGGCGGGAACGCAGGCCGGCACGGTAACGGGAGCACAATTGGCTCTCACACTCATGGTTCCCGCCATTTTCGCGGCCTTGACGATCCGATCGTGGCGCCGACTCACCCTGACGCGCTAGGTGTAGTTCCCTCGAGAGACACACGCTCCGGTACGAATCGTTTCGGACAGGTTGGGCACACGATAGGGTGATCGGCGGTGTGCCGGGAAGTCTGGTCGGCGAGCAGATGAGCGCTGGACCAACCAGGGAGACACCGTTGAATGCAGACAGGGTCCTGAAGCGGGTATTCGGGGTGAACTCGGTCCGGACCGGACACACTGTGCAGCTGTCGTGATGGTCGCCAAGAAATGGCGTAGCCACTCGAAGGGGACGGACTTACTCACCCAACGACCCTGGTTTGCGTTGGTGGGCGTGTTGCAGGTGCCGCAGCCGCAGACCAGCCCCGGCCGGGCGATCGTCCGCCGAATCGGGTACGCCCTGACCGCCCTGACTCTGGTGGTGCTCGTGGTCTACCTCGACCGCGACGGCTACACCGACGCCCAAGACAACGAGCTGTCACTGCTGGACTGCATCTACTACGCGACGGTGTCCCTGTCGACCACCGGCTACGGCGACATCGCCCCAGTGACCGACCACGCACGAATAGTCAACATTCTGCTCGTCACACCCCTGCGGATCTTCTTCCTGATCGTACTGGTCGGCACCACCTTGTCGGCCCTGACCGAAAGCTCCCGCGACGCCTGGCGCATCCAACGCTGGCGACGCCGAGTGCGCAATCACACCGTGGTCGTCGGCTACGGCACCAAGGGACGCGTAGCCGTGGACGCGATGCTCGGCGACGGCCTGCACCCGTCAGGGATCGTCGTCGTCGACACCGACCCGGCCGTCCTCGAAACCGCCACCGGCCAGGGGCTGGTCACCGTGCAGGGCTCGGCCACGAAATCCGATGTACTGCGCCTCGCCGGGGTACCGCACTGCACCTCGATCGTCGTCGCCGCCGACCGCGACGACACCGCGACGCTGATCACCCTCTCCGCCCGCGAACTCGCTCCCACCGCGAAGATTGCCGTGGCGATCCGCGAATCGGAGAACATCCACGTGGTGCGCCAATCAGGGGCCGACACCGTGGTCATCACGTCCGAAACCGCCGGGCGCCTGCTCGGGGTCGCCACCGCCGCACCGAGTGTGGTGCAGACCATCGAAGAGCTGCTCACCCCCGAAGCCGGATTCTCCATCGCCGAACGACCGGTCGAATCCGACGAGATCGGCCTTTCGCCGCGAGACCTACCGGACCTCGTTCTCGGTGTCGTGCGCCACGGTCACCTGCTGCGCGTCGGAACCCCCGAGGCGGGCACCGTCGACGTCGGCGACAGGCTGCTCTACATCCGCCGCAACTCGGGCTGACACCGCCGGATCCAGGTGTGGGCCGTCAGTATCTGCGAGAAAGTACCCGGCCCACTCCCACCGGACCGCAGGTCTCCCGTCTGCAACGAGAACGTCAGAGGGCATCTCGCGCTCCGTCGTAGAGGTCGGCGTAGCGCCGCCAGCCGTACAGCGTGAGCGCCATGGTGGCAGCTACACCGACGACAGTCGGAGCCTTCCGACGGTGCCAGGCCGCGAGGACGGCTCCTCCGAGGGCGACCACGCCTAATACGTTGAGCGCGCCCATCGTCCGGTCCAGACCAGGTTGGGCCAGCCAGCGCTCCTCGCCGAGAATGGCTCGGGTGGCAAACGATCTCCGGTCGGCCGGCTCGGGGGTCATGATCGGGTTCATCGCGAACCAGACCAGAACTCCTGCGGTCACGTCCGTCCTCCGGGTCCAGAACGGTGCGGCCACCAGCGGTACGGTGAGTAGTCGGCTCCAAGCACTGACCGGGTGGGCGTGCCGGACGAACATCCAGTGACGCAGTTGCTGCGCTCGATTCATGATCATTCCTCGATGTCTGCACCCGCACGCGGAGCGGTCCATGACGCCTCCGTTCGGTGCGCATACCGGCTTCTCTGGGCAACTGCGTGGACAACGACCGCCGCGCGGATCGATCCCGGTGCGGTACCGTATGCAGCGGTGCGCCGGGAAGTCTGGTCGGCAAGTAGGTGATCATACTGTCGACCCTGGAGGGCCCGTGTTCTCGTATTATCCTGTCCACACCACCGCTGGCGGCGGCGATGCGCGATCGGCGCAGTGACCGAATCTCGAACCAGGTATCCGTACCGCAGTCCCGGTGACCACGCCGCGGTGCAGGCTGCATGTCGCCGTGCGCTGACCGACTCAGGTCTCCCATGCGAGGTGCAGCTCGTCGACACTGCGCAGGGAGCCACCGGTGTCCTGGTCGCCGGACAACCATCTGCATTGCCACCCGTCGTGCTGGTACCCGGAGCGGAAGCCCCAGCCGTGACCATGACCGCGGCGATCGAGGCGATCGGACGGTCGCGGCAGGTCTTCGTTCCCGACCCGCCCGGGATGCCCGGTCTGAGTGCACCTAAACAACCGGAACGCGATTTCTGGGCCTCGTACGGGTCCTGGCTCGACACGGTGCTACCGGCACTCACGCCCGATCCCGTGATGCTGGTGGGGCACGGACTCGGAGCCGGCATCGCCCTGGCCGCCTCGCGTGAACACCAGGTCACGCAGCTCGTTCTGATCGGCCCACTCGGACTGTCCCCGGTTCGACCTTCGGTGGCGGTGAGATGGCGCCGGTGGCTATGGAGGGTCAACGCCGACCACCAGGCCACCGGTAGGCTCCTGCAGTCCCTGACCGCAGCCGGTTTTCGGCCCGACCCCGCAGCACTCGCGGTGTTGTGCGTGATCGGCGCGCACTACCGGCCCCCGCACATTCCACATCGGTTTCCCGAGGAATCGGTTCGACGGTGGACTCACCGCACGCCGCTCACCGCGGTCGTCGGCGAGTACGACCCCGTCCTGACCGGTCCGGCACTTCGCGCGCTGGCAGCGCGGCTGCCCACCGCATCGGTCCGCATGCTCGACGGCGTCGGGCACCTGTTGCCGCTCGAAGCGCCGGACCGTTTCGCCGAGCTGCTCGACCGTGTGACGACCGCACGGTCGGCACCGCGCAACGACCACCCCTGATGACTACCCGCACTCTCGAGGACCCCTCATGCCCAAAAGGTTTTCTGCTCTACCGTTCCTCTCCCGCGGCTCCTGGGACGACTCCCGTCGGGTGGCGGAGATTCTCCGCAAGGAAACCGTCGGCGGAATATTGCTGCTGATCGGCGCGCTGGCCGCGTTGATCTGGGCCAACACCGCTTGGTCCGACTCCTACCACGCGTTGCGCGATATCACCGTCGGCCCTGCTGCACTACACCTGGACCTGTCCCTGGGCACATGGGCAGCAGACGGGTTGCTCGCGGTGTTCTTCTTCGTGGTCGGTGTCGAACTCAAACGTGAATTCGTCGAAGGCAGTCTTCGCGATCCACGTCGGGCAGCGATGCCCGTTATCGCCGCACTCGGCGGAATGGTGGTCCCGGCGCTGATCTTCGTCGCGATCAATGTGCGTGGCGGGGCCGAGTCCTTGAGCGGGTGGGCCGTCCCGACAGCCACCGACATTGCCTTCGCGGTGGCCATCCTCGCCGTGATCGGGACCCACCTGCCGTCGGCCTTGCGGACTTTCCTGCTTACCCTCGCCGTGGTCGACGACCTGCTCGCCGTGACCGTGATCGCGATTTTCTACACCGATGAGATGAACCTGTTCTATCTCGGAGCAGCACTGATCCCACTGCTCGCCTTCGGTTTCGCGCTCAAAAAGGGCGTGCATGCCTGGTGGTTGCTGGTGCCCTTGGCGGTCGCGGCGTGGGTGCTTGTGCACGAATCAGGGGTGCACGCCACCATCGCCGGCGTCCTGCTCGGTTTCCTCGTCCCCGTCTCCCGCGATGCGGATGGAAAGAAGGTGCCCGTCGCCGAGCGCATCGAACACCGGATTCGACCGCTGTCGGCCGGCATCGCCGTCCCCGTGTTCGCGTTCTTCGCCGCCGGCGTCACGGTCGGTGGCCTCACCGGCTTGACCGAGGCGCTCACCGACACCATCTCACTCGGGGTGATCGCCGGATTGGTGCTCGGCAAGGTCGTCGGCATCTTCGGTGTCAGCTATCTGGTGGCCCGATTCACCCGCGCACATCTGGACGACGAGTTGAGATGGGTCGACGTCCTCGGGGTCGCGTTGCTCGGAGGCATCGGGTTCACCGTGTCCTTGTTGATCGGTGATCTCGCGTACGGTGCGGGCACAGTCGCCGCAGACCATGTCAAGGTCGCGGTCCTGGCCGGTTCGTTGCTCAGCGCCGCCCTCGCCTCGGTGGTGCTGACCATCCGCAACCGCGCTTACCGTCGGATCATCGCCCTCGAACAGGTCGACGACGACGGTGATGGAATTCCGGACGTCTACCAGGGACGGTGAACAGCCATGCCCTCCACCGAGTTCCGCAGATCGCCCTGGTGGACAGCGACCACTGTCGACTCGCCGGAGGCGCTGGTCAAGTGCATGCTGTGGCCGGTCGCGGTGATGCTCGTGATCCACCGCACGGTGATTCTCGCCGTCAACGGTGCCCGCACCGACGATTTCACCGGGGTGTACCGGGCTGCGGTCGCGTTCTGGAACCGCGAACCGGTCTACACCGCCGCCTACCAGCATGTTGACCCGCATTACCTCTATCCGCCGTCCGGATCCTTGCTGATCGCACCGTTCGCGGTCTTCGAGCCGGACAGTTCACGGTGGCTGTTCATCGGTGTCAACGCGGTTGCAGTGCTGATCGCGGTGTATCTGGTGGTCCGGATGTTCGGATTCACCGCACACTCCGCAGCGCTACCCGTGGTGATCGTGCTCGCCTTCGCATCGGAATCGGTGACCAACACTCTGGTGTTCACCAACATCAACGGGGTCATCCTGCTCGGCCAGATGGCGTTCTTGACGTTGCTGCTTGCCCGGCGAGATCTGTGGGCCGGTGTGGCGATCGGGCTGACATTCGCGATCAAACCGATCCTGGCACCGTTGTTGCTGCTTCCACTGCTGCGGCGCCAGGGCAAGGTGCTTGTTACTGCCGCGGCGGTGCCGATTCTGCTCACCGCGCTGGCGTGGCCATGGGCCGCGGATCCGTGGCAGTTCGTCGAACGCACCGTGCCCTATCTGCTGCAGTCCCGGGATTACTTCAACAGTTCGATCACCGGTAACGGCAGCTACTACGGCCTGCCGGATCTGTTGATCCTGTTGCTCCGGGGTGGTTTCGCGCTGTTGGCCGCGGCCACGATGTATCTGCTCTACCGCTACCATCGCCGCGATGACGTGTTCTTCGTCGTCACCAGCGCCGGGGTGCTGATGACAGCCTCATTCCTGCTCGGTTCGCTCGGCCAGATGTACTACTCGATGCTGCTGTTCCCGTTGCTGATGAGTGTGGTGTTGCCGCAGTCGGTGCTACGTAACTGGCCGGCGTGGCTCGCGGTGTACGGGTTCCTCAGCGCCGACGAATGGTATTCGGGGCGGTGGGTCGAAGCCGGACGGTTTGCGGAGTACATGCGTCCGACGTGGGGCTGGTCGTTGCTGCTCATCGTGATCTTCGCGGTGCTGCTCGACCGTCGCCTCGACATCCGGCGCCGGGACTCGGTCTCGGCCGGGAGCGACGGGTAGACCAATGTGCCGACGCCGTGGTGGTCGGAAGGTGAGGTCGCGGTATGTCCACGCGGATGCTGGGCAGTGTCGCCGCGTACCTCACCGCCCACTGCCGTGTCCCGGTTCGCGTCGTCAGCGCATTCGGCCGCGCCGTCACGGCACACCACGGGATGAGTTCTGGAGAGGTCGCACGTCGACACCGTCGGCCTGTGAGGAGCGTGTCGATCTCGCAATCGCACGTTCGGCTATGGCACGGACCAGGAGAAACCGGCACACTATGTGTTATGGATCACAGGATGAGTGACGACGAATTGCGGCGGGCCATTCGGGTGCTGCGCGAACGGGCGGATCTGGCGCGTAACGAGGGACGCGACGACGACGCCGACATGCTCGAGAAGACGATTCACGGTTACCAGGAAGAGATGTCCCAGCGGCTCTGACGATCGAGCTGCGCTTTCAGGAACGCCGCGGCGGTTAGGGTGTCGCCATGGCGATCAAGGACCTGCGCGGAACCAGATTTCTCGTTACGGGCGCGGCCAGCGGAATCGGCCGCGCTCTCGCTCTCGCGGCAGCCCGCGAGGGAGCCGATCTCATCCTGACCGACCTTCAGCAGGACGGTCTCGACAGCGTTGTCGACGCCGTGCGCGCAGGCGGCGGGACCGTACTGCATTCCGCAGCGTTCGACATCTCGGACTACGACGCCGTCACCGCGTTCGCACACGCCGTCCACGAGCGTTGCGAGTCGGTCGACATCGTCGCCAACGTTGCGGGGGTGTCGGTGTGGGGCACCGTCGACCGTCTCCAGCACAAGCACTGGAAGCTCATGGTCGACGTCAACCTCATGGGGCCGATCCACGTCATCGAGAACTTCGTGCCACCGATGATCGCGGCCGGTCGCGGAGGGCACCTGGTCAACGTGTCGTCGGCCGCGGGGCTTCTCGCATTGCCGTGGCATTCGGCGTACAGCGCCAGCAAGTTCGGGCTACGTGGCGTGTCGGAGGTGCTGCGGTTCGACCTCAAACGCGACAAGATCGGTGTTTCGCTCGTGGTGCCCGGAGCCGTGGCCACCCCGCTGGTCGACACGGTGGGCATCGTCGGCGTCGATCGCGACGCGCCCGCAGTCCGGAAACTGACGGGGCGTTTCGTCAAGCACGCGGCATCGCCAGAGAAGGTCGCCGAGTGCATTCTCACCGGTATCAGGAAGAGCCGCTTCATGGTGTACACGTCGTTCGACACCAGGTTCGGCTTCTGGTGGGCACGCAAGTTCGCCCCGCCCTACAACCTCGTGATGCAGGGCGCCAACGACTACTTCCGAAAAGTTCTACGTTCGAGCACCGCAAAGTAGCCGGGGCTGCCCGCGAAACCGATCTAGGCGTCGCGCCGGAGTGCGGCGTGCAAGTGGTGGGTGAGCGGGGTGTCGGCGTGCGCCATCCACAGGTCGTAGGTGAGCGTGTCGCCGTCGAGGACGTAGCGACGCTTCAGTTCGTGCACCGGCTTCGCATCGGGCGAGCGTTCGAGAACTACCGCGGTGAGGTCGAGCACTCCCTGGGTGAGTCGACCGCGCTGGATCTCGACGAAGCCCGTCGGCTGCGACACGAGCAGTTCGATGTCCTCGCCACTGTTGCGCAGATACCCGTTCTCGGTGTGCAGCGGTCGCGCCTCGGTGCGGTGACGGGTCCGGCTCACGTACATCAGAAACGGTTTGCCGGGGATCGAGGCGAACTCGATCGTCTCGTCGTACGAGAAGTCGTCGATGGTCGGGTAGTGGCCTTCGCCGCCTCCCACCCAGCGACCCGCGAACGCGGCGAGTTCGCCGAGCGGGTCGTTCTCGGCCGGATTATCGGACATCGGTAACTCCTTGCGGGTGGGCTGCGCGTGTGCACCCGCCATCCTTCCGCAGAGAGTTACCGTTGTCGCATGAACCAGCAGTGGGGTGTCGATTCCGAGGTGGGTGCGCTCACCTCCGTGATGCTGCATCGGCCCGGCGCGGAACTCGAGCGGCTCACCCCTCGGAACAACGATCAACTGTTGTTCGATGCGTTGCCGTGGGTCGCGCGAGCTCAAGAGGAACACGACGCGTTCGCCGAGGTGCTGCGGAGTCGTGGTGTGGAAGTGCTCCTTCTCTCGGATCTGCTCACCGAAACCCTCGAGGTCAGCGGGGCTGCGCGGGTGCAGAGTATTTCGTCGGCCGTCGATCCGCGTCGCCTGGGGCACTCGCTGGCCAAGGAACTCGCCGGTCATCTGCGCACTGTTGCCGCACCCGAACTCGCCCGAATCCTGATCGCGGGAATGACTTTCGACGAATTGCCCGCGGCGGGCATGGGTTCGCCACCGTCGCTGGTGCGGCTGATGCACCACGGCCCGGATTTCGTGATCGAGCCGCTCCCCAACCTGCTCTTCACCCGGGATTCGTCGTTCTGGGTGGGCTCCCGAGTGGCGATCTCGACGCTCGCGCTGCCCGCAAGGCGACGGGAAACCAACCTCACCGACCTCATCTACGCGTTTCACCCGAAGTTCCTCGGTGTACGACGGGCGTACGAGTCGCACACGGCTCCCGTCGAAGGTGGCGACGTGTTGCTCCTCGCGCCGGGCGTGATCGCGGTGGGGGTCGGGGAGCGAACCAGCCCCGCAGGGGCAGAAGCATTGGCACGCAGCGTCTTCGAAGACGGTCTTGCTCACACGGTACTTGCCGTGCCGATCGAGCAGCGACGCGCGTCGATGCATCTCGACACGGTCTGCACCATGGTCGACGTCGACGCCGTCGTGATGTATCCCGCCATCCGCGACACGTTGGAGGCGTTCACGATTCGACGCGAAGACGGGTCCGCGCGGATAACGGGACCACGGCCGTTCCTCGAAGCAGCGGCCGACGCAATGGGTATCGAGAAGCTCCGGATGATCGACACGGGGCTCGATTCCGTTGTCGCGGAGCGGGAACAGTGGGACGACGGGAACAACACCCTTGCGGTCGCACCGGGGGTGGTCATCGCGTACGAGCGCAACGTCGAGACCAATACGCGACTCGAGGATTCCGGAATCGAAGTGCTGCGGATCGCCGGGTCGGAGCTGGGCTCCGGCCGCGGCGGTCCGCGGTGCATGTCGTGCCCGCTCGCGCGGGCGGCGCTGTAGCAGCGCGTCAGAGAATATCGCGAACCTTGTCGACGGGGCGTGCGAGCACCGTTCCCTTATCGGTGACGACGAGGGGGCGTTCGATGAGGATGGGGTTGTCGACCATCGCGACGAGCAGTTCTTCCTCGGATGCTTCGGTGAGGTTCAGCTCCTTGTAGAGCGCTTCCTTCTTCCGGATTGCTTCGCTGGGACGCAGCCCCGCGTCGTCGAGGAGTTTGCGCAGGCCGTCGCGCGACGGCGGGGTATCGAGGTACTTCACGATCGTGGGTTCGAGACCTTCCTCGCGCAGGAGTGCGAGGGTGTTGCGAGACGTGCTGCAGCGAGGATTGTGGTAGATCGTTGCGGTGTGTGCCATGTCTCGATTGTGCCCTGCCGGTACGGCTGTCGGAAATGTCCCTGTTGAACGTGGTTACTCGCCCTATTAGCATTTCCGGGTCGAATTGTTCGCACCATGTGGCTCAATAACGAAAGGCCCGGGGAATGCTCAAAGGTTTCAAGGATTTTCTGCTGCGCGGAAACGTCATCGAACTCGCCGTCGCAGTCGTGGTGGGCGCGGCGTTCACTGCGATCGTCACCGCGTTCACCGACAACATCATCAATCCGCTTGTCGCGGTGGTCGGCGGCAACAACGAGATGGGCTTCGGCTTCAAGATCCTCGCGTCGAACGAGGCGACCTTCATCAACCTCGGTGCTGTGATCTCGGCGGTGATCAACTTCATCATCATCGCTGCGGTCGTCTACTTCGTGCTGATCGTGCCGGTCAACGCAGCCAAGGCCCGCTTCGCCCCGGACAAGGAACCGGAGGACGAGCCGCTCAGCGAAACGGACCTGCTCATCCAGATCCGCGACCTGCTCGAGAAGGGCAGCTACAACACCGTCGACGACGACCTCGACGGTCGCCACAGCGACAAGGCTCGTGTCTGATCGTCGCGAACCCCCGGCCCTCCTTCTTCCGGTCGAAACGTCTGGGAGACGCTGCTAGCCTGCAATGATGCTCGATATCGTGATCGATTCGGACTCGTCTGTCCCGCCGTTCGAGCAGCTTCGCCGACGGATCGTCGAACTCGTCCGGGACGGGGAGTTGATCGCCGGTACGAAGCTGCCCACCGTGCGCGCCATGGCCGAGACCCTCGGGATCGCGCCGAACACGGTGGCGAAGACGTATCGGGAGCTCGAGCAGCTCGGGGTCCTCGAAACCCGCGGGCGGGCCGGGACGTACATCGCGGATTCGGGCGATCCCACACGGTCGCTCGCACAGCAGGCCACTACCGAATTCGTCGCGGCCGTACGGGTGCTGGGAATGTCCGACGAGGAGATCGTCGACTTCGTCGAGGCTGCGCTGCGCGCCTAGAGTGCGACTTCCGCGAAAGCGACACAATTTCGGGGCAATGAAGGAAAGTTGGAACATATGACTGTTCCTGAGGGCAGGACCGACGACGCAGCCGCCGCTGTTGCCGCCGGACCACTGGATACTCCGCCGACCGACCCACCTCGTAGCCGCACCGACCGCGTCGTGTTCGGAATCTCCGCCGCCATGGTTGTCGCCATAGTCGTGTGGGGTCTCGCGGCTTCGGACAACTTCAGCTCGGTGACCGGATCCGTTCTCGACTGGATCGTCATCGAGATGGGCTGGCTGTTCGTCCTCTCGGCGACAGCCTTCGTCATTTTCGTGTTGTGGATCGCAGCAAGCAAATACGGCCGGATACCACTCGGCAAAGATGACGAGGTGCCCGAGTTCCGCACCGTCAGCTGGATCGCAATGATGTTCAGCGCGGGGATGGGCATCGGATTGATGTTCTTCGGCGTGTCCGAGCCGGTCTCGCACTACGTGACAGCGCCTCCCGGTACCGATGGCGGAACCGGAGTTGCGATGGCGACCACGATGTTCCACTGGAGTCTTCATCCGTGGGCGATCTACGCGGTGGTGGGCCTGGCCATCGCCTACGGAACCTTCCGAAAAGGCCGCAAACAGCTGGTGAGCGCCGCGTTCATTCCGCTTCTCGGGCGCCGAGCCGAAGGCCCCATCGGCAAGCTCATCGACATCCTTGCCCTCTACGCGACACTGTTCGGAACCGCTGCGTCGCTCGGCCTGGGCGCATTGCAGATCGGGTCGGGATTCGAGGTCACCGGATGGCTCGAGACGGCTGGGGTAGGACTCCTCGTGGCGATCGTCGCCGTGCTCACCCTCGCGTTCGTCGCGTCCGCGGTATCGGGAGTCGCGAAGGGCATCCAGTGGCTCTCGAACATCAACATGGTGCTTGCGGGTGTCCTCGCGCTGTTCGTGTTCGTGCTCGGCCCGACGATCTTCATCCTCAACCTCATTCCCACCACACTCGGCGCCTACGCTGCCGACCTCGCCGAGATGTCGGCTCGCACTGCGGCATCCGGTCCGGAAGCAGGCGAGTGGCTCTCCAGTTGGACGATCTTCTACTGGGCCTGGTGGATTTCGTGGGCGCCGTTCGTCGGCATGTTCCTGGCGCGGATCAGCCGTGGGCGCACCATCCGTGAATTCGTCATCGGCGTGATGATCGTGCCGAGTGTCGTGAGCCTGCTGTGGTTCGCCGTCTTCGGTGGCGCCGGGATCAATCAGCAGGAGCAAGGGTACGACGTCGCCGGTGCCGGAAGCGTCGAAGAACAGCTGTTCGGCATGCTCGACCACCTACCGCTCGTGGGTATTTCCACCGTCGTCGTGATGGTGCTCGTGTCCATCTTCTTCGTCTCGGGCGCCGACGCCGCATCGATGGTCATGGGCAGCCTCACACAACGGGGAACGCTCACACCGAGCCGCGGCGTCGTCGTGTTCTGGGGTGGTCTGACCGGCGGTGTCGCAGCGCTGCTGCTGTGGACAGGCGGCTCCGAAGCGCTCAATGCACTACAGACGATGACGATCATCGCCGCCGCGCCGTTCGTGATCGTGATGATCGGTCTGTGCGTGTCGCTCTACCGAGATCTGAGACGAGATCCGATCATCACCGGTGGTCGGCGACGGCGACTGCTCAGACGCGTCGAGTGACGCGCGGGCACGCGGCATTCGCGGTCGAGGTGACGGATCCACAGCCCGGATACAGTGTCCTCGTGATCGGGACGGTCGCCGCCGCCGAGGCATTCGCGGCGCGCGTCGGGCCGGGCGGCGTGATCCGAAGCAGCCGCACCCTGGCCGACGCGACCGGCACCTCCGATCTCGTCTGCGGGTTCGGGGTGCCGGAGTTCCGCGACAGCGACACGTCGCGGCTCAGCGGCATCGCGGAGCTGCTCGCCCCCGCCGGGCAACTGTGGGTATTCGATTCACCGGCGGCCGGCGAGTCGGCCGGGTTGCTGTCGATGCGCATCGGCACGACCCTCTCGCATGCGGGACTCGCGATCGTCGACATACTCGAAGGGCGGTGCGTGATCGGTGTCTGTGCCATGGTGAAAGGATGAGCGCCGCGCGCGACCTCCTGGCCACCTTCGAAGAGTTCCTGCGAGTGCAGATTCCGGTCCACGTCCGATGTTGGGACGGCTCCGAAGCGGGACCGCCGGACGCCGAGGCCCGCGTCGAATTCCGCAACCGCCGGGCGCTGCGCCGTGTGCTGTGGGCTCCCAACGAACTCGGATTGAGCCGCGCGTACGTCAGCGGCGACCTCGTGGTCGACGGCGATCTCTACGCGGTTCTCGGGCTTCCGGACCTCGTCGACAGACTCGGCAGCCGCACGCTGCGCGACACATCGCCACGTGAGTTCGCACGTCTGGCGCGGAAGTTCGCCGCGCTCGGCATCATCGGACCCTCTCCGCGACCACCCTCGGTGGAGATCCCTCGCCGGCGCGGTGCCCTGCACAGCAAACGACGCGACGCGCAGGTGGTCTCGCATCATTACGACGTCGGAAACGACTTCTACAGGCTGTTTCTCGGCCCCTCGATGGTGTACTCGTGCGGCTACTGGAGCCGGCCGGAAACCGGCACACCCGGCCTCGAGGACGCACAACACGACAAGGTCGACCTGGTCTGCCGGAAACTCGGACTCGAACCGGGCATGAGGCTCCTCGACGTCGGCTGCGGGTGGGGAGCGATGGCGCTGCATGCGGCGCAGCACTACGGCGTCGATGTCCTGGGCGTCACGCTCAGCGCCGAACAGCGCGACTTCGCGCAGGCGCGTATCGCTGCGGCAGGCATGTCGGATCGCATCGAGATCCGGCTGCAGGATTATCGCGACATCGACGAGACCCCGTTCGACGCGATCTCGAGCATCGGTATGTCCGAGCACGTCGGGGCGACCAAGCTTCCCACGTATGCGCAGCACCTGCACGAACTGCTGGTCCCGGGTGGGCGATTGCTCAACCATGCCATCGCGTCGGTGGTGCACCGGCCCGATTCCCGCAGTCGTCCCGCTACCTTCATCGACCGCTATGTGTTCCCTGACGGGGAGATACTGCCGCTGAGTCGTACCCTCGATGCGTTCGAACGCGCGGGCCTCGAAGTCCGCGACGTCGAGGCGCTGCGCGAACACTATGCGCTGACATTGCGTGCGTGGGTCGCGAACCTGCAGGAATCGTGGGAGGAGGCGAGCTCGCTCGTCGGAGCCGAACGAGCTCGAACCTGGTTGCTGTACCTCACCGCGAGCGCACTCGGCTTCGAGGAACCGGGCCGTCTGACGATCAACCAGGTACTCGCGGTACGTCCCACCTCTACCGGCGCGAGCAACATGCCGCGGACCCGTCACGAATGGCTCTCGAGCGGGTGATGTCCCGGACTCCGACGGTGCGCCTGACGGGAGTTGTCGGCACCTCGCAGTAGCGTGACCGCAGCCCGCTGTTGCACTGCGAGAGGGGAGTCACGGATGGCCCGCACAGACCGCTTCGACGGAATTCTGGAACGGGGCTGGGACCGTTTCCGCACTCGACTTGCGGGCCGGATCGCGGCGCTCGGAAAAGGCGAGCAGATCGACCTCGCCGCCGAGACCACAGGTGAACATCTCACCCTGGTGAAGATCGTCGCGCTCGATGCGAGGTGTATCGAGGTCGAGATGTCGGGAATCGGCCCCAGCATCAGCCCGGTACGTCAGGCCGACGAGATCGCGCACCACGTCGTCGCTGCGCTGCGTGAGGTGTACGGCGTGCTGCATCCCACCTTCCTGCGCAGCGACGAGCCCGACACTCCCCGCGCACTGCGCTCGCGTGTCGGTGAGGCACTCCGGCTACAGTTCGGGCGGCCGATCCCTCTCGACGCCGACGGAGATTTTGTCGTCGTCGTCGATTCCCAGGCGGTATTCGTCGTGGTCGACGACAGCGCTCGCACCATCCAGCTGTGGGCGCCGCTGCTGCACGGCATCACCGGGCGTGCGCGGGCTGCCGAGGAACTACTCAAACTCAACCGCGCATGGCCACACATCAAACTGCTTCTCGTCGAAGATCGGCTCGTGGCGACGATCGACGTGATGGGCGACCCGTTCGTGCCCCGGCACCTCGCCGACCTCTTCGGTGCGCTGAGAGTGCTTCTCGGCACCATCGACACCGGATTCGCACAGCGCTTCGACGGGGAGCGGTACACCGGCGACACCGATGCAGAGCCCACACTGTTCGACGAACCGACGGTGTTCGACGAACCGAGCTGACCGAGCCGGCCACGCACTGTCGGGGTCGGGAAAGTCAACGCCAGCTGGGCAACCACAGTTCGCTGTGCCAGTGCGCCACCGTGATCGGCAACCCGGTCAGGATCGGCCACAACCACACGAAGTTCGCGACCACCAGACCCACGTAGAGGCACACCACGAGCAGACCGGTGGTCCGCCTCTCCTGCGACGCGTACCGCTGTCCCAGCACCTCACCGAGGACCAGCGTGATCGCCATGACGAGGAACGGCGCGAGCGGAACCGCATAGAAGTAGTACATCTGCCGGTCGAGGCTCGCGAGCCACGGCAGAATGCCCGCTCCGTAGCCGGTGAGCACCGCAGCCCAGCGCCAATCGCGGCGGACCAGCATCTGCCACAAACCCCACCCGAGGACGGGCACCGACACCCACCACAACGCCGGAGTGCCGATGAGCATGACGGCCTTGACGCATTCGTCGGCTCCGCAGCCGTCGATGTTCGACCCGTCCGCGTAGTAATACAGCATCGGGCGCAGCCCCATGGGCCACGTCCACGGCTTCGACTCCCACGGATGGATGTTGCCCGCGGAATTGGTCAGACCCGAGTGGAACTTCAGCACACTCGCGCTGTAGTACCACAGCGACCGCAGCGCATCCGGCACGAACGAGAAGGCGCTGTCGTGACCGATCTGATTGCCCACGGCATGGCGGTAGACCCCGGTCTCGCTGGCGAACCATGCCCAGAACGTCGCCAGATAGACGCCGACGGGGATCACCACCAGCGCATACAGGGCGGGACCGATATCGCGGAGCGCGGTGCCGATCCACGGTCGCTGCACACCGTAGGCGCGGCGCGCAGCGAGATCGAACGCCACCGACATCAGACCGAAGAACGCAATGAAGTACAGCCCGGACCATTTGGTGCCCACGGCCAGACCGAGCAGGACACCGGCCCCGAAACGCCACCACCGGACCCCGAAGCGAGGCCCCCACACCGAGTCGCGGAGGCGACCCTCGGCGTACACGCGGGCCATACGGCGACGGATATCGTCGCGGTCGACGAGCAGGCATCCGAATGCGGCGACGACGAACACCGCCTGGAAGATGTCGAGCATCCCCATCCGCGACGAGACGAACGTGACCCCGTCGACGATGAGGAGCAACCCGGCAACGGCACCGAGCATCGTCGAACGCGTCATCCGGCGCACGATGCGCACAACCAACAGCACCAGGACGACTCCGGCGACGGCGGACGAGATCCGCCAACCCCAGCCGTTGTAACCGAACAGTGCTTCCCCGACCGCGATGAGCTGCTTACCTACCGGCGGGTGCACAACGAGCCCGTATCCCGGGTTGTCCTCGATCCACCCGCCGGTGACGACCTGCCAGCCCTGCGGGACGTAGTGCTTCTCGTCGAACACCGGCGTCCTGGCGTCGGTCGGATAGTTCAGCATCGTGAAACGGGTGATGGCCGCGAGAACTGTGACGAACGCCGTGACGACCCAACCGCGTGTCCGATCGGTCAGGGCCGACTGCGGAGGTGGTACCAGCGGAGCGGGGCTCGAGAGGCGGCGGTGCGGGGCCTCGGAAGGGCGCAGGTCCGTCGCGGTCACAATCCGATCGTAGGCTGAACCGCATGCAGGCAGAAAATCCGGGACAACAGGGGAATCCGGGACAACACGCGAATCCGGGGCAGGGTCGGCTCGTGCTGGCCGCGACACCGATGGGCGATATCGGCGACGCATCCAAGCGGCTCTGCGATGCGCTGGCCACCGCCGACGTTGTCGCGGCAGAGGACACCCGTCGCACCAGGTCTCTCGCCTCCGCGCTCGGCGTGACCATCACGGGCCGTGTCGTGAGCTTCTACGACCAGGTCGAAGTGTCGAGGGCGCCCGCGTTGATCGCCGATATCGAAGGCGGCCGCACGGTGCTGCTCGTCACCGATGCGGGCATGCCGTCGGTGAGCGATCCCGGTTACCGGCTGGTCTCCGCATGCGTCGAGGCCGGCCTGCCCGTGACGTGCCTGCCGGGCCCGTCCGCGGTGACCACCGCACTCGCGTTGTCGGGGCTGCCCGTCGAACGCTTCTGCTTCGACGGATTCCCGCCCCGTAAACAGGGGCAGCGCCGCACCTGGCTGGCGACACTCGCGACCGAGCCACGGGCCGTGGTGTTCTTCGAAGCGCCGCACCGACTGGCCGCGTGTCTGGTCGATGCCGCCGAGGTCTTGGGCGGAGAACGCCGCGCCGCGGTGTGCCGCGAGCTGACGAAGACCTACGAGGAGGTCAAACGCGGAACCCTCGCCGAGCTCTCCGAGTGGGCAGCGGGCGGGGTTCGAGGTGAAATCACCGTCGTGCTCGAAGGCGCCACCCCACGCAGCAGCGATCCCGCCGATCTCGTCGATGACGTCGAAGAGCTCGTCGCAGATGGTGTCCGGCTCAAGGACGCCTGTGCGCAGGTCGCTGGGACCTCCGTATCGAAGAAGGAGCTGTACGACGCGGTGCTGGCCGCTCGGCGCGTCTGACCTCAACTCCGGTACACCGCGGGCATACACTTTCCGTCCATCGGATCACCCACCGGACGACGAGCAGGAGAAGTGCATGGACGCTGTCAACGATTTCCTCGTCGAGGTAGCGGGGGTGGTGTGGGGTCCGTATCTGCTGATTCCGCTACTGCTCGGGACGGGTCTGCTCCTGACCATCCGGCTTCGTGGTGTGCAGTTCCGCAAGTTGGGACCCGCCCTCAAGTTGGGGCTGATCACCCGTAACGATCCCGGTGCCGCCGAAGGCGACATCTCTCAGTACCAGGCGTTGACGACCGCACTGGCGGCCACGGTCGGCGTCGGCAACATCGCCGGTGTCGCGACGGCCATCTATCTCGGCGGTCCCGGAGCGCTCTTCTGGATGTGGGTGACGGGCCTGCTCGGTATGGCGAGCAAGTATTCGGAGGCTTTCCTCGGGGTCAAGTACCGCACCCGGGATGCCAAGGGTGAGCAGAGCGGCGGCCCGCAGTACTACCTGGCACGCGCGATCCCGAACAGGTTCGGGCTCGTCCTCAGTCTCGTCTTCGCCGTGTTTGCGGTGCTCGCGAGCTTCGGTATCGGCAACATGACGCAGGCCAATACTGTCGCGACGCAGATGGACGGCACGTTCGGGGTGCCGACGTGGGTCAGTGGGGCCGTCATGACGGTGCTCGCCGCCGCTGTGCTCCTCGGCGGAATCAAGTCGATCGGGCGGGTCACCGCCGGGTTCGTGCCCGCAATGATCGTTCTGTATGTCGGTGCGGGCATTCTCGTGCTCGCGGTCAATTTCGGCGAGATTCCCGCAGCCCTCGGCCTCGTGTTCTCCGATGCGTTCACCGGAACGGCAGCGACCGGCGGCTTCATCGGATCGGTGTTCATGGCCGCGATGCGCTACGGCGTCGCACGCGGCATCTTCTCCAACGAGTCGGGCATGGGTAGTGCCGCGATCGCGGCCGCCGCAGCCCGGACGACGCACCCGGTCCGGCAGGGCCTGGTGTCGATGACGCAGACATTCATCGACACCATCATCGTGGTCACCTTCACCGGCATGGTCATCATCACCACCGGTGCCTGGCAGTCGGGCGAGGAGGGCGCCGCGATGACCTCCACGGCGTTCGCAGACGGCCTCGGCGGTGACTGGGGCCACTGGATCGTGGCGATCTCCGTCGTGTTCTTCGCTTTCTCGACGATCCTCGGATGGTCGTACTACGGCGAGCGGTGCGTCGAACGTCTCGTCGGCCGCGGTGGTGTGGTGCCGTACCGCGCGATCTTCGTGGTCGTCGTGTTCATCGGCGCGACCACCGAACTCCAGGTGGTGTGGAACTTCTCCGACGTGATGAACGGTCTGATGGCGCTGCCGAACCTCATCGGCCTGATCCTGCTGTCCGGGATGATTGCGCGCGAGACGAAGGCTTATCTCGACCGAGACCCGTATCTGCTCGGGGAGCCACCTGCCCGGGAACCGGACAACGCCTAGCCGACAACGGAAGGTGTCGGAGATACGCAACGGCCGGACGATCATCGATCGTCCGGCCGTTGCTCTCCCGATTCAGGGCGCCCGCTGTACCGATGGAACTACCCCTCGATCAGTTCCACTCGACGCAGAGCACTCGCCCCGGTGCAAGGTGACCTTGCGTGGTTACCAGTTTCGTACCCATTGCAATGCTCTCCAATCGCGCACCGTTGCGGAACGGGTATCATCCCAGGTCGGACATGGTGAGGAACTTTTCCGCAGCGGACTTTCCTCGGCGGATTCCCTCGCGGAAAAGGATCGGAAGGGCGCGGAAGGTGAGTGCGGACGACGGCACGACGCAGAACGCAGATCACCGGCGCTTCTTCGCCGACCAGCTCCGCATCCTGTTCGCGGCTGCGGGCCGCCCGGCGTTGAAGAAGGTGGTCTCGGGCGCGTCGACGATCTCTCGCGCGGTCGGAAACGACCGCACGGTATCGGTGCAGAGGGTCAGCGATTGGCGTAGCGGCAAGCGCGTGCCTGCGAGCTTCGAATCCGTCCACCCGGTGCTCGTCGTGTTGATCCGCTCCGCCCGCGAGCTCACCGCGGAGCCCCCCGCCCCTGGCCTCTACTCGCTCAAGCAGTGGGAGCGATGGTGGAAAGCCGCGCGCGGCGAGAGCGGTGGAGCCCGGTCGGCCGACCGACCACCCCCGGTGATCGTGGACACCCGCCCCTACAAGGGGCTGTCCGCCTATCGGGCGGACGACGCGCGGATGTTCTTCGGCCGGACCACGAGCATGCGCATGCTGGCCGACACGGTCGTCGCGGCGCACGGTCAGGGGGTGGTCATCGTGACCGGTGCGTCCGGTGTCGGGAAGTCCTCGCTCGTCCAGGCCGGTCTCATCCCGTTGATGTGCGGTGGTGGCGAGTGCGCGCCGGTGGTGTTCACCCCCGGCTCCGACCCGGTCGGTCGCCTCGTGGAGGTACTGCCTGCCTTCGCCGGACTCGATGGTCCCTCCGGCGATCCGGTGGCCGATCGGGCAGTGGTGCACGAGGCCATGGCCGCCGAAGCGGAGAAGGCATCGGTGTCGACGCTGCTGGTCGTGGTCGACCAACTCGAGGATCTGTTCACCCAATGCGACGATCCCGACAGCCGCGCGCACTTCTTGATGCTCCTCGAGCACATGTCGACGGCCGGGGACTCCGATGCGCCCGCGCATGTCGTTGCGACGATGCGTTCGGACTTCTACGAGCAGGCCGTGACGTATCCGGCGCTCGCTCGTGCGCTCGAACGCCGAAGCAAGGCCGTGCAGCCGCTGGACCAGGACGATCTCGTCGAGGTCATTTCTGCGCCGGCCAAGCTTCTCGGTGTCCGACTCGAACCGGGCCTCGTCGACCTCATCCTGCACGACCTGGGTGTGCTGGCACCGGGGGACATCAGCGGCACCGAGCTGCCGCTGCTGTCCCATCTTCTCGACACCATGTGGGACAAACGCACCGGCGGCGCGCTCACCGTGGCCGGCTATCGCGCGACCGGCGGTGTGCGCGGTTCGATCGCGGCAGGAGCCGAGCGGGCCTGGGAAAGTCTCGACGAACGCGACCGCGAGATCGTGCGGACGGTGATGGTCCACCTCGTCTACGTGACGAACACCGGCACGGACGTGAAGATGGCTCGCCCGCTCTCCGTGCTTCTTGCGGTGGGAAGCGACGACCGCGCGGCCACTGCGAGAGTCGTGGACCATTTCGTGTCGGCGCGCGTGCTCGTCGTCCACGAGGGGCACGTCGAACTCATCCACGACGCGGTGATCGTGGCATGGCCGCGCCTGAAGGCGTGGGTCCACGAGGACCGGCAGTTCGCTGCGTCTCGTCAGCAGATCGAGGCCGACGCCGCGAACTGGATCGAGAGCGACCGCAACAAGGGGATGCTCTATCAGCGCGGGCGGATGGATCTGCTCTCCGAGCAGGGCGCGCGATTCGATGGCAGCGCGGCAGGAGAACGGTCCGTCGCCGCGGTCAGTCTGTCCGCCCGCGAGTTCCTCAGAGCGTCCCGCCGGCAGATCGATTGGCAGCGACGTCGTCGCGGGGGAGCACTGGCAGGACTGGTCCTGCTGACGATAGTCGCGCTCGTGATGGGCGGCCTGGCGTGGGTCGGCAAGAACAAAGCAGACGACGAACGGGAGGCCGCGCAATTCCAGCAGGTCGTGGCGCTGTCGGATTCGAGCCGATCGGACGATCCGACGATGTCGGCGCATCTTGCGCTGGCTGCGACCTCGCTCGACGGCGACAGTGAGGTGGCCTACTCGCGACTCCTCGCCACGCAGGGTGTGCCGCTCGCACGCGTCCTGGTGGGGCATACCGGTCCGATCTACGGAACCGCGGTCTCGCCCGACGGCGCGACGTTGGCCTCGGCCAGCGACGACGGCACGGTGCGTTTGTGGTCGTTGACGGGTGAGGTTTCGTCGATCGGCGCCCCGCTGGTGTCGTCGTCGAACTACATGGCGTCGGTGTCGTTCAGTCCGGACGGGCGTTATCTCGCCGCAGGCGGTGGCGACGGGGGTGTGTGGATCTGGGACATCTCGGACCGCGGCGCACCCCGAGCTGTGCTGGACCGTCGCGTTCTGGGATCGGGTGCCGTCCACAACGTCCGGTACAGCCCGGACGGGCGGACGCTGGCGGTGCCCTACGACGACGGTTCCGTTGTCCTACTCGACACCTCGGCTGCTGCATCCGGTCGGTTCCCCGCGACGGAGATACGCGGGCACGAGGGCGGTGTGCGGACGGTCTCGTTCCGCACCGACGGTTCGGTGCTGGCCACCGCGAGCGACGACCGCACGGTGCGACTGTGGGACCTGTCCGACCGTTCGGCGCCGATACCGCTCGGGGACCCGTTGACCGGGTTCGGTGACGTCGCCCATTCGGTCGGCTTCAATGCAGACGGCACTCTCTTGGCTGCAAGTAGCGACGACGGTGTGCTGTGGTTGTTCGACACCACCGACCCTCGGAACCCCCAGCAGATCGGCACTCCGGTGCAGGCCCATACCGGAGGTGTGTGGACCGTGTCCTTTCTTCCGGACGGGCTCACCCTCGCCAGCGCGTCGTGGGACGGCACCGCGAAGCTGTGGTCGGTGGACAAGGACGCCCGGCGGATCGACGAACTCACGCCCGCGCTCACAGGGCACGGCGGTGGTGTACCCGCGCTGACGGTCACGCCCACCGGAGACACGATCATCACCGGAGGTCAGGATGCGAATCTGCGGATCTGGACCATGCCGCATCGCCGCGTGTTCGTCTCTCAGGCGCCTTTGACATTGCCTGTCGCCGACCGCTCGGGCGACCTCGTCGCCACCGGAAGTTACGATGCGGTCGTCCGGCTGTGGCACGTCGACGACGGGGGATGGTTCCGTGTCGGCCAGGTGGAGCTCACGCGTCCACTCGGCGGCGGGTACGTGAGCGCACTGTCCCCGTCGGGTGAGGTGCTGGCGGCGGCGGCAACCTCCGGGGGAAGCATCGAACTGTGGAATGTCGCCGAACCTGCGGCGCCACGGCAGTTGGGTGAGCCGCTCGCGCTCGCAACCCGATTCACCTCGGCCCTCGCATTCGGGCCCGAGGGCACCACCCTGGTCACGGGCAACGACGACTATTCGGTGCAGTTGTGGGATCTGTCCGATCCGGCAGCGCCGAAGCCGTGGGGTGAACCGCTCGGCGGGCCGACCAACCTGGTGCGGCACGCGGCGATCAGTCCCGATGGACGCAGTCTCGCAGTGACCAGCGCCGACGGCCGGATCTACGCCTGGGACATCACGGATCGGTCTGCCCCCCGCTCCGTCGCCGTCACCGAGGGACATTCCGCGGGCGTGAACGGACTGGCGTTCGCCCCTGACAGTTCGGTTCTCGTCACCGGGGGCGACGATCATCAGGTCGTGGTGTGGGACCGCGACCCCACCGGGAGTTTCGTCGCACGCGGCACGCGGCTCCGCGGTCATACCGGCACGGTGTACTCGGTGTCGGTGTCGCCCGACGGCAAGCGCGTCGTCAGTGGCAGCGACGATGGCACGGTCCGGTTGTGGGATGTGTCGGATCCCGAGGGCATGCACGCGGTGGGGGGACCGATCACCGATACCGGGTCGGGACGCTGGCAGGTGATGTTCCATCCGAACGGCACGGTGATCGCTGCGGGCGGTGACGGTGTGTTGCGCACCTGGAGTCTGGACCCGGACGTGGTCGTCGAGAGGATCTGCGCCGCGACGTCGGGACAGTTCAGGGAACTCCTACCGCAGTTCGGACTGCCGTTTCTGCATGACAAGGTGTGCTGAGAGCCAGGATGCTCGCCGCCTTGTCGAGACATTCCTGCCATTCGGCGTCGGGGTCGGAGTCGATGGTGATGCCTCCACCGACTCCGAGGGCGCAGGTTCCGTCGGCGTCGAACTCGACGGTGCGTATTGCGACGTTCGATTCGGTGCCCGCCAGCGGACTCGCCATCCCCACTGTGCCGCAATAGACACCGCGCGAGGACGGTTCCCACTGCTGCAGCAGTTCACGGGCGCGGCCCTTCGGGCAACCTGTGACCGAGGCGGGCGGGAAAGTGGCCTCGAGCAGATCGCGGGCGGATACGCCGAGGCGGGCTGTCGCGGTGACGGTCGAGACCAGGTGCCACACGCCGGGCGCGGGACGGACAGCGAGGAGTTCGGGCACGGCGACGCTGCCTGGTTCGGCCACACGGCCGAGGTCGTTGCGAACCAGATCGACGATCATGATGTTCTCGGCGACATCCTTGACGGATGCCCGCAGGTGGTCGGGGTCCCGGTCCAGCGGGAGCGTGCCTTTGATCGGGCTGGAGGCAAGTCGCCGGCCGTGGCGGGAGACGAACAGTTCCGGTGACAGTGACGCCACCGAACCCCACGACCCTTCGAGGTAGGCGGCGCGCGCCGGGTTCGTGCGGGTGATCGCGTCGACGAAGAAGGAGAGAGGGTCGCCGGTGTAGTCGCCGGTGAACCGGGTGCAGACGCATGCCTGGTACACCTCGCCCGCCCGGATGGCGTCGAGGCATTGCTCGACACCGTGCCGGTGGGCGTCACGTTCGGGCAGCGACCAGTCGATGTTCCACTGTGCTTCGGGCACCGCTGCAGTGCCGACGGTGTCCGTCCTGTCCGCAGGATCTGCGATGACCGCGCGGGCGAGTGCATCGGAACATTCTCTGTCGGTGAGTGTTTCGTACCACCAGTATCCGTCGTGGTCGAGACGCAGGACGGTGTCGGTCCAGCCACCCGCCGCCACGGGTAGTGCCGGCGGCCGGGAGGTGACCGGGTCCGGGTAGGCGAGGTACCCCATCCATCCGCCGCCGATGCGTGGGCCGCTGTCCCGGACCTGTATGTCCGGGCAGGTGAATGCGTCGGTGGCCGCGGCCGGCTGCGCACCGAGCGACGGCGCGATCACTGCTGCGGCACCGAACCACGATCCGGTGAGCGCCGCAGGCGCAGGTGTACCGAGGCGCCGGGCGTGCTCACCGAAAGTGGCGAGCACCTGAGCCGGTGTACCTCCGCGTCCGATTCGTTCCATCCGCATCGGACCAGCCTGTCACGGTAGGGGCGGGGTCTCGAATCGGGTCAGCTTGTCGGGGTTGCGCACCGCGTACACGCCTGTGATCAGGCCGTCTACGATCTCGAACAGGAAGACGAGGTCGATCACCCCGTGCGAGTACACGAGCACACCCGGTGCCGTGTTGACCGTCGCGGCGGCCATGGTCATCTCCGGGAGCCCCACACGTGCGAGCCCGGAGAACAGGCGCGCCACCTTCTGTGCCCCGTGGACCGGCACCTTGGCCGCCGAGACCTTACCTCCACCATCTGCGATGTACACGGCGTCGGGCGCGAGCAACCGGAGCAACCCGTCGAGATCACCGGTCGTTGCGGCCGAAAAGAACTCACCGACCACGCGATCGGTTTCGGCGCTCGCGGGTGTGAATCTTCGTCGTCGCTCATGAACGTGATCGCGCGCCCGGTGAGCGACCTGCCGGACGGAAGCCGGAGTGCGGTCGACGGTGTCGGCGATATGCGCGTAGTCGAATCCGAATACCTCCCGCATCACGAACACCGCTCGCTCGAGGGGACTCAGCGTCTCGAGGACCAGGAGCATCGCCATCGATACCGATTCGGCGAGTTCGACCTCCGCCGACGGGTCGGTGCCGGGCCCGTCCGTCGCGGTGAGGAGTGGTTCCGGTAGCCACGGACCGACGTACTCCTCGCGTCGTCGCTGCGCAGACCGCAACGAATTGAGCGCCTGCCGCGTGACGACCTGCCCCGCGTAGGCGCGTGGATCCTCGATGGTGTCGGGAGCGACCGCGGCGAACCGCAGGTAGCTGTCCTGGAGGATGTCCTCGCTGTCGGCGACGCTCCCGGTGATCTCGTAGGCGATCGAGAACAACAGGCCGCGGTGTTCGGTGAAGACCCCCGACGGTGAGGTGTCGCCGGAGGTCACCGTACGCCGGCCGTGTCGAGGGCGGGGCCTGCCGGGACGAACGGTGTGTGGCCGCGGGCTTGGCGTCGCATCGTCCAGATGGTGCCACGAAGGATGCCCTCCTTGGCGAGTGTCGCCGATCTTCCCCGTACCGCCGCCGCGCGAGGGGTGTCGGCGGATGTGGTGAACTGCAACGCGGCCCGGCCCCGACCCAGCGAGATGCACTGCGCGACGAACCCGAGCGACAACGGTTCGGGTTCGCGACCCTGCACCACGTCCCACACCGTTGCTGCGCCGTGCACACCGAGTGGAATCGCGGCCTGGCAGCTCATCCGGACGTAGGGCCGCTGCGCGATCGTGATGGCGTCGCCCACGCCGATCACGTCTGCACGGTTCGTCGACCGCAGCGCAGCATCGACGCGCAGGCGACCGGAATCGTCGACGTCCAGCCCGCTGCGGCGAGCGAGATCGGGTACCGAGAATCCTCCCGCCCACACCGTGAGGTGGGAGGGCGCTTCGGTTCCGTCGTCGAATCGCACACCGGCATCGTCGATCTCGGTGACGGTGACGCCGGTGAGGATGTCGATGCCGAATCCGGTCAGGGTGCGTCGCAGGTACCGGCGGGTGCGGTCGGGCAGGTCCGGGCCCGGATCACCGACGAGTGTGTAGCGATGGCCGGGGTGCGCAGTGGCGAGTTCGGTCACGGTCTCGATGCCGGTGAACCCCCCGCCGACGACCGTGACCGCCGCACCATGGGGTAATGCCTCGATCGCGGTGTGCAACGCCGACGCGGATTCGAAGTCGGACACCGAATGCACCCGCTCACCGCCCGGGACCTCGACCCGGGCCGGTCCGCTCCCGACCGCGTAGACCACGGCGTCGCAGGTCAGAACCGAGCCGTCGGCGAGGAGTACTGCACCGTCGTCGATCCGTTCGGCGGTGCCCACTCGCAGTTCGGCGCGGGGATGAAGCAGATCGGTGAGGTTGTGTGTCGCCGACCCGGTCGCGGCCGCATGCTGGTGCAGCCGGGTCCGTTCGACGAACACCGCTCGAGGATTCACCACGGTCACTGCCACCTCGGGGTGTTCGGAGAGGAGTCGGTTCGTGGCCATCACGCCCGCGTATCCGGCGCCGACGACCGCCACATGAACGTGTGTGTTGCTCATGGTTCTCGCCTCGATCCATTCGTTCGGATGTGTCGGTCATTTGACACCGCGCGGGCCGGGAACGTGACATCTCGGTGAAAAAGTGGTCAGCGTCGCAGTGGAGACTGTCCCGGCGCCAGGGAGGCGTTCTCGGCGGCGTCGCGTCCGGCATGGAAACCGTCGGCGTCGACGCCGCGACCGCCGGAGGAGCGGGTGGTGGGGAACAGACGCCGGAACTCCGCGTCGACCGCTTCGGAGCGGCGCGCGAGGATGGGTGCGAGATCGGTCATCGGTACGCGCGCATCGGCGGCGGCTTCCGCAGTGGCGTGGGCCTGGACCTCGCGGAGTCGCTCGCCGATGCGGTTCGCGAAACCGGTGAGAAAGGCGCGTCGGAAGGACGTGGCCCCGCCGCCACGCCTGCCTGCGGTCCCGGCCGTGTTCATGGCGCGCGTGCTCTGGACGAGCAGAGATGTGAACAGCATCTCGACCTGCTCGAGATCGACCACGGTGCCGACGATGGTCGCGATCTGCACCCGGGTGAACCACACCGTGCGGACCCGGTTCGCATCGCCGATCGCGGTGAGCAGCAGCACTTTCTCCTTCGCGTAAGGACGCTCGAGGTGGAGTCGTCGGCCCCTGACCGGATCGGCGGAGGGTCGGGCACCACCCAGTACCGCCGCTCCCACCGCGTACCGGGTCATGAGCTCTTGCGCCTTTGCGGTGAATGCCTCTGCCTCGTCGGGGAATTCGGTGGATTCGGCCTTCGAGAGCAATCCGCGGATGCGTTCGAGCACCCGCGGATCCGGGGCGCAGGGAGCGGTGCCGTCCGGTGTGGTGCGCGTCTGCGGCCATTGGGACGGCGGCGTGGTCAGCTGCGTGAACCGCGGAAGGTACTTCCACGTGTAGGCGAGTCCGTCGACCTGGAACCGCGACACGTGGGGCAGTGCGCGGAACAGGCTCGTCCCGAACGGGTGGCCGGCTTCGGCGGTGCGGGCGATCGCGGGGTGGCGATCGCCGATCGTGCGGACCTGGTGCAGCCATTCGGTGGGCGCGCGGTGGGACGCGCGTGTGTGGTGGGCGTCGAACAGAACGGACGCGGCAGCGAGCGGCGTATCGGTGGGGTCTCCCGAGTGTGCCGCCATGTGGAGTACGTCGGCGGGCTGCCATCCGCGCTCGTAGGCGCCGTTCAGCTCGACGAGCAGTATCCCGGCGTGCACCTCATCGGTTCGAATGTATGTTCCATTGCTGGGCATGGGGAGAGTGTGGCGGAAGCCACCGACAAGTTCCGATTCGGTGCGGCTGCTCCCCGAAACGCCGGAGTCCGGGCCGCGTCACGCTGCGGCCCGGACTCCGACGATGCGACTCTCGCTCGACGTTCGACTATTCCTCGTCGATGAACCGAGGGAACACCGGCGATGGCGCGGGCAGCGCGGTACCCGGCACGAGACGCGTCGCGAGGTCGGCGAACTGTCGGTCCCGAGGTCCCTGGCCGAGCAGATCGAGGATCTTCGCACCCGCATCGGGCATCACCGGCTGAACCAGGATGCCCACGACACGTACGACTTCGAGCGTCACGTACAGCACTGTGGCCATCCGCGCAGGATCTGTCTTGCGGAGCACCCACGGCTCCTGCGCCGAGAAGTACCGGTTGGTCTCACCGAGCACATGCCAGATCGCTTCCAGCCCGAGGTGGATCTGCTGTTCGTCGAACTCGGCGCGCACCTGCTCGAGCAACGCGTGGGCCTGCGCGAGCATCGCCTCGTCGTCGGCGGTGAACTCGCCCGGGGTCGGAACCTGCCCGTCGAGGTTCTTCGCAACCATCGTCAGCGACCGCTGCGCAAGGTTGCCCAGGTCGTTGGCGAGATCGGCGTTGATGCGGGTGACGATCGCCTCGTGGCTGTAGCTGCCGTCCTGGCCGTACGAGATCTCGCGGAGCAGGAAGAAGCGCAGCGGATCGAGGCCGTACTTCTCGACCATCTCGATCGGGTCGACGACGTTGCCGACCGACTTCGACATCTTCTCGCCCTTGTTGAACAGGAAGCCGTGCACGAACACCCGCTTGGGCAGTTCGAGTCCGGCCGAGATGAGGAACGCAGGCCAGTACACGGTGTGGAAGCGGGTGATGTCCTTGCCGATGATGTGCAGATCGGCCGGCCAGTACCGCTTGTACGACTCCGATTCGATGTCGGGGAACCCTGCGCCGGTGAGGTAGTTCGTCAGGGCGTCGACCCACACGTACATGACGTGATCGGGGTGACCCGGGACGGGCACGCCCCAGTCGAAGGTGGTGCGGGAGATCGACAGGTCCTTGAGCCCGCCCGAGACGAAGCTGACGATCTCGTTGCGCCGCGTCGCGGGAGCGATGAACTCGGGGTGCTCGTCGTAGAGCTTCAGGAGTTTGTCCTGGTAGGCCGACAGGCGGAAGAAGTACGTCGACTCCTCGGTCCACTCCACGGGCGTGCCCGTGTCGGTGGACAGGCGCGAGCCGTCGTCCTGCAGGGTCGTCTCGGCCTCGGTGTAGAACGCTTCGTCGCGCACCGAGTACCAACCCGCATAGGTGTCGAGGTAGATGTCGCCGTTGTCGACCATGCGCTGCCAGATCGCCTTGCTGGCTTCGAGGTGATCGTCGTCGGTGGTGCGGATGAACCGGTCGTACGAGACGTTGAGGGACTTGTCCAGCGCCTCGAACACGTCGGAGTTGCGTCGCGCCAGCTCGGTGACGGAGATGCCCTCCTTGGCGGCTGTCTGCTGCATCTTCAAGCCGTGTTCGTCGGTGCCGGTGAGGAACCGGACGTCGAAGCCGTCGAGACGCTTGAACCGTGCGAGGGCGTCGGTGGAGATGTACTCGTACGCGTGCCCGATGTGCGGGACGCCGTTCGGGTACGCGATCGCGGTGGTCACGTAGAACGGCGGGCGGGCGGACTCGGCGAGCGGCGGGCGGGTGGGATCGGCGGCAGTCATGGTGGCAACTACTTTATAGGGCGTGAGCAAAAGCCGTCCTGCCCCCGAAGCTCCGGAACCGCTGGCGCCGCTCGTCGACGCCCATACCCATCTCGATGCGTGCGGAGCGACCGATGCCGCGACGACCGCCGCGATCGTGGACCGGGCCGCCGCGGTGGGCGTCGGCCGGGTGGTCACGGTGGCCGACGACCTCCATGCCGCGCAGTTCGCGGTACGTGCCGCGCACTGGGATCCGCGGGTGTTCGCGGCCGTGGCGATCCACCCGACGCGCGCGAACAGCCTCGACGATACGACGCGCACCGAGATCGAGCGGCTCGCAGCAGACCCTCGGTGCGTCGCGGTGGGGGAGACCGGCCTCGACCTCTATTGGCCGGGGAAGCTCGACGGGTGCGCCGAGCCGGCCGAACAGGAAGAGGGCTTCCGCTGGCACATCGATCTCGCGAAACGGCTCGGCAAGCCGCTGATGATCCACAACCGCGAGGCCGACGACGATCTACTGCGGGTGCTGCACAGCGAGGGCGCTCCCGAGACCGTCATCTTCCACTGTTTCTCCTCCGGCCCCGAGATGGCACGGGCCTGCGTCGACGCCGGCTACCACCTGAGCTTCTCGGGCACCGTCAGTTTCAGAAACGCCAAGGCGTTGCGCGAGGCGGCTCCGCTAGTGCCGCGCGCTCAGGTCCTCGTCGAGACCGACGCGCCGTTTCTCACACCGCATCCGTTCCGGGGCGCACCCAACGAGCCCTATTGCCTGCCCTACACGGTGCGCGCTCTCGCCGACGTGCGCGGCGAGAGCGCGTCTGAGCTGGCCGCGGCAACCACCGCGAATGCCGAGCGGGTGTACGGACTTTCGTGAGTGACCCCCGTATCGGCACCCTGGACGTGAGACCGTGGGCGCATGCACAACTTCGTCTATACGGCACAACCGGCCCGGGTGATCTTCGGTGCGGGCACCGCGTCGAAGGTCGGCGACGAGGTACGTCGGCTCGGTAGATCGCGTGTGTTGCTGCTCGGCGGCGAACACGTACGTCCGCAGGCGGATCTCGTCGAGCGCGCACTCGGAGCGTTGCAGGTAGCACGGTTCGACGGCGCGGTGATGCACACACCGGTCGCCGTGACCGAGCGCGTTCTGAAGTACGTGACCGACCATCGGGCGGATGCGGTCGTCGCCGTCGGTGGCGGATCCACCACGGGTCTGGCGAAGGCGCTGGCGGTGCGAACCGGGATCGATCAGGTGATTCTGCCGACCACCTACGCGGGTTCGGAGGTCACGCCCACCCTCGGGGAGACGGCGCACGGGGTGAAGACGACGAGGTCGTCGCCGGACATCCTGCCGGAGACGGTGATCTACGACGTGGAGTTCAGCGCCGGGTTGCCGGTGCCGATGGCGGTGACCAGCGCCGTCAATGCGCTGGCGCACGCGGTGGAGGCGTTGTATGCAGAGCACGCCAATCCGATTGTCGATGCTCTCGGGTTGCAGGCGATCGTGTCGATCGGTCGCGGTCTGCCTGCGCTCGGTGTCGACGGTGCCGACCTGGAGGGCCGCTCCGATCTGCTGCTTGCCGCGTGGTTGTCGGGGGTGTGTCTCGGATCGGTGGGGATGGCTCTGCACCACAAGTTGTGTCACGTACTCGGTGGGTCGTTCGATCTGCCGCACGCGGCGACGCACACCGTGATGTTGCCGCACGTCATGGCGTACAACGCGCCGTCGGTTCCGGACGTGATGGCCCGGATCGCCGAGGCCCTCGAGGTCGATTCGGCTCCCGCGGGCGTGTACGACCTCATCGTGTCTGCGGGCGGGCCGACGAGCCTGGCGGACCTCGGCCTGCGCGAGGCAGATCTCGACACTGCCGCACGACGGGCAACGGAGAAGGCGTATCCGAACCCGAGGGAGGTCACCACCGTGGGTGTGCGGCGGTTGCTCGGCGAGGCGTTTGCAGGGAGACGTCCGGCGTGACGTCGGCTACATCGATCGAATTAGGTTGAACCTACAACCTAGCGCTGCTACTTTTGGTTGCGTTGTCAACTAGAAGGGGCCTTCGGCCTCGCAACCGAAAGGTCATTTCGTGAACAATCCCCTCGTTCGGGACATCGGCATTCTCATCGCGCGCCTGGGTCTCGGAATCATCCTGTTGACCCACGGCCTGCAGAAGCTCACGGTGTGGGGCCAGTCCGGCACTTCCGCCGCGTTCGAGGGCATGGGTGTGCCCGCGGCCTCGGCGAGTGCGTTCGTTGCAACCTGGATCGAGATCCTCGGCGGCATCGCACTGATTCTCGGCCTGCTGGTGCCTGTCTTCGGCGCGCTGCTGTTCCTCGTCATGGCGGGCGCGTTCGTCATCGTTCACGTCGGAAACGGCGTCTACGTGGCCGACGGCGGCTTCGAACTCGTCGCTGCGCTCGGCCTCGGGGCGCTGCTCCTTGCCGTCGTGGGCGCGGGCCGTTTCAGCATCGACCACATTCTCGGGTCGAAACTTCCGTTCCTCGCGCAGTCGGCGCCGGCGGAACGGGAGCCGGCGCGCAGCGCCGTGTAGTCGATCCCGTCGATCGGGCGACGACTGTCGATCGCAACCGAAGGGCGCATTGCGGGTGATCCACCCCGCAATGCGCCCTTCTCGCGTTTCCATCAGGCATCCATGGTGTTGCTCGAGACGGGAAGATCAACGGCATTCCTGGCCGGGCATAGGAAATTCATCAAATCGGAAAGAATGTAACTTCGGCCACAATATCCGGCGGATCCAGGCGGTCGGGCAACTTTGTAGCAGCACGAGTTGTGATTGAAAATATCGGTTTATCACCGAATGGTTACGCACATAACCCCTGTTGGACGAGGTTTAGTTGCCATATCAATTCACGTTCGTTACCGTGCCGTGATCACAGTCGTCGTCTGTCTGGAATTGTTGTGTCACCCTTCACCAAGATCAACCGAATCAAATCGCCGGTGTTCTTCGCGCTCGTTGCGGCATTGTTCGTAACCATTGCGGCCGGCGGGATCACCGCGCTCGTCAAGCACAAGGACGTCACGCTCGACATCGACGGAGAGCAACGCGCCTTCGGCACGATGAGCTCGAACGTCGGCGACATCCTTGCCGCTGCCGGATATCAGGTGGAGGAGCACGACGTCGTCGCCCCGGCCGTCGATTCCGCAGTGTCCGACGGGGACACCATCGTGTTGCGCCAGGCCCGCGAGGTCACGCTCACGGTCGACGGTGCGGAGCGCACCGTGTGGACCACCGCGCTCACCGTCGACGAGGCTCTCGCGCAGTTCGAGCTGAGCGACGACGTGTACGTCTCGGCTTCCCGTTCGCACCGTCTGCCGCTCGACGGCACCGAACTCGAGGTCGTCAGTCCCAAGACCGTGCAGTTCGCAGACAACGGCGCGCCCGCCGCGCCCGTGCGCCTCGCGGCACCCACCGTGGGTGAGTTCTTGACCGCGCACAATGTTGCCCTCGAGCAGGCCGACAGCGTGAACGTCCCGGCCGATGCCGCGCTCGAAGAGGGCATGGAGATCGTCGTGACCCGCGACCGTGTCGAGACCCGCATCGAGACCCTGCCGATCGAGCCCCCGCAGAACCGGGTCGACGATCCGAACATGACCGAGGGCGACACCGCGCTCGACAACCCGGGTGCTCCGGGTGAGCGTTCCGTCACCTTCGACGTCCACACCGTCAACGGTGTTGAGGTCGGCCGTACCGAGACCGCGTCGACGGTGCTCTCCGAACCGCAGCCCGCGATCCTCCGCGTCGGCACCAAGCCCAAGCCTGCAGTCCCCGCATCCGGCCGGGCATCCACCTGGGACGCCCTTGCACAGTGCGAGGCGACCGGAAACTGGGCCATCAACACCGGAAACGGCTTCTACGGAGGCCTGCAGTTCACGCAGCAGACCTGGGCCGGGTTCGGCGGAACCCAGTACGCTCCGCGCGCTGATATGGCCACCCGCGAACAGCAGATCGCCGTCGCCGAGAAGGTTCAGGCAGCACAGGGCTGGGGTGCATGGCCCGCATGCACCAGCAAGCTCGGCCTGCGCTGAGACGACATGCCGTCGACTCCGGTGCGCTAGGTTCGCCTCGTGCAAGCAGACGATTCAGGCGCCACCCCGGCTTCTCCGCGCGGCCTCGCCGCGTTGCTCGGACCCGCAGAGGTCCGGACTCTCGCGGAGGAGTTCGGGGTGCGCCCGACCAAGCAGCTGGGCCAGAACTTCGTGCATGACGCCAACACGGTGCGGCGCATCGTCTCGGCCGCAGGAGTCGGCCCCGACGACGTGGTGCTCGAGGTCGGGCCGGGGCTGGGATCACTGACCCTGGCGCTGCTCGACGTCGTCGACCGTGTGGTCGCGGTGGAGATCGATCCCAGGCTGGCCGAGCGCCTGCCCGCGACGGTCGCTGCGCGTGCCCCGCAACTTGCCGGTCGCCTCGACGTCGTGCCGATGGATGCGATGAAGGTATCCGTCTCGGATCTTCCTGCGGAGCCGACCGCGCTCGTCGCCAATCTCCCCTACAACGTGGCTGTGCCGGTGCTGTTGCACCTGTTCGCCGAAATTCCCTCGTTGCGCACCGCCCTGGTGATGGTGCAGCTCGAAGTGGCCGATCGTCTTGCGGCGCAACCGGGTAGCAAGGTCTACGGCGTACCGAGCGTGAAGGCCCGATACTTCGGCGATGTCCGTCGCGCAGGTTCGGTCGGGCGTTCGGTGTTCTGGCCTGTGCCGCAGGTCGAATCGGGCCTCGTGCGCATCGACCGTTACGAAACCCCGCCGTGGCCCACTGATCCGGCGCACCGCAAGGCGGTCTTCGCGGTGGTGGACGCGGCATTCGCTCAGCGGCGTAAGACCTTGCGCGCAGCGTTGAGTGGTTGGGCCGGCTCGCCCGCAGAGGCCGAACGGCGCCTGGTCGCAGCGGGTATCGAGCCGTCGACACGGGGGGAGAGGCTCGATGCGGCCGCCTTCGTCCGGCTGGCGTCGATCGCAACTGAGGGTTGAGTCACCTCGCGGTGGCATCGAGACCCGATGTGTGCTCTACTTGAGCCTGGTCGTTAGGTAGTGTGTTTGTGGTTAACCCTCGCACATTTCTAGTTGCGAGCGGATGCGATACCACCACGGAATCGTTTCAGCCGTCGAGTGACAGACCCGGAAGCCGAGACCGGCTTCCGACGAGACAGGGCGGCAACAGTGCGTCCTGCCTGTAAGTAAAGGAACAGCAATGGCTGAAGGTACTGTGAAGTGGTTCAACGGCGAAAAGGGCTTCGGCTTCATCGCTCCGTCCGACGGTTCGGCTGACGTCTTCGTGCACTTCTCCGAGATCCAGGGCCGCGGCTTCCGCACCCTCGAGGAGAACCAGCGCGTGAGCTTCGAGATCGGCCAGGGCCAGAAGGGCCCGCAGGCCACCGGCGTCACCGTCATCGGCTGATACCAGGCTTCTCACCATCAGGGCCGGCACCCGTTTCGGGTGCCGGCCCTGATGTGTTGTTGCCGAGAATCGAAGTGCGTCAGCCGATGACGGCGCCGTGCCCGACGATGCCGACGTTCGACGAACCGGTCGACGACCCTGTTCCATCGGCCGAACCGGTGGCGATCCCAGCGGATCCCGTCGGCGGGTTCACGCAGTCGACCATGTTCAACGACCGCAGAACGAGGTCGCCCAGGGAGCACACGCGAGGTGCAGGTGCGGGCTCCGCCGATGCAGTGCCTGCTGTGCCCAAAGCAGCGGCCAGTGCGAGCGCTCCGACCGCGACGGTGCTACGCAGAACTCGTCTCATGTATTTCCTCCAGATCCGGCGCCGGTGACGTGTTGACGGCGATCGCACGAGCATAGATGCGCCGATGCTCAAGCGCGCGCGTACCTCTCGGCGAGAAACCGGAGCCGCTCGCCCTGTGCCCGGCACGCATCGCGGAGGCCGGCGGGTTCGAGCACCGTGAAGTCCACGTCGAAGGCGACGAGCCACTCGGCGATCCTCTCCAGGGACTGTCCGCCGAGCACGAGTGCGCACGTTCGTGCGTCGATCTGCTCGAGGGTTCCCCACCTGTCGTCGACCATCGGGGTGATCGTCCCGACCGGTGCGTGCAGCAGCACCCTCGCGGTCACCGGTGCTGCGCCACGCGCGATACCGCGCGAGACGAACTCGGCAGCACCTCCGGGTGGGAGCTCGCGCGGAACGAACCGCGGACCGGTGGGGATCTTCGGTTCCATGCGGTCCACGCGGAACGAGCGCCAATCCTCGCGGGCGAGGTCCCAGGCGACGAGATACCAGCGCAGTCCCGCACGCACCACCCGGTACGGCTCCACCTCCCGTCGCGAGGCCGTGTCGTCGTGGGAGCGGTAATCGAAGCGCAAGCGCTCGTGGCGGTGACAGACGGCCGTCACGGTCGCGAGCAACTCGGCGTCGACCGCGGATGCAACTGGGCCACGATCGACGACGTCGACGCGTAAGGCTTCGAGCCGGTGCTGCAACCGTGACGGCATGACCTGCCTCAGTTTGGTGAGTGCACGTGCTTCGGCGTCCCCGAGACCGGTGACCGCGTCGTTGGTGCCGGAACGCAACGCGAGTGCGACGGCCACAACCTCGTCGTCGTCGAGCAGCAGCGGCGGCATCTCGGCGCCCGCACCGAGCCGGTAGCCGCCGCCGACGCCGACATTCGCATCGACGGGATAGCCGAGGTAGCGGAGTTTCTCGACGTCGCGTCGGACCGTGCGGGTGGTGATCTGCAGACGCTCGGCGAGTTCGGTGCCGGACCATTCCCGTCGCATCTGTAGGAGCGACAGCAGACGCAACAGGCGGGCGGAGGTTTCGCGCATGATCAGACTGTGCCACGAATAGCGGACGATTCCCGTCCTCGATTGTGGTCGTTGCCGTTCCTGCAGCGCGGGTAAGCTGTGTATTCGTGCTTTCCGTCGTCCCCGCCTCCGTCAGCGTGCGGGCTCCGTCCAAGGTCAACCTGCATCTCGCGGTCGGGGACCTCCGCCCCGACGGTTATCACGACCTGCGCACAGTGTTCCAAGCGCTGTCGCTGCACGACGAGGTGACCGTCGCCCCCGCCGAGACCCTCCGCGTCGAGGTCCGTGGACCCGACGCGGCTTCGGTGCCCACCGATTCGTCGAACCTCGTCTGGCGTGCTGCCGAGCTACTCGCCGAACGCGCCGGACGCACACCCGACGTCGAGATCATCATCGACAAGGGGATCCCCGTGGCCGGAGGCATGGCAGGTGGAAGCGCCGACGCGGCCGCGACGCTCGTCGCGCTCGACGCGCTGTGGGGGCTCGGAGCCAGTCGTGGCGACCTCGACGAGATCGCAGCCCAGCTGGGCAGCGACGTGAACTTCTGCCTGCACGGCAATACCGCGCTCGGAACCGGACGCGGTGAACAACTCGTTCCCGTCCTGTCGCGCGGCACCTTCCACTGGGTGCTCGCGATCGCGAAAGAGGGGCTGTCCACCCCCGTCGTCTTCCGCGAACTCGACCGGCTGCGCGCCAGCGGTGATCCACAGCGCGTGGGCGACACCGACGATCTGCTGCATGCGCTCGGCGCCGGTGACGCTCGCGCGCTCGCTCCGCTGCTCGGCAACGACCTGCAATCGGCCGCATTGTCGTTGAACCCCGGTCTGCGTCGCACCCTGCGTGCAGGGGTCGAAGCGGGAGCTCTCGCGGGCATCGTATCCGGCTCCGGACCCACCTGCGCATTCCTCGTCGACGATCAACGCGCTGCGGTCGAGGTGAGCGCCGAGCTCGCAGGCGCCGGGGTGTGCCGAACCGTGCGGATCGCGTCCGGCCCGGTGCCGGGCGCGCGCATCGTCGATCCCACTCGACCCTGACATCCCATTCCTGATACACCGATTCACAACTCCGGAAGGCTCTGCACCACGTGGCGAATCTGATCAACCTCGAACAGGTCTCGAAATCCTTCGGTATCAAGCCGTTGCTCGACTCCGTGTCGCTCGGGGTGGAAGAGGGCGAGCGCATCGGCGTGGTCGGCCTCAACGGTGGCGGCAAGACCACGATGCTCGAGGTGCTCGCCGGCCTCGAGGAACCCGACTCCGGTCGTGTCAGCCGGGTCGGTGGCCTGCGCATGGCGGTGGTCACCCAACGCGGTGTTCTTCCCGAAGGCTCGACCGTCGGTGACGTCGTACTCGGCCCACTCGATGTCGCCGAACACGAGTGGGCCGGCGATGCGCGCATCCGCTCGGTGCTCGCGGGGATCGGCATCGACAAGCTCGGTCTCGACGCAGTCGTCGACGGACTGTCCGGCGGTGAACGGCGACGGGTCGCGCTCGCTGCCGCGCTCGTGCAAGAACTCGATCTGCTCGTGCTCGACGAGCCCACCAACCACCTCGATGTCGAGGGAGTGCAGTGGCTTGCCGAACACTTGATGTCGCGACGCAGTGCGCTCGTCGTCGTGACCCACGACCGGTGGTTCCTCGACACCGTTGCGAACCGCACATGGGAAGTTGTCGGCGGCAAGGTCGAGGCATACGAGGGCGGCTACAACGACTGGATCTTCGCGCGCGCAGAGCGTGCCCGTCAGGCCGACGCGATGGAGGAGCGGCGTCGGAACCTGGCGCGCAAGGAGCTGGCGTGGCTACGTCGCGGTGCTCCCGCACGCACGTCCAAGCCCAAATATCGCATCGAGGCCGCGGAAGCGCTCATCGCCAACGTGCCGCCGCCGCGCGACTCTGTGGCCCTCGCGTCGTTCGCGAAGCGCAGGCTGGGGCGCGTCGTGATCGAGCTGGAGGACGCCACCTTGGCCACTCCGGACGGCCGTGAACTCGTCCACGATCTGACGTGGCGGCTCGGGCCGGGGGAGCGGATCGGTCTCGTCGGAGTCAACGGATCCGGGAAGACGACGTTGCTGCGCACACTCGCAGGCGAGCGCGAACCGGCATCCGGCAGGCGTATAGAAGGGCAGACGGTCGAGATCGGCTGGTTGCGGCAGGAACTCGACGATCTGCCCACCGACATGCGAGTGTTGGATGCGGTCAAAGACGTGGCCGAACGAATCATGCTGGGCGACAAGGAGGTATCGGCGGGTCAGCTGGCAGAGAGGCTCGGGTTCACTCCTGCTCGCCAACGCACTCCCGTCGGCGACCTCTCCGGCGGGGAACGACGCCGCCTGCAGTTGACGCGCGTACTCATGGCGGAGCCCAATGTGCTGCTGCTCGACGAGCCCACCAACGACCTCGATATCGACACCCTCCAGCAACTCGAAGATCTCCTCGACAACTTCGCAGGGACCCTCGTGGTCATCAGTCACGACCGGTACCTGATCGAGCGGATCTGCGACTCGACATGGGCGCTGTTCGGCGACGGCAAGCTCACCAACTTGCCGGGCGGCATCGAGGAATACCTGCGTCGACGCGCGGCGATGGGCGACGGTGGGGTGCTGTCGGTGGCGTCCCAGGTGTCGAAGGGGGCAGAAGCGTCGGTGCCGAAGCGAGACGGCGCCGCGGATCGTGCTGCGCGTAAGGAACTCTCACGACTCGAGCGGGCGATCGCCAAGCTCGACGAGCGTGAATCGAAGCTGCACGTGCAACTGGCCGACGCGGCAACCGATCCGGATCGCTTGCAGAAGCTCGACGCCGAGCTGCGTCAGGTGGTCGCGGACAAGGAAGCGGCCGAGGAACAGTGGATGGAGCTCGCCGACACGCTGGACTGACGCGGCGAGACGTTTCCACCCCACAGGGCAAGGAAAATATTTCGGGTCGATGATTTCCTCTTGACCTCGAGTCTGCTCGAGGTTGCAGGCTGGGCGCAGTAAGTCGAACACGCCCATCAGGAGAGAAACATGTCTGTCACCCGAACATCGTCTGTTTCATCGACATCCGTGTGGTCGCGCGACTACGGGCGTCCCACGATCGTTGTCGCCTCGGTCCTCGCAGCGTTGGTCGCCAACCTCGTGCTCTGGCTGGTCGGCCTGTTGGCCGGTGGGTCGTTCGAGCACACCGATGCAGGGACGATCGCGAGCGCGGCGCCGGGTGGCGTGGTGCTCATGACCGTCGTCCCGCTTGCGGTCGGGCTCACCGTCGCTGCGCTGCTGAGCCTGTGGTGGAACCCGATCGTCCGGATCGCCCAGGTGGTCGGTGCGCTCCTGCCGCTCGCGACGATCGCAGGAACGATCAGTGCGGACTTCGACGGTCCGAGCAAGACGACGCTGGTGCTGATGCACGTCGTCATCGCTGCGGTGGCCGTGCTCGGGCTCGAGAAGATGCGCGATCGCTAGACGGTATGCGCAGCCCCGGCGCCGAGTCAGGGGGTGCGGGCCCGGCACGGGACGCGGTCACGCCTGGAACCAGGCTCTGGCCGCGGCCCGTGACCGGGGGCGACGGCGGTAACCGGCAGAGGTTCGCGAGACGGCGGGCCATTCGGGCAGATCGTTGTACAGACAGCACATGCCCTGCGCGAACTGCGGTGGACGGGTCGGAGAATATCGGTGACGCGGGACCTTCTGCTCTACGGATGCAGCCCGGATGCGGCGACGATGAATGTGCCGGAGAAGTCGAGATCGTTTCGAGCCGCCACCATGGATGAACACAATATGTGGATACGACCGATTGATACGGTGAGTGCCGACGATGCACCCACAGTGGGTGGAAAATCCGCCAATCTGGGCGAGCTCACACGGGCGGGTTTTGCGGTGCCTGCCGCGTTCACCGTCACGACCGATGCATACGTCGACGCGATGCAGGCCGCGGGAGTACGCGCTCGACTGGCCGCCGAGGCTGTCCCGGCTCCCGACATCGACGACGCCACACTCATCCGCACTTCGGCCGAACTTGCCGCGCTGGTGACCGATGCCCCGGTTCCGCGCGAGATGAGGGATGGCATCGTCTCGGCGTACGAGGCGCTCGGCGTGGATGTTCCGGTGGCGGTGCGCTCGTCGGCGCCTGCCGAGGACGCGGCGGACACTTCCTTCGCAGGCATCCACGAGTCCTACACCAACATCATCGGTGCCGACGCGGTAGTGCGAGCGGTGCAGACGTGCTGGGCATCTCTCTGGTCGGAACGGGCCCGCACCTACCGCGGGTTGCGCGGGGTGACGGATGAGCCGTCCATTGCCGTCGTCGTGCAGGTGATGGTCGAGTCCGAAGTCTCCGGGGTGGCATTCACTGCCGATCCACGAACCGGTGACCTCGATCGCATCGTGATCGAGGCGGCGCTGGGTCTCGGTGAAGTGGTTGTCGGCGGCCAGGTCGAGCCCGACACCTATGTCGTGGCCAAGGACGCCTTCGAGATACTCGATGTGCACCTCGGTCACCAGGAGTTCCGGATAGAGTCGACCGACGCAGGCGACAGACGAATCGCGGTCGACCCGGTCCGCAGCACTCGCGTGCTCGACGACGAACAGATCGACCGCGTCGCGCGTCTCGCCGCGGGAGTCGAGCAGCATTACGGTCGTCCGCAGGATCTCGAGTTCGCCTTCGCGGATGGCGCGTTGTGGATCGTGCAGACCCGCCCGATCACCACACTCGACCGGTCGGCAGTCGGAGGTCCATCCGGCAACGGTGAGGTGACACCATTGCTGACAGGCCTCGGTGCTGGCCCCGGGACGGCCACGGGCAGGGTCCGGGTGCTCCACGAGCTGGTCGACGGCAATCGGCTGACCGACGGCGAGATCATCGTCGCACCCATGACCCGACCGGATTGGCTGCCGATCCTGCGACGCGCCGGTGGCATCGTCACGGACGGCGGCGGCATCACCTGCCACGCGGCGATCGTCGGGCGCGAGCTCGGTAAACCGGTCGTGGTCGGTGCACGCACCGCAACCACAGATCTGCGGGACGGGCAGGTGATCACCGTCGACGGTGACGCGGGCGCCGTGTTCGAGGGGGAAGTACACGCTGCGGTCGGTCCGTCCGCCGCGGCGACTCCGGCCTCGGCGGTGCCGGGTGTCGCTCCGACCGTCACGGCGACGTCGGTGTACGTCAACCTGGCGACTCCGGATGCTGCGGAATCGGTCGCGGCCACCGATGTCGACGGGGTCGGCTTGTTGCGGGCCGAGTTCATGATCACCGAGGCGCTGGCGGGGGAGCACCCGTCGCACATGATTGCACAGGGTCGGCGCGACGAATACGTGGCGAAGATGGCCGACGGGGTCGCCCGGATCGCCGCGGCGTTCACGCCGCGGCCGGTGGTGTATCGGGCGATCGATCTGCGCAGTAACGAGTTCGCGGATCTTGAAGGCGGCGAGGTCGAGCCGGACGAGGAGAACCCGATGATCGGGTATCGCGGGTGCTTTCGCTACGTACGCGATCCGCAGCTGTTCTCGTTGGATCTCGATGTGCTGCACCGTGTTCGGGGCAGGTGTCCCAACGTTCACCTGATGATCCCGTTCGTGCGCACCCGATGGGAACTGAAGGAGTGCCTTGCCCAGCTCGACGCGCACCCCCTCGGGGCTGATCGCCGGATGCGGCGCTGGATCATGGCCGAGGTGCCGTCGGTGGTGTATTGGTTGCCGGAGTACGCGAAGCTCGGCATCGACGGCGTGTCGATCGGCAGCAATGACCTCACACAGCTGATGCTGGGTGTGGACCGGGATTCGGAAGTGTGCAGGGACCTGTTCGACACCCTCGACCCAGCCGTCCTCGATGCGATCGACCACATCATCGACAGGGCCTCCGCAGCGGGATTGACCACGTCGCTGTGTGGTCAGGCGGCATCGACGAGCACCGAGCTCGCGGAGCACTTGGTGCGGCGGGGCATCACGTCGGTGTCGGTCACTCCCGACGCTGCGTCGCGGACGAGGAGGATGGTGGCGCAGGCCGAGCAACGGATCCTGCTGGATCGCGTACGCGAGGTCGGGCGGTGACACCCGCGCAGGCGATGCCGGACCGCCGTACCGTCGAGTCCGCAGTCGCGCTGTCCAGCCGCGCGCCGTCCCTGCACAACAGCCAGCCTTGGCGGTGGATTCTCGGTGCGGATGCGTTGACGCTCTACACCGACAACGATCGCATTCTGCCGGCCACGGATCCGTCCGGTCGCCAGATGGTGCTCTCTTGCGGGGCGGCGCTGGACCATGTGCAGAGAGCGCTCGCCACGGAACGGTGGTGCTCGGTGATCGAGCGGATTCCGCATTCGCCGGACCAGCAGTGCCTGGCGGCACTCCACTTTCGCCGAGTGGACGAAGTGTCCGATGTAGACGTCCGATTGGCGGCGGCGATCCCGGGGCGCCGCACCGAGCGGTTGCCGATGGACTCACCACCGCAGTGGCAGCAGGCCGTCGGCTTCCTGCAGGAACTCGTCGAGGAGGCCGATGTACACCTCGACGAGATCAGCGAGCACGAACGACCTGCACTCGACGGCATGTCCCGGCAGCTCAGTGGTGAACGCCGTTCCGACCAGGCCTACCAATCGGAACTTCGCTGGTGGACCGGGCACGCGGCGTATCCCGATGGCGTGCCTGCCGAGGCGCTACCGGACCCTCGATGGACGGTCGCGACAGAACGGGAGTTCCCTGCCGGGCGCGCAGCGAGCGACACCGTCGGCGTAGAAGAAGACCGCGCAGCGATCCTGCTGCTCTCGACCACCACGGATTCGCGACTCGACTGGTTGCGGTGCGGCGAGGCACTGTCGGCAGTCCTTCTCGCCTGCACCTTCTACGGACTGGCGACCTGCCCGGTCACCCACCTCACCGAGTCCGCGGCTACTCGAACCTCTCTCGCTTCACTGGCGGGCAGCGACGGTGTGCCCCAGGTGCTGATCAGGGTAGGTATACGGACGCCCACCCGTTCGGGACCGACGACGCCGAGACGGCCCCTCTCGGAAGTGCTGTTTCGGGGGCGTCCGGGAGATGCGCGATCGTGAATTCCGAAACGTACTCGTTCGGCAGGGGAAAGACGGCACCCCAGACCACTGCTGTCAGGACTGGCGGGGGCGCACCACCATGACCGGGCACTGGGCTTGACGCAGGAGTGCGTTGCTCGTGGAACCGAGGAGCAATCCGGTGAACCCGCCACGACCCCGACTGCCGACCACCAGAAGTTGCGCCTGTTCGCTCCACTCCTGCAGGCGGGAACGGGGCCCGTCGAGGTAGAGCTTACGGTCGACGGTGACGTCGGGATAGCGCTCGCGGTATCCGGCCAGCTGCTCGGCCAATATTGCGTGCTCGTTTTCCTCGAGCGACTGCGGGGCGAGTGAGGGAGGAAGCGACTCGAACGTTCCGACCTTCATATCGCTCCAGACGTGCACCGCCACCAGGTCGACGCCGCGCCACGACGCCTCCTCGAATGCACAGGCCACAGCGGCCTCACTCAGCGGGCTGCCGTCGGCGCCGACGACGACGGGACGCACGTCGGGTGTTGCAACCGGTTCGGTTCCACGGACGACCACGACGGGGCAACCGGCGTGAGAGGTGACGGCGCTGGGTGTGGAGCCGAGCACCGCCTCGCCCAGTCGGCCATGGCCCGAGGCGCCGAGTACCAGGATTCGCGCCCGAAGGGAAAGTTCCACGAGCCAAGCAGAGCCACCCGTCATCGACGTCGCAGTGGTGATCTCGAGGTCCGGGGCGGTGGAGCGCGCGATCTTCTCGGCGTCCGACAGGACGACACGCGCTTTCTCCTCTGCCCATTCGAAAACCTCGGCGGGCCGGAAGAACGGCATGTCGGTCCACCCAGTGGGGCCGAAGTCCACGGCGTGGACGATGTGTAGTGTCAGCCTGCGTCCTGCAGCCGTAGCCGCGGCCCACCGCACGGCGTGGTCGGATGCGGACGATCCGTCGACTCCGACCGTGATGTGGTTGTGGTCCTGTGGCACTGCACCATGAGGTTTCACAAAGTCGAGGCTATCGCGTGACCGGTCGCGCGCAGTGGGCTTCGGCCTCGACGCTCCGCGACGTGACGAGGCACGTCATCTCACGTCGGGCCCTACGTCGTGAACGTCTCTGTCATCGGGGCGGTAGTCGGAGTGAGGATCACTATGCCGCCGCGGTCGACGACGTGCACAGTGGTACCGATGATGTCGGCGCCTGCGGCGAGGATCTGCGCACCGGCGGCGTCGGTGTGCCCCGACACGCGTCGGCCGTCGGGGGTCGTGCCGATGAGGAACCCGATGGCCGGGGTGCCATCGCGGCCGAATTCTGCAGTGGCCGTGATGATCTCGATCTCACCCGAGTAATCGAGCGCAGGCTCGGTCTCGGACGCGGGCAACAGGACCGGCTCGGGATCGCCGATGTATCCGTCGGTGTGCGGTGTGCATCCGAGCACCACGACATGCTGGTAGGTGAGGTACCCGCCGTTGCCGTGCACGAGAGCGAGCTCGCAGTCGGTGCGCAGTCGACGCGCGACCGCGACGATCGAATGCAGCGTGTAGCTGTTGAGTGGCCCACCGAAGAACGAATGGCCGCCGGTGACGGTCGGGACGGTGTCACGCGGGAGCCCGAGGTGCTCGACGAGCAGCTTGGGCACCACCGGGAAGCAACTGTAGGCATCGATGATGTCGAAGTCGCTTGCGCGGAGGTCTGCGCGGTCGAGCGTGCGACGGAGCGCGTCGGCGAGCGCTGCGGAATGGCCGAAATCGGCGCGGGAGAGCACGTCCGTCGGTTCGGTCGCACCAGCGCCGCCCCAGACATAGAGAATCCGGTCGTCGGCGACCCCGAGTTCACGTGCTGTCGCGAGTGAGGTCACGACGACGGCCGCGGCCTGGTCGACGAACGGCATCGCATTCATCAGCAGGGGATAGGGATCGGTCACCGCGCGGTTCTTCGGACCGACGGTGCGGATGTCCTCGGAGGTACGCACGTTCGGATTCCACGAGGCCGGGTTCTCCGCCGCGATCTCGGAGAACCTGCCGTAGAGCTCCGCGGACCACTCGATCGACGTCTCGCGGGAGTGCCCGAGCCGGTGACTGAGCCGGTTCTCGAACAGCGGGTACACGCGGGTGGGGACCACCATCGCGGCGCGCTGCATCGCGGCGCTGCCCAGGTCGTCCGGATCGAATGCCGGGGGGCCGCCGGGGGCGGTGACCCAGCCGAGTGCGGCCGGGTCGGTTCCGGCCCCCAGCGCATTGCTGACGGAGGCCTGCGCCTCGCCCCCGACGAGCAGCGCGACGGAGCTGGTGCCGGTCGCGATGTCGTATGCGATCCGGTCGAGCTGCGCGGCCGGCCAGTGGCCGCCGATCGGGGTCGTCGACGTGCGCTCGGGGGTGGCGCCGATGCGTTCGGCGAGTAGCCCGGGCAGGTCGTCGTACGACCAGCTCGCGGTCTTCACGGCGCGGACGGTGTCGATGCGGGAGGCGAGCTCGTCCGCGGCGCCGGTGTCGGCCAGCGCGGCACGGGTCGCCTCGACGATCAGGTCGAGTGGTTCCCTGGGGTCGGCGGGTGCGCCGGCGCGTCCTGATCGCAGGTCGCCGACTCCGATCACGACCGGTGTACGTGCGGGCTCAGTCCGTGCAGGGTCTGTCATCGAGGGCCTCGTGGTCGTCGGGGATGGCACTCCGAGCGTAATACGGACTGATTCAGTCTGTATATCGAGGTGTGGTCTGGCACACTCATCGCGTGACCGATACCCCCACTCCTCGTCGCCGAGGTAGGCCACGCGACGCCGACCTCGAGGACCGAGTCTTCGATGCCGTGCTCGAGGTGTATGCCGAAACCAGTTGGCGCGGCTTCACCCTCGACGCCGTGGGACGCAGGGCCCGTGTAGGGCGGGCCGCGCTGTACCGGCGGTGGGATACCAAGGACGACCTTCTCGTCCAGGCGCTCGAGGCCCGCAGCCCACTGCCGGTCCCGATCGATACCGGCGCGCTGCGTTCCGATCTGACCGAACTCGCGCGACAACTCCTGCACGGGTACCGCACGCCATCCGGCCTCGTCAGTCTGCGCGTGGCGCTCGACTCGCGAGTCAATCCGGAGTTGCTCGCCCATCTGGCCCGGACGCTCAATCGCAGCCGGATCCTCGCTGCGCGCACCATCGTGCATCGTGCGGTCGAACGCGGTGAACTCGATCCTGGAACCTCCGTAACGCTCCTGCTCGAGATCGTGACCGGGGCGGTACTCAGTCACGCACTGTTCGGGCTCTCCGACCCCGCGCCGAGCGACGACGACGCGTACGCGGACCGCATCGTCGAGGCGGTCGTCGGAGCGCTGCACGGTGCCGGGACGGTGTCCGATCCGAAACACAAGAGCCAGAGCGTAATCGAACTGTAATAGAGCTGACCGGCGGGTCTTTCATTCGGACATCGTCCGGCCGTGATCCGGGATAGCCTTGCAACAGGTACACGGTGATGGGAGATCAGCGATGGATCTGGAGGCAATGGAGCAGATTGCGCAGGTCAAGTATCGCTACGCGAGAACTCTGGATACGAAGAACTGGGAAGAACTCACCGACACCCTCGTACCCGAGGCCACTGCGGTATACGGCGAACATCTCAGTTTCGAATCCCGCGACGTCTTCATCAACTTCCTCGAGAACACACTCGGCCTCCACATGGTCACAGAACACCACTGCAGTCACCCCGAGATCCGGATCGACGAGAGCGGCCGAACAGCAACGGGAACATGGCTGCTCGCCGACACCGTCATCGTTCCGGAAGACGGCATGATCCTGCGTGGGTCGGCGTACTACCACGATCGGTACGTCCGCTGCGACGACGGTGCCTGGCGGATCGCGCACACCGGATACGAACGAAACTGGGAGACGGTCGTATCCCTCGCGGACATGCCCTCGTTCCGGCTGAGTAGCAACCGATGGGCAATGCTCCAGCAGCCTCCGCGCGCGTCCTGAATCGCACGAGATGGTGAGACGTCCGAAAGGAGAGGTGCCCATGGTGACCCCCGACGACACGGTGTTTCCTCCGGCCGGTGCGATCCCGTATCTCACGGTGGGGCACGGCCGCGACGCAATCGACTGGTATGCAAGCGCGTTCGGTGCAACACTGCAGGGTGAGCCGATCTTCATGGACGACGGCAGGCTCGGCCACGCCGAACTGGGCTTCCCGACCGGGATGGTCTATCTTGCCGAGGAGTTCCCGGAAATGGGCCTGACCGCACCGGCCGGGGGAGCGACATCGGTGAGCTTGATGCTTCCGGTCGTCGACACCGACACCGTTCTCGAGCGCGCCCGCGCAGCCGGAGGCAGGGTCGAGCGGTGGATCTCGGAGAACCACGGTCACCGCAACGCCACATTGATCGACCCGTTCGGGCATCGGTGGATGCTCGTCGGTCCGCTGACCGGAGATCCGATAGGTGAACCCTGACGTCGGCGGTGCCGTACCTCACGTCTGTCGCATGCGCCCGGTAGGCTCCCGCCCGTGAAAGAGTCGTTCATCCGCACCCGAGTCGCCAACGGTGTCGGTGAGGTGCAACTCGACCGGCCCGAAGCGCTCAACGCGCTGAACCCGTCGATGATCCGGGACATGCATGCTGCGCTGCTGCAGTGGCGCACCGACCCGTCCGTCACGGCCGTGCTCGTCACGAGCCGGTCCGATCGGGCCTTCTGCGCGGGCGGCGACATCAAACCTGCTCGCGAGGCGGTGCTGTCCGGCGCCTTCGATGCAGTGCGGGAATCCTTCGCCGCCGAATATCGGCTCGACGAACTCGTAGCCACCTACCCGAAGCCGTATCTCGCGGTTCTGGACGGTGTCACCTTGGGCGGCGGGCTCGGGATCTCGGTGCACGGCGCGGTGCGGGTGGTGACGGAGAGGGCGTCGTTCGCGATGCCCGAGACAGCGCTCGGCTTCATCCCGGATGTCGGGTCGAGCCATTTTCTCCCCCGTTTGCGGGGCACCGCCGTGCGCTGCGACGCCGTCGGAATGTACCTCGGCGTGACGGGGGCCCGCATCGGCGCGGGCGACGCGCTCGCGGTGGGTCTGGCCACCCATTTCGTGCCCCGCGACCGCGTTGATGATCTTGTCGATCGTATCCGCGCGGGCGACTGGCAGGCGGCTCTCGACGAATTCGTCTCTCCCGCACCCGAATCCGAACTGGAGAAACGCTTCGCCGATATCGAGACGGTGTTCGGAGACGGAACGGTCGACGAGATGCTGGACCGGCTCGCGGCCACCGACGCGGAGATCGATCCGGAATGGGCCGAGCGGACGCATGCGGCCCTCCGTGCCGCGTCGCCGACCAGCGTGCGTGCCACCGTGGAGTTGTTGCGCCGCGGCGCCGAAAGCACACTCGAGGAGTGCTTGGCGCGCGAGCTCGAGGTGGCGGTGCGGATCAGCGCGGTCCCCGATTTCGTCGAAGGGGTGCGCGCTGTGCTCGTCGACAAGGACCGCTCACCGCGATGGTCGCCCCCTCGGGTCGAGGAGGTCGATCCGGCGACCATCGCCGCATTGTTCGGCTGAGCGATGGAGCGGTCCCGAACGTTTCGGAGTCCCTAGTGATTCGGTGTCCCGAGTGATTCAGCGGGTGAAGCGGTGCGGAGATTGCAGATCGACCACGATCGGCTGACCACCGAGCATCGCGTGGATCTCGGGCTTCTCGAGCCCGCCCGCCACGAGGTATTCACCGAGTAGCTGCAGCAACTCGTCATTGTCGATCGTCGGGTCGATGCCGTGGGACGACCGTGAACCGAGTTCGCCCTGGGCCAGACGCGCCGCGATCCGTACCGACGCGACACCCATCGAATTGCGGCGGGCGGGCACGCCGGACTTCGAAGCAGTGCCGAGTGTGCTCGACGCGGCAGAGGTATCGGCGGTCGAGCCGTTGGTGCCGGTCGTGCTGCCATTGGTGCTGGTGCTCGTCACCGAGGACGTCCCTTCGTTCGTGGTTCCGGCGCCCACCCCGCCGGCCGGGTTGCGGTCGATCGCGTGCACACCCGTGGTGAGCACTGTCATCGGCGTACTGTTCGGGAGCGGCGTGCTCGGCAGCGGGTAGACGAAGGTGCCCGACCGCTTCGGGCCCTTCGACCGCTCACCCGACCGGGTATGACCGGCCTCGGCGGTGCTGGACTCCGTCGTGCCGGGGTCGGGTAGTTCACCCGACGGCACGGACGGTGCATCGTCGTCGTTCATGACAAGCTCCTGAAATCACCCGAGCGCGCGTGCTCGACGGCAGCAAATTACCAGCCGAAGGGTGTCCGCGTCACCCCGTATGTCCGGTATCTGCTGTTTTCGGGATCAGTCCGTCGCAGCGACCAAGGGCTCGAGGGTGAGTTCGGGAAGCTCCTTCTGGATGTACTGCAGCCGCCATTTGTCGCTGACGAGTGCCAGCAACACACCGTCGGACCGCTCGAACACCTCGACACCGCGCTGACGGTTGAGCTCGGTGGTCGACTCCGCATCGGTGCGGCGGGCCAGCGCGTATCCGAGCGGCTCGATCTTCGGGTCGACGTTGTACTCGGCCTTCATTCGCGCCGCGACCACCTCGAACTGCATGGGGCCGACGGCCGCCATCACCGGCGACGCATCGCCGCGGATGTCGTTGCGGAGGATCTGCACGACGCCTTCGGAATCGAGCTGATCGACGGCCTTACGGAACTGCTTGTACTTCGAGGCGCTCTCGGCCCGCAGGATCGCGAAGTGCTCGGGTGCGAACGACGGGATGGGCGGGAACTCGACCTTCTTGTCGACGAACAGGGTGTGGCCGGGCGCGAGGGCCGTGGCGTTGACCAGGCCCACCACGTCGCCCGGATAGGCATTCTCGACGGTAGTGCGTTCGCGCCCGAACACGGTCAGTGCGTACTTCGTCGCGAACGGTTTGCCGGTCTGGGCATGGGTGACGACCATCCCGCGCTCGAAGACGCCCGAGACGACGCGCATGAACGCGAGACGATCGCGGTGCGCGGTGTCCATTCCGGCCTGCACTTTGAACACCACGGCACTGAACGGGTCGTCGACGTCGCGGGGAGTGTCGTCGATCGCCAGGCGTGCCCGCGGCGGCGGGGCCAGCGCGACGAGCGTGTCGAGGATCTGACGGACGCCGAAGTTGAGCATGGCGGAAGCGAAGATCACCGGCGACGTCTGACCTCCCAGGAACAGTTCCTGGTCGTGATCCTGCCCGCTCGCCGACAGTAGTTCGGATTCCTCGGCTGCCTCGGTCCAGGTGTCGCCTTCGCGCTCGAGCGCGACCTCGGGGGTCAGGTGCTCCTCGGGTGCGATCTTCGCGCCACCTGCGGTGCGCGTGAACTTGATGTATTCGACGGCTTCGCCTGCATGCTCGTCGAGACCGCGACGCAAGAGTCCGCGGAAGTCACCCGCGATGCCGACCGGCCAGAACAGCGGGGTGGGGGTGAGCCCGATCCGTTCGCTGATCTCGTCGAGCAGTTCGAGTGGCGTCTGACCGGGGCGGTCCCACTTGTTGATCACCGTGATCACCGGGATGCCGCGGTGGCGGCATACCTGGAACAGCTTCAACGTCTGCGGCTCGAGGCCTTTCGCGGCGTCGATGAGCATCACGGCCGCGTCGACCGCGGTGAGCACGCGGTAGGTGTCCTCGGAGAAGTCGGAGTGGCCGGGGGTGTCGACGAGGTTGATGACGTTGACGGTGTCGACACCGTCCTCCGACTCCGGAGCCTCGGAGGACGAGTAGTTGAACTGCAGCGCGGTGGAGCTGACGGAGATGCCTCGGGCCTTCTCCATCTCCATCCAGTCGGACACGGTGGACTTGCGGCCGGCCTTGCCGTGGACGGCGCCGGCCTCCGAGATGACCTTCGCGTGCAGCGCGAGGGCCTCGGTGAGAGTGGACTTACCGGCGTCCGGATGGGAGATGACGGCGAATGTGCGCCGTCGCAGCGCTTCGGAACGGACTTCGTTCGACGAAGGGGGCTTCGCGGCGTTGGTGGATTCGCTGGCGGAGGCGGGCGGGGTACTCAACGCGGAAACCTCTCGAAACTTTTTGGTCGGTGTTCTATCGCAGGCAACTCCTCCATGTTACTAGGCGATTCGGTGTCGTTTTCCCGCAGATTCGATCACGTTTCCCCGGGGACGCTTCCGATCGCTCATTTTCGGGCCACGCTGATTCGTAGGGCCGGGATTTCGGCACGGGAAGGCCCGTGCGCATCGGAACGAGGAGTGTTCGTGAGCAGGTTCACTGATGAGATGTATGCGACGGGGCGCGCAAGCACGCGGGGTCTGATCACCGGCGAGCCGGACTCGCCGCGGCGACAGACCTGGATGCAGATCCACGAGCAGGCACGGTGCATGGCGGGGTGTCTGGCGGCGAGCGGGGTCGCTCCGGGCGATGCGGTCGCGATCCTGGCCGGGTTCCCGGTCGACATCGCCCCGATCAGCCAGGGCGTGTGGATGCGCGGCGCGAGCATCACGATGCTGCACCAGCCCACCCCGCGCACCGATCTCGATGGGTGGACGCGAGACACCGAGACCGTGTTGCGCATGATCGGCGCGAGGGTCGTGGTGCTCGGCGCACCGTTCGACATCGCGGAGCCGCTGCTGCGTGAGCGGGGCATCGATGTGGTCACCACCTCGGAACTGCGCGCAGGCACACCGATCGACCCCGTCGACACCGCAGAATCCGACATCGTGCTGCAGCAACTGACCTCCGGCTCCACCGGGTCACCGAAGGCCGTGCAGATCACGCACGAGAACTTCTACGTCAACGCGTATGCGATGTTCGAACGCATCAAGTTCTCGCTCGACGACGACGTCATGATCAGTTGGTTGCCACTGTTCCACGACATGGGCATGGTCGGATTCCTCAGCGTCCCGATGCAGATGGGCGGCGAGGTGGTGTCGGTGACTCCGCTCGACTTCCTGCGGACACCGATGCTGTGGGCGGACCTCATCACCAAATATCGTGGAACCGTCACGGCTGCACCGAATTTCGCATACTCTTTGTTGGCGCGCAAGCTGGCGCAGGCCGAGGACGGCGCGGTGGACCTGTCGTCGATCGAGTGGATGTGGAACGGGGCCGAGCCCGTGGACCCCGACACCATGGACGCTCTCGCCGAGGCGGGTGCCCGGTTCGGGCTCGACCCGATGGCGCTTGCCCCGGTCTACGGGATGGCGGAGACGACGCTGGCGGTATCGGTACCCGACCCCGGCCACGGCCAGGTGCTCGATGTCGTCGACCCGGACCTGCTCGAGTCGGGCGGGATGGCCGTGCCCTCGGTCCACTCGAACGCCCGCCGGTTGCCGACGCTGGGGCATCTCGTTTCCGGTCTCGAAGGCAGAGTCGTCGGTGACGACGGGCAGGAACTCCCTACCCGAGGGGTCGGGGTCATCCAGTTGCGGGGCAAAGCCGTCACACACGGATACGTCACGGTCGATGGCCCCGTACCCGCGCAGGACAGCGACGGCTGGCTCGATACCGGCGACGTCGGCTACTTCACCGAAGAAGGTCTGGTCGTCGTGTGCGGCCGGGTGAAGGACGTCATCATCATGGGCGGACGCAACATCTATCCCACCGATATCGAGCGCGCCGCGTGCGGTGTGGCGGGGGTACGACCGGGCAATGCCGTCGCGATCCGGCTGGATGCCGGCGAGAAGCGGGAATCGTTTGCGGTGGCGGTGGAGACCAACCTCATCGACGACCTCGACGAAGTGCGCCGAATCGAGCACGAGGTGGTCCATGCGGTGTGTGCGGAGGTGGGAGCGCGTCCCCGCACGGTTGCAGTGCTCGGCCCGGGCAACATCTCGAAGACGTCGTCGGGCAAGCTGCGCCGCGGGACGTCGGCATCATTGCTCCGGCGCTGACGGGGTACGACGCCCGGCCCGCACGGAGGTTCCGATGACGAGGACGGTGAGTGCGGTGAGGACACCACCGATCCAGAGCACGCTCGTCGGCGACAGCGCATCGACCACGAGCCCACCGATCAGAGCACCCGCTGCGATCGACAGGTTGAACGCCGAGACGAACAGCGAACTCGCGGCCTCCACGGCGTCCGGAGCCGACCTGAACATCCAGGTCTGGAGAGTGACAGGCACTGCGCCGTAGCCCAATCCCCAGAGGGCGAGCATGCCTGCCGCCGAGACGACTGTGGTGTCGGTGACCGCGACCGCGACCATGGCGACGGTGAGGACGAGCGAGATTCCCAGGGCGGTCTGTGGCAACCATCTGTCGACCAGGGCTCCCGCAATGAAATTGCCGCAGAGGCCGGCGACACCGAACGCGAGAAGCAGCATGCCGATCGATCCGCCGTCCACGCCGCTGCCCTGAAGGACGGGGCGCAGGAATGTGTACGCCGTGAAGTGGCCGGTGATGATCAGGACCGTCATCATGATTCCCACACGCACGCCTGCGTTGTTGCGGAACACCGCGGGCAGGTCGGTGAGGCCGAGGGTGCGCTGCGGTGGTAGCCGGGGCACCAGGAAAAGCATGGCCGTCAGCGCGACGAGGCCGAGGACGCCGACCGCGCCGAACGCTGTGCGCCAGCTGCTGAGGCCGCCGAGGAACGTGCCGGCGGGCACCCCGAGAACGGACGCGGCTTCGACACCGCTGAAGATCACGGCGGTGGCACGCACGACGTGTCGCTGCGGTACCAGTCGGAGGGCGATGCCCCCGGCCAACGCCCAGAACCCGCCGACGCTGATCCCGATGAGGAACCGGGCGGCCAGGACGACCGCGAAATCTGTTGCGAAGGCCGATGCGAGATTGGCAGCCCCCATCATGCCGATCAGCAGAGCCAGGACGAGCCGGCGGTCCATCCGCCCGGCGGCCACCGTGATCAAGGGCGCGGAGAGTGCGGCGACGAGCCCGGGAATTGTCACCATCAGCCCGGCGCGACCTTCGGACACGTCGAGGGCATCGCCGACGGGAGTGAGCAATCCGACGGGGAGCAGCTCGGATGTCATGAGGGAGAAGATTCCCAGTGTCACCGCCAGGACGGCGAGCCAGCCCTTCACTGGTGAGGGGCCGGCCGCCGTCCCGGTAGGTGCCGCTGGGGCGGCGGCGGTCACAGCGCCCCGGGCGTCTTGCGGGTCGTCACGTTCATCCGGTTCCAGGTGTTCACCGTGAAGATCAACGCGATGAGCTGGGCGAGTTCTGTCTCGTCGAACTCGTCGGCGACCTCGTCCCAGACCTCATCGGAGACTCCGCCGGGCAGTTGTGTCATCGCCTCGGTGAGCGACAGTGCTGCACGTTCTTTCGTGGTGAAGACGCTGGATTCCTCCCACGCGCTGAGCTGGTAGATCCGTTCTTCCCGCTCACCGGCCCGGCGCGCGTCGGATGTGTGGTAGTCGATGCAGTATGCGCAGCGGTTGATCTGCGATGCACGGATCTGGACCAGTTCGAGCAGTACCGGGTCGAGACCGGCGCGAGCGGCGGCGTCGAGAGCGAGGACGGCTTTGAAGATCTTCGGCGCGACCTGGGCGAAATCCATGCGCTGGGCTACCTGAAAAGTTGTCATGTCATAAAGCTAAAGCCGGAAGTGACCATTGGTATGGTTCATTTCGATGACGAATTCTGGGGTCAATTCACCGACGGGCAGTGATCTGCATCTGGAGCTGTCCGGCTCCGGAAGCCTGCGCTCCCAGCTCATGCACGCCGTGCGGGAGGCAGTCCGCTCGGGCCGCCTCCCACCGGATACCCGGCTGCCGTCCTATCGGGCACTCTCCGCCGATCTCGGCATAGCCCGGAACACCGTGGCCGAGGTCTATTCCGAGTTGGTGGAAGAAGGGTGGTTGACGGCGCGACAGGGTTCGGGGACCCGGGTGGCCCGGCGAGTTGCTCCACCGCCACCTCACCGACGGCGACCTCGGCCGTCGTCTCGCCGCCCGATCCACGACCTGGCGCCGAGTTCCCCCGACGCGTCGGCCTTTCCGCGGGCCGCCTGGTCGACGTCGGCCCGCCGGGCGATCAACGCGGCACCCAGTGAAGCATTCGGGGTGGGAGATCCACGAGGTCGCCCGGAACTGCGCGATGCTCTCGCCGACTATCTGGCGCGGGCTCGGGGAGTGCGTGTCGATGCCGAACTCATCGTGATCTGTGCCGGCTACGCCCACGCTCTGCAGTTGCTCGGGCCGCTGTTGCCCAGCACCGTTGCCGTGGAATCCTACGGGCTCGCTTTCCACCGAGATCTCATCGCGGGCGCGGGGATACGAACCGTACCGCTGTCCATCGACGAGCGCGGCGCCCGCGTAGGCGACCTGTCCGAGAAATCGGCGGGTGCGGTTCTGCTCACCCCCGCACACCAATACCCGACCGGTGGTCCATTGCATGCCCTGCGCCGGGCCGCGGTCGTGGATTGGGCGCGTACGGCGGACGGCCTGATTCTGGAAGACGACTACGACGGAGAGTTTCGCTACGACAGAGAACCGATCGGTGCGGTGCAGGGACTGGATCCGGATCGTGTGATCTACCTCGGCTCGATCAGCAAAAGTCTGTCGCCGTCTCTTCGCCTGGGGTGGATGGTATTGCCCGACCGAATGATCGACGACGTTCTCGCCGTGAAAGGGAGACGTGAACTCTGGTCGAGCGCATGGGATCAGCTCACCTTGGCCGACTTCATCTCGTGCGGTTCCTACGAGCGACACCTGCGCCGCATGCGCGGTGTCTACCGGGGGCGTCGGGACCACCTCGCGGCCGCGCTCACCGAGCACGCCCCGCACATCCGGGTCAGCGGAATCGCGGCCGGTCTGCATGCCGTGCTCGAATTGCCGGAAGGTACGGAACACACCACTCTCGCGGCCGCTCGCAGACTGGGGGTGGCCGTCGACGGATTGTCCGCCTACCGGCACCCCGACAGTACGATGCCGCACCTCGACGGGCTTGTCGTCGGCTACGGAACACCGGCCGAACATGCCTTCTCGTCGGCATTGGAAGCCCTGTGCCTGGCACTGCCTCCGGCGCCGTAGGAGTCAGTGGATTCGGTTCTGTGCGCCCTCGAGGCCGAGTTTGAGGAGCAGTTCGACGGCGTCGGCGCCCTCCTCGCACAGCACGCCGAGATCTTTGCGCTCGGTGGCGGAGAAAGGTTTGAGTACGAAGTCCGCCGGATCCTGACGGCCCGGCGGCCGACCGATCCCCATGCGCACTCGCAGATAGTCCTTCGTGCCCAGTGCCGACGACGTGGACCGCAGGCCGTTGTGCCCGTTCTCACCACCGCCTTGCTTGAGCCGGATCGTGCTGTACTCGAGATCGAGTTCGTCGTGGATCACGATGATGTTCGCCGGAGAGACCGAGAAGAACTTCGCGAGACCCGCGACCGGGCCACCCGAGACATTCATGTACGTGCGGGGCTTCGCGATGATGACCTGTCGCCCGTCGAGTCGCGCCTGCACGATCTCGGCGTTGCTCTTCTTGTGTGCGCTGAACTTCCCGCCGACCCGATCGGCCAGCACATCGGCAACCATGAAACCGATGTTGTGCCTGGTGGTCTCGTACTTGGGACCGGGATTTCCCAGCCCTACGACGAGCGCGGTGTCCTCGCTCACGTGCGGGTCCTTCCTCGAATCATGTGTGGCGGTGTACCGCTCGGTCGAACGCGCGTGCGGCGCGCCATCCCGAAGGATGACGCGCCGCACGAAAGACTTCACTGAGCCCGAAAGGTTCACGCAGTCGAGGCTCAGGCCTCTTCTGCTTCACCCTCGGTCTCGTCGGTTGCCTCTTCGGCGCTCGCCTGAGCAGCGGCCTCGACGATGTTCACGAGCAGCAGCTCGGGATCGTCCTGCAGGGTCGCACCCGCGGGAAGCTCGACGCCACCGGCGAGGATCTGGGTGCCGATGGGAGCGCTCTCGATCGACACCGAGATCTCCTCGGGGATGTTGAGGGCGTCGGCCTCGAGCTTGATGGTGCTGACCTCGTTGACGACCAGCGCGCCGGGGCCTGCGATACCGGTGAGGACGACGGGGACCTCGACGGTGACCTTCTCGCCCTTCTTCACGACGAGCAGGTCGGCGTGCTCGATGTTGCGACGGATCGGATGCGTGGTGACGGACTTGGTGAGGGCGAGCTGCTCGGTGCCGTCAACCTCGAGGGTCAGGACGGCGTTGGTGCCGTGGTTACGCAGGACCGCGGCGAACTCGAGGCCGGGAAGCGACAGGTGCTTGGGATCGGTGCCGTGGCCGTAGAGGACGGCGGGGATCTGGCCTGCACGGCGGGTGCGACGGGCTGCGCCCTTGCCGAACTCGGTGCGGACAGCGGCTACGAGACGGTTCTCGTTGGACATGGTGCAACGGCTCCTACGCTAGTGAACTCTCACGGGGTCGGTCTTCTCGGCGAATGCGGGACCGGACACGCGCGGCAGTTAGGAGCGCTTCTTCGCTCTGACGGAGCCGCAGCCGCGTCGATCACGGTGAGCCAGCGGTAACGCGGTTCACCCTCGCCGAGACAACTCGACATACTTTACCGGATCCGATTGCGCAATGCGAACGGGCCTCATCAGGCGAGCGAGCGAACGGCGGCGAGGAAACGATCGACGTCGGCGGGGGAGACGAAATAGTGCGGCGACGCGCGCACCACGGCATCGAGTTTCCGCTGTGACATGTCGAGCAGAGTGGAGCTGCGTGAGCTGACGGTGACGGTGATCGACTGCTCGGCCAATGCGCCGCGCACCGCACTCGGTTCCATCCCGTCGACGGTGAACGAGACGATCCCGTTGAGCGGTGCGCCGCGATCGTGCACGGTGACGCCCTGGATCCGCTCCAGCCCGTCGCGGGTGTGCTCGGCGCGGTAACCGATGGCCTCCGCCACGGCATCGATTCCGAGATCGAGCAGGTAGTCGATCGCGACGCCGAGTCCCAGCCGGGCCGCGACGTCGGCCTCCCACATCTCGAAGCGCGACGCGTCGGGCGCGAGTTCGTAGGTGTCGGGCGACGTCCACGTCGCACTGTGCAGATCGATCGGCGCCGGCTCCAGGTCGGCGATCAGCCGCGGCCGTACGTAGAGGAACCCGGTGCCGCGAGGACCGCGCACCCACTTGCGGCCGGTACCCGAGAGCGCATCGACGTCCAGTTCCGGCACGCTCACGGGAAGCTGCCCCACCGATTGGCACGCGTCGAGCAGCACCAGTGCGCCCACGGCGTGGGCGGCGTCGGCGACCTCGCGGACCGGGTTGACCAAACCGCCGTTGGTCGGTGCGTGCACGACCGAGACGATTTTGACGCGCTCGTCGAGCAGTCCGCCCAGTGCCTCGACGTCGATACGGCCGTCGCTGTCGGAAGGAACCACCTCGACGCTCGCGCCGGTGGCGCGGGCGCGCTGCAGCGCTGCGACTGCGTTGGCGGCGTACTCGGCCTGTGACAGCAGGATGCGGTCGCCCGGTCCCAGCGGCACCGCATAGAAGAACGACGTCCATGCCCGCGACGCGCTGTCGGACAACGCCACGGAGGTGCCATCGACCCCGAACAGGCGTCCGAGGGAGGTCTTCACCCCGGCCAGGTCGTCGAGGCGCTCGTTGGCGGCTGCGTATCCGCCGATCTCGGCCTCGCGTCGTAGATGGGCGACGACGGTGTCGACCACCGGAGTCGGTGGGAGCGACGACCCCGCGCTGTCGAGAAACACCCGGTCGAAACAGCCGGGGGTGTCGCGCCGGGCCTGCTGCACATCGAGCATGAAGGTGGCCTCCATTTCCTCTCGGCAAGATCCTTCGACCGAATCTAGTGTGGTCAGTGTGCCGCCGGGGCGTTCTACGGGCGTTGCGGCGATGCGCGCGTTAGGCTCGCTCAGTGACCAGGCCCACCGACAAAGGAGGGTGGATCGAGTGGTGATGGCGATGGACGCGGCGATGCCGCGCGCCGACAGCGAGCTCGGTCCGCGCGCCTCCGCCGAAGCGTACGTACGTCGGGTGAGCTTCCGGTTCGGTCCACCGCGGCTGATCGGCGCCGAACTCGAATGGCTGACTGCGCGTGCCGACGGAACGGCCTCACGGCCGGAACTCACATCGATCGTCGAGGCACTCGGGCCTCACGCCCCGAAAACCATCGCTCCGTCGTCGTCGGCCCGTCCGCTGCCGTCGGGCAGCGCAGTCAGTCTGGAACCGGGCGGGCAGGTGGAGCTGGCCAGTGTGCCGTGCACGTCGGCCCGGCAGACGGTGGATCGTCTCGTCGCCGACGCGAAGATGTTGCGATCATTGCTCGCCCGCCGTGCGGTGTCGATGCTCGACACCGCGACCGACGAGATTCGGCCGCCCCATCGCCTTCTCCGCACACCGCGGTACTCCGCAATGGAATTGCGTTTCGACCGGATCGGACCTCTCGGGCGGCTGATGATGAACAGCACGGCTGCGGTGCAGGTCAGTGTCGATGCCGGAGCCGACGACGCCGAACTCGCCCGACGCTGGGAGTTGCTCCACGCGATCGGCCCGGCGTTGATCGCCGCGTTCGGACGTTCGGCCACGCTGCAGGGCGCTCCGGAAGGTGAGTGGGTCTCGCAGCGGATGCGCACGTGGTTGTCCCTCGACCCGGACCGCACCGCGGCCGTGGCCGACCCGCAGAAGTACCCGGCATGGTCGCTCGACGTCCCTTTGCTGTGTGTCCGGTCGACGGGCCCGGAATGGCACGCACCACCCGGGGCGTCGTTCGCCGATTGGCTCAGCGGCGGTCTCGACGGCGAGATCGGTCGTCGGCCGACCTTCGCCGACCTCGACTATCATCTGACCACGCTGTTTCCGCCGGTGCGCCCGTGTGGACACCTCGAGGTCCGGTACTTGGACGCGCAACCCGACAACCTGTGGCAGGTGCCGATCGCGACGATCGAAGCTCTGCTGAGGAGCCCGGAGGTCATGACCGAGGCGTCGGCGATCGCCGAGCCGGTTCGGCAGCTTTGGGTGGAAGCCGCGCAGCAAGGGCTCGCAGCTGTCGAATTGCGTGCTGCAGCAGTGGGATTGCTGTCTCTGGCTGCGGAGTCGTCGCCCGACATGAGGTTCACCACTGCGCTCGACGCGGCCGCGACGCGTTGCATGCGCGGGCAGTCGCCGGGGGTGGCCGACCGGTGAGGATGCTGCGCGACCGTCTCGAACGCGACCTCGAACGCGCTCGCGCTCGGACGTGTTCGCTCACGGATATCGACGATGACGAACTGGTGCAGCAACATTCGCCGTTGATGAGTCCCCTCGTGTGGGACCTCGCGCATATCGCGAATCAGGAGGAGCGCTGGCTGCTTCGTGAAGTCGCGGGCCGAGGCCCGGTGTGTCAGGGGATCGACGAGCTCTACGATGCATTCCTGCATCCCCGGGCGAGTCGGACCGCGCTGCCGTTGCTCGGCCCGTCCGATGCGCGCCGCTATGCAGCGCAGGTGCGTGACCTGGCGCAAAAAGTACTGCAAAGCAACAACTTCGATGACGATCTCACTCGCGACGGTTTCGTCTTCTCGATGATCGCGCAACACGAACAACAACACGACGAGACGATGCTCGCGACCCACCAGTTGCGTGCCGGACCTCCCTTGCTCGATGCCCCGGAGGCGCCACGTGAGGCGGCGTCTCCGGTGTGCGAGCGGGTGGTGATCCCGGCGGGGGAGTTCGAGATGGGCACCTCGGCCGACCGGTCGGCGCTCGACAACGAGAAGCCGGTGCACCGGGTGCATGTGCCCGCCTTCGCGCTCGACGCCGTGCCGGTGACCAACCGGTCGTTCACTCGATTCATCGAGGACGGCGGCTACCGGCGCCGCGACCTGTGGAGTGACGAGGGATGGGCGCACCGCTGCGAGGCGGGCCTCGAAGCGCCGCAGTTCTGGCACCGCGAATCCGACGGGCGGTGGTGGCGCCGCAGTTTCGGGCGAGAAGTGCCCGTGCACCCGGACGAACCTGTCGTGCATGTGTGTTTCCACGAGGCGGATGCCTTCGCGCGCTGGGCCGGAGCGCGCCTTCCCAGCGAGGTGGAATGGGAGAAGGCCGCGCGGTGGGATCCCGAGACCGGCCGCAGCCGGCGGTATCCGTGGGGCGACGATGATCCGGGTCCGGAACACGCGAACCTCGGCCAGCGACATCTCGGTCCTGCGGTGGTGGGTGCGTACCCGGCGGGTGTGTCGCCGCTCGGTGTGTATCAGCTGATTGGTGATGTGTGGGAGTGGACGTCGTCGAGCTTCGAACCGTACCCGGGCTTTCGTGCGTTTCCGTACCGGGAGTACTCGGAGGTGTTCTTCGGCGGCGATTTCCGCGTTCTCCGCGGTGGCTCCTTCGGCACCGATCACGTTGCGTGCCGCGGAACCTTCCGGAACTGGGATCACCCGGTCCGCCGCCAGATCTTCGCCGGGTTCCGTCTTGCGCACGATGTGGCGAAGGCTCCGGATGTGTAGACACCTGGGGTACCTCGGCCCGGTCGAATCGGTTGCCTCACTGCTCACCGACGGCCCCAATTCGCTCATGCGGCAATCGTGGGCGCCGACGGACATGCGTGGTGGCGGCACCATCAACGCCGACGGATTCGGCGTCGCCTGGTGGTCGGACGTCGGCGTTCTCGGCCGCTACCGCTCGTCCCTGCCGGTGTGGTCCGATCCGTTCGTCACCGAGGGGCTGCCCACCATCCGATCCGAGGCCGTGATGATCGCACTCCGATCCGCAACGGAGGGTATGCCGGTCGAGCGAAGCGCCAGTGCGCCGTTCTCGGACGGACACTGGGCTTTCAGCCTCAACGGTGTGGTGCGCGGCTGGCCCGGTTCGCTGGTGGACCTCGCGAAGAACCTCCCGGTGTCGGAGCTGCTCGAACTGGAGGCCCCCACCGATTCTGCTGCGCTGTGGGCGATGTTGCGGTCGCGGCTCCGATCGGCAGAACCGGAGCCCGCGCTGATCTCCCTTGTCCACGACGTCCTCGCGCGGGCACCGGAATCCCGCTTGAACATGCTGCTGTGCGACGGAAACGGTATGTGGGCGACCGCGTGGTATCACTCGTTGTGGACCCTCGTGGACGAGAACGTCGCGATCGTGAGCTCCGAACGTTTCGACGACGACCCGCGCTGGCAGGTAGTCGCCGACAAGCATCTCGTCCATGCAATACCCGGCAAGCTCGTCGTCACTCCCCTGGAGGTGTCCGCTACGTGACCATCGACGTGTTCATCACGCCCGAGCAATTGGACGAGACACTGCGCGGTGATGCGCGCAGTGGTCTCACCTCGACCCCCAAGCGCCTGTCGCCGACATGGCTGTACGACGAGCGGGGAAGCGAGTTGTTCGATCAGATCACGTCGCTGCCGGAGTACTACCCCACCCGTACCGAATTCGCGCTGCTGGAGCGCTACGCGGCGGACATCGCGGAGGCGGCGAAACCAGAGATGCTGGTGGAACTCGGATCGGGATCGTCGGAGAAGACGAGGGTGCTGCTCGACGCACTGAAACCGTACATCCATACGTATGTACCGCAGGACGTGTCCGAGCCGGCACTGAGAGCGGCGGTGCGGCGCCTGTCCGTCGACTATCCGGACCTCACGGTGCGCGGCGTGGTCAGCGATTTCACCGGTTCTCTCGAACATCTCCCTGTCGGCGGGCACCGCATGGTCGCATTCCTCGGCGGAACGATCGGCAACTTCGCACCCGCCGAACGCATCGAGTTCCTGACCCACCTCGGGACGATCCTGGAAACCGATGAATGGCTGCTGCTCGGTGCCGGACTCGTCGTCGACCCCGACATCCTCATTCCGGCGTACGACGATGCCGCCGGTGTGACGGCCGAGTTCGATCGCAACGTGCTGCGGGTGGTCAACCGGCGGCTCGACGCCGACTTCGATCCCGACAAGTTCGTGCACCGCGCCGTGTGGGACGCAGAGAACGAGTGGATCGAAATGAGACTCGAAGCGACCGAGGCGATGACGGTGAAGGTCCGCGATCTCGATCTCGAACTGACCTTCGCCGCGGGAGAGCAGATGTGCACGGAGATCTCGGCAAAATTCCGGCTCGACGGAATCGGCAGAGAACTCGACGACGCAGGATTCACCATCCGGCACGAATGGGTGGATCCTGACGGGAGATTCGTGCTGTTCGCCGCGTCTCGTCGATGACGCGTCGGGTAGCCTGGTGAACTTTCCCCCTCTCGTGCGGGTTTCCGTTGCCTCATGACCCGCGGGAACCCGTGCAACCGGGGGAAAGCCAGTGTCCGGTCTACAGTCCGCGGGAGACCACCGCATTCGTGACCCGGTCGTCGATCGACGAGACCGGAGCTTCGCGTCCCACCCACCCTTCGCCACCGAAGTACGTCTCGACGATCTTCTCGGCGGTGCGGGTCGCGAGGGCCTGTGTCGTCAGAGTCGGATTGGGTCCGCCGAGGCTGTTGGGGAGCGCCGAATTGTCGGCGACGTAGAGCCGCTTGACCCAGCGTGCCTGCGCTGAGGAGTCGAGGATCGAATCCTTCTCGCCCGCGCCCATTCTCATGCTCGACTGTGCGTGCAGGATCAGCGGTGGCCAGTCGCAACGATGCACAGATTTCGCACCCGCCGCGCGCATCAGCTCGACCGCCTTGCGGGTGCAGTACTCCCGGTTGCGTCGGGTGCGTTCGGACCGCTTACGGTGCTGCATCGTCACACGGGGAACGACGCCGTGCTCGTCGGCGGGCAGCAGTCCGGGCACGCTCACCCGGTTTCCGGATTCGACGTCGTCGTCGGTGATCACCAGTGCGCCGAGCACACGGTCGGCATCGGAGAGCGTGGTCAGTAGGTCGCGGCCGACCAGCCGGCCGAGGCTGTCGGCGCCCGCGTTGTCGACCACGCCGCCCGCGCGACCGTAGCCGTGGATACCGGAGTCGCTGTAGCCCAGCGAGTACGCCAGCAAAGCCGGTGGCATGCCCACCTGCTCGATTGCGCCGTATCCCGGAAGGTCCACGCGCGCATTGGAACCGGCGCCGCGCGTCTCGCCCGTGTACTCGTTGAAGACGCCGAACACCGCATCCATGTGGTGGTCGGTCAAGCCGCGACCCACCCATTCGTCCGGGTCGGGGAGCTCCGAGTTGAGCCACAGACGCGGCGACTCGATGGCGCCCGCGGCGAGCACCACGACCTTCGCTTCCGCCTCGTGTTCGTCGCCGTCGGCCGTCCGGAACCGCACGCCGTGCGCGACCGTCTCGCCGCCTTTCTCGTGGACGAGGATCTTCGTGACCCCGGCACCGGTCATGAGGGTCGCGGATCTGCCGTGCGGTGACCAAGCGTCGGCGGTGAGCATCATCGGGACGTACGAGTTGTCGGTGGAGCGGCGGGCCTTCAGATTCCGCGGCGCGCCCAACGGAAGGTAACAGCCTTGGTAGCAGTGGCCGCACATGGTGCATCCACTGGCGTGGGGATGGCGGAGCAGCGCGGGGTCGCGGGTGCGCCCGGCAGTGCCGCGGGGCTGCAGGATCGCGTTCTGCTGCGCGCGATGCGCAGGCCCGGCAGTGTCGGGCGAGATCTGGTGGGGGAGACCCATCGCCGCGGCACCCCGCAGGAACACCTGTTCTTTCGTCCCCATCGGTGCTGTCTGCACGGGCAGCGTCGCCTCGACCCATTCGTAGTAGCGGCGTAGTTCCTCGTAGCCGAAGGGGAACAGGTGCTCGTTGTCGTACATGTCGCGGTCGGCGCCGTCGTATCCCTCGAACACACCGGGGTACGCCCGGGGCGAATTACCGAAATAGTGGAGTGTCGCGCCGCCCACACCGGAGACCTGCCACACGAACGAGTTCTGCGGAAGATCGCGCAGCCACGGACCCTCGGATCGGTCGCCCGGCCCTTCGCGGAGGAACCCGGTGATCGGGTTGTTCGCGTCGTTCTCGAAGTGGGTCCACTGATTCTCGGGGTCCTCGAAGCGTGGCCCGGATTCGAGCACCAGTACGTCGAGTCCACGTGCGGCGAGTTCCTTCGCGACGACCGGCCCGCCACCGCCTGCGCCGATCACGATCACATCGGTCAACGTCATTCCTCCACTCGTTCGACGCCACCGTAATAGCCCTGGAACTCGTCCCACCCGTCGCTGACGCCCTGGTATGCGGTCAGTTCCCAGCCCGCCGGGCGACCGGTCAGCTCGCGGCGTACTCCATCGAACGCCGAGACCTCCGAGTAAGCGACGAACGCGGCGAGTGTCGGAATGGCATTGACTGCGTATTCGATGGGACGGCCAGGGAACTGCGGCTCGGTGTCGAGAAGTTCGAACACGTGCGCTTTGGCGGCGTACGAGAGGTTCGCGAACGGTGATGCGAACGGACCTGCAACGGCATTCGGGGCGGCGGTGACTGCGAAGAGGTTCACCAGTGCAGCGATCGCCGCGGAGCCGGTGACGTCGATTCCGAGCACGTCGATCAAGGGGATCGGTACGGCCAGGTCGAAGGTGCGTTCGAGGGTTTCGGCGGCTCCCTGTGTGACGCCCCCGGGTGCCTCGGCCGACACACCCTGGTGTTGCGAGTACGGATCGTTCCCGGGGACGACGAACGCGAGGATCCCGTTGATCGTGTCACGGACCGCGGGGTTCGGCGTTGTCGCCTGCGCTGCGGCCACATCGGTGAACGACCAGGCCACGCTCGTCAGTGCCACGCCGGTCGCGGCGACACCTCCCAAGAATCGTCGTCGACTCCACAGTGCATGCGTCTCCACGCCGCTCCCTCCCTGTCCCGGCGAAAGCCTACGGCAGTCTCCGAGTCCTGCTCGACAGGTGCGCAGCCGCGTTGTCGTCGACCGACCTGAGGAGAAATGGCGTAGGTTGGTGCCCGTCTACCTTGACGATCGGTTGACGAATACTTGGGAAGTCGGTGGTCCCTGTGTGGGGAGAGGCGCGTTCGACGGCAGCTGCTGTCCTCGCGTGCATCCTCGTGCCCTCGGTCCTGACCGGATGCGCAACGGTCATGGCGGGAACCCCGGTCGAGACACCACCGGCCCCCGTCGACTACCTCGCCCCCAACACCCACAGTCGCTCGATCGGCCCGTCCGACAAAATGCTCCTCGAGGTCGCGGAAAGACTACGACGACTCGATCCGTGCGGGCTGCTCCCGGAACCGGTGGTTGCCCGGTACGGCGAAATACGTCAGTTCGGACCGCAACGAGCGCTCGACACGTGCACCGCCGTCGCACATCCATCCGAGGGAGCGAAATACGACGAGCTCGACGTCACCATCGACCTGTCGCCTGTGCCGTCCACCGACGGCCAGCGCGACCGGTCTTTCGGCGACACCGAGGTGTACCGGACCACGAGCGTGCACGAGAACTCCCTCGACTGCACGCTGACATTCGCGCTCGACATCCCCGTCACCGTGACAGCCGATGCGGTACCACCCTCACGGTTCGCGACGATCGCGGTCACGCAGTATCGCTCCGCGGAGTCGAGCGGGGAAAGCATTCCGGTATGTGCGGTCGCGGCAGATGTTCTGTCGGAGACGCTTGCACTCGTGCCCTCGCTGCCAGGGCGGCCGACCAGCGGTCCGGGCCGGATCCGGCTGGCAGCGGCCGACCCGTGCGAGATCGTCGGCAGCTTCGCACCTGAAGAACTGGTCGGATGGCAGATCGACAGCGACCCGTATCGGTGTGTCCTCACTCCGCACCAGGACGGCGCCGCGCCGGAGACATGGAGCATCTACTACGGACTCGAACCCGAGTTCGCGCCGCCGGATCGCGACGACGTCAGAGAAGTGACGTTCGAAGGCCTCACCTTGCATGTCCGCGAGACAGGCGATTCCTGCCGGATCTCGGCGCCCATCGAATCGGTGATCGACACCAATCGGCCCGGCGCCGAGCGCTACAACAGGTCGCGCGGCCGTAACGTCCCGGCCGTGATCCTGATGAGCGACACCCCGAACTGCGACGACCTGGTCCCACTGACAGTCGAGATCGCCGACGGTGCGCTTACCTGACGGCCCGCCGTCGTGCGCTTACCTGACGGCCCGCCGTCGTGCGCTTACCTGACGGCCCGCCGTCGCGATCTCGTGCACGTGATCGAAGAGCACCCGAGACCGAGACGGCGGAGTGTCTACTTCGCGGCGCTGAGCCGGGCCTTCTCCAATGCGGCGAGAGTGCGTAGCACCGTCGCCTTCTGCTTCTCGAGGTCGCTGCGACGAGCACGCGCCGCGAGACCGGACTGCTCGGCGACCAACGCGAGTTGTGCATCGATCGTGGAGAGCTGATCGAGCAACACGAGTGCGCGGCTCTGGATCTCGTCCAGGTCGACGCTCTTGGTCGCTGGGGCGGCAGCGGGAGTGCGGCGCGGGGCCGACGAAGCCGAACCCGACGAGCCGGATGCGGAGCGCGTCTTCGTCGCGGCGGGCTTGTCGGCGACGATGGCTGCGGCGCGCGGACGCAGCGCCTTACGGACGAGCGCGGGGTCGGGCTGCTCGGCCAGCCGAATGTCGTTGAGCGCGCGGCGTGCATCGCGTGCAGCAACCCGGTGCTCGTACTCCTCCTCGTCGTCCGACTGCAGGGTTCCGCCGATCGGGCGCAGACCGTACGTGCCCATGAACCGCCGGGCCTCGTCGATCACGGATTCGTGGCGGAGGCAAGTGGCGCAACGGGGTTCGTTTCGGAACTCTTCGACCGAGTCAGTGTCGCCGCACCACACGCAGGCGCCGGGCGACCACCTTCGCGCAATCCGATTTGTCGGGGTTTCCATGGGGGCCTCGAGAGTCTGCGCGTCGATCACGAGGAGCCACCTTAGGTCAAACCCCCGGGGCTCCGTCGGCCGGGGTCCGATCCGACCTGCACTGTTCCGCGGCGGCGTGACGAAGATCATCCGTGCACGTGCGGCGACGGCCGGATGACGTGAGGATGACGACAAAGCATTGCGCCGCACGGTATTTGCATACCGACCGGTTTGCTCGGTGGTCAGATCGCAGTTGCAGCGGTGAGCCACTGCACGAGTGGGCGGAAAGCACGCCACGCGTCACGAACCTCGTCGAGAGTGCGCGTGCTGTCGAGCCACGGCGGCGACACATCGGTGCGGCCGGCGTGCAGCGCCCTGTGCCGAAGCAGTTCGATGCGCGGATGATCCGCGGAGAAGCCGCGGGGCCGGGTCTTCAGCCGGTCACCACCGATCTCGTAGCCGGTGCGGGTCAGACGGCGCACGAGCGTGTCCAGTCGGGCACCGCGGCGCTCGTCGTCGATCGCGGAGCGTAAGGCCGCGAGCTGAGCAGAACTGCCGTGATAGAACCCTCCGGCGATCCGCAATCCCGCAGCGTTGATCTCGACGTAGAACCCGACCCCGGGCCCGGTGGCGACGTAGCCGCCCTGGTGGGTCTTGTACGGGATCTTTTCTTTGCTGAACCGGACATCCCGGTACGGACGGAACACCTTGCCCGGGCCGAACTCGTCTTCGAGTTCGCCGAGCAGCGCAAGCATCGGGCCGCGCACGCAGTCGTCGTAGACGGCCTTGTGCGCGGCCCAGTATGGCTTGCTGTTGTCGGCCTCGAGATCTTCGTAGAAGTCCAGCGCCGCGACGGGGAATCCTGAGAACATCCCGTCAGTGTGCCGTGCCGGTGACGCCGGGTGTCAGGCGACGCCGTTGAAGAGCGACGTGACGGAGCCGTTCTCGAACACCTCGCGGATCGTCTGCGCAAGCAGCGGCGCGATCGAGAGCACGGTGAGCGAATCGAACTGCTTCTCCGGCGGGATCGGCAGCGTGTTGGTGACGATGACCTCCTGGGCGCCGCACGCGGCGAGGCGCTCGGCGGCCGGGTCGGACAGCACGCCGTGTGTTGCGGCGATGATGACGTCGCCCGCACCGGCCTCACGCAGGATCTTGACGGCGCCCGCGATGGTGCCGCCGGTATCGATCATGTCGTCGATGAGGATGCAGGTGCGTCCTTCGACCTCACCGACCACGCGGTTCGACTTCACCTGATTCGGCACCAGCGGGTCGCGGGTCTTGTGGATGAACGCCAGGGGAGCGCCACCGAGGGTGTCGGCCCACTTCTCGGCGACACGCACGCGGCCGGAGTCGGGGGAGACCACGGCGATGTTGTCGACGCCGTACTTACCACGGATGTACTCGGCGAGCTGGCCCTGCGCGTGCATGTGATCGACCGGGCCGTCGAAGAAGCCCTGGATCTGGTCGGTGTGCAGGTCGACCGTGATGATGCGGTCCGCGCCTGCGGTCTTGAGCAGGTCGGCGATGAGGCGGGCCGAGATGGGCTCGCGACCGCGGTGCTTCTTGTCCTGGCGCGCGTACGGGTAGAAGGGCAGGATCGCCGTGATGCGCTTGGCGGAACCACGCTTGAGCGCGTCGATCATGATGAGCTGCTCCATGACCCACTCGTTGAGCGGGAACGGGTGGCTCTGCAGAACGAATGCGTCGGAGCCGCGGACGGACTCCTCGAACCGGACGAAGGTCTCGCCGTTCGCGAAGTCGCGGGCGGTCTGCGGGGTCAGGGGGACGCCGAGTTCCTTAGCGACCTGCTCTGCCAGCTCGGGGTGTGCCCGGCCGGAGAAGAGCATCAGGTTCTTCTGGTTGTCGATCCAATTGGTCACTGGTCCTGGCCGTCCTTCTGACGCTCGTTTTCGTGCTGTGCTTGCTGTGCTTGCGACGCTGCCTCGGCAGCCGCGGTCCCAGCGCGGTTTCGCTGGACCCACCCCTCAATATTGCGCTGTGGCGCACCCGACACCGCGAGTGCCCCCGGCGGAACGTCGCGACGCAGCACCGTCCCGGCACCCGTGTAGGCCCCGTCACCGACGTTCAACGGCGCGACGAACATCGTGTCGGACCCGGTGCGGACGTGGGATCCCACCACGGTGCGGTACTTCTCCACCCCGTCGTAGTTCACGAACACGCTCGACGCGCCGATGTTGGAATGTTCGCCGATCTCGGCGTCGCCGACGTAGGTGAGGTGGGGAACCTTCGAGTGGGCGCCGATCTGCGCGTTCTTGGTCTCGACGAATCCGCCGAGCTTGCCGTGCGCGCCCAGTTCGGTGCCGGGGCGCAGATAGGTGAACGGGCCGACGGTTGCGTGCGCACCGATGGACGCTCCGGAGCCGTGGGTACGAATCACGGATGCCCCCGAACCCACCTGAACATCGGTGAGTGTGGTGTCGGGGCCGATCCGGGCGTCCTCCGCGATCATGGTGCGTCCGCAGAGCTGGACGCCGGGATGCAGGGTCACGTCGGGAGCGAGAACGACGTCTACATCCACCCACGTCGTCGTCGGGTCGAGGACGGTCACTCCGTTGCGCATCCAGCGCTCGAGGGTGCGACGGTTGAGTTCCGATGTCAGCGCGGCGAGCTGGACGCGGTCGTTGACACCGGCCACTCGGAGCGAATCGTCGGTGTGTACTGCGCGGACGACGTCGCCGTGGCGGCGCGCGATGCCGATCACGTCGGTCAGGTAGAGCTCACCCTGTGCGTTGTCGGTGCTCAGCTCGCCGAGCGCCGTCCGCAGCCGGGCGGCGTCGAATGCGTACACACCGGAGTTGACCTCGGTGATGGCGCGCTCGGCAGCGGTGGCGTCCTTCTCCTCGACGATCGAGGCGACGTCGCCATCGGTGGTGCGGATGATGCGTCCGTATCCGGTGGGTTCGCTCACCGTCGTGGTCAGGACAGTGACCGCAGCGGGCTCGGGATCGGTGTGGACCTGGAGCAGTTCGCCGATGGTGTCGGCATCGAGCAGCGGCACGTCGGCCGCGGTAACGACGACGGTGCCGGCGAAGTCCTCGGGGAGTTGCGTCAGGCCGCACTGGACGGCGTGGCCGGTTCCGTTCTGGGCGTCCTGGACCGCGAGGGTGATGGTGCGGCCGAGTTCGTTCGCGATGTCGGAGACGGCAGCCTCGACGCGTTCCCGTTCGTGCCCGACCACCACGACGAGGTGGGTCGGATCGATTGCGGACGCGGCATGCAGGGAATGCGAGAGCATCGAGCGGCCGCCGAGTGCGTGCAGGACCTTCGGAGTCTTGGATCGCATTCGCGTTCCCGCTCCGGCGGCCAGGACGATCATCGCGGTCTGCACTTGCATGTAGCTCCCTCGGCGCGGCGTGCGTGCGCACGCCCCGACGACGTGCGCACTGGAGCTCGTGGCTCCGGCAAATGTCCCCGCTCCGCCGCCAGGACTCGAACCTGAACTATCTGAACCAAAATCAGAGGTGCTGCCGATTACACCACGGCGGACTGCGACACCCTCGGAGCCCGAGCTCCGAAGTATGCGTCCCCGATCTTCGCATGCGACCGCACGAACGTCGAATGTGGGGGCCCGATCCGCGGGTGTCGCTAGGGTGGCACCGAGCAACCGAACGACGGTCTCGGTGTGATGCGTGAGGAGAAGGAGTCAGGTGTCGCGATCATCGCAACCCCCGGTCGAACGGAATCCGCGCACCCGCATGACCGGCACCCAGCGGCGGGAGCAACTCATCGAGATCGGCCGTGCCCTGTTCGCCGAGCGGGGATACGAGGGGGCGTCCATCGAGGAGATCGCGCAGCGGGCGCAGGTGTCCAAGCCGGTCGTGTACGAGCATTTCGGAGGTAAAGAAGGCCTCTACGCGGTAGTCGTGGATCGGGAGATGACGATCCTGATGTCGATGGTCACCGAATCCCTGACGCGCAACCGGTCGCGCGTCCGCGTCGAGCGGGCTGCTCTCGCCCTGCTCACCTACATCGAGGAACGCACCGAGGGCTTCCGCATTCTGGTGCGTGACTCGCCGATGGCGGCCGAGGAAGGCACCTACTCGAGTTTGCTCAACGAGGCCATGCGTCAGGTCGGCCAGTTGCTCACCGGGGACTTCTCGCGGCGGGGCCTGAATCCCGAACTCGCGCCGTTGTACGCACAGGCACTGGTGGGCATGGTTGCGACGACCGCCACGTGGTGGCTCGACGAGCGGACTCCTTCGAAGGAAGTGGTGGCCGCGCATCTGGTCAACCTGTGCTGGAACGGATTGACCCGGCTCGAGGCCGATCCGACGCTCGGAACCGACTGAACCACTGGACGAATGTTCATTGAAGTGCGCCGGTTTTGCGCCCTATGTGGCATGTATGCGGTCTGTCCTGGGGTGTTACGGTAGGCAAGACGTCGTCTATGAGGGGCGACATCGAGGTGCATGTGAGGCATACTTGCTGATTTCGTACCTGCCGTCGGCTTCGCTGGCTCAGCCGACACGGTCATCGAGCGAGGAGGCGGTGGAATGGGGCGCCAGGTTCGGGCGGAAGTAACGCGCGAAGCGGTACTCGGTGGCGCAGCGGAAGTCTTCGTGCGCCTCGGGTACGCCAATGCGAGCCTCAACGAGATCATCGATGAAGCAGGCGTCACCAAGGGCGCGTTGTACTTCCACTTCGGTTCCAAGGAAGAGCTCGCCCGCGGTGTGATCGATGCAGGCTGCGAACGATTCGCCGCTGTTGCGCGCAGCAAGATGGAACAGCGCGCGCCCGCACTCGAAACCGCCATCGAAGTGTCCGTCCTCAACGCCAGCCTGTCCGAATCCGACCGGATCGTGCGGGCGATGTTCCGGCTGATCGTGGAGATCGGTGACTACCACGGCAACGAGGTAGCCCCGTTCGGCTCGTGGTTCACGTCCATGCTCGAGCTCATGCAGCGGGCCCACGACGAAGGCGACCTGGAGCCCTCGATCCACGTCGAGGCGCTGGCGTATCTGCTCCTGCAGTCCCTGATCGGTGCGCGCACCGTGGCCGCCGCACTCAGCAGGAACGAGCAACTGACCGAGCAGATCGAATCGATGTGGTCGATCATGCTGCCCGCGCTCGTACCCGCAGACAAACTCGGCTATTTCCTCCAGTTCGTGTCGCGGCGGTTGCGCGTCTCGTAGGGTCGCGCTGTGAACTTCGGACCCTTCGGCGCGAAGCAGGCCCCGAGCGCACTTGCGCGCGTCATCGACGAACTCGGCCCCGACGCCGCGATCACCTTCTCGGCGGTGCCTGCACTCTTGACCGTCGGGCAAGCAGCGGAGGTCCTCGGCAGTTCACGGCATCATGTCGCACGACTGATCGACTCCGGCACCCTGCCCGCAGAGTTCCACGGCCTGCACCGCAGGGTGTCGCGTGCCGATGTGCTGGCCCTCGCCGAGCGGCAGAGCCGGATCCGCACCGAGGTGCTCGACAGCCTCGCCGAACTGTCTCGGCGAGAAGGCCTGTACGACGAGTTCTGACGAACTACGAAAGAGGGGGTGGCCGTGCCGGTCCGGGTGGTACTGGGGGCGACTGCGCTGGTCCGGCCACGAGTTCGTGACATCGCGTTGGCTTTTGCCGAAGACGGCCACTGCCAACCCTTCTGGAGTGACGGCATCATTGCGGAGGTCGACCGCCGGCTTCCCGCGGATCTGTCCCGCGCGACACGGGACTACCTGTTCGCCGAGCTCGAGCGCGCGTTCCCCGAGGCACGGGTGACGTGGCCGGCGACCGTGCTGCGGGAGGTGCCGTATGTCGTCGACCCCGCGGAGACACACATGATGTCGGTGGCGTTGCTCTCCCACGCCGACGCCGTGGTCACCCAGACTCCCGCCCTGGCCGATGCCCTCGAGCGGGTCGACGTCGAACCGTGGACCGCGGACGCATTCGTCACCTTCGTTCTGGACGCGGCTCCCGAGGCTGCGCAGCGCACCCTCCTTTCACTGGTGCGGCGCCGTTGGCTGCCATCGCAGCCCGACGCGTCGTCGTCTGCTGAGGCCGCCCCGGCCGATGCTCCCACCGACGCCGAACTGCTCGGTCGGCTCTCGGCATGGGCGGGGCGGGAACTCGGTCCCAGCTGCGCCGGGCTCCTCGCCGCCTATGCGGACGAGGCGCGCTTCCGGTAGCGCCGGGCCCTGGCCGTCCACACATGTCACCCCTACGGCATAGACTTGTCACGGTTTTCGTCTCACACTCAGGAGCGCTTTCCTTGTCCGCTGTGTCCCCGGCCGCCACCCCTCTGTCCGGATTGGCGCGGATCGCGCTGGCCGACGACCAGTTCCGGAAGGTTTCCGAACTCGCCGGATCCGCCGAGCAAGCACTGGTCGCGCCGCCAGCGGTGCGTCCGTTCGTCGCCGCAGCCCTTGCGGAGAAGGCCCCGCTGCTCGTGGTCACCGCCACAGGCCGCGAAGCCGATGATCTCACCGCCGAGCTCACGGAGATGCTCGGTGAGTCCGTCGCGCAGTTCCCGTCGTGGGAGACCTTGCCGCACGAGCGCCTGTCGCCGAGCGCCGACACCGTGGGTAAGCGACTGCAGGTGTTGCGCCGGCTGGCACGCCCCGACGACCGCGACCTCGGCTCCGAACTGCGCGTCATCGTCGCGACCGTGCGTTCTCTCGTGCAGCCCATGGCGCCCGGCCTCGGTGAAATCGAACCCGTGACCCTGCGGGTCGGCTCCGAGCACGACTTCGACACCCTCGTCGAACGGCTTGTCGAACTCGCCTATGCGCGCGTCGACATGGTCGGAAAACGCGGTGAGTTCGCTGTCCGCGGCGGCATCCTCGATGTTTTCCCGCCCACGGCCGACCACCCCGTCCGCGTCGAATTCTGGGGCGACGAGGTCACCGAGCTGCGGCCGTTCTCCGTCGCCGATCAGCGATCGATCACCGACGTCGAGGTGCCCACGGTCATCGCCACCCCCTGCCGCGAACTACTGCTCACCGAGACCGTCAAGGAACGCGCGGCGCAGCTCGCGAAGGACAATCCGGCCGACGCATCGCTGGTCGAGATGCTCGACAAGATGGCAGGCGGTATTCCTGTCGAGGGCATGGAGGCGCTCCTTCCCGTCCTGCAGCCCGGCGAACTGCAGCTGCTCACCGACGTATTGCCCGCCGGTACGCACGTGTTGCTGTGCGATCCGGAGAAGGTCCGGACCCGCGCGACCGATCTGATGCGCACCGGGCAGGAGTTCCTGGAGGCATCGTGGACGGCCGCATCGATCGGCGGTGCTGCACCCCTGGATGCGGGCAACCTCAAGGGCGTCGACGGCAAGCCGATGGATCTCGCGGCGTCGTCGTACCGGTCTCTGCGGCAGGTCCGCGAAGCCGCGCAGGCGAACGGCACCCCGTGGTGGACGCTGTCGCCGCTCGCGTCGGGAGCCGACACCGAAACGGTGCTCGATGTGCAATCGGCACCCGAGGTGCGCGGGTCCGAGGACCTGCTGTCGATGCTGTTCGTGAACCTGCGGGCGCACGTCACCACCGGTGGTCGTGCCGCGATCGTCGTTGCAGGCACCGGCACCGGGCTGCGTATTCTCGAGCGGCTCAAGGAGAACGAGGTCCCCGCGGCCAAGCTCGAACCCGGAGCCGAACCCGTCCGCGGGCAGGTCGGGGTCATCAAGGGTGCGCTGCACGAGGGGATCGTCCTCGCAGGCAACGGCGACAACCAGGTCCCCGGCCTCGTGCTGGTGACCGAAGCGGACCTCACCGGCAACCGTGTCACTGCGGTGGAAGGCCGCAAGTCCCCGGTCAAGCGTCGCAACCAGGTCGATCCGCTCGCGCTCACCGCCGGTGACCACGTGGTCCACGACCAGCACGGTATCGGTCGTTTCGTCGAGATGGTCGAACGCACTGTCGGCGGCGCCCGCCGCGAATACCTTGTGATCGAGTACGCCGCGAGCAAGCGTGGCCAGCCGGGCGACCGATTGTTCGTCCCGATGGAATCACTCGATCAACTCTCCCGCTACGTCGGCGGTGAACTGCCCGCGATCAGCAAGCTGGGCGGTTCCGACTGGGCCAACACGAAACGCAAGGCCCGCAAGGCGGTTCGAGAGATCGCAGGCGAGCTGGTTCGACTGTATGCGGCGCGTCAGGCGTCGCCCGGTCACCAGTTCGGCCCCGACACTCCGTGGCAGAAGGAGATGGAGGACGCCTTCCCCTTCACCGAGACACAAGACCAGCTCACGGTCATCTCCGAGGTCAAGACCGACATGGAGAAGCCGGTGCCGATGGACCGCGTGGTGATCGGTGACGTCGGATACGGCAAGACCGAGATCGCGGTACGCGCGGCATTCAAGGCAGTGCAGGACGGCAAACAGGTTGCGGTGCTGGTGCCCACGACACTGCTCGCGCAGCAGCATCTCCAGACGTTCACCGAACGGATGGCGGCATTCCCGGTGACGGTCAAGGGCTTGAGCAGATTCACCGACCCCGGCGATTCCAAGGAAATTCTCGCGGGCATGGCCGACGGTGAGGTCGACATCGTCGTCGGTACCCACCGTCTCCTCCAGACCGGGGTGCGCTGGAAGGATCTGGGCCTCGTCATCGTCGACGAGGAGCAACGGTTCGGCGTCGAACACAAGGAACACATCAAGGCGCTCCGCACCCACGTCGACGTGCTCACGATGTCTGCGACACCGATTCCCCGCACACTCGAGATGAGCATGGCGGGGATCCGCGAGATGTCGACGATTCTCACCCCGCCCGAGGAACGGCACCCGATCCTCACGTATGTGGGCGGGTACGCCGACAAGCAGGTGGCTGCCGCTATCCGCCGCGAGTTGCTGCGCGACGGTCAGGTCTTCTACGTCCACAACCGGGTCAGTTCGATCGATAAGGCCGCCAAGAAGATTCGCGAACTCGTCCCCGAGGCGCGGGTCGTGGTGGCGCACGGGCAGATGAACGAGGACACCCTCGAGAAGACCGTGCAGGGGTTCTGGGAACGCGAATTCGACGTGCTGGTGTGTACCACGATCGTCGAGACCGGACTCGACATCTCCAATGCCAATACTCTCATCGTCGAGCGTGCCGACGCGCTCGGCCTGTCGCAGTTGCATCAGCTGCGCGGCCGTGTAGGGCGCTCCCGCGAGCGCGGCTATGCCTACTTCCTCTATCCGCCCGAGAAGCCGCTCACCGAGACGGCGTACGACCGGCTCGCGACGATCTCGCAGAATTCCGATCTCGGTGCCGGTATGGCGGTCGCGATGAAGGACCTCGAGATCCGCGGCGCCGGAAATGTGCTCGGTGCCGAGCAGTCCGGCCACGTCGCGGGCGTCGGTTTCGATCTGTATGTGCGGCTCGTCGGCGAAGCAGTCGAGGCGTTCCGCGCCGCTGCCGATGGCACTCCGATCACGACGGACGAGGCACCGAAGGAGGTGCGGGTCGATCTTCCGGTGGACGCCCACATCCCCGCCGACTATGTCACCTCCGACCGGTTGCGGCTGGAGGCATACCGGAAACTTGCCGCTGCCTCCGACGACGCGGCAATCAGTGCGGTGATCGATGAACTCGTCGACCGCTACGGTCCGCTGCCCGAGGAGGTGTGCAGACTCGTTTCCGTCGCGAAGCTGCGGTTGCTCGCGCGTGAGTACGGGCTCGAGGAAGTGGCGGTCACCGGCACGCAATTGAAGATCTCGCCGATGGAGCTTCCGGACTCGAAGCAGATGCGGCTCAAGCGCCTCTACCCGACGGCGCAGTACCGTGCCACGAGCGGCATCGTTCAGTTGCCGCTCCCGCGGACCGGCGGGATCGCATCCGATCGTGTGCGCGACGTCGAACTGCTCCAGTTCATCGCCGATTTCCTGCTTGCGATGGACGGTAAGCCGCAGGGGTCGGTGGATGTGCGAGTCGAGTCCGGGGCGCAGGTGTGAGCCGGCGATGACGGACACCGGGGACGCTCTGGGTAGAGCCGCCGAGGTGATGGACCGGCTCTGGTCCTTCGGCGGGTGGGAGGTCGCTCAGACGCACGAGAGCCTGCGGCGGTATCTGGTCGAGGAGACCTACGAGGTTCTCGACGCCATCGAGTCCGGTGATCCCGACTCTCTGCGTGAAGAACTCGGAGACCTGTTGCTGCAGGTGCTGTTCCATTCGCGGATCGCGGAGGCTGCGGGGGAGTTCACCGTCGACGACGTAGCCGCGACACTCGTCGCGAAGCTGGCTGCACGCAGTCCGCACCTGACCAACGGGCACACCGGTCCACTCGACGTCGCCGAACAGGAGGCGGCGTGGGAGGCGGCGAAGGTGGCCGAGAAGGCGCGACCGTCGTGTCTCGACGGCATCGCCATGGCGCAACCCGCGCTGGCACTGGCCGACAAGGTGCTCGAGCGGGTGCGACGGGCGGGGTTGCCCGACGACCTTGTGCCGGATGGTCTCAGGTGCGTACGTGTCGGCGACTGCGGCGACACGGAGTCGGTGTTTCGCGCGGTCGTCCTGGAATTCGTCGCGGACATTCGTGCGGCCGAGGTCTCCGCAACGGGCGGCGGCGGTCAGGCCGGCCCACCACTCGATGCCGAGGCGTGGCGTCGCCACTGGCGTCGCTGAGTTCGATCCTAACGAGCCCGCGTTCGTCGAGGTAGCGAAGACGTAGAGATTTTTTCTCTCTTAAAAACAAACTCAAATACTGTTTTATGGCCTACTATCGTATCCACGACATGTTAATCACCGGGAAAGGCAAACTCCGGTCACCGAGTGTCGGGTTCGGACCAGCGGAATTTGCCACACGCGCCGGAGAGCGCCGTGCCCAGAGCAGATCGGAGTCCAGCATGACCCAGGTACGCCCGCCCAACGGGCTCGTGACCGGTGCGCCATCGGAGCGGATGGTCGACCCAACCGAACATTTCCGACCGGGAAGCCCCGCTCGATCGTCCAACGGCGTCGCCGGTACTGCGCGTCACGATCTCGTCGATGCTGCTCCGCCCGCGCAGAGACCCACCGTCAGCCTGATCATCCCGGTCAGAAACGAAGGACGGAACATCGCCTGGGTGCTCGAGCAGATCACCGACGACATCGGCGAGATCATCCTGGTCGACGGGAACTCGACCGACTCGACCCTCATCACCGCCAGTAGCTGCCGATCGGACATCAAGGTTGTGCCGCAGGAAGGCACCGGCAAGGGCAGCGCGCTCAGGACGGGATTCCTTGCGGCATCCGGCGACATCATCGTGATGATGGATGCAGACGGAAGCATGGCGCCCCAGGAGATCCGCCACTACCTGTACTTCCTCAACAACGGATTCGACTTCGTCAAGGGCTCGCGGTTCATCGTTGGTGGCGGTTCGCTCGACATCACCCCCTTCCGCCGACTCGGCAACCGGTTCCTGCTCACCGTCTTCAACACTCTCTACGACGCCGAACTCACCGACCTGTGCTACGGCTTCTGCGCATTCCACCGCCGCTACCTCGAGCTCTTGTCGCTTTCCGCGTCGGGATTCGAGATCGAGGCCGAAATGGTGGTGCACGCGATGCAGGGCGGTCTGCGCGTGGTCGAGGTTCCGAGCCTGGAAATGCCGCGCCGATCCGGCAAATCGAATCTCCACGCTGTCCGTGACGGGATCAGGGTGTTGCGCACCGTCCTCCGCGGACACAATTCCGGGATGTCCGGCTACGTCGCCCAAGCCCTGTCCCGCGGCGGCGCCCCCGAGCTCGCGAAGGAATGAGCCGTGCGGACACTGGTCACCGGTGCCGCAGGATTCATCGGGTCGGCTCTGGTCGAACGACTCCTCACCGAAGGACACCACGTGGTCGGCGTCGACGATCTCAGCTCGGGCACCACCGCGGATCTCGAACGTGTCCTGCTCCGAACGAAACCCGGAGCGGATCGATTCGTTCTGCTGCAGCGCGATATCCAATGTCCCGAACTGCTCGGCATCGTGGCCGGAGCGAATCCGGAAGTGATATTCCACCTCGCCGCACAGGTGGATCCCGCAGTGTCGGTGGCCGATCCGCAGTTCGATGCCCGCATCAACGTGCTCGGCACGATCAATGTCTGCGAAGCCGGTCGCCGGGCCGGTGTACGCAGAGTTGTATACGCGACATCGGGTAGTCCTCGGTGCGACGACGCGAGCCCGATTCCCGCGGTACGGAGTTCGTCTCCTGCTGCGGCCACACCCGGCGAGGCCGCCAAGCTGGCCGGTGAGCTCTATCTGAATGCGTATGCCCAGATGTACGGGCTGGCGCCGATCTGCCTGGCGTTCGCCGACGTCTACGATCCGCGCGAGGGGAACGGCGGGCGCGCCTACGCTACTGACGCCCGTGTCTGCGTCGGCGACACTGCAGCCCGCGTCTGCCTCGACGACGCTGTCGAAGCATTCGTCCGCGCGGGCCGGGCCCCCATGTCGGTCACCGGCACCTTCTGCATCCGAACCGGTGAGACCTGGGAGATACCAGCGGATTCAGGTGCCGACCTCGAGCGCACTGCTGCGGTTGGCCTGCACCCGGAGGGTGAGGAGGTCCGTTGTGCGTCGTGACACCACCGGCCGGCTTCTCACAGCCCTCAGGGCACCGCGAGGAGGCACACGACTGGGGCACCGCCTTGTCGCGGCCGCAGTGACGGCGCTCGGAGGAGTGGCGATTGCCGCGAACAGTCCTCATCTTCCGGGGCTCTCGGATCGGCTGGTGGTGGTGATGTTCGTCGTCGCGGCCCCGCTGATCGCACTCGTCCGGCTGCTACCGGGCATCAACGTCCTACTCGCTCTGATCGTCGGGGCCGCAGGTTCTCTCGTCGTCAACGTTCTGATCGCACAGGCGATGTTGACGGCCGATGCCTGGTCGCCCCCAGCGGGCGTGGTCGCAGTGGGCCTCACCGCGTCCGTGCTGTGGCTGGTGCCGAGCGACCACAACTCGCTTCCACATACGAAGGAAGATTTTCCATGACCGCCGCAATACCTCCGAGCAGTATGACCATGGATGTGGTGATCTGCGCCTACACGCTCGAGCGCTGGGACGACACTCTCGCTGCGATCGAATCGGTGCGGAATCAAACGACGCCGCCGCAGAAGATCGTCCTCGTCGTCGACCACAATCCCGATCTCTACGAACGTTTCAGCGCGGCCCTACCCGACGTGACCGTGGTGGAGAACCGGAAGCAACGTGGATTGTCCGGTGGCAAGGACACCGGTGTCGAGGTGACCACCAGTGATGTGGTGGCTTTCCTGGACGACGATGCGGTGGCTCATCCCGACTGGCTCGGGCATTTCCGCGATGCCTACGTGGACGAGACCATCGTCGGCGTAGGAGGCACCACCCTTCCCTCCTGGGAATCCGGGCGGCCCCGATGGTTTCCGGAAGAGTTCGATTGGGTCCTGGGATGTACGTTCACCGGGCGGGAGCCGGGACCGGTGCGGAACCTGTTGGGCGGCAATGCTTCATTCCGCCGCGAGGTCTTCTCGGTCGCGGGGGGTTTCCCGAGTCACATCGGTCGGACTTCGGAGCAGAGCCGACCCCTCGGGTGTGAGGAGACGGAGTTCTGCATCCGGGTGCGCCAGCATCGACCGGACTGGACCTTCGTCTTCGAACCACAGTCGGTGATCTGGCACCGCGTACCTGCTGCGCGAGAGACTTTTTCCTACTTCCGCTCCCGCTGCTTCGCCGAGGGTCTGTCCAAAGCGGCCGTCACGCGCAGTGTGGGTGTCGCAGATGGACTCTCGGCGGAACGTAGCTACACCGCACGCACCCTTACCCGAGGCGTGGCGCGGGGCCTGGGGGAGGCGCTCCGTGGAGAACGAGCAGGTATCGAGCGTTCGTACGCGATCTCGGTCGGTCTCCTCGCTGCGGCAGCCGGCTACGCGCGCGGGGGTGTGCCGCTCCGCAGGCGATCTGCAATGTCGGCGACGTCATGAACGAGTCGATTCCGGTCCTCATGTATCACTCGGTTTCGGAAGCTCCCACCGCCGCGACCCGTCGTCTCTCCGTCGATCCCGATGCCTTCGACCGGCAGATCACCTTTCTCGCAGAGAACGGCTATACCGGGATGACCTTCTCCCACCTCGCCGATGCACTGGCGAAGGATGGGCCCGTGTCGGAGAGAACGGTGGTGCTCACATTCGACGACGGCTACGCGGACTTCGCGCGGGTCGCGTGGCCGATCCTTCGACGGCACGAGTTCCCGGCGACGGTGTTCGTCACGAGCGGCTGGATCGACGACGCAGGCTCCAATGCGGCCGGACATCCGCTGGGGTCGATGCTGAACTGGGCGCAGGTCAGGGAGCTTGCGAGCGAGGGTGTCGAAATCGGGGCGCACAGCCACAGCCACGCTCAACTCGACCAGTGTGGTGATGCGGCACTGTGCGAGGAGCTTCGCATCGGACGGATCCTCCTCGAGGAGTGCGTCGGCGCTCCCGTCCATGCGCTCGCCTACCCCTTCGGTTACTCGACCCCGCGGGTGCGGGTCGCGGCCAGAGCAGCCGGCTATCGGTGCGCGGCGGCCGTGCGAAATATTCGCGCCACTGCATCCGGTGACCCGTTCATGATCCCGAGGTTGACCATCCGCCGAAGTACCGACGACAACGACTTCGCGTCGATCATGCGCGGTGACAAGCAGTTCTACCTGCGGGACCGGGTTCTGACCGCAGGGTATGCGACCGTGCGCGGAGCCCGTCGTGTAGGTAAGCGGGTCGCGCGACATGGCTGAGAGCGTGCTTGCGATCGATCCGGGCGGCGGACCCACCGGCGATCGTGTTGTGGCCGAGCGGGCGGTCGGTGATCGGGGCAGCGGTTCGCTCTTCCTGCGGAACACCTATGCGCTCGTCCTCAACACCGGAATCACCGGCGCACTCGGCCTGGGGTACTGGATCCTCGCCGCGCACTTCTACGACGATTCGGATGTCGGTCGCGGATCAGCTGCGATCTCTGCGCTGATGCTGTTGACCGGGCTGGTGTCGGCCAACTTCGCGGGTACGCTGAACCGCTTCATACCCAAGACCGGCACGCGCACCGTCCGGGTCGTCGTGTTCGTGTACCTGCTCACCTCCGGAGTGGTCGCCGTACTGGCCGTCGCCCTGACCTTCGCGCTCGACATACTGGGCGGCCCGGCGTACGACATCCTGCGCGAGCCGAACATGCGACTGTGGTTCATCGGCGCGGCGGTGGTCGCGAGTGTGATCACGGTGCAGGACAGTGTCCTGACCGGATTGCGTGTCGCCGTCTGGGTGCCCGTGTGGAACGCGGCATTCGCCGTCGCGAAGCTCGGCTTACTCGTACTGCTCGCCGAGACGATGCCCCGTACGGGGGTCTTCTTCTCCTGGATCATCTCCATGTTCATCGTCGTGTTCCCGGTGAACCTGTTGATCTTCGGCAAGCTACTACCGCGGCACGTGCGCACGTCGACTCACGATGTCGCAGTGCGAGCTTCACAGGTCGGCCGGTTCTTCGCCGCCGACTACTTCGGAGCGCTACTGCAGTACGGCACGATCTTTCTCGTCCCCGTCCTGGTGGCGTTGCGGGTTGCTCCGCATACCTACGCGTACTTCTTCCTGGCCTGGTCCGTCGCCAACATGATGAACCTCGTGGCGATCAACACCGGTGTATCGCTTGCTGTGGAAGGAGAGAAGCAAACTCATGTGCGAGTGGTTGCTTCGTGACATCGCTGCCGCAGAAGGGTTGAGCTGGGCCGCACTCCGCTACTTCAATGTGGCCGGCGCCGGAGGGAAAGAACTTGCGGACCGAGGCGTCCACAACCTCGTTCCCCGTGTGTTCCAGGCGATCGACCGCGGCGAGGCGCCCGCAGTGTTCGGCGACACCTACGACACCCCCGACGGCACCTGCATCCGCGACTACATTCACGTCACCGATCTCGCCGACGCACATGCCACCGTCGTCGACGCCATGGACGCCGAGACCATGGGAACCGTCTACAACGTGGGCTGTGGGTGCGGTGCCAGCGTGCTCGACGTGATGCGTGCGGCACGCGAGGCGAGCGGTGTGCCGTTCGACTGGCGGATCACCGATCCTCGTCCCGGCGACCCGGCCCGAGTGGTTGCCGATGCCGGCCGGATCTGCACGGATCTGGGCTGGACGGCGCAGCACGACCTCGACGACATCGTCGGCAGTGCGTGGGAGGCCTGGTCGGCGTCGAGGTCGACCATCGAGACTGCGTCGGAACACGACGCGGCACTCGCGGTGGGAGCTCGATAACCCCTCGGGGCTTCCACCGTCCGAGTCTGCGCGGGTGATCTTCGCGATCATCCGCGTAGGCGCATTCACCTGCGGTTTTTCGGACATGTGGAAGATGGAGATGTGTATCCCGCTCCACGACGTCGTCGCTCGGCCTGGCCGCTGCTCGTATTCAGCGCGCTGATAGTGGTGGTGATCATCGCGGTGGGTTCCAACCTCCGTTCGCCCCAGCTGCCACGAATAGAGGTTCCCGACGGTGTTCCGCCCGGCCCCGGTGTGCCCGTGCCGCCCATCGATTTCGAAGGTCCGGGCCGGACCTCTGCCCTCCTACGTGATTGGGCAGAACCTCAGGCCGACACACTGGGGATCCCGGTCGTCGCGCTGGAGGCATACGGGCACGCCGCGGCAGTTCTCGCCTCGTCGAACAGCGAATGCGGACTGGCGTGGACCACCCTCGCGGGGATCGGCAGCGTCGAGAGCAACCACGGCAGGCACGGGAGAGCGAGCCTCGACGAGAACGGGACCGCGACACCTCAGATCCGCGGGGTTCCGCTCGACGGCGGACCCGGCCTCGCCGAGATCCGCGACACCGACGGAGGCGAGCTCGACGGCGATCCCATCCTCGACCGGGCGATGGGTCCGCTGCAGTTCATCCCCGAAACATGGAAGAGCTGGGGTGTCGACGCGAACGGTGACGGTGTCGCCGAACCGGACAACATCGACGACGCAGCTCTCTCAGCGGGACGCTACCTGTGTGATCGAGGCGGAGATCTCACCACTCCGGAAGGCTGGACGAGGGCCTTGATGGCCTACAACTACTCGGGCGACTATCTCGCCCTGGTCCGCGACCGCGCCGCCGCATACAGCGTGGGTGTGCGGCCGTGACGGCCGAGTCGACGCGCCCGTACTTCTCCGGGCGGCGCGCCCGTGCTTCACTGCCTGGTCGTGGCGGTTAGGCTGTCCCCAGCGTGCAGACCCCGCAGCGTGAAGTCCATCGAAGGAGAATCAGCCAGTGGCCATCATTGAGCAGGTAGGAGCCCGCGAGATCCTCGACTCCCGTGGCAACCCCACAGTCGAGGTCGAGGTGCTGCTCGAGGACGGAAGTTTCGCCCGCGCTGCCGTGCCGTCCGGTGCCTCCACCGGCGAGCACGAGGCCGTCGAGCTGCGTGACGGCGGCGACCGCTACAACGGCAAGGGCGTCGAAAAGGCCGTCGAGGCCGTTCTCGACGAGATCGCCCCGGCCATCATCGGTCTGGATGCCACCGAACAGCGCACCGTCGACCAGGCGCTGCTCGACGCCGACGGCACTCCCGACAAGGGCCGCCTCGGCGCAAACGCGCTGCTCGGCGCGTCGCTGGCCGTCGCCAAGGCCGGCGCAGAGACCTCGGGCCTCGAGCTGTACCGCTACCTGGGTGGCCCGAACGCTCACATCCTTCCGGTGCCGATGATGAACATCCTCAACGGTGGTGCTCACGCCGATACCGGCGTCGACGTCCAGGAGTTCATGGTCGCCCCCATCGGCGCTGCCACCTTCAAGGAGTCCCTGCGCTGGGGCACCGAGGTGTACCACTCGCTCAAGTCGGTACTCAAGGCGAAGGGGCTGGCCACCGGACTCGGCGACGAAGGCGGGTTCGCGCCGGACGTTGCGGGCACCAAGGAAGCACTCGATCTGATCAGCGAGGCCATCGCGAAGACCGGCCTGAAGCTCGGCAGCGATGTCGCGCTCGCGCTGGACGTCGCCGCCACCGAGTTCTACACCGAGGGCACCGGCTACGCATTCGAGGGCAAGAACCGCACCGCCGATGAACTCGCGGACTTCTACGACGAGCTGCTCTCGGCGTACCCGCTGGTCTCGATCGAGGACCCCCTGTCGGAAGACGACTGGGAGGGCTGGGTCGCGTTGACCGACAAGATCGGCAACAAGATCCAGCTCGTCGGCGACGACCTGTTCGTCACCAACCCGGAGCGCCTCGAAGACGGCATCCTCAAGGGTGCGGCCAACGCGCTGCTCGTGAAGGTCAACCAGATCGGCACGCTCACCGAGACCCTCGACGCCGTCGACCTCGCACACCGCAACGGCTACAAGACGATGATGAGCCATCGCTCCGGTGAGACCGAGGACACCACCATCGCCGATCTCGCGGTCGCCGTGGGCAGTGGCCAGATCAAGACCGGTGCCCCCGCCCGCAGCGAGCGTGTCGCCAAGTACAACCAGCTCCTGCGCATCGAGGAATCGCTCGGCGACGCTGCCCGCTACGCCGGCGAGCTCGCGTTCCCGCGCTTCAACCTCGAGGGCTGAAGCCAGGTATGAGCCAGCGCGGTAGATCCCGGCCCGGCGCCCGCCGCAGCCGCACCGACGGTGCGGCCGCGACCCGCCGTCCCAGTCGGACCCGCCCGTCGGGATCTACCGCACCGGCCGACCTCGGTCCCGAAACCGCGGGCGCACGACCCGCAGGTCGAGAGGATCCTGTTCATTCGTCCCGTCGCGGACGGGGCAGTACGGGCCGTGCCCGGCCCACCCGCGTCGGAGCTCCGCGCGACGGTCGTCGTCCCCGCACCGAACGCACCATCCTCGGATTGTCCACCGGGCGGGCGGTGATCCTCGCCCTCGTCGTGTGCGGACTCGCACTGACACTTGCGGTGCCGCTGCGCACCTACGTCAGCCAACGGTCGGAGGCGGAGCAGATCGCGCAGGAACGCGAGCAGCTCGAAGGCGAGATCGCGGCCCTCGAAGCCCAGAAGGCCCACATCGAAGACCCCGCCTGGATCAGGGCGGAAGCACGCAACCGTCTCGGCTTCGTGATGCCGGGCGACATCCCATACCAGGTGCAGCTGCCCGGCGACGTGGCCCTCGTCGACGAGGAGAAGGAACCGGAAACACCGTCCACCGGCGCGTGGTACAGCGACCTGTGGCTTTCGGTGGTCGAACCGCCACCCGAACCCGAGACCGACCCGGTGCCGCAGCACATGCCCGTGGCACCCCCAGAACCAGGAGATATCCCCGGGTGACCGCTCCCGTTCCGCAGGAAGACCTCGACGCCGTCGCCGCCCAGCTCGGGCGCGAACCCCGCGGCGTCCTCGCCATCGCCTACCGCAGTCCCGACGGAACTCCCGGCGTGGTCAAGACCGCACCGAAGCTGCCCGACGGCACACCGTTCCCCACGCTCTACTACCTGACCGACCCCCGGCTCACCGCCGAGGCGAGTCGACAGGAATCGGCAGGCGTGATGCGGGAGATGACGGAGCGGCTCAGCACCGACACCGATCTTGCCGCCGCGTACCGACGCGCACACCAGTCCTACCTCGACGAGCGCAACGCCATCGAATCCCTCGGCACCGACTTCACCGGCGGCGGTATGCCCGACCGCGTCAAATGCCTGCACGTGCTCATTGCCCATTCGCTCGCCAAGGGACCGGGCCTCAACCCGCTCGGTGACGAATCGGTCGCGCTCGCTGCCGACGCAGGCCTGCGTGGCACCGCGATCCCCGCCGACTGGCCCACCTACGCCGAACTGCGCGGAGAACCTCAGTGAGCACAGTTCGAGTCGCAGGCATCGACTGCGGCACCAACTCGATCCGCCTGCTGATCGCCGACATCGCGGAAGACGGAACCCTCACCGACGTCACCCGCCTCATGAAGGTCGTGCGACTCGGGCAGGGCGTCGATGCCACCGGTCGTCTCGCCCCCGAAGCAATCGAACGTACGCGCGTCGCGCTCGTCGAGTACGCGGATCTCGTCCGCGAGACCGGCGCCACGGCCGTGCGGATGGTCGCGACGTCGGCGACCCGCGATGCACAGAACCGCGAGGACTTCTTCTCGATGACCCGCGACGTGCTCGGGGCCGTGATCCCCGGTGCCGAAGCCGAGGTGATCACCGGCGACGAAGAGGCCCGACTGTCGTTCACCGGTGCTGTGGGCGAACTAGACCCTGCGCGTGGGCCGTTCGTCGTCGTCGACCTCGGCGGCGGCTCGACCGAAGTGGTGCTGGGCGACGAAAACGGTGTGCATGCCGCCTATTCCACCGACATCGGGTGTGTGCGTCTGACCGAGCGGTGCCTGCACGACGACCCGCCCACCGCCGACCAGGTCGCGGCTGCGCGCGTGGTCGCGAGGGAGAAGATCGCCGAAGCGCTCGAACGCGTTCCCGTCGAGGAAGCACGCACCTGGGTGGGTGTCGCGGGAACGATGACCACATTGGCCGCGCTGGCCCACGACCTCGACGTGTACGACCCGGCGAAGATTCACCTGTCGTCGGTCCCGTTCGACCGGTTGAAGGAAGTGTGCGACGGACTCGTCGCCGCGACCCGCGCCGAACGTGCGGCACTCGGACCCATGCATGAAGGTCGTGTCGACGTCATCGGTGGTGGTTCGATCGTGACCACTGTGCTCGCCGAGGAACTCGGTCGACGTGCCGGAATCACCGAACTTGTTGTGAGCGAGCACGACATCCTCGACGGAATTGCCCTCTCCCTCGTGCGGTAGACCGAAATCCCATTGCCTTCCCAAAATTCCGTAATCCACCGGTAACGAACGACCGGGTCGTGAGTATAGAGCGGTTGGCCGCTGGTGATGCGGAAAACCGGGAAGGGTACTCATGCGACAAAGGCTCGGCACGGTGGTGGCAACGGTCCTCGGGGCCGTTCTTGTGGGAATGGGTATGCCGCTCGTCGCGGCTGCCGATCCGATGTACCCGGATCCCGATCCGGATCCGTTCTATTCCGCACCCGCCGACCTCGCCGAGAAGCAACCCGGTGATGTCGTCCGCACACGCCGTATCGATACCTGGATGTATCCGAACTCGGACGGCTGGCAGGTCGCGTTCCGGTCGACCAACTCGTTGGACAACCCGATCCTCGCGGTGACCACGGTGCTGTTGCCCCGCGGTGTCGAGAACCCGCCGTTGGTGTCGTACCAGGCGATCATCAACTCGCTGGGAACCAAGTGTGCTCCCTCGCGCTCGCTGTTCAACATGGAGCTGCAGGAATCGCCCGGAATGATGTTGGGTCTCGAACGTGGCTGGGCGGTATCCGTCCCCGATCATCTCGGCCCCACCGGAGCGTACGGCGCGGCGAAACTGGGCGGGATGATCACGCTGGACAGCGTGCGCGCGGTGCAACGTGTCGCCGAGCTGGGTCTCGACGAAAGTCCGGTCGCGCTGGCCGGATATTCGGGAGGTGGAATGGCGAGCGCGTGGGCCGCGGCACTGGCCCCCACCTACGCGCCGGAACTGGACCTGACCGCGGTGGTGGCGGGCGGGATACCCGCCGATCTCGAACAGATGGCCGACGGCCTCGGCCTCAACCCGCACCCGGGATTCGGTCTGGCCTTCGCCGCTGCGATCGGCCTCGAACGCGAATATCCGGAACGCCTGCCCATTTCGGAGCAGCTCAACGACACCGGCATGTGGTTGCGCGACTGGACGGGCAACGAATGCCGACGTTTCCTTCTCTTCCACGGTGCCTTCCGCAGCGCGGGTGAGGTGGCGACGAGCACGAGCCTGCTGGCCAGCCCCGAGGTGCGGGAGATCTTGCGGGAGAACAGCCTGCGTTATTTCGAGGGTGTGCCCACCGCGCCCCTGTACGTGTGGCAGGGAACGATGGATGGCCTCACACCCTTCGACTCGGTCGAGGAGGTGGCCCGGCGCTACTGCGCGGAGGGCGCACCGCTGACCTTCGTGCCGTACGAGATCGCCGAACACATGACGACCGCAGTCGCCGGATTCCCGGACGCCTACGAATACATCGACGCACGGTTCCGCGGGGAGCCGACGCCGACCAGCTGCTGACCGCATTCGCTACCGACACATGTCTGCTCGGCGCGAGGCCGTGAATCCACGGCCTCGCGCCGAGCGGACGTCTGCCACCCGCTAGGGTGATCCAGTCGGCCCCCATAGCCCAATTGGCAGAGGCAGCGGACTTAAAATCCGCACAGTGTCGGTTCGAGTCCGACTGGGGGCACCGTCACACTGCTGACCTCCGGTCGGAGTGCGCCCACTGAGTCCGAGTAACGGTCCGGCGGTCGCACCGAGCACACATGGTGCCACCGCTCGTGATCGATCGGTCCTCGGCTCAGCCGGCCCGGTGTATCTCGTCGTCGCCGTCGTCCTCGATCGCCGGTGGAGTCTCTCGTTGATCGCGGGCACGGATGACTCGCCCCGCGATCAACGCGACCGCCACGGAGACGACGAGCCAGGCGAGTAGCGCCCACAAAATCCAGTTCACAATTTGAACAACGGACCAACTCGGTCGTATGTTACCGAGAAGTAGGTAATTCACCCTCGGGTTCACCCCGCAAAATCCTGCTGTAGACTCGTCGGGTTCATTCTGGGTCAGGCACGGCGGGAGGCAGGGACGCCGTGCGTGTCTTTCTGCACGCAGAAAGTTCCTGAAAAGGTACTGATGGCCCACAACTCCAAACCCTCTCATTTTCGCACCATGCACGATCTCGTCGGATCGGCATACTTTCCGGTATCGGCGTTGGCTCGTCTGCCGCTGTCCATGCTCGTCATGGGTGTGTTGACCTACGTCGTCGCATCGTCATCCGACTTCGCTTCCGCAGGCATCGCGGCCGCGGTCACGGGAGTAGGGGTCGCTGTCGGCGCCCCGCTGTCCGGAATCGCATCCGACCGCTGGGGTCAGCGGTGGGCGCTCCTCGTCTCCACCGCGGTCTACGTGCTTGCGGTGCTGGCCGTCCTTGTTGCGGGCGACGCGGGCGGCGACGCCCCGGCGTTGTCGCCGGGCCTGCTCGCGGCGGCATTCGTCGCAGGAATCGTGGTGCCGCAGTGTGGCCCGATGACCCGAGTGCGGTGGATTCGTGGGCTGTCGAGCCGCGGCTCGGAGCACGCCGTCGGGGAAGCCCAAGGATACGAGGGCACGATGGACGAACTCGGATTCGTTCTCGGCCCGGCGGCCGTGGGCATCGTTGCTGCGCTTTTCGGTGCTGCGGCGCCGCTGTACGTCCTCATCGCGCTCACGGTGATCGTGGTGCCATGGTTCGCGCTGCATCCCAGCGCACAGTTCGCAGCACCTGCCGACGGCGTCGACCCTTTGGGCGAGGGGGAGTTCTTCTTCGCGAAAGTGTCATGGGCTCCGGTAGCGGTCCTCTTCCTCGGGATGCTCGGCATCGGAACCATTTTCGGCTCGCTGGCCACCACCACCGCGGTCTTCGCCGATGAGACCGGCCACCCGGGAAGTGGGGGCCTGATCTATGCCGCACTCGGCTTGACCTCGGGCGCAGCCGCATTGAGTGTGTCACGGTGGAGTGGACGTCTGAGCGCGTCGGTGAGGTGGACTGCATGTGCGGTCGTGCTGATTCCTGCTGTGGCATTGATGTGGTTGCCGAGCGTTCCGTGGCAGATGGCAGTCGTCCTGCTGTTCGTCGGCGCACCGATCGGCCCGATCCTCGTGACGATCTTCAAGGTCGCAGGCGATCACACCCCTGCGCGACGTCTCGGATTCATCATGACCCTGCTCAGTGCCGGAATCACCCTGGGCACCTCGATCGGGAACTGGGTCGCTGGTGAGGTTGCGAACGCGGGCGGTTACTCGGCCTCCGCCTGGGTGGCCTTCGGCGCGGGAATGGCACTGCTCGCGTGCGGCGTGTTGTTCACCGTTGTTCGATTCGCACCCGCGAATGCGGCAACTCCACAGCCGCCTGCACGGGACGTACTCGAACCACTCCGCTGATCACACCGGTATCGATGAGAAACACGATCACGCGAACGGCGTCGACCTGATCATGGTGCACTGGGTGGACAATCCGTCCACGAGAAAGGTGCATGTATGTCTTTACGAGCCCTCCGCCGCGTCGGCGCCGCCACATTTGTCGCCGCAGGCATGCTCACAGGACTCGCAGTAGGAACCGGGACGGCCGCGGCCGACACGGTCGAGGTGCCGATGGATCGGTGCTGGGGCGTGAGCCCGTACATCCTCGACCAGCCCTACGCCCCGGCCCGCCTGTTCGGTTACCAAACCGAATCGGGCAGCATCCAGCTCCAGATGCCCGACGTGTCGAGCCTGTGGTTCTTCGCCGGTGGATATCAGACCGACGTGAAGTTCGACTGGCACAACACCGCCACCGACGAACGCGGCACCCTCACCGACACCGCGACCGTCGCGTACCCGGGCGGTGACGTGGTGACGTTCGATCTGAACTCGGGTCCCGGACCCGTCGAGTTCACGGTGAGCGCTGTCAACAGCATTCCGCTGTGGAGCATCCCGACCACATCGTGCGGTGGCGTCGTCGACGTGTGGTGACAGAGCTAGGCGGCAACCGGCGCGCGGCAACCACACCGGACGGCACGTCCGTGTTCGTCGTCGTCGAGCCAGCCGTACTCGTCGCACTGCCCGCACTTGGGTGCCAACGGCATCCGGGGCGCGGGCAGTGCGCGCCAGAGGCGCAGCCACCCGTGCACGTGCATCGTCGGATTCGCCGGTCGATGCGCAGTTTTCGCGGCCGATGCGAGAGCGTCGACGCCGTGTAGTGCCGCCAGCGCGAGGATTTCGCATCGCTGCGGCGGCTTGATCCTGGCGAACGAGGCCATCAGGCCTGCGGAGGTCGTGGCGGCTTCGAGGGCGTTGAGGACGCGGTCGTCTGTTTCAGTGCGAGTCGACGACGCCACTACCTCGTTGTTCGTTTCAGTCCTTGTTTTTCGAGTACTTGTAAGAGGGACGGGCTTTCCGATGTCGGAGAGTCCGGCGGGCGGTTTCCCAGGCCCCGGCGGAACAGGGGTTTCCTCGCGCGGTTCCTCGTAGATCGTCTGGATCGTGATCCACCGGCCACGCTCGTCCTGGAACTTCTCCACCACCAGATATCCGACCTCGGCGAGTTCGCGCATCGCGGTGCGGATGGCGTCTCGGCCTTCCTTGGGGGAGTGGCGCGCGATCGACTCGGAGCGGATATGCCAATCGGCAGGTTTGCTGAGCAACATGATGAGCAGGCCCCTGGCGCGAAAACTCAGCTGACCGTCGTTGATGACGGTGTTGGAGAGGACGGTGAAATTGTCGGCCAAGCGCGGGCCGCGTCTGATTCCGCCCTGTAATGGGGCATGGGTATGCTGTGCCACGTTCGACTCCTTTGGTAAGTCGGACGACGCCCGTCGCGAGGGTCCAAGCTCGCGGCGGGCACCTTTTCTTTTGTGGCGATGATCTTGGCACAGCGTCGTACGCGATGTCTACGTTACGTTGCAGAGCGCCAGCAAGATCCAGCCTGTGCTCGATGCTGTGAACAACGAGTACGGCGGCTGGGACGAGTTCGCGACGACCGTTCGGGACCACCAAAATCCCTACAACCACAACGCCTGCGGACAGAATCGGCCTGCCTGAACCGTTGTTTCTGTCTGCGGACCATGTTTGTGTAGCCGCCCCCGGCGTTCTCCCTGCCGAAGTCCGATCGTGCCTTATTGTGTGCGCATCACTGGTGATGGGGGCGGCGATGGGCAGCAGCGCAATCCGGATGGTTCTCGCGACAGCAACGGCCTTCGCTGTCGGCGTCGGCGGCGCTCCACACGCCTCCGCTCAGGACGGCAGAACCGAGACGACCTACGCTTCCACCGCACCGCTCGCCGGCGAGGTGATCGGCTCGGTGGTCACGATCCCCGCGCCCCTACCGGAGTACGTCGGCCCGCGACCGGAACGGTGCGACCGCCTGTCCTACCTTCGCTGGAGATCGGTCGACGGCCCGGCAGACTCGGCACACGCCGACCGCATCTTCGTGGCCCAGCCGGGAATCTTCGAGGGCGCAGGGGCATTCGGAAGTGTTGCGCGCAACACCGTCGTTGCGGCCGCTCGACGAGGTGCGCACGTCGAATTCTGGGCGCTGGACAGGCGATCGAACTGCCTCGAAGACCACACCGGAGTTCAGGCCGCGCTCGCGACCGGCAGCTTCGACACCGCCACCGACTACTACTTCCACGGCGCGGAGAGCGACGGGTCGCGCTTTGCGGGCTACGCCTCGGGCGCCGATGTCGCATGGCTCGCCCATGTCGGCCTCGAACAGACTCTCCGCGACCAGTACGACCTCCTTCGACACGAACTTCCCGACCCGCAGGTCCGTAACGACAAGGTGCTGTGCGGCGGGCACTCGTTGGGAGGGTTCATAACGGGCTTCTTCGCCGAATGGGATTTCGACGGGAACCCGCAGACCCTCGACGACGCCGGATTCAGCCAGTGCTCGGGATATTTCGCGCTCGACACTGTGATCGCGGCGAAATCTCCCGCACCGGTGGGCGGATCGTTCCCGCAGATCCCCGACATCGTGAAAGCTCCGCTCGACGCTGCGACGGGAGCGGTCACCGGGGCCATGCCGGTACTGGCGCTTCAGGCGGTGATCAACCCGGAGACGACGAACCTGCTTGCTCTGGCGGGTCTCGCAGTACGTCTCGATCCGGAGGGTGTCAACGATCTCGTCGAGCGGTTGCCGGACAACCCGAACGTAGACTGGACATTGCGGGCTCTGCTCGCGAAGGACGCCGCGATGTTCGCGACCGGGGAACCGGAGGTGCGCTCACTGAATGCCACCAACGAGGCGGTTCTCGGAGCGATCCTCGACGACAATTCGCAGCCGTTCGGGTTCTTGCAGGCCAGTGTCGGTTTCATCACGGGAGCCCCCGTGCAGGACAAGCTGTTTCCGGTGCCGAGCACAACCGAGGTGTTGTCGACGGGAATGTTCGGCGACGCACCGAAAGCGTCGCCCGCAGTGTACGGCGCGGATGTGCTCTACAGGTGGCTCGACTACGACGAGGTCGCGACCGCAGATTCGCTTCCGAACGAGGCGCGCTACACGAACCCGGCGAGCGAGGTCACCTCGATTGCCGAACTGGCGCGTAATCTGTCGGAACCCCCGTTGGACTTCACGGAGTGGTACTTCCCGACTCGGCTGCCGTCGGACCTGGCGCTGTCGTCGGCTCCGTCGTTCGCGACACATCACATCCACAGGGACGGGGTCGCGCGGCACCCGATTCTCACGCTTCAGGGCAGCGGAGGTATCGCGCTTCCGGAATCAGGGCATCCGGACGACGTGCCGGTCGTGTTGCCGGGCTACAACCACATCGACGTGCTCACCGCAGCCGGGGTACGGAACGACGGGCGCCCCGAACCGGTTTCGGAGGCACTTGCCGACTTCGCGACGCGATAGGTGGTTCAGGCTCCGCGCGAGGAGAAGATCGACGTGTAGTCGAACGGCTCGGTCGATGTCTGGTGCTCGGCCTCCACAACCGCCGGTTCGGTGTTGTTCGGGTCCACCGGCTGCAGGAACAGCGGGTTGTTGTCTTCGGTGTGCTGGCTCATGTGAGTCCTTTCGGGTACTGCTTTCGAACACTTCAGGTGTTGCGAGGAACACGCGGGCGCGGGGTACGCGAAACCAGGAACGTGCAGCTCGGGGATGATCATCGAGGTTCGTATCGGGGAAGATGTCCGGAGGTGTCGAACCGGTCGATGGTCCAACACTACACCCGGCGCCGCTGCGAGGCGCGCCGCCACGACGGGCGTGCCTAGACTTCAGCGGTGAATACCGTTCTTTCGACCCTCCGATCGCCTCGGAAGTTGACAACCGAGATCCTCGCGGGTCTGGTCACCTCCCTGGCCCTGATTCCCGAGGTCGTCTCGTTCGCGGTCATCGCGGGAGTCGATCCGAAAGTCGCGTTGTACACGTCCTGTGTCATGGCCATCACCATCGCGTTCGTGGGTGGGCGGCCTGCGATGGTGTCGGCCGCAGCCGGCGCGACAGCTCTGGTCATCGCGCCGCTGGTGGCGTCGCACGGGCTCGACTACTTGATCGCCGCGGTCTGGCTGGCAGGAGCTTTGCAGGTCGTACTGGCGCTGGCCGGCGTCGCACGCCTGATGCGCTTCATTCCCCGTTCTGTGATGATCGGATTCGTCAACGCGTTGGCCATCCTCATCTTCAGCGCCCAATTGGGACACCTGTTCGACGTGCCGTGGCTCGTCTACCCGCTGGTCGCGTTCGGCATTGCGATGGTGGTGTTCATTCCGAAGCTCACCACCGCGGTGCCCGCCGCGTTGATCGCGATCATCGTGCTGACCGGTGTCGTCGTGTTGTTCGGCGTGGATGTCCCGGATGTCGCCGACCAGGGTGAGCTGCCCGGAGGCTTCCCGACCTGGATGATCCCGGACGTACCGCTCACACTCGAAACCCTCCGGATCATCGCCCCGTATGCGGTGGGCCTGGCGCTGGTGGGATTGATGGAGTCGTTGATGACAGCGAAGCTCGTCGACGACATCACCGACAGTCACTCGGACAAGACCCGCGAGGCTTGGGGCCAGGGCGTCGCGAACGGAGTTGCCGCGCTGTTCGGCGGCATGGGTGGGTGCGCGATGATCGGTCAGACCATGATCAACGTCAAGGAAGGTCGCGCCAGGACCCGGATCTCGACGTTCTGCGCGGGGATGTTCCTTCTTCTCCTGTGCGTCACCGTGGGAGATGTGGTCGGAGCGATCCCGATGGCCGCATTGGTCGCGGTGATGATCGTGATCGCGGTGACCACGTTCGACTGGCACAGCATCGCCCCCCGGACCCTGAAACTCATGCCGGTCAGCGAAACACTCGTCATGCTCGTGACGGTGATCGGAACGCTGGCCACCGACAATCTTGCGGTCGGTGTGGTCGCGGGTGTACTCACAGCCATGGTCGCGTTCGCGCGGCGGGTCGCGCACATGACGCGCGTCCGCGCCCTCGACGTGGACGGCGTGCGCACCTACAAGGTGTCGGGCGAGTTGTTCTGGGCATCGAGCAATGATCTGGTGTACCAATTCGATTACGTCGATGACCCCGAGCGTGTCGTCATCGACCTCACCGACGCCGAGGTGTGGGATGCGTCGACCGTAGCGACATTCGACTCGGTGCTTCACAAGTACTCCGAGAAGGGGAAGTCCGCGACAATCGTGGGTCTGGACGGCGCCAGCCTGCGCCGGGTCGAGATGCTGTCCGGAAACCTCGGCGACAGCTGATCGGGGTCGGCGACGTTTGGCTGCCGTTCCTCCCGGGAAGCCCATCCCCATGGCAACGTACAGAGTGATCGACCCCAACGGGGATGTAGTGGACACCAAGGACATCGAGAGCGCCGACGACGCTCACGCGTGGTTCGTCGATACTCGCGCCGACAACACCGAGCTCGGCTGGCGCATGGAAGCGCAACACGAGAACGACGGCACATGGCACTTCTTCGACAGCACCGAAGGGACCTCGGAGTAGCACTCCGTAGAGAGGGCCGGTGTACGGAAACTTCCGTACACCGGCCCTCTTTCGGATCTGTGTGCTGTGCCGGCACCTACTTGTTCTTGAACGCGTCCTTCACGTCCTCTACAGCGTCGGAGACCTTGTCGCCGGCCTGCTTCATGCCGCTCGAGGCGCGGTCGCCCTTGCCTTCGGCTTCGAGATCGCGGTCGTCTGTGGCCTTGCCGGTCTGTTCCTTGACCTTGCCGGTGGCTTCTTCCACCTTGTGCTTGGCCTTGTCGATGAAGTCTGCCATCGATCCTCCTCATGCTTGCCGATGGATCTTCGTGCCATGAAGAGATACCCGCGGGATCGGGAGGCAAACGTCCACACCTCCGGGAACTTCGCGTGCAAGACTTCCTGGATACGCGGTCGTTGATCACACGAGGACCCGGGAGGTGTCATGTCTCGATCGAACGACGAAGACCCCATCGGTGATGCGCCGGACGCCGACCCCGAACTGGTGCGCAGCGGCGCGGGCAAGCGTCGTGCGTCCGTGGCGTCGGTGATCGCAGCAGTCATCGTCGTAGTACTGATCATCGTCTTGATCCTCGTACTCATCTGAGTGCGTCGCTCGGATCCGAAGGTGCAGTGATCAGAGCCAGTCGCGCCGCTTGAACAGCAGATACAGCAGTCCCGCCGACCCTGCGATGACGCAGGCGCTGACGAGCACACCCCACGGCTGATCGAAGCCCGGGTAGGGCACGTTCATGCCGTACCAGCCCGTGACTGCCGTGGGTACCGCGATGATGGCGGCCCACCCGGTGAGCTTCTTCATGACCGTGTTCAAGCGCGCATCCTGCAGCGACAGGTTCGTTTCGAACAACGTGGTCACCATGTCGCGCAGCGATTCGGTCCATTCCGTCGCCCGGATCACGTGGTCGTAGAGGTCGGTGTACCAACCGTCGAGTTCTGCAGGGTTGCCGGTCTCGGCGCGGTGACGCATCACCGCGGTCACGACCTCGCGCATCGGAAGTACGACACGCCTGAGCTGGACCAGTTCCTTGCGCAGGCGGTAGATGCGGTGCTGGGTCTCGCGAGTCATCGGTGTGTCGCCGAAGAGTCCGTCCTCGATGTCCTCGATTGCGTCGTCGAGGGCTTGGATGGTCTCGAATTGACCGTCCACGATGACGTCGAGCAGTCCGTGCAGGAGCGCGCCGGTTCCGAACTGCATGAGGTCGGCGTGATCGTCCCATCGTGTCGTGACCTCGTCGATGTCGAACGGCCCGCCGCGCCGCACCGTGACGATCCCGCGCGGCAGTATGAACGCCGACACCCGGGTGGTGTGCAGGCGGGATTCGACCGTGCCGGGACCGGGTTGTCGATCGAGGTGGGTCGCGTACACCGTGACGAAGGTGTGGGTGGGATAGCGGGTTGCCTTCGTGCGCTCGCTTCGCGCCACCGCGTCCTCGACGGCATGGGGGTCGAACTCCAGCTCGGCGGCGAGTGCACTCATCTGGGCGTGTCCAGGGTCGTGCAGGTCCACCCATACCAACGCGCGCTCGTCCGAGAGATGCTCGGCGATGTCGTCGAGCGGGAATCCGTCCGCGACGAGCACACCGTCGCGCCACAACCGTGTGCGCACGTCTCCGGGGAGATTGGTCATGCTCGAAGTGTGCCGCACTCAGAGCTCGGCGCTGGTCTCTCCGGTTTCGGTGAGTCGCAGCATCTCGTCGAGGAACGCTGCGTCGACGACAGGCCATTCCTTCGGCCAGCGGTCCTCGCGCAATCTGTCGCGGAGCGAGGTGAGTACGGCGACGACGTGAGTGCCACCGTCGACGAGATACCGGAGCATGCCGCGGTCGCCGCAGACCTCGACGGCCGGTGCGAGGATCTCCTCGGCCTCCTCGATCCGTCCGGCTGCATGCAGACACGCCGCGAGCAGGCGGCCCGCCTGCAGGTGTGCACGCCGTCGTCCGTTGATGTCGGTGCGCCGGTACCACAGCTGCGCCCAGTCGACCGCGTGGGCAACCGAGTCCGGATCTGCACTGTTGTACAACAGGCGGATGGCGGTGGCGTCCTCGATCTGCGCGGTCACTTCGGCTACGCCGTCCGTGTCGGGACGGTCCGTCGCCGGCATCTCCTGAGCTTCGCGCGGCGCCGTGGACAGGCCCAGCCTGACGCGTTCGTTGTCGACGCGCGCGCGTAGCCGCCGGAGATGGAGGGTGGCGGCTGCCCGCAGGCCTTCGTCCAGCAGTGCGACGGCGGCGTCGCGATCACCGCGCAGCATCTTCAATCGTGCGGCGGTGGCGAACCGCGCAATCATGAAATCCGCAATGCCGCCTTCGATCCCGAGCTGGGCGCTTTCGTCGAGAAGTGCTTCGGCCTCTGCGAGCCGACCCTGCTCGTAGAGCAGCTCTCCGAGCATCGCAGCCGCGAGCCGGCCGCCATGGGAATGCACGCCGCCGCTGTGGCGTGCGGTGCGCAGCGCCGAACGAAAGCGCTTCTCGGCGACCGCCACATCGAGCAGTTCGCTGGCAGCGATCCCGGACAGGCATTCCCCATAGATTCCGGCGAACGGCCCCTTGGTGCTCTGGTGATACGGTTCGGCCCATTCCTGCCACCGTTGGGCGGCCTCGAAGTCGAAGCGGAAGAGGGCGGTGTAGCTGGCGAATACGGCGGCGGCGGCCACCACCCACGGACGCAGCGTGTCGGCGGATTCCAGGCACGGTGCGATGAGCCGGTCGATGTCGGCAGCTTGATCGGCGTTCATGAGGATTGCTGCTTCGGCCACGTCCATCTCGATACGAAGCGATTCGGTCTCCGCTGCGGGAAGTGCGCTCCGTTCGAGTGCGTCGCGAGCGGCATCGAGTGCGGTCCTGGCCTTGTCGCTTCGTTGCAGAGCGCCGTTCGCCCACGAACACGAGAGTTGAAGGCGTGGATCGTCCGACACCGCGCGGTGCGGGAGCTTTTCGATGAGCGTGAGCAACGTCGTCATGCGACCGTGTTCCATCAGATTCATGCCGTCGGTGGCCACGAGGTCCAGCGCGAACCGGGTGTCGTCGGAGGCCAGTGCATGATCGACCGACTCGCGCAGCATGTGGTGACGCGCGAACCACTGCGCGGCAAGGTGATGCAATTCGGGAATCCGCTCGGGCCTGTCGTGTTCGAGGCGACGGCGGAGAAAGTCGAGGAACATGTGGTGGTAGCGGAACCAGACGCGTTCGTCGTCGACGTGTCGCAGGAACAGGTCTCGCTGCTCGATCTCCTCGAGCATCGCCTGCGCCCGTGGATTCCCGGTGAGGGTCGAAGCAAGGCTACCGCTGATGGATTCGGTGATCGACGTCGACAACAAGAACTCGTAGACCTTTGGCTCGAGTGTGGAAAGAACGTTGTCGGCGAGGAATTCGCCGATTGCATGGTGGCGTCCGGTGATGTTCTCGATCATCCCTGTCGGATCGTCGCTGTCGCGCAACGACAACGACGCGAGCTGTAGCGCCGCGGCCCACCCCTCGGTGGAGCGGTTGAGATCCTGGACATCTTCGCGGTCGAGATGCAGCCCGCTCACTTCGCGCAGGAAGGAATCGGATTCGTCTGTGTCGAATCGCAGGACACTCGAATCGAGTTCGACGAGTTCGTCGCGCATCCGCATGCGGCTCAACGGCAGTCCGGCCTGAGTGCGACTGGTGACCACGATCTGCAGATGGTGGCACCCGCGCTCGAGGAGGAAGTCCAGCGCGGCGATCGTCTCCGGCGAGGTGATCCGATGCCAGTCGTCGATCATCAAGGTGGTCTGCACCTTGTTGCTGTGCAGATCGTCGATCAAAGTGCTCAGCACGTATCGCTCGGCATCGTCGCCGTGGGATTCGAGGATCTGCGCGAGCTGACGGCTCAGATGTGGACGCACTTGTCTGATCGCCTCGATCAGGTGGGTCAGGAACCACAGGACGTTGTTGTCGTCGCTGTCGACGGTGAGCCACGCGACCGGGATTCCCTCTCCGACGAGAACGTCGCGCCATTGGGCGGCGAGGGTCGACTTACCGAAGCCGGTGGGCGCGTGGATCGCGGTGAGCCTGCGCCGCCGGCCCGCTCGCAGCAGATCGATCAACCGGGTGCGGTCGATCAGTGGCCTGTTGGCGGCCGGAGGACGGAAGCGAGTCGCAGGTGAGGTCGACGGTGATGTGAACGACGTCGACGGGAGGCGTCCCGAGTCGCTTGTCGAGGAGGTCGACGGCAGCGCTGCGGGCAGGGAGGGTCCGGGAGCGTCCTCGGGTAATGCCATGTCGTCGACGGGCAGCCCGAAGCTGAGTTCGAGTTGCTGAAGCTCCTCCCCGAAATCCATGGCGGTCTGTGGACGCCCCGCGGGGTCGGTCGACATTCCGCGTTCGAGTACCTCGCAGAGCGCGTCGGGGAGCCCGCCACCCCGGAGATCCGGGATGGGCTCCGACGTGATCCGAAGGAATTGCGCAACGACCTTCTCGCCTTCCCGGCGCTCGTAAGCGGCGTGGCCGGTGATCGCGCAGAACAGGGTCGCCGCAAGCCCGTATACATCCGCCGCGGCTGCGGGATTGTCACCGCGCAGAATCTCGGGAGCTGTGAACGCGGGCGATCCGGTGATTGCTCCGGAGGAGGTGCGAAAACCCCCGCCGACCCGTGCGATGCCGAAATCGGTGAGTTGAGGCTCGCCGTATTCGGTGATCAGGATGTTGCCCGGCTTCACGTCGCGGTGCAGTACGTCGTTCCGGTGCGCGGTTTCGAGCGCTCCCGCGACCTTGATTCCCAAGCGCACCGCTTCTGGCCACTCCAGCGGACCGTGTCTGCGAATCCGTGCCTCGAGGGAGTCGTGCGGATGGTAGTGCATCACGAGATACGGCAGCCCGGTGCCGCCGGTGCCTGCTTGGAGCACGGTGACGATGTGCGGATGGCCCGACAACCGGCCCATTACGCGTTGCTCCCGCAGAAACCGGTCCATGTTGTCGGGATCGAGGGTGGTGCTGAGAATTTTCACCGCCACTGTACGGTCGAGCGATTCCTGTCGGCATCGGTAGACCACACCGAAACCGCCGCGACCGATCTCTTCCGGATCGGTGAATCCGGCAGCCGCCAATGCCCGAACGGTGTCGGCCTCGTTCGCGGTCAGGACCGGCGCGGCTCGGGTGGCAAGCGGGTCGTTCTCGGTCATCAGGGTGCCTCGTTCAGGGGTTTCTCCAGGATAGTCCCGCTGGGTGTACGCCCGGCGCTTATCGCTTCACGGGACTCGATTACCTTTGTGCCGCCGGGACGCGTCGACGAAACCGACGACCCGGACGAAAACGACACTGCGACGAGAAGTGGACACACACATGAAGAAGACTCTCGCGGCGCTGCTCGGTGCGGGCGTGGTCCTGCTGGCGGCGGCGTGCGGATCCTCGGACGAGGCATCCGACTCGACCGAGGACACCACCACGACGACCACCTCTGCATCGGCCGAGTCCGGCACTCCGAGCAGCCCCGCGGTGAACCTCGGCGACAGCTACGAGGACAACTGCGCGGCCATGCTCCCGTACCTCGACGAGCTCGAGGAATGGGGTCAGGATCGCGCTGCGGCAGCGTCCGCGGTCGCTGAAGCTCAGCAGCAGCTCCCGGAATGGGAGAACCTGAGTGAGGAAGAACAGGCCGATACTCTCAAGGCCATCGAGGACGCCGGTAAGGGGCAGTGCTCATAAACAGCGAGTTGTTCGACAGGTTGCGGCGCTTCCCTGATGTGGAAGCGCCCAATCTGCTTGCTGTCGACGCGGCGGACCGTCTGATTCTCGACGAGGCGGACGCCGCGCTCGTGGCCGCGGACGACGGATCCGTCGTCGTGATCGACGACCACTTCGGTGCGCTCACCCTCGGTACCGCTGCCCGACACGATGCGTTCGGATTGCGCGTTCACCAGGATTCGATCGTCGCCGAACGCGCATTGGCCGCGAACGCCGACCGTGAAGGCATGCTGGACCGCTTCACCTCCGGCGAACTGAGCGAGGAGCTCCTGACCGGCGCGCAGGTGGTACTTCTGCAGCTGCCCCGATCGCTCAGTGCTCTCACCGAGATCGCGGAAGCCGTCGCCCGGTATGCAACACCCGAGGTCGCTGTGTTCGCGGGTGGACGGGACAAACACATCACCATTGCCATGAACGACGTCCTCGGCCGGTCGTTCGGCGAGGTCCAGGCATCGCGGGGGCGGCAGAAGTCGAGGGTCCTCAGAGCCCGGACGCCGATTCCCGGGACGCCGACCTATCCGGTCACCGAGACGCTGACCGACCTCGATCTGACCGTCGTCGCGCACGGTGCGGTCTTCGCAGGGCCGCGCCTCGACATCGGGACCCGCTACCTCCTCGACTTCCTTCGTCAGACCCCGCGGAACATCGGTGTGGCGGTTGACCTCGGATGTGGCACCGGAATCCTCGCCGCGGAGCTGGCCAGGATTCGGCCGTCGGCGCGAATCATCGCGACCGATCAGTCTGCCTCGGCGGTGGCCTCCGCCGCTGCGACCGCCGCCGCCAACGGTCTGGCCGACCGCATCGAGACTCTCCGCGACGACGTCGCATCCTCGCTACCCGATGCGTCCGTCGACGTCGTGGTGTGCAACCCGCCATTCCACATCGGTGCTGCGGTGCACACCGGTATCGCGGAGAAGATGTTCGAATCGGCTGCGCGCATCCTGCGTGACGGCGGTGAACTGTGGACCGTGCACAACTCCAACCTCGGCTACCACCGCCACCTGCAAGGACTGGTCGGCCGCACGACCGTTGCGGGTCGTAACCGCAAGTTCACCGTGACCCGATCGGTCCGCACCCGGTAGAGTCCGGTTTGTCCGGGGGTCGCTCTGCGGCATCAGAAGACGGTCCGCTCCGCGGTGGGAACTTTCGTCGCGGCTGCCTCGTTCAATGGACAACCAGGTTCAACGGACAGAAGCGAACCATCAGAAGGGAAGTGCACGGTGCGCACCACCAGCAATCCGGTGTTCCGCAACCTGCCCAAGCAAGAGGGCGGCGGATACGCCTCATTCGGCTCTGCTACAGCGGGCGCCGCTCAGGTAACCCAGCAATTCGGACAGCCGCAATACGCGCCTGCCGATCCGTGGGCGCGTCCCACAGATCAGCGGTCCATGACCATCGACGACGTCGTCACCAAGACCGGCATCACGCTCGGCGTGCTCGCCGTCACGGCGCTGATCTCGTACGTACTGGTCAATTCCAATACCGGCCTGGCTCTGCCCTTTGTGGTCGGCGGCGGCCTGATCGGTCTCGTCCTCGTCCTCGTCGCCACATTCGGCCGGAAGATGGACAACCCGGCCATCGTCCTGGCCTACGCGGTCGCAGAAGGCTTCTTCCTCGGCGCGCTGTCGTTCATGTTCACCGACATCACCTTCGGTGGCGCCGGCGGTTCGACGCTGATCGCTCAGGCGGTCCTCGGCACGTTCGGCGTGTTCTTCGGCATGCTCGTCGTCTACCGCACAGGCGCGATCCGCGTCACGCCGCGGCTGACCCGCATGATCGTCGGCGCACTGGTCGGTGTCCTGGTTCTCGCACTCGGCAACCTGGTCGCGAGCTTCTTCATCGACGGCGGGCTCGGCCTGCGCGACGGTGGCGCTCTCGCCATCATCTTCAGCCTCGTGTGCATCGGCATCGCCGCGTTCAGCTTCCTGCTGGACTTCGACGCCGCTGACCAGCTGATCCGCGCCCAGGCGCCGGAGAAGGCTGCGTGGGGCGTGGCCTTCGGTCTCACCGTCACCCTGGTCTGGCTGTACGTCGAGATCCTTCGACTGCTCAGCTACTTCCAGAGCGACTAGCCTCCAGTCGCACAGCGGCCGGATCACCTACCAGGTGGTCCGGCCGCTGTCGTATGGCCGAGAGGCCCTCGACAACCGATGTCTGAGAACATGGTGGTATGCGCATCGCGGATTCTGTTGTCGACCTCATCGGAAATACCCCCCTGGTCAAACTCAACTCGGTGGTCAAACCTGGATCGGCGCTGGTGGCAGCGAAGATCGAGTACCTCAACCCCGGCGGTAGCTCGAAAGACCGCATCGCCGTCAAGATGATCGACGCGGCCGAGGCCTCGGGCGAACTGAAGCCGGGCGGCACGATCGTCGAACCCACCTCCGGAAACACCGGGATCGGTCTGGCCCTCGTCGCCCAGCAGCGCGGATACAAGTGCGTGTTCGTCTGCCCCGACAAGGTCAGCGAGGACAAGCGCAACGTGCTCAAGGCCTACGGTGCCGAAGTGGTGGTGTGCCCGACCGCGGTGCCGCCGGAGCACCCCGACAGCTACTACACCGTTTCCGACCGGCTCGCCCGCGAACTGCCCGGCGGCTGGAAGCCGAACCAGTACGCCAACCCGGGTGGTCCCGAGAGTCACTACGAGACCACGGGCCCCGAGATCTGGAACGACACCGACGGCAAGATCACCCACTTCGTCGCGGGCGTCGGCACCGGCGGCACCATCAGCGGCACCGGCCGCTACCTCAAGGAGGTGTCGGGCGGCAAGGTCAAGGTCATCGGCGCCGATCCCGAAGGTTCCGTGTACTCCGGTGGCACCGGCCGCCCGTACCTCGTCGAAGGCGTCGGCGAGGACTTCTGGCCCGCCGCGTACGACCCGGCCATCCCTGACGAGATCATTGCCGTTTCCGACGCCGACTCGTTCGAGATGACCCGTCGCCTCGCGCGCGAGGAAGGTCTGCTCGTCGGCGGTTCGTGCGGGATGGCGATGGTCGCGGCGCTCGAGGTTGCCGAGCGTGAAGGCCCCGAGGCCGTCGTCGTGGTGCTGCTGCCCGACGGTGGGCGCGGATACCTGTCGAAGATCTTCAACGACAAGTGGATGGCGTCGTACGGCTTCCTGCGTGCCCCGCTCGACGGCAAGCCCGACGACTCCACAGTCGGCGACGTGCTACGCGGCAAGTCCGGCGACCTGCCCGCGCTCGTGCACACTCACCCCTCCGAAACTGTGCGCGACGCAATCGAGATCCTCCGCGAGTACGGCGTCTCGCAGATGCCCGTCGTCGGTGCCGAACCGCCCGTCACCGCGGGCGAGGTCGCCGGTTCGGTCAGCGAACGAGAACTGCTCAGCGCCGTCTTCGAAGGACGCGCGAACCTCGCCGACTCCGTCGAGAAGCACATGAGCCCGCCGCTGCCCAATATCGGTGTCGGTGAGTCGATCGCTTCCGCGACGAAGGCGTTCGGCGACACCGATGCGCTCATGGTGATCGACGACGGCAAACCTGTCGGCGTCATCACCCGCCACGATCTGCTTGGTTTCATCTCCGAAGGCCGATAGGACACCGATTTCACAATGACGGACAACACACAGCACGGTTTCGCCACACGCGCTATCCATGCAGGCTTCGAGCCCGACCCTCAGACCGGCGCGGTCAATGTGCCGATCTATGCGTCGTCGACGTTCGCTCAAGACGGCGTCGGTGAAATGCGCAACGGCTTCGAATACGCGCGGACCGGCAACCCCACTCGCCGCCCCCTCGAAGCGAATCTCGCAGCGCTCGAAGGCGGCGCCTACGGTCGCGCATTCGGTTCGGGTATGGCGGCCACCGACTGCCTGCTGCGTTCGGCGCTGCGGCCCGGCGACCACCTCGTCATCCCCAATGACGCCTACGGTGGCACGTTCCGGCTCATCGACAAGGTCTTCACGCAGTGGGGCATCGAGTACACGCCCGCCGCGGTCAACGATCTCGACGAGGTGCGCGCGGCCCTGCGACCGAACACCAAACTCGTGTGGGTCGAAACCCCCACCAACCCGCTGCTCAACATCGGCGACATCGCTGCGCTCGCCGACATCGCACATACCGGCGGCGCAAAACTCGTCGTCGACAACACGTTCGCGTCGCCGTACCTGCAGCAGCCGCTGTCGCTCGGCGCCGACGTCGTGCTGCACTCGACCACCAAGTACATCGGTGGTCACTCCGACGTCGTCGGGGGAGCGCTCGTGGCGAACGACGAGGAACTCGACACCGCATTCGCGTTCCTGCAGAACGGCGCGGGTGCGGTGCCCGGGCCGTTCGACGCCTTCCTCACGCTGCGCGGTATCAAGACCCTCGCGGTGCGGATGGAGCGGCACAGCGACAACGCCGAGAAGATCGTCGATGCGCTCTCCGGGCACAAGGCGGTCACGTCGGTGCTGTACCCCGGTCTCGAGTCGCATCCCGGTCATGAGGCCGCTGCCAAGCAGATGCGTCGATTCGGCGGCATGATCTCGGTGCGTCTGGCCGGGGGACGGCAGGCTGCGCTCGACTTCTGCAAGCGCACGGAGATATTCACCCTCGCCGAGTCGCTCGGCGGCGTCGAGTCGCTGATCGAGCACCCGGGTGCCATGACGCACGCGTCGACGGCGGGCTCGGCGCTCGAGGTGCCGGACGACCTCGTGCGGCTCTCCGTCGGCATCGAGGATGTCGCGGATCTGCTGGCCGATATCGAGCAGGCTCTGGGATAAGTCCCGGCGACACGCGAGGAGGCGCCCGCCTGGGGCGCCTCCTCGCGCGTTCGAGTCCCCTACGCTGAGGCGATGGGTGCATTCGATCAGGTGCGCATAGGAGAACCGGAGATCCGTGCAGCCGAGGATGCACTCGCCCCCGTCATACGACGAACCCCGGTGCTGCCTTCACGGGTGCTCTCCGAGCGCACCGGCGTCCCGGTGTGGTTCAAATGCGAAAACCTGCAGCACACCGGCTCGTTCAAACCGCGTGGTGCGTACTACCGCATCGCGCGACTCGCGGCGGACGAGCGGGCGCGCGGTGTCGTTGCGGCGAGTGCGGGCAATCATGCGCAGGGAGTCGCGTGGGCGGCGACCGGGCTCGGCATCGCTTCGACGGTGTTCATGCCGGTCGGTGCGGCCCTGCCGAAGGTCGCCGCGACCCGTGCCTACGGCGCCGACGTCCACTTCGCCGGCCACACGATCGACGACGCGCTGGTGGCGGCGCAGGAGTTCGCGGCGGAGACGGGCGCGGTGTTCATCCACCCGTACGACCACGAGGATGTCGTGGCCGGGCAAGGCACCGTCGGACTCGAGATCGCTGCGCAACTTCCCGATGTGAGCGCAGTGGTGGTCCCGACCGGTGGTGGCGGTCTGCTGGCCGGAGTCGCAGCGGCACTCGCTTCCGTCCGGCCGGAGGTTCGGGTGATCGGTGTTCAGGCCGAGGGCGCGGCGGCGTGGCCGGGTTCGTTGCTGGCGGGACGTCCCGAACGAGCCGAGACGCTCGCGACCGTCGCCGACGGTATCGCTGTGGGAATGCCTGGGTCCGTACCGTTTCCGCTCGTGCAGGACTACGTCGAGCGCGTCGTTGCTGTCAGCGACGACGCCCTCGCCCGGGCGTTGGTGCTGTGCATGGAGCGGTCCAAGCTGATCGTCGAACCTGCGGGAGCTGCTGCGGTCGCTGCGCTGTCCACCGCGGGACTGGAGTTCGACGGCCCGGTGGCCGCGATCCTCACCGGTGGCAACATCGACCCGCTCGTTCTGACTCATGTGATCGGACATGGTCTGCGAGCGGCAGGCCGGTATCTTGCTGTGCGCGTGTCGATCCCGGATCGGCCCGGTGCTCTCGTCGGATTGCTGAGCGTTGTCGGAGATTCCGACGCCAGCGTCGTCGACGTCGTACATTCGCGCACGGCGGGACAACTCGCGCTGGACGAGGTGCAGGTCGCACTGACGATGGAAACCCGTGGTGCGCAACACCGCAGTGAGGTGCTCGATGCGCTGCGCGACGCCGGATACGTGGTGAGGCTCGAGTAGTTGCGGCGATGCAACGTGCTCGAGTGTCGGGCATCGGTGCGCCTGCCTGCCCGTACGATCGCATCCGTGACCGACTTCGACTACGACCTCGCCGCAGATGACGCACTGATCGCCGCTGTGCTCACTCTGCTCCGGGAGCACGGCCCGCTCACGCTCGACGAGATAGGAGAGCGACTCGCGTCGGGCCACGATGCCGAGGACCTGGACCTGCCCGTCGACGAACTGCCCGAGCATCCGATGTTGGCCTACCTGAGCGACGGCCGATACGCCGCATTCGACGCGCTTCTCGGCGGCCGTATCCTGACACATCGGCTCACCGAAGCCGAGGTGGCTTCGGCTGTGCTTCCCATCGACGAGATCTACCCCCTGCTTGTGTTCGTGACCGGCGACGAAGGATACGACCTCGTCGAGATCGAGCACGAACCCGAGCGGCTCGACGATCGCGGCATCACCGATCTCGCACCGTTCGGTCATGAAGCGCTCGTGTTTCCCCGCGGTGCGTTCGCCGAGTTGTCGGCCGGGGACCTCGTGGCCGCAACCGTGTCGGAGACGGGATTGACGATCGCACCGGCCACCACCGAGGTCGATGTCGTGCCCGAATTGACCGCGGTGCTGGGGGAGGCGCTCGCGTCCGGCGACCCGGCGTATCTCGAAGCGTCGGTGTACGCCGTGATGGTGGAGACGCCCACGTCGTTCACCGTTCCGACCCTTCCGTTGTCGGAACAGGTCCAGGCGGGGGGGCTCGAGGTGTCGGGCGGTCTTGTTGCACCGCCCGGGTTCGATTTCGCCGGGTATCTCGCGCAGAGCGCAGTCGATTCCTATGCCGAGCAGGTCGGGATACCGGTCGAGGCGGTGCCGGGGGTCGTGTTGTTCGCGTCGCTGGTCGATGCGATCGATTCCGGGGACGACCACGATCTCGAGCCGCGGTTCTCGGAGGGCAAATCCGGGTTGTTCGCAGTGTTGGCCGACCCCGATGTCGCGTCGACGGTTCTCGATGAACTCCTCGAGCAGGCGATCGATCCGAAGGCGATCGAATGGGCGGCGTTGTGGATGAAGGACCACGGACAGCGGAAGGTCGACGCGTCGGCGTTCTGGATGGCGGGCAAGGCGGCAGAAACCGATGCGCGCGTCGACGAGGCGGCTCGCCACTTCGAGCGTTCGACGGATCTGGATTCGGAGTTCGATCCGGCGCTCGAGGACCTCGCCCGGTACGTTTCCGACAGTGGGGACGCGGTCCGGGCGCTGTCGCTACTGGGCAGGTCTCGTGGCGGTCCGGATCATCCGCTGTATTCGGTGTTGGAGGCCTTCCAGCCCGTCGAGCGCCCCGATCTGGGTCGCAACGATCGGTGCTGGTGTGGTTCGGGTCGCAAGTACAAGGCATGTCATCTCGGCAAGGTCGAGTACCCGCTGGCGGATCGCGCGCCCTGGCTGTATTTCAAAGCCTGCATGCAGATGACGCAGGTCTCGTGGCGAGACCATCGCTTCGCCCTTGCGGAGGCACGCAGCGGCTACAGCGACAACGACGACGACCTGTTCGAGGCTCTGTCCGATCCGCTGCTCGACGACGTCATGCTCGGTGAAGGCGGAGGGCTGGCCGAGTTCGCGCAGGTGCGTGGGCATCTGCTGCCCGACGACGAACGTGAACTTCTTGCGCAATGGCTGCCGGTGGAGCGGTCGGTGCACGAGGTCGAGGCTGTCCGGGCGGGGGAGGGTCTGACGCTGCGCGATCTGCGTTCGGGTGAGCGGCGGAACCTGACCGCACCGGAGGTGGGCGAGGACGTTCCCGTCGGCATGCTGTTGTGCGCGCGAGTCGTACCGGTCGCCGACACGTGGCGAATTCTGGGGTCTGCCACACCGGTGACTCAGGAGCAGTGCGACGCGATCCTCGGGTTGGTCGATGACGACGGGGAGCGCGCCGACGAGTACGCCGGTGTCGTCATCGTGGAGTTACTGACCGATCCCTCCCTCTCCTCGCAGGCAACAGACGGATAACAGCGAGTACCTCCAGTCACACTGATCCCACCCGCCACTCAACTAGAACGTGTTCCTAAATATATGTGATATCAAGAAGCGGACGCCGTGCTCGTGACCGTCATCACAAGTACGGTTGGGGTCGTTCAGGATGGATGGGGGTTGCGGATGTCGGTAGACCCGTCTGCGGTCATCGTGGCAGTGGCCACGGCAGCGAGTGCGCTCGTTCAAGGAGCGGACGTACCAGCAGAAGTAAAAGATCAAGTCACACAAGCGATCGAGTCGTTCGAGGCGGGGGCACCGGACACCGACAAGCAGGTCGAGGACTTCGTCGCGTCGCTACCCGAGCAGGTACAGGGACAGGCCCAGCAGGTGGTCGCCGACACCACCGACTCGGTCGCGGCGGCCATCGAGCCACACCTGCCTGAGGAGGCGATCGAGGCGCTCCGGCCGCAGGAACCCCCACCGGAATCTCCGATCGCACCGGCGGCCCCTGCCCCGCGACCGAGCGCGTTCGGAATCGCGCCGGTGCCACAGGCGCCGGTACTCGGCCCGCAACCCACTGCCACGATCGGTGGCGTCACCCTGCCCTCGATCCCGGCGATCCTGCCCGGCACAGGTCTGGCGCCCATCGGTGCGATCGCGGTGTTCGCCCCGTGGCTGCGCAAGGCCGGGGAAATCTGCGACGGGATCACCGCGCCGGTCCTCGCAGCTTTGTACTCGGCAGAGAACGGCTTCCGGTTCGGAGCTACCGCGCCCGTGTCTCCCGTGGGCGCGAAGGGGCCGGGACAGTTCATGCCCGGCACGTGGCGCGAGTACGGCAAGGACGCCGACGGGGACGGCAAGATCGACATCCTCGGTATCGCCGACCCCGTCATGGCCTCCGGCAACCTGCTGTGCGACAACTACAAGCAGATCGACGATTGGAAGAAGCGCGGACTCGTCGAGGGCAACACGTTGGATCTCACGCTCGCGGCCTACAACGCGGGTGCGGGTGCCGTCCGTCGGTCGGGCGGCATGCCATCCGGGTCGCCCGACTACGAGAACCAGACCAAGCCGTATGTCGCGAAGATCCGTGCCACCGAGGCAGCGTTCTCCCGACTGCTGTCGCCGTTCTTCGGCCTCGGTCTGGGTGGTACGAGCGACGTCGGCAACCGTGTGGTCGATCTCGCCTTCAAGTTTTTGGGTCTGCCGTACGTCTGGGGTGGAGGCAACATCCACGGCCCGTCCGGGGGCGGTTTCGACTGCTCGGGCCTGACGTCGTACGCGGTGCACGCTGCGACCGGCATCACCCTGCCCCGCACCTCGGAAACCCAGTGGCACGTGGGCACCGAGATTCCGCTCGAGCTCGCCCGCCCGGGCGACCTCCTGTTCGGCAACTGGCAGGCCGGCGGCCCGGGCCACGTCGCGATCTACATCGGCGGCGGCCAGATGGTGCACGCCCCGACCACCGGTGACGTGGTGCGTGTCGGCACGGTGTTCCCCGACATGAAGGCGCGTCGGATCATCTGACGCGGCGAGAACGCAGCGATGCCCGGCCGGAAACACCGGCCGGGCATCGCTGCGTGAACGTCGGAATCAGCCGTGGTACGGCTCTGCGGAAACCAGCGTCACCTTCATCGTCTTGCCGTTGGGCAGCGCGTACTCACGTGTCTCGCCGACCTTGGCCTCGATGAGGGCATTGCCGAGCGGGGAGCTGGGCGAGTAGGTCTCGAGCTCGCTGTTGCGCGCGCCCTCTTCGCGGGTCGCGATGAGGAACGTTTCCTTGTCGGATTCGTCGCCGTCGTAGTACACCGTGACGACCGAGCCGGGCAGCGCGACACCGGACTGCGTAGGTGCGACGCCGACCTTCGCGGCGCTCAGCAGCTCCTGCAGCTGACGGATGCGTGCTTCCTGCTGACCCTGTTCTTCGCGGGCGGCGTGGTAACCACCGTTTTCCTTGAGGTCACCTTCTTCACGCCGCTCGTTGATCTCGGCCGCGATGACGGGACGATTGGCGATGAGCTGGTCCAGTTCCGCCTTGAGGCGGTCGTGGGACTCCTGTGTCAGCCATGTCACCTGGGTCTCGGTCATCATCGATCACTTCCTTCGGGTTGGAGCCCCCGGCTCCGTGGACAAGTCGTGCATACGCAACGACCGCAACAGCACGACCCGCGTCGTTCCCCCCTGGAATGTGGCGAACGGGGTCGTACTGTCTCTAATGCAGCAATACACGGCCCCAATGGGTGGAACCGTGTATCGGCCTATTCTAGCATCAGATCTGGATTACGCGCGGAAAGCGCAGCGTAACGGCATCAGATCAGGGTGCGCGGAGGTATTCCGGAACGTTGAAGCTGCAGCCGTAGCCGTCGCCCATGCCGGGGCGCTGTGACGTCTTGACCGTCGACTCCAGAACCACCGTCGATGAGTCCGACGCCGGGATGAGGACTTCACGTCGTCCGGTTTCGCTGCCGTCCCGCGATCGCGCACGGACGATGCACACAGCCTCTTGCGACGGCTCCTGTCGCGTGACCGACAGCTTGATGTCGAGGGTGTCGTCGTCGACGACGTTGAACGCCACCACTTCGTATTCGATCTCGGCAGGTCCGAACTGCTGGTACATCACGAATCCGAGCCCGATTCCAGCGAGGACGCCGAGGGCGGTGAAGCCCCACTTCTTGCCGCGAGTCGTCCGTGTCTTCGACGGGTATCTCGCGCTGCGTCGGGGTTGTTCTGCAGTATCGGTCATCATTTTCTTTCAGGCCCGGGTCGAAGTTCGGGTGCTCCCGTGGGGCCACGGCTGACGGAGGAGCGCTCAGGTGGAACTATAGGGGAGGGATTCGGACGGCCCGCACCGGCGGTCGCCGCCCGGTCCCGAGATGTACACGACGGTGAGGTGGAGGAAACACGTGAGCGGACTACGGCTCATGGCCGTGCATGCCCATCCCGATGACGAGTCGAGCAAGGGTGCCGCCACGACGGCCCGCTACGCGGCAGAGGGGAACGACGTGCTCGTCGTGACCCTCACGGGTGGCGAACGAGGAGACATCCTCAATCCTGCGATGGACGTGCCCGGTATCCGGGATCGTATGCCCGAGGTTCGTCGCGAGGAGATGGCGACGGCAGCGCGTCATCTCGGCGTGCAGCATCGCTGGCTCGGTTTCATCGACTCCGGCCTTCCTGAGGGTGATCCCAAGCCGCCGCTGCCCGACGGGTGCTTCGCGGTGGTGCCACTCGACGAGCCCACCCGCAAGCTCGTCGAGGTCATACGAGAGTTCCGCCCGCACGTCATGACCACGTACGACGAGAACGGCGGCTATCCGCACCCCGATCACATCCGTTGCCACGAGGTGTCGATGGCGGCATACGAGGCGGCGGCAGATCCGAACTACCATCCCGAACTCGGCGAGCCGTGGGAAGTGAAGAAGGTCTACTACTCGCACGGCTTCATCCGCAAGCGCATCGAACTGTTCCGCGACGAGTACGAACGCCGAGGCGAACCGTTCCCGATGGAGGAGTGGCTCAGCCGGTGGCGCACTGAGCAGGGCGACCTCATGGCACGGGTCACCACGCAGATAACCTGTGGTGACTACTTCCCGAACCGCGACGACGCGCTTCGGGCACACGCCACCCAGATCGATCCGAACGGGTCGTTCTTCGCGGTTCCGCTGGACATCCAGCAGAAGGTGTGGCCGACCGAAGAGTTCGAGTTGGCAAAGACCCGCGTCACCACGACGATCCCCGAGTCGGATCTTTTCGCGGGTATCGAGGACGGACAGGTGAGATGACGTTAGGCACGCTGGCAATCGAGGTTCTCGCACAGGAACCCACCGGCCCCGAGTTCGGTAAGGCATCGCCGGTCGGGTTGGCACTTGTGCTGGTACTGCTCGTGGCCATCGCCCTGCTCATCTGGAATATGAACAAGCGGCTGAGCAACCTTCCCGAAAGTTTCGATACGGACAGCCCAGAGGCAGACCAGGCGGCAGACGAAGGCACCGACCGCGGCGCCGCCGCTGCGAAAACGACGAAGACGGACGAGGCTTCTGCAGAGACGGACAAGGCGAACAAGACGGGACACAGCACCCCCGAGACGAGCTGATCGCACGTAGCGTGAGGGGATGGCGAACAGGCTTGCCGAGTCTCTCAGCCCATACCTCCGTCAGCACGCGGACAATCCCGTGCACTGGCAGGAATGGGGCGGCGACGCGCTCGCCGAGGCCCGCGACCGGGATGTGCCGATCCTTCTGTCCGTCGGCTACGCCGCGTGTCACTGGTGTCACGTCATGGCGCACGAGTCGTTCGAGGACGACCACACCGCTGCGCTGATGAACGAGCATTTCGTGTGCATCAAGGTCGATCGGGAGGAACGTCCCGACATCGACGCGGTGTACATGAACGCAACGGTTGCGATGACGGGGCAGGGTGGATGGCCCATGACCTGCTTCCTCACCCCCGGCGGGGAGCCGTTCTACTGCGGCACCTACTACCCGAAAATGCCGCGGGGTGGGATGCCGTCGTTCGTCCAGTTGCTCGGTGCGATCACTGACACGTGGCGAAACCGCCGCGACGACGTTGCGAAGGCTGCTGCGGCGATCGTTGCCGAACTCCAGCGCAGTAGTGGCGGGCTGCCGCCGGGCACCCGGATGGTCGGCCCGGAGCTTCTCGACGCGGCTGCGGCGACGGTCGCGTCGGACGAGGACAAGGTTCACGGCGGTTTCGGTGGTGCACCGAAGTTCCCGCCGTCGAACCTGTTGGAGGGCTTGCTCCGCGGATACGAACGCACGAGGGACGCAGCGACGCTGCGGCTCGTCGAACGCACCGCCGAAGCCATGGCGCGCGGAGGCATCCACGACCAGCTCGGCGGCGGATTCGCCCGCTACAGCGTCGATACCGGTTGGGTCGTGCCGCATTTCGAGAAAATGCTCTACGACAACGCGATGCTTCTGCGCGTGTATGCGCACCTGGCTCGGATCACCGATGCGGCTCTGCCGCGCCGTGTCACGAAGGGCATCGCCGGCTTCCTGCTCCGCGATCTCCGTACCGAAGAGGGGTGTTTCGCGTCCGCCCTCGACGCCGATACCGACGGCGTCGAAGGCCTGACCTATGTGTGGACGCCGCAGCAACTTGTCGACGTTCTCGGCGACGAGGACGGAGCGTGGGCAGCGGAAGTGTTCGCCGTCACCGACACCGGGATGTTCGAAGCCGGGACGTCAGTCCTGCAGCTACCTGCCGATCCGGACGATCAGGTTCGTACGGATTCGGTTCGTGTGCGTCTGTTCAGGGCGCGGTCGGTCAGGCCGCAGCCGGGTCGCGACGACAAGGTGGTCACCGCATGGAACGCCTTGGCGATCACCGGTCTCGTCGAGGCGGGCCTTGCGTTGGGAAGGCCGGACTGGGTGGACGCTGCCGCAGACTGTGCGCGTGGGCTACTGAATCTGCATCTGGTCGACGGCCGCCTCCGGCGCGCATCGCTCGGCGGGTCGGTGGGAGCGCCCGCCGGTGTGCTCGAAGACCACGGCGCCTTGATCACCGCTCTTCTCGCGTTGTATCAGGCCACCGGTGAGGTGCGGTGGCTCGACCCTGCCCGGCAGTCGGCCGACGCCGCGCTGACCTACTTCGCCGATCCGGACAGGCCGGGCAGCTGGTTCGATACCGCTCACGACGCCCAACAGCTCGTGACGCGGCCGCGCGATCCCGTCGACGGCGCGACACCGTCCGGTGCCTCGCTGATCACCGAGGCGATGCTTTCCCTGGCCGCGGTGGTCGACGACGGGGACCGCTACGCGGAGGCCGCACACGCGTCGTTGAGTGATGCGTCGCTGCTGCTCGACCGCGCTCCGCGCTCGGCCGGACATTGGCTCACTGTCGCCGAGGCCGCGGTGCGTGGTCCGATCCAGGTGGCAGTGGCCGGCGAGGGTGAGCTGCTCCGGGCCGCGCGACGGGAGGCCCCGGGTGGATCGATCGTGGTCGGCGGCGAGCCGGACTCGTCTCCACTTCTGCGCGACCGCCCCCTCGTCGACGGAGAGCCCGCCGCCTATGTCTGCCGAGGGTTCGTGTGTGACCGGCCGGTCGGTTCGGTGTCCGCGTTACGCGAAGCGCTGGCCCGCTGACCGGGTTCGCGGCAGCACCAGACGCTAGGGCCACACCAGAGAGCTGCGTGCTCCGAGGAAATCGCCCTCACTGGTCACCGGTGCCTCGAGTAGTCCCGCGCACGCGTCGATGAGGAAATTGGCGAAGCCAGTCCAGTTGGGCGGGGTCTTCTCGGACTCGAGGCGCGCCTCGTAGTCGGCACAGAGATCGGTGACGATGCGACCGAGAATCCAGGATCGGCCGGTGAGGACCGAAGGCGGGATCTCGGTGAGTAGCGCACGCACGCGCTGGATGAGATCGTCCACGACCGGATCGGCCGTGATGGCGCCGGCCACGGTCTCGGTGACCGACGGAACGCTTCGCATCTGGCGGAGGAATCTTGCACGCCAACCTGGGACAGGCATCGATGCGAGCTGGTCGGTGAACGGAACGATCAGGCAGCTCAAGAGATCTCGTAGGCCGGATTCCGGGGCGAGCATCGAGACGAGCTCGCGTCGTCGGGCGTGGGTGTCTTCGGAGAACCGATGCAGCATGGCGCGGATGAGTTCGTCGCGTCCGCCGAAGTGGTAGTTGACTGCGGAGTGGTTGGAGTTGCCTGCGTGTTCCGCGATGCGCCGGTTCGACACTGCGTCGATGCCGTGTTCGGCGAAGAGTTCTTCAGCGGAGTCGAGCAGGGTCTGCCGAACTCGATCGCCGTAGCTGCCCATGTCCGCTTCCGTCACTTCCTGTGTCGATCGATGGTCCCCGCGGTATGTGGGACGAACGTCACCAGTCTTGCAGCTTGGGGGATTTAAGACACCTAGCGTAGCATTTTTAAGTCACTCAACGTAATTATTCGAGGAGTATTGCAGATGTCCACAACCTTCCTCGAGCAATCTGTCAGCGGTCCGCCGGGCGATGACGAGGCTGCAGAAGCCGACCTTGCTCGTGCACGCAAAGAACAGATCGGACGTGTAGTCGCGATCTTCGTCATGCCCTTCCTGATGGTCGGGATGATGATCACCGGGTACCTCTTCGCGATGCACGCCCCGGCTCCGAACAACATGCCCATCGCCGTTGCCGGTACGAGCCAGCAGGTGGAACAGTTCGCTCGGTCGCTCGAGGATGCCGACCCCGATGCCGTCGACGTGCGCATCGTTACGAGCGACGAACAGGCCCGCGATCTTGTTTTCGACCGTGAAGTTGCAGGCGCCGTCTCGTTGTCGGACACCGGCTCCGCCACGCTGTACACCGCCGGAGCGGCAGGAGCATCCCAGTCGTCCACGGTCACCGGCCTGGTGGCTCCCCACGTGATCGGCCAGGGTCTCGACCTCGTCACCGAGGACCTGGCACCGCTGCCCGACCACGACACCGCCGGTCTGGCGGCGATGTTCATGGCGACCGGTCTGATGCTCGCCGGGTACATGCCGTGGAGCATCACGCTGTCGAACTCGCCCGAGCTGCTCCGAAAGCGACGCGCGATCCCTCTGCTGGCCGGCTGGTCCGCGCTGATTGCCGCCCTCGTGTGGTTCGTCGCCGATCCGGTGCTCGGCGCCGTCGAGGGGCACACCGCAGCGGTTCTCGGAATCTCCTGGCTCGCAGTGTTCGCGGTGGGGTCGGTGCAGTTCTTCCTCACCCGGATCTTCGGTCCGATGGCGGTGCTCGTCGGCATGCTCTTCGTCATGGTGCTCGGTGTGCCCGCATCCAACATGGGCATGTCGATCTACACGCTGCCCTCGATGTACGTGAACTTGCACTCGTTCCTGCCCACCGCGGCCACCGGCGAAGCGCTCCGCTCCGTCCTGTATTTCGACGGCGTCGGGCTCGGTTCTCACATTCTCGTGATGGTGATCGGTGCAATTCTTGCGCTCGCTGCGGTATTCGGGATCGACGCGATCAAACGCAAGCGGAATCCGGATGCCGGCGACCCTGAGATCACGGTCGCCTCACTCACTGCAGGACCGCGCCCGCAACGCAATTGGGTCCGGTACGTGACGCTCGCAGCCTTCCCGCTCGCCATGGTCGTCATGATGTTCTCGATCATGCTCGGTGCGATGTACCAGCCGGCACCCCGTGAGATGCCCGTGACAGTAGTGGCCGCTACCGAGGATGTGGCAGAGCAGGCGGTCGCAGGCCTCGAACAGAACATGGACGGCCTCTTCGAGTTCACCGCGTCGGCATCCGTAGACGAAGCGCGTGCCGCCGTGCAGGATCGCAGCGTCGTCGCGGCATACGTGCTGCCGTCGGCCGATTCGCCCACCGCGACGTTGATCGCGAACCAGTCGGCAGGGATGAGCCAGCAGCAGGTCGTGTCGATGACGTTCGAGCAGGTGGCCGCAGGCCAGCAGGTCCCGCTGACGATCGAGGACATCGCCCCGCTGCCGGGGTCCGACACCATGGGCACGGTCGCGATGTACGTCGCGATGGGCTGGATCATGTCGGGCTTCATGCTCGCCGTCGTGGGCAACAGTGCCGCTCCGGCGGCCATGCGGCTCAAGACGCTGCTGCCGATCGCCGCAGGCTTCTCGGTGTTCATGTCGCTGGTCGTGTGGGTGATTGCTGCTCCGCTCACCGGCGCCGTCGACGGGCACTTCCTGCAACTGTTTGGTACCGGAGTGCTGGCGATCTTCACGACGTCGATGTTCGCCACGTTCCTCACGAGGTTGTTCGGCATGCTCGCCGTGGTCCCGGCAGTCGCAGTCCTGATGTTCCTGGGTGTGCCCGCGTCGAACGGCGCAATGTCGATCTTCATGAGCCCGGAGATCTTCCGGGTGCTGCACGACGTCCTGCCGATGCCCGCGGCGGTGGAGTCGGTCCGGTCGATCATGTACTTCGGTGCGGACAACGTCGGCGGCCACCTGGTGACGTTCGTGATCTGGGGTGTCGTCTCGCTCGTATGCGTGATCGCGGTCGACCTGGTTCGCGCTGGTAAGCCCGTGCAGGAGGCCGAGGTCTAGCGTCCCGCACCCGTCGATTCGCTGTGCTGGTCCGGTCAGCGGGTTTCGGCTCTTATCGGGCCACCTCGCGACGGTCGTCGGCGAGCCGCCGTGTGCGGCCTGCACGGTCGAGCTGATCGAGCAACGGCAGCACCACACGTCGGGTCGTCCCCAGCCGCTCCCGCGCGGCACTGGTCGTGAACGGCTGCTCCAGCTCCCGAAGCAGTGTCACGGCTGCGTCGGCGGCGTCGGGAAGCAGGACGATCCCCGGGCCGACCCGCCACAGTTGCCCGCTGCGGTCGGCCGCTCCCAGAGCCCGGTCGTCCAGGCCGAGCTCGCGGAGCCGGTCGGCTGTCGGGGCGACGAACGGCGCCGCGAGGAGATCGCGGCGTACCACGTCGACGGCCGTCCGGACCTTGCTCGGCAGTACCTCTGTTGCAGGTCCGGCGACCCGGCCCCCGACCACGCGGAGGGGTGGGCGTACCAGCGCCCGGACCACATCGGAAGTAGGAAGTCGCAGCTGTGACGCCAGAACGGTCAGCGGGACGGCCGGATCCAGCGGATGCGCGTGAGCATGCTGCTGGACGAGTGCGGGCAGCCGATCGGCGACCGCTCTTGCGAGGGCGGGTGCGACGAGCCACGGTCCTATGGCCAGGTGGTCGCCGGCCTCCTCGGGGATGCCCAATCGACGCAGCTGCTCTCGGTGCAGGAGTCCGCGGCGGGCGAGTTCGTCCGCCAGCCTCGCAGTGCCGTCTGCGCCCGCGAGCTGCCGGGCCCGGCGTGCCGCGGCACCGCGTCGCCGGAGGCGTGGCGGGTCGGGATCGAGCACGTCGGCACGCCAGATCATCCGGCGTCCGGGGTCGCGAAGCAGGGCGCGGTCGCCGATGCGGAGAGGCAGCGCCCGGTCGAGGGTGAGCCTGACGAGATCGTCCCCGAGAGGGCGGCACCGGACTGCGACATCCACCGCCCCGATATGCAGCACCGGAGCGACCGGAGGCCGGTCCGTTCCGGTGATCCGCACGTCCACGACGGAGGTGTGGTGCCATGCGCCGGGTGTCACGAGCACACTGCCCCGGACCACGTCGTCGACCCGGCCGCTCAGATTGAGCGCGACCCTGGCCACGCCGCTCACTGCTGTCTCGTCGCTACCGAGCGCCTGGACACCGCGCACCCGCACAGGCGTGTCGCCGACGGCGAGTGTGTCTCCGACGCGGACCGTCCCGGCGGGCAGCGTCCCGGTGACGACGGTCCCCGCTCCTCGCACGGTGAACCGGCGGTCGACCCAGAGCCGGACGTCGGCGTCCGGGTCCGGATCGGGCAGCTCGGCGACCATCGTCACCAAAGCTGAGCGAAGGTCGTCGAGCCCCATCCCAGTGTGGCCGCTCACGGCGACGACGCGAGCCCCCGCCAAACCCGTGCGGGCAATCTCCGCGGTGGCCTGCGCGGCAGCGGGACCCGGATCAGTGAGATCGGCGCGGGTTACCGCGATGACGGCGTGCCGCACACCGAGAGCGTCCAGCGCGGCGAGGTGTTCGGCCGCTTGCGGCATCCACGGGTCGTCGGCGGCCACCACGAACAACACCGCCGGGACCGGTCCCACTCCGGCGAGCATCGTCGTCAGGAAGCGCTCGTGTCCGGGGACGTCGACGAAGGCGACCTCCCCTACGTCCGGCCAGGACGTCCAGCAGTAGCCGAGCTCGATGGTCAGCCCTCGCCGCCGTTCCTCGACGAGCCGATCGGGGTCGGCGCCGGTGAGCGCTTCGACCAGCGTGGACTTTCCGTGATCGACGTGGCCGGCGGTCGCGATGACGTGCATCAGCGTTCTTCGTGGCCGGCCGCGCACCTGACGGCGTCGATCAGGTCGTCGTCCTCGTCGGGAGCGACCGTCAGCAGGTCGAGCAACAGCCGGGCGCGCTCGACTCGTCCGACGACAGGTTTCGCGCCGAGTCGCAATGGGCCGGCGAGGCGTTCGGGCAGGGCGATCGCGACGCTGGGCAGGATGACGTCCGGGGCACCGCCGCCTCCCACAACACCGTCGGAGTCGAACACCTCCGGATTCAACTCGGCCGGGAGCGCGGCGCAGATCGTCCGCGCCCGGGCACGGAGATCGTCCGGCCGGGCGGCCAGCGCGGCCGGCACCGGAGGGGTCGGCCCCGTCAGTGTCGCCTCCAGCGCAGCCAGGGTGAGCTTGTCGACGCGAAGTGCACGAGCGAACGGGTCGCGTCGAAGCCGTTCCACCAGCCCCGACTCGCCGAGCAGCAGTCCGGCCTGCGGACCTCCGAGCAACTTGTCGCCCGAGGCGGTCACGAGTTCGGCTCCGGCGCGCAGCGCACTGGCGGCGTCCGGCTCGTTCGGCAGACGCGGATGTGGGGCCAGCAGCCCCGACCCGATGTCGACCACCACCGGCAGGCCCAACCCCGCCAGCTCCCGGACCGGCACCGACGACGTGAAGCCGCTGACCGTGAAGTTCGACGGATGCACCTTGAGAACGAAGGCGGTGTCGTCGTCGACCGCCGCGGCATAGTCGCTCAGACGCACCCGGTTGGTGGTACCGACCTCCCGCAACCTGGCGCCCACGGACTCCAGCAGTTCCGGGATCCGGAAGCCGTCGCCGATCTCGACCAGCTCGCCCCGCGCGATCACGATCGAGCGGCCACCGCGCGCAAGCACCCGGGCGACCAGTGCGAGCGCGGCTGCGCCGTTGTTCACCACGTGGACGCCTCCGGCGTCGGGCACCTGCTCTGCGAGGGCCTGGAGGGCGCCACGCCCGCGCCGGCCGCGCCGACCCGTGGCCAGGTCCAGTTCGACATCGGTCGCGCCTGCCGCCGCGGTCACGGCGTCCACCGCCGCGCGGGAGAGCGGGGCGCGGCCGAGATTGGTGTGCACCACCACCCCGGTCGCGTTGACGACGCGGCGCAGGGTGGTCGCCCCGTCGGGCAACGATGCGACCGCTTCGTCGGCGACGGCGGCCGGTTCGATCTCGCCGGCGCGGCACCGCTGCTGGGCCGCGGTCACCGTCTGCTTGACCAGGCGGGTGCCGAGCCGGTCGACGGCTTCACGCAGTCGCGGGTCCGCGAGGATCTGGTCGGTGCGGGGGGTGCCCCGTCTCGGGTCCGGCACGCCCCTCCTCATCCCACGGCTGACCTGAAATCCGGCGGAGGCGGACGGGAATCGAACCCGCCTGACCCAGATACTGGGCCACAACGGTTTTGAAGACCGCGTCCATCACCAGACGAGAACCGCCTCCGCGCTCACCCTAACCGAAGTCGAGTCCCGTGTTACGGCTCGCCCGTATGTTGGGCCCATGACCACACACGTCCACCTTCCCGAGGGCATCAGACTCACCCAGTACGCAGCGGGCGGTGGCTGCGCTTGCAAGGTTCCGCCGGGTGAGCTCGAGCGGGTGCTCGGTGGTCTGCAGGGCGGCCGTGCCGGAGGCGACCTGCTGGTCGGTGTCGAAAACGGAGACGACGGTGCGGCGGTCCGGATCGACGCGGCACCCGACGGCAGCGGCCGAGCGCTGATCGTGACCGCCGACTTCTTCACCCCGGTCGTCGACGACCCCTACGACTGGGGACGAATCGCCGCCACCAACGCCATGTCCGACGTCTATGCGATGGGAGGCACGCCGATCGTCGCGGTGAACCTGCTCGGCTGGCCGCGGGAACTCATTCCCTTCGAGCTGGCCGCCGAGGTGATGCGGGGCGGTGCCGACGCGTGTGCCGAGGCCGGTGCTCATCTCGCCGGCGGGCACAGCATCGACGATCGGGAGCCGAAGTACGGGCTCGCGGTCACCGGGCTGGGCGACCCGGACCGCCTGCTGCGCAATGATGCTGCCGCGCCGGGCCTGCCGCTCACCCTGACCAAACCGCTCGGACTCGGCATCCTCAACAACCGCCACAAGGCCACCGGCGAGCGGTTCGAGGAAGCGGTCGCGGTGATGACGACTCTCAACCGCGACGCGGCGCAACTCGCCCATGCGGCCGGGGTCCGTGCCGCCACCGACGTGACGGGTTTCGGCTTGCTGGGACACCTGATGAAGATGATGCGTGCCAGCGGCACGACTGCGGTGCTCGACGCCTCGAACGTGCCGTATGTCGCGGGGGCAAGGGAATCCCTCGCGGAGGGGTTCGTACCGGGCGGGAGCCGCCGGAATCTCGAGTGGGTCCGTGACGAGGTGGATTCCGAGTTGGGCGAGGACGAGCTGATCCTGCTCGCCGACGCGCAGACGTCCGGCGGTCTTCTGGTCGTCGGGGAGCTGCCGGGCCACCCGGTGATCGGCGAGGTGGTTCCGGCCGGCGCGCACGCGATCCGGGTGCGCTGACGGCTCGCGCGAGGGGACATCCCGGCCGACCTGCATCGAACGCGGTTCCTCGGCGCGGAACCCACTCGGCCGATAGGATTCGTGATCAACAGTGCAGCGGAGGAGGTCCCATGGCAGAGAACGGCGCGTCTCTTCCGTGGCCCGTCCTGCGCCAGCTTCTCGGCCGAGATCTGCTCGGACGTGGCAAGGCAGCTCGATCCCGGCGCACCGACGAGGTCGAACCACGCACCTCTACCGCCGATCGGGTGGCGCACAGCGTGTGCCCCTATTGCGCAGTCGGCTGCGGACAGAACATCTTCGTCAAGGACGAGAAGATCGTCCAGATCGAGGGCAATCCCGACAGCCCGGTGAACCGTGGACGGCTCTGTCCGAAGGGTTCGGCGAGCAAGAATCTCGTCACCAGCGAGCTGCGTGAGACCAAGGTCCGCTACCGCCGGCCCTACGGCACCGAATGGGAAGACCTCGACCTGGACACGGCCATGGAGATGGTCGTCGACCGTGTGTTGCAGACCCGGCGCGACACCTGGCAGGAACTCGACGAGAAGGGTCGCCGCGTCCGACGCACGATGGGCATCGCAAGCCTCGGCGGTGCGACGCTGGACAACGAGGAGAACTACCTCATCAAGAAGCTGTTCACGGCGATGGGGGCGATCCAGGTCGAGAATCAGGCCCGCATATGACACTCCGCCACCGTCCCCGGTCTGGGGACCAGCTTCGGGCGCGGCGGCGCCACCGGCTACACAGCCGACCTGGCCAACGCTGACTGCATCGTCATTCAGGGCTCCAACATGGCCGAGGCCCACCCCGTGGGCTTCCAGTGGGTCGTGGAGGCCCAGATGCGCGGTGCCCGCATCATCCACGTCGATCCGCGCTTCACACGCACCAGCGCAGTGGCGGACAAGCATGTGCCCATCCGGGTCGGCAGCGACATCGCCTTCCTCGGTGGCGTCATCAACTATGTCTTGAGCAACGAGCTGGACTTCCGCGAATACGTCGTCAACTACACCAACGCGGCGATGCTCGTCAGCGACAAGTTCGAGGACACCGACGACCTCGACGGGCTCTTCTCGGGCTTCGACCCCGAGACGCGTACCTACGATCCGACGAGCTGGCAATACGACGTCGAGGACGAGCCGGGAGATCTGCACGACTCCCAGGCCGAGAACTCCGGGGACCACGCCAAGCACCGGGCCACCGCCGCGGGTATGCAACACGAGGCGCACGGCATCCAGATCTCGGGTCACCCGAAGCGCGACGAGACCCTGCAGCATCCGCGTTGCGTGTACCAGGTGCTCAAGCGACACTTCGCGCGCTATACGCCCGAGGTCGTCGAGCAGGTGTGCGGCGTCTCGCAGGAGGACTTCCTCGACGTCTGCCGCGCGTGGACCGAGAACTCCGGCCGGGAGCGGACGACGGCGCTCGTCTACAGCGTGGGCTGGACCCAGCACAGTGTGGGCGTGCAGTACATCCGCACCGGCGCGATCCTGCAGTTGCTGCTCGGCAACATGGGCCGCCCCGGCGGAGGCATCATGGCGCTGCGTGGTCACGCCAGTATCCAGGGCTCGACCGACATTCCGACACTGTTCAACCTGTTGCCCGGCTACCTGCCGATGCCCGACGCGAACAAGCACCATTCGTTCACGGACTGGGTCGACAGCGTGCGCAACCCGGGCAGCAAGGGTTTCTGGTCGAAGGCCGACGCCTACGCGGTGAACCTGCTCAAGGCCTACTGGGGCGACGCGGCGACCGCCGACAACGACTACTGCTTCGACTACATGCCGAAGATCACCGGCGATCACGGCACCTACCGCTCCGTGCTCGACATGATCGACGGAAAGGTCAAGGGCTATTTCCTCCTCGGTCAGAACCCCGCCGTGGGATCCGCTCACGGGCGGGCCCAGCGGCTGGGGATGGCGAATCTCGACTGGCTCGTGGTGCGCGACCTCTTCGAGATCGAGAGCGCCAACTTCTGGAAGGAATCCCCCGAGGTCGAGACCGGGGAGATCGTGACCGAGGAATGCGCTACCGAGGTGTTCCTCTTCCCGGCCGCCTCCTACGCGGAGAAGGAGGGCAGCTTCACGCAGACCCAGCGGATGCTGCAATGGCGGGAGAAGGCCGTCGAGCCGCCGGAGGACTGCCGTTCGGAACTGTGGTTCTTCTACCACCTCGGCCGCATGATGCGGGAGCGTCTGGCCGAGTCGACCGACGAGCGCGACCGGCCGCTGCTCGACCTGGCATGGGATTATCCAGTGCACGGCGAGCACGACGAGCCCAGCGCCGAAGCCGTGCTGATGGAGATCAACGGCTACGACGTGGCGACGCGCCGGCCGCTGTCGTCGTTCACCGAGATGAAGGACGACGGCTCCACCCTGGGTGGCTGCTGGATCTACACCGGTGTCTATGCCGACGGCGTCAACCAGGCCAACCGCCGCAAGTCCCGTCACGAGCAGTCGTTCGTGGCTCCGGAGTGGGGTTGGGCGTGGCCGATGAACCGTCGCATCCTCTACAACCGGGCGTCCGCCGATCCCGAGGGCAGACCGTGGAGCGAACGCAAGGCCTATGTGTGGTGGGACGCCGACGCGCAACAGTGGACCGGCGAGGACGTGCCCGACTTCGAGAAGACCAAGCCGCCGAGCTACCGCGCGCCGGCGGGTGCCGACGGTGTCGAGGCGATCGAGGGAATCGATCCGTTCATCATGCAGGGCGACGGCAAGGGCGCCCTCTACGCACCGCAGGGACTGGTCGACGGCCCGATGCCGACCCACTACGAACCTGTGGAGTCGCCGTTCCGGAACCAGCTCTACGGGCAGCAGGCCAACCCGACGCGCGTCGAGTACCGCCGCGACGACAACCCGATGAACCCCGCCCCGCCCGAGGAGCACGTCGACGTCTTCCCGTTCGTGTTCACGACCAGCCGGCTCACCGAGCACCACACCGCGGGCGGGATGAGCCGGTACCTCGAACATCTCGCCGAGCTTCAACCGGAGATGTTCGTAGAGGTCTCGCCTGCACTGGCAGCCGAGCGTGGCCTCGAGCACATGGGGTGGTGCCACGTCGTCACCGCACGTTCGGTGGTCGAGGGCCGGGTACTGGTGACGGAGCGACTGCGGCCGCTGAAGGTCGAAGGACGTACCGTCCACCAGGTCTGGATGCCCTACCACTGGGGCAGCGGCGGCCTGGTCAAGGGTGATTCCGCCAACGACCTGTTCGGCATCACGCTCGACCCGAACGTGCTCATTCAAGAATCCAAGGTCGGTACGTGCGATGTCCAGCCAGGACGGCGCCCGACCGGAGCGGCGATGCGACAGTACGTCGAGGAGTACACGAGCAGGGCCGGGGTAACCGACGCCGAGTACCCACCCATCGTCACCGTCTCGGACGACATTGTCACCGCCTCGGAAGACACAGGTACCCAAGAGGAGGAGGACGACGAGTGATCGGCCGCAACAGTCTCTTCGGACCGCTCGACCCGGCACCCGATGCCGGGTACGAGGATTCGCCGCCACGGAAGGGCTTCTTCACCGACACGAGCGTGTGCATCGGATGCAAGGCCTGCGAGGTCGCATGCAAGGAATGGAACGACGTCCCCGAGAACCTGTTTCAGATGCTGGGCACCTCCTACGACAACAGCCACTCGCTCAACGCCAATCAGTGGCGGCACGTCGCCTTCATCGAACGCCCGGTGGAGAAGCCGGCCGCGGTGTCGTTGGGCATGCCCTCCGTCGGTGCGGCACCGAGTGATCGGCCGGATGAGGAGAAACCCGACTTCCAGTGGCTGATGTCCTCGGACGTGTGCAAGCACTGCACCCACGCGGCCTGTCTCGACGTCTGCCCCACCGGTTCCCTGTTCCGAAGCGAGTTCGGCACCGTGGTCGTGCAGGACGAGATCTGCAACGGCTGCGGCTACTGCGTGGCCGCCTGTCCGTACGGTGTCATCGACCGTCGCAAGGGACCGGAGGACGACCCGAAGGTCGGAATCGCCCAGAAGTGCACGCTCTGCTACGACCGGCTCACCGACGGCCAGACACCCTCGTGTGCGCAGGCCTGCCCCACCGAGTCGATCCAGTTCGGCGACGTCGAGGAGTTGCGTGCGCGGGCCGACGAGCGACTGGCGTTGTTGCACGAGCGGGGGGTATCGGAGGCACGTCTCTACGGCAACGATCCGGAGGATGGGGTCGGCGGAACCGGCGCCTTCTTCCTGCTGCTCGACGAGCCGGAGGTCTACGGACTGCCTCCGGACCCGGTGGTGACCACCAAGGACCTACCGGAGATGTGGGGTCGGGCCGCCGTCGCGGCGGTCGCGATGCTGGCGGGTGCTGCCGTGTCGTTCCTGAGGAGGCGCGGATGACCCAGGTGCAGCACGGCGGCAGTCCGGGCAATCCCCATCGGTCGGGTGGCGCTCGGGGCGGCGACCGGGTGATGGTGCCGGAAGCCGACTTCGAGTCCTATTACGGGCGCCCCATCGTGAAGCCCGCGCCGTGGGAGCACGACATCGCTGTCTACCTGTTCACCGGTGGCGTGGCGGCCGGATCTTCTCTGCTCGCCGCGGGCGCGGACCTGACCGGTCGCCCTGCACTGCGTCGCGTCGCCCGGTTGGGGTCGCTCGTGTCCCTGCTCGTCAGTGTCGGCGCCCTCGTTCGCGACCTGGGCAGGCCGAGCCGTTTCCTCAACATGCTGCGGGTCGTGAAGCCGACGTCGCCGATGTCGGTCGGTACCTGGATCCTGTCTCTGCACGGTCCGTTCGCGGGTATCGCCGCGGCGGCGGAAGTGGCCGGAATGTTGCCCGACGGCTGGAAGCGGGGTCCGGTCCGGCTACTGCTCGCCCTCGGTCGGCCCGCCGGGATTGCGGGGGCCCTGACCGCAGCACCGGTGGCTTCCTACACGGGAGTGCTGCTCTCCGACACCGCCACCCCGGCCTGGCATTCGGCCTACAAGGAGCTTCCCTTCGTGTTCTGTGGGTCGGCTGCCGCGGCGTCCGGCGGTCTCGGTCTCCTGGGCGCGCCCGTCGACGAGGCCGGTCCTGCGCGCGCGTTCGCAGTCGGCGGCGCGTTCGTCGAGCTCGCAACAGAACATCGGATGGAACAATCGATGGGTCTGCCCGCCGAGACACTTCATCGGGGCAGGACCGGACAGTTCATGAGGGTCAGCAAGGCCCTGACGGCGCTGGGTGCCATCGGAGCATTCGCCGGGCGTCGCAGCCGAGTGTTGTCGATGGTGTCCGGTGCCGCACTCATGGCGGGCTCGCTGTGCACTCGCCTCGGCGTCTACGAGGCGGGTATCGCCTCGGCGAAAGACCCGAAGTACACCGTCGTTCCGCAGCGTGAACGGGTCGATCGCGGGGAGCCGGTGCGCTACCGGGGTTGAGGACGGCCGTCACCGAGGTGCCCGCAGCCCGGCTACGTCGCGACCGGCGCGAGCATCAGCGACGGCGACTCGATTCCGTTCGAATCGAACGACTCGAGTACCGCGCCGGTCAGGGCGCGGCGGACCGCCCACTGCTTGCCGGCTCGCACCCGCACGGTCATGCGGAGGGTGACCGCGCCGGCGGTGACCGAGTTCACGCCGAGCAGTTCGGGTTTTTCCAGAACGTAGGGTGCGATGTCGTCGCGGTCGGCCGTTTCGATCACCGCACGGAATGCGACCTGTTGCGCGCGGTCGACGTTCGCCGTGGGGGCGATCGGCACATCGACGACCGCGACCGCGTGACCCTGGCTCATGTTGCCGACTCGCAGAATCTCCCCGTTGCGGCAGTACCACAGTGTCCCGTCGATGTCGCGGATCGTCGTCACCCGGAGTCCGACGGATTCGACCGTGCCGATGGCATCTCCCACATCGACCACGTCACCCACTCCGTATTGGTCCTCGAGCAGCATGAACATGCCGGAGATGAAATCCCGGACCAGGTTCTGAGCGCCGAAACCGAGCGCGACACCGGCGATACCGGCCGAGGCGATGAACGGTGCGACGTTGAAGCCGAGCCTGTCGAGGGTCTGCAACACGACCCATCCCAGCACGATGATGGACACGCCGGATTTGAAAACGGATCCGATGGTCTGGGCGCGCTGAGCGCGTCGCTCGCGTGCGGCCGGATCGCCGAGGGGCTTGCCCGCGCGATCCTGCAGGGGGCGCAGGATCGACCGCTTGGGTGGCCGGGCGGGATCGCGGGGCAGCGTCATGCGGTCGATCAGTTTGTGCAGCACATATCTGAGCACCACTGCGACAACGATGTAGCTGACGATCGCGAGTGGCTTGTGGATCAGCCACTCGCGATTCGTGTCGGTCAATTCGAAGGCGAGAAGCGAGATAGACATTGCACGCGAGGTTACCGAATCGTGACCATTGGTGCTGCAGGGTGTGATGAGTCCGATCGAACGATTCAGGTGAACACGACGAGCCAGACCGCAACTGCGTGACACGCCGCCGCGATGACGGTAGCGGCGTGGAAGAACTCATGGTGCCCGAACGTCGAGGGCCACGGGTCGGGCCATTTCGTCGCGTACAGAATCGCTCCGGCGCTGTAGAACAGTCCGCCCACGACGAGCAGGACCATCGGGGCGACGCCCACTTCGGATACGAGGTCGCCGGCGACGGGAACGATCGCCCATCCGAGTAGGAGATAGAGGGGCACGCCCACCCATCGCGGTGCGGTCGGCCACAGCATCTTCAGTGCGACGCCACCCGCTGCGCCCGCCCAGACGATCGTCAGAAGTGTCCGCCCGGTCTCGGGTGGCAAAGCGAGGGTCGCGAACGGGGTGTAGCTGCCTGCGATGAAGACGAAGATCATCGAATGGTCGGCTCGCTTCATCCACATTCTGTGCCGGGGGTTGTGCCAGTGGACGCGGTGGTAGAGGGCACTGATTCCGAAGAGGCCGCACACCGTGATGCTGTAGATCAGGGTCGGCCACGTCGCGGTGGGATGCATCATCGTGGCGGCGTACACCAGAACGATGCCCGCGATCACCGCGGCCCCGAATGCCCACAGGTGGATCCACCCGCGCATGCGAGGTTTGACGGGCAGCTCGTCGATTCCGAAGGCCGTCATCTGGGTGGATCCTTCCCGACCGGACAGTAACCTACGGTTGCGTAGGTTCAATGGATGTCACGCTACCGGGGCGGGGGAGGAGCGCGCGAGTGTTGTTGCCCACCGTCGCAACCGCGACAACTCGTGGGCGTAATGTGACTCACGTGGTGATGACGCGGTGAGGCTCAGCGGCGTGCTGTACGGGCTCTACGAACGGCGATTGCTCAGAGAGCTCGAAGGAGCTCGCCAACCGCGACACGTCGCGGTGATGTGCGACGGGAACCGCCGATGGGCACGAGAGAACGGGTTCACGGACGTCGCGCACGGTCACCGCATGGGTGCCCGCAAGATCGCCGAATTGCTGAGCTGGTGCGACGCCGCGGGTATCGAAACCGCGACGATCTATCTGCTGTCCACCGAGAACCTCCGTCGCGACCCCGAGGAGCTCGACGCCCTCCTAGAGATCATCGCCGACGTCGTCGAGGAGATCTCGGCGCCGGACCAGAACTGGAGCGTCAAGATCGTCGGCACTCCCGAACTGCTTCCGGACGATCACGCGACCCGGTTGCGTGAAGCCGCGGCCGGGACCGCGGGCCGTACCGGCACACACGTCAACGTCGCCGTCGGATACGGCGGCCGGCAGGAGATCGTCGACGCTGTGCAGGCGCTGCTGCGCAAGAAGCGGGCAGAAGGGCTCTCGGCCGACGAGTTGATCGACGCGGTCACCGTCGAAGGCGTCGGCAGCCACCTCTACACCTCGGGGCAGCCCGATCCGGATCTCGTGATCCGCACCTCCGGTGAGCAGCGCCTCTCGGGCTTCCTGCTGTGGCAGAGCGCGTACTCGGAGATCTGGTTCACCGAGGCATACTGGCCCGAGTTCCGGCGAGTCGACTTCCTTCGCGCCCTCCGCGACTTCGCGGCCCGGCATCGTCGTTTCGGGGTCTGACCGGGCCGGTCAGATCTTTCGCAGCCGCAGCCTGTTGATGGAGTGGTTGGTGTCCTTGCGGAGTACGAGAGTCGCGCGCGGCCGGGTCGGCAGGATGTTCTCCACCAGATTCGGCAGGTTGATCGAGTGCCAGAGCTCTTTCGCGGCGCTCATCGCATCACGATCGGACAGTCCCGCGTAGTGGTGGAAATGTGCGTCGGGATTCGAGAACGACGTCTTCCGCAGGGCGAGAAACCTGTCTACATACCACTTCTCGATGTCCTCGATGCGGGCATCGACGTAGATGGAGAAATCGAACAGGTCGGACACCATCAGGCGGGGTCCGGTCTGCAGGACGTTGAGGCCCTCGATGATGAGGATGTCCGGCTGCCGGACCACATGGTACTGGCCCGGGACGACGTCGTACGAGATGTGTGAATAGAGCGGGGCTGCAACCTCTTCGGCCCCCGACTTGACCTCGGTGACGAAGCGCAGCAGCTTGCGCCGGTCGTAGCTTTCCGGGAAGCCCTTCCGATGCATGATGTTCCGGCGGATCAGTTCCTTCGACGGATACAGGAAACCGTCGGTGGTCACCAGATCGACGCGGGGATGATGCTCCCATCGCGCCAGCAGGGCTTGAAGTACGCGCGCGGTGGTGGATTTGCCCACGGCAACCGAGCCCGCGACACCGATCACGAACGGCACCTGGCGGTCGGGATGCTTCTCCCCGAGGAAGGTTGCGGTCGCTGCGAACAGGCGTTGTCGCGCTGCGACCTGGAGGTGGATCAGGCGAGCGAGGGGCAGGTACACCTCGGCCACCTCGGCGAGGTCGATCTGCTCACCAAGCCCGCGTAGCCCTACGAGTTCGTCCTCGGTGAGCACGAGCGGTGTGGACTTACGCAGTGTTCGCCACTGCTTGCGGTCGAACTCGACGTACGGGCTGGGTTCGCTCAAACGCGCCATCGGTACGTCCCCCCGATGACGCACATTCGGTCGATGCGGCCCCTGCGTGGGTCGTGGCGCTGCGTGTCCATGGAGGGGATTGTGCTCGCTGACACAGGATGATGCGTCGTCGGGGTCCCCGCGCGTGGCGGAACCGCGCGTTGTGCCGCCGGGGGAGCGACTAGTGTTGCCGGGTATGGGATCGGACGCATTCGTACGGGAATACCTGCTGTTGGGGCTGGCTTTCGACCGTCTCGAAGAGGGATTCGTCGACGCCTACACCGGCGACCCGGAGTTGCGACACCGAACGGAGAACGCGCCGCCGCCAGCGCCTCGTGATCTATCACACACCGCGCAACGGCTCCGCCGCGAGCTTCCGGCTGCGGGACTCTCCGACGAGCGGACCCGGTTTCTCGACGCCCACCTGCGGGCACTGGACTGCTCCGCCCGCAAGTTCGCAGGCGACGACATCGGATTCGTCGACGAGGTCGAGGCCTATTTCGATGTGCACATCGAGCCCGGAAACGAAGACGACTACCGCGACGCACATCGTCGTCTCGACGCGCTCCTGCCGGCGGGCGGAGGTAGTGGAATGTCGCTGGCCGAACGGCTGCAGGCGCATCGCAAGACCGAGGTGATTCCCGCCGACCGGCTGGCCGAATGTGTCGAGGCTTTTTCGAGTGCGCTGCGCGACAGGGTCCGCGCGGTCTACCCGCTGCCCGAGACCGAGCACGTCGAATACGAGGTGGTCGGCGACAAGCCGTGGTCCGGGTTCAACTACTACCTCGGCGACTACCGGTCGCGGGTCGCGATCAACTCCGACCTCGAGCAGCAGATGTCGAATCTGCCGAGGCTGATCGCGCACGAGGCCTACCCCGGGCATCACACCGAACACTGCAGGAAGGAGGCGGGCCTCGTCGCGGGCGGGCAAGGTGAGCAGACGTTGTTCCTCGTCAACACCCCGCAGTGCCTCATGGCCGAGGGGCTCGCCGACCTCGCGCTCGAGGCGATCGTCGGGCCGGGGTGGGGGCTCTGGGCGCAGGAGATCTACGCGGATCTCGGACTCCGATTCGACGGGGAACTCGCAGAGCAGCTGGGACAGGCATCCGCCGGGTTGCTTTCGGTGCGTCAGGATGCCGCACTGCTGCTGCACGACCGCGGGCGCAGTCACGACGATGTCGCCGGGTTCCTTCAACGCTGGTCGCTGTCGAGTCCGGAACGCGCGCGGCAATCGTTGCGGTTCCTGTCGTCGCCGCTGTGGCGCGCCTACATCAGCACCTACGTGGAGGGCTACCGGCTGCTCGGGGGTTGGCTCGCTCAGGTTCCGGTCGGCGACGCGCGTTCCGAACGCTTCCAGCGCCTGCTCGACGAGCCGCTCGTGCCGAGTTCGCTGCGGTGAGCCCGGTCACCTGCGGGGACCGGGTTCCTCGAATGGAGGCGCGGTTCGTAGACTGGACGTCGTATCTTGCCGCCCTCAGCTTGGAGAATCCTCGATGACAACTGTGCCCGGCACTGACGTCAACACCGCTTCACTCGCCGATCTCGATCCGGAGGTCGCACAGGCGATGGCCGGTGAGTTGTCTCGTCAGCGCGACACCCTCGAGATGATCGCGTCGGAGAACTTCGTGCCGCGTGCGGTTCTGCAGGCCCAGGGCAGTGTCCTGACCAACAAGTACGCCGAGGGCTACCCCGGTCGCCGCTACTACGGTGGTTGCGAGCACGTCGACGTCATCGAGGACCTCGCCCGCAACCGCGCGAAGGAACTGTTCGGCGCCGAGTTCGCGAACGTCCAGCCGCACTCGGGTGCGCAGGCCAACGCCGCGGTGCTGATGGCGCTCATGACGCCGGGGGAGAAGCTCCTCGGTCTCGATCTCGCGCACGGTGGTCACCTCACGCACGGCATGAAGCTCAACTTCTCCGGCAAGTTGTACGACGTCGCGTCCTACGGTGTCAGCAAAGATGATCACCGCATCGACATGGACGAGGTCCGCGACATCGCGCTTCGCGAGAAGCCGAAGGTCATCGTCGCCGGCTGGTCGGCGTACCCGCGGCACGAGGATTTCGCGGCGTTCCGCGCGATCGCCGATGAGGTCGGCGCCTACCTGTGGGTCGACATGGCTCACTTCGCAGGCCTGGTTGCTGCGGGTCTGCACCCGTCGCCCGTGCCGTACGCCGACGTCGTGTCCACCACCGTGCACAAGACCCTCGGTGGCCCCCGCTCCGGCCTGATCCTCGCCAAGAAGGACTGGGCCAAGAAGCTCAACTCGGCGGTCTTCCCCGGCCAGCAGGGCGGTCCGCTCATGCACGCGATCGCCGCGAAGGCCGTGGCGCTGAAGATCGCCGCGGGTGAGGAGTTCAAGGACCGTCAGCAGCGCACGTTGTCGGGTGCTCGCATCCTGGCCGAGCGGCTGTCGCAGGCCGATGTGGCCGACAAGGGCATCTCGGTCCTGACCGGCGGCACCGACGTCCACCTGGTTCTCGTCGACCTGCGCAACTCGCAGCTCGACGGACAGCAGGGTGAGGACGCGCTGCACGAGGTCGGTATCACCGTAAACCGCAATGCAGTGCCGTTCGATCCGCGCCCGCCGATGACCACCTCGGGCCTGCGCATCGGTACCCCGGCGCTCGCGACCCGCGGCTTCGGCGACGAGCAGTTCACCGAGGTCGCCGACGTCATCGCGCAGACTCTCATCGGTGGCGCCGATCTCGATGCGCTGCGTGCTCGCGTGAGCAAGCTGGCGCAGGACATCCCGCTGTACGAGGGCCTGGAGGATTGGCCCTTGATCTGAGTTTCGCAGGCCGGGTTCCCGGTCGCGATCCGCTCTTCTCGTGAGCCCGTTCCGCACCGAATTCGGTGCGGAACGGGCTCATCTCGTATCTCGCTGAGGCTGTGAGTGTCGACGACCACTCCACCGTCGGATTAGGGTAGCCTATGCTCCGTTGTGGCCGGTTCGATGGCTGCACACGTTAACGACGACCTCCGTGCCCCGAGACCAGAAGGACGACGCTGCATGGCCATTCCCGCCATCTCCCCGTACTCGATGCCCACCCGCGACGAACTCCCGGACGCCAGGGTGGAGTGGGCTCTCGACGCCTCGCGATCCGTCCTGCTGATCCACGACATGCAGAAGTACTTCATCGACGCCTACCGACCGGACGTCGAGCCGCTGTCCGTTGTGGTGCCCAACATCGCCCGTATCCGCGAGGCATGCAAGGCTGCGGGAGTGCCCGTCGTGTACACGATGCAGCCGGGCGATCAGCACCCGTCGCGCCGAGGCATCCTCGCCGACTTCTGGGGCACAGGGCTGACCAGCGGACGCGACACAGAGGTGATCGACGAACTGACCCCCGACGCCTCCGACATCCAGGTCACCAAGTGGCGGTACTCGGCCTTCCAGCGCACCGATTTTCGGCAGCTGCTCGCGCACTACGGCCGCGACCAGCTGATCGTCACCGGCGTCTACGCACACATGGGTTGCATGCTCAGTGCCGCCGATGCCTTCATGAGCGACGTGGCCCCGTTCATGGTGGTCGACGGCACCGCCGACTTCTCCCGCAACGAGCATGTGATGGCACTCGACTACGTTGCCAAGCGGGTCGGCAGGGTCGAAACGACCGACGCGGTCATCGGCGCTCTCGAAGCGACGGCCCACCGCAACGTGCCTCACGACGAGCAGTTGGCCGCGACGCTGTCGTGATGCGTGCAGGCGGACAGCTGTGGTTCACCTGAACTTCATCGACACGCCTTGCCTGTACCGAGCGAACCCACCGTATCGGGGTTAGCGTCGAGTGTGTAGGCGGCGCAGTGCCGACTACGCGGGAGGTCCCTGATCGTGCGGCAGAACAGTCCGAGCGAGGGGCCGGCACCCGGCCCTCGTGTCCGTGAGGACCACCGGGGAACGACCGGCCACCGAACAATCTGCGCGGTGCCGCGCAGGTCGAGGAGCCTCACGTGAACGCAACACGCTCCGTTCCAGCCGTACGCACCTACGTGCTGGATACTTCCGTCCTGCTCTCCGATCCGTGGGCGGTCACGAGATTCGCCGAACACGAGGTCGTACTGCCCCTGGTGGTGATCGGCGAGCTCGAAGGCAAGCGCCACCACCACGAACTCGGGTGGTTTGCGCGGGAGTCACTGCGGTTGCTCGACGACCTGCGGCAACGCCACGGTCGGCTCGACCGCCCCATCCCGGTAGGCGAGTCCGGTGGAATGCTGCACGTGGAACTCAACCACACCGATCAGATGGTCCTTCCCTCCGGTTTCCGCACTGATTCGAACGACTCGAGAATTCTTGCGTGCGCGATGAATCTGGCGGCGGAGGGTCGCGATGTGGTGCTCGTCAGCAAGGACACACCGCTGCGGGTCAAGGCCGGTGCGGTCGGCCTGACCGCGGACGAATACCACGCACAGGACGTCGTCACCTCCGGCTGGAGCGGCATGACCGAACTCGAGGTAGACAAGTCGCTGATCGACGAATTGTTCGCCGCGGGCGTCGTCGATCTCGAAACGGCCCGGGATCTTCCGTGTCACACCGGTATCCGGCTTCTCGGCGGATCCTCGAGCGCACTCGGCCGCGTCACCGCGGACAAGCAGGTGCAGCTGGTCCGCGGCGATCGCGAGGCATTCGGTCTGCACGGCCGCTCGGCCGAGCAGCGCGTCGCACTCGATCTGTTGCTCGACGAATCCGTCGGCATCGTGTCACTCGGAGGTAAGGCGGGAACAGGCAAGTCGGCACTTGCTCTGACGGCGGGTCTGGAGGCCGTGCTCGAGAAGCGGTCCCACCGCAAGGTCGTCGTGTTCCGGCCGCTCTACGCCGTCGGCGGTCAGGAACTGGGCTATCTCCCCGGGACCGAGGCCGAGAAGATGAACCCCTGGGGACAGGCAGTGTTCGACACCCTCGAAGGGCTTGCGAGCCCGCAGGTGATGGAAGAGGTCATCGCGAGAGGGATGCTGGAAGTATTGCCGCTCACCCATATTCGCGGCCGGTCGCTGCACGACTCGTTCGTGATCGTCGACGAGGCACAGTCCCTCGAACGCAATGTGCTGCTGACGGTGCTGTCGCGGCTCGGTACCGGGTCGCGGGTGGTGCTCACCCACGATGTCGCGCAGCGCGACAACCTCCGTGTCGGGCGGTACGACGGCGTGGCAGCGGTGATCGAGAAGCTCAAGGGGCACCCGCTGTTCGCGCACATCACACTGACGCGCAGCGAGCGTTCGCCGATCGCGGCGCTCGTCACCGAGATGCTCGAAGAGTTCGCGCCGGGCGCCTAACACATTGACCGAACGTCACCTTCGGCGCGCTGAGCTAGCCGAAGGTGACGTTCGGTCAATGGGGCCATGGTCTATTCGGAGTCGGGGAGCGGGCCGAGTTCGGTCTCGAGTACCTCCTGAACGACACGCATCGCGGCGAGTGCCGCGGGGGCGCCGCAGTAGGCGCTGCAATGGATCACGGATTCGACGATCTCGGTGCGGGTCAAGCCGTTGCGCAGAGCGCCTCGTACGTGACCGCGCAACTCGTTCTCGGCGCGCAGCGCGATGAGCATGCCGAGGTTGAGCAGGCTTCGGCTACGACGGTCGAGGCCGGGCCTCGACCACACTGCGCCCCAGGCATGTTCGGTGACGAACTCCTGGATTTCCTCCGAGTCGGTGCCTCGCGCGCGGTCGAAGGCTCGCTCGACGAAGTCGTCTCCCATGACTTCTCGCCGGATCTCGAGTCCCGCTTCGAACCCAGGGCTGTGCTCGGCGTCGGACATGTCAATGCTCCCTGTTCGATGGCCACCGAACCGTTCGGCCGCCGCAGAGAGTTTACGGCCGGCGGATCGCGGCCCGGACGAGACCGAGTGCGGTGGCACCGAGGAAGCCGAGAACATCGAAATGGTCGCGCCAGACAACGATGCGTCCGTCGCGTAGTTCGAATGTGCCGCACACCGGGAAGACGATCTCGATGCGGCCGAAGCGGAGCACGTCGGTGCGTTCGATGAGCACGACCTCGGCGCTTTCGGCGGCGATATGGTGTACCACCACATCGAAACCGAGCGATTGCTTCTCGAGGCCCGCGAGCACGGAGCCGATCCTCCGAGCGCCACGCAGGGTGGGCAGCGAGGTGTTGTGCCACGACATGTCGTCATCCATGTGGCGGGCGGCGTCGCGTGGCCGGCTTTCGGCAAGGGCTTCGAGGAACTCCCTGACTACCGTGATGGCGGTGTCGGGTGTGGTCGGTGTCGTGGCGATGGCATTCATGTGCTCCCCCTTTTGTCGATTGCGGGGATGGTACGGCGTCGTTCCCGGCGTGTCGACGAGAACGACCTTCTCGGAATCGAATCGATCTGCACGTGGCTCCATGAATCGGTTCACTTCGAAGAAAGTGGACTTATCCAGGTGGAACGGCTACGAACACCGGTTCCGCGCGGTTACGTTCGGGGCGTCCGCTTGTCCTATCCCGTGCGCGACCACCGGTGCGGGAAGTCCGACAGGAGAAGATCCATGAACCGAATCAACCGTCGAATGGCAACTACAGTGGCCGCGCTCGCTGCCGTCGGCCTGGTCGCCTCGGCATGCGGCGACGACACCAGTGCAGAAGATGTAGTCGGTAGCGCTACGAGCGCCGTCGAGTCCGCAGCCGAAAGTGTGGCGTCCGAGGTGCAGGGCTCTGATGAAACCACCGGCGCTGAGGAGACCACCGGCGCCGAAGGAACCGAGGGTGCGGAAGAGACCGGCACCGAGCCTGCTGACGAGCAGACCAGCGCGGTACCCGGACCGGACGGCGAATCGGTCGAGCTGAGCGGTCAGATCCTCGCCAAATACAACGAGGTCGGCGGTGAGTCCAGCCCGCTCGGCATGGCAACCGGAAACCAGGAGGACGTCGGCGACGGCAACATCGCCGAGTTCGACGGCGGCATCATCGCGTGGAGCCCGGACACCGACGCCCACATCGTGTGGGGCGAGATCCGCGTGGCGTGGGAGGCCGAAGGCGGGGCAGGCGGCGAACTAGGTTTCCCGGTCAGCGATGAGCATCCCATCGACGGGGGTCTGCAGAGCGACTTCGCGAACGGTCACATCACCTACATCGACGGCCAGACCGAGGTGGTGATGGACTGACGCCATCCCCGGCCCCGAGCGCGGGGCCGGGGATGGCATCACCGTTCCGGTTCGACCTTCGCCATCGCGAGGACATCGAGGCGACGGTCGAGCTCGTCCTCGCTGAGTTTCTCGCCGATGAGTCCGCGGTCGATCACCGTCTGCCGTATGGTCTTGCGCTCCTTCAAGGCTTCCTTGGCGACCGCAGCAGCCTCCTCGTAACCGATCGCAGAGTTCAGGGGCGTCACGATCGACGGGGACGACTCGGCGAGGGTGCGCAGATGCTCGACATTCGCGACCAGGCCCGTGATGCACCGGTCCGCGAACAGCCGTGAGACGTTGGCGAGCAGCCGAATTGACTCGAGCACGTTCCGCGCCATCATCGGGATGTAGACGTTGAGTTCGAACGCGCCCGCCGCCCCTCCCCAGGCGACCGCGGCGTCGTTACCGACGACCTGTGCCGCAACCTGCGTAACTGCTTCGGGCAGAACCGGATTGACCTTCCCCGGCATGATCGAGCTTCCCGGCTGCAGATCGGGTAGCTGGATCTCGGCAAGCCCGGTCAACGGACCGGACCCCATCCAGCGGACATCGTTCGCGATCTTGGTCAGCGACACCGCGATCGTGCGCAACGCTCCGGATACCTCGACGAGACCATCCCGCGCGGCCTGCGCTTCGAACCGGTTCCGGGCGGGTGTCAGCGCATCGACACCGGTGGCCTCGACGAGTTCGGCGACCACACGCGGCCCGAAGTCGTCCGGGGCGTTGAGGCCGGTGCCGACGGCGGTCCCGCCGATGGGCAGTTCGCCGAGGCGCGGCAAGGTGGCCTGCACTCGTTCGATCCCCGCTTCGATCTGGCGTGCGTACCCACCGAACTCCTGACCGAGAGTTACGGGTACGGCGTCCATCAGGTGCGTTCGGCCCGATTTGACGACAGTGCGCCACTCGGTGGCCTTGTCGCTGAGCGCGCTCTGCAATTGCTCCAGCGCCGGAACGAGATCGGAGACGGCCGCTTCGGTGGCGGCGACATGCGTTGCGGTGGGGAATGTGTCGTTCGACGACTGCGACATGTTGACGTGGTCGTTCGGGTGAACGGTGACACCGGCCTGCGCGGCGATCGACGCGATGACCTCGTTGGTGTTCATGTTCGAGCTTGTGCCCGAACCGGTTTGGAACACGTCGATCGGAAACTGGTCGTCGTGCTTGCCGTCGGCGATCTCGCGGGCGGCGGCAATGATCGCCTCCGCCTTCTCGGCGTCGAGGAGGCCGAGATCCTTGTTGACCTGTGCGCATGCGCCTTTGAGAAGTCCGAGAGCGCGGATCTGCGCGCGGTCGAGGCCGCGTCCGGAGATCGGGAAATTCTCCACGGCGCGCTGGGTCTGTGCGCGCCAGAGGGCGTCGACCGGGACCCGGACCTCGCCCATGGTGTCGTGCTCGATGCGGTACTGAGGGGAAGACTGCTCGGAAGTGTCGGTCATGCCGTCCACGGTAGGCCCGCCGAGCACATTTGTGGGGTGCAAGAAAACGTTCCTGCACCCCACAAATGCGTGTCAGGTCACGGCAGCGGCGGCGCGGCGCCGTCGACCCCCTGGAAATCGATCGACGAGAACTCGCCGAGCTTCTTGAGGCGGTGATAGGCCTCGACCATGCGGACGGTGCCGGACTTGCTGCGCATCACGATCGACTGCGTTTCGGCTCCGCCCGGGGTGTACCGGACACCACGCAGCAATTCACCGTCGGTGACACCGGTCGCGCAGAAGAAGATGTTCTCGCCGGTCACGAGGTCGGTCGTGGTGAGCACGCGGTCGAGGTCGTGTCCGGCGTCGATGGCCTTCTGGCGCTCGGCGTCGTCCTTCGGGGCGAGCCGGCCCTGCAGCGCGCCACCCATGCACCGCATGGCGGCTGCAGCGATGATGCCCTCGGGGGTGCCACCGATACCGAGCAGCATGTCGACACCCGAGCCGGGCCGTGCCGCGGCGATGGCGCCGGCAACGTCGCCGTCGGAGATCAATCGGATGCGGGCCCCGGCCTCGCGCACCTCACTGATGATGCCTGCGTGACGCTCGCGATCGAGGATCGTGACCGTCAGGTCCGGGATCGCGATGCTCTTGGCCTTCGCCACGCGGCGGATGTTCTCCGCAACGGGGACGGTGATATCGATGACATCCGCTGCCTCGGGGCCGACCGCGATCTTCTCCATGTAGAACACGGCCGACGGATCGAACATGGCGCCGCGTTCGGCGACCGCGAGGACAGCGATCGCGCCGGGCGCGCCCTTCGACATGAGCGTGGTGCCGTCGATCGGATCCACAGCGACATCGCACAGCGGTCCGTCGCCGTTGCCGACTTCCTCGCCGTTGTAGAGCATGGGCGCTTCGTCCTTCTCGCCCTCACCGATCACGACGACGCCCTGCATCGACACCGAACTCACCATGTGGCGCATGGCATCGACGGCGGCCCCGTCGCCGCCCTCCTTGTCGCCGCGTCCGACCCAGCGGCCTGCTGCCATCGCTGCGGCCTCGGTGACGCGCACCAGTTCGAGCGCGAGGTTGCGGTCGGGAGCTTCGCGGCGCTGTGGGGTGCTGGCCGTCATGGGCTACTGCCTCCTGATGAAAGTCGGTCGGCGCTCGAGTCGCGCCGGCGCAGATGTGGCCACCGGGATCGGGGCCGCACGAGCGGATGGGTGTATCGCGTGGTCATTGTCTCATCACCCGGGCCTCGATGACGTGTGGGACCCAGGGCGGGCGCACCGCACCTCGGCGTGGGCTGTCAGACTGGTTATGTGGCTCCCAAGAAACCTCGCATCCTGAACGACACCCGCGATATGGCCTGGTCGCTGATTCCGCTGGTTGTCGCAATGCTGGTCATTGCCGGAGTCGCGAGCCAGTGCTCATTCAGCCCCGGGGGGCCGACTGCCGGTCCGGTGCCGACCTTCGATCTCGATGCAGGCCTGAAGTACGACGCGAAGGAACTCGGTTTCCCGATCCGGCACCCCGAAGTTCCGGAGGGCTGGCAGTCCAACTCGGGGAGCCGCAGCATCATCTCCGGAAACGCAGGCGGCGATTCGAGCACCGTGGGGTTCGTCACCGCCGGCGGACGCTATGTGCGCTTCACGCAGTCCGACGCGGGCGAGGACGAACTCGTCCGGTTCGTGGCAGGCGAATCGCGTCGCGTCACCGGCGCGCAGCAGATCGGTACCCGGGACTGGACCGTCTACGGGGGCGAGGGCGTCGAAGCGCTGTGGGTATCGGACTTCGGCGACGTCCGCATCCTGGTCGGTGGTTCGGGCACCGACGAAGAGTTCACCGAACTCGCCACCGCGGTCGGAGTTGCCGAGCCGCTGGAGCCCTGACCGGCTAGTCTTCCTCGCTGTCGTCGTCTTCGTCGTCGGCGTGCGCCAGGGCGTTCTCGACCCGCTGACGTGCGCCTGCAAGGTGCTGCTCACACCGCTTGGCCAGTGCTTCACCCCGCTCCCACAACGCGAGTGAATCGTCCAGATCCAGCCCGCCCTGCTCGAGCATCTTGACGACGTTCACCAGCTCGTCGCGCGCGCGTTCGTAGCCGAGTTCGGCAACGTCGGAATTCGTGTCGCTCACAGTGTGATCCTCTACTTCTCTCGACCCATGACGACGGCTCGCACCGCGCCGTCACCCACTCGCACCCGCAGCTGAGTGCCCGGCGGGGCATCGTCCACCGACCGCACCACCTCGGGATCGCCGTCGGCCACGACCCGCTGCACCACGGCGTAGCCGCGAGCGAGGGTGGCCGCTGGCCCGAGTGTGGACAGGCGTGCACGCAGATGCTCGACGGTTGTTGTCTCTGCCGCAACCGTCCGTGAAATGTCGCGGCGCGCGGCCACCCGGAGTCGTTCGATCTCGTCGGCACGCCGGTCGAGTGCGGCGAACGGATCCGCCAACACGGGCCGGTCGCGCAACTGTGCGATCACATGTTCTTCCCGTCGCACCCAGTTCCGCAGCGCACCGGCAGCTCGCGACCGGAGTTCGTCGACCAGATCCTGTTCGGCGACGGCGTCCGGCACCACACACTTCGCAGCGTCGGTGGGTGTCGCGGCCCGCAGGTCCGCGACGTAATCGGACAGCGGGCTGTCGGGTTCGTGCCCGATCGCGCTGACGACGGGGGTCGTGCACGCGACGATCGCGCGGCACAGCGCCTCGTCGGAGAACGGCAGCAGATCCTCGGGACTGCCACCGCCGCGCGCGAGGATGATCACATCCACGTCGGGATCCTTGTCCAGCGCGGCGAGCGCCTCGAGGATCTGTGGCACCGCGGTCGGCCCCTGAACCGGGGTGTTGCGCACGTCGAACTGCACGGCCGGCCACCGTCGCTCCGCGACCGACAACACGTCGCGTTCGGCGGCACTGGCCCGGCCGGTGATCAGCCCGATGCGTCGGGGCAGGAACGGCAAGGGGCGTTTGAGCCGCTGATCGAAAAGACCTTCCGCCGCGAGAAGCTTGCGTAGACGTTCGAGGCGTGCGAGAAGCTCGCCGATTCCGACGGGACGGATCTCGGTGATCCGCAACGCCAGGCTGCCGCGACCCGGCCAGAAGGTGATCTTGCCGAACACCACGACGCTGGTGCCCTCGGTGAGCGGCACCTCGGATGCGCGAAGCAGCTGCGGGTCGCAGGTGAGCTGCAACGACATGTCCACCGACGGGTCGCGCAGGGTCAGGAACGCAGTCCGGGTCCCCGGCCGGGCATTGATCTGGGTGAGCTGTCCTTCCACCCATACGGTGCCGAGTTTGTCGATCCAGCCGGAGATTTTCTGTGACACGGTGCGCACCGGCCACGGGTTCTCCGCCGAGTTGGTGCGACCACCGGTCCGATCTGTGCTCACTTGCGTTCGGCGCTGGAGATCCGGTTGGACAGCATCGTGACGAACGGTGCGCGCCCGGCGTTCGCGTTCTCGTAGGCGAGGAGCGCGGTGAGGTCTTCTACCGACAACGTGCGGAGACGAGCACGCAGCTGCGCGAGGGTCAACGTGCCGTAGTCGAGGTACTCGGCGATCTCGGCCGGCTGCGTGGGCTTGGGCGCAGAGGCGGGTGTGGACTTCGACGCAGACTTCGCGGCCGCCGACTTCTTCGCCGGTGAGGTTTTCGTCACAGTCGCCTTCGCGGCGGAGGGGCGCGGGGCCGAGGCCTTCTTCGCAGGGGCCTTCTTGGCGGCCGTCTTCTTCGCAGGCGCTTTCTTCGCCCCGGCAGCAGCGGGAGCCTTCGACTCGGCGGTGGACGAAGCGGACGGTGCGGGGGTCGCGACGGGCGCCTCCGTCGAGGCGGGGGTCACGGCAGGGCTGCCCGCAGCCTCACCCGGCGGCACCGAATACAGCGCGAACCGGCCGGACGCCGAAGCCGCAGGTGTGGCGGGGGCCGGGGTATCGGCGCGCTTCGCAGGTTCCTCTGCGCTGGTGGGAGGCTCTTTGTCCTCGTCGAACACTGCCCACTCGGGTTCCTCGGAGGGCGTCGACGCGAACACCTCGAAAAGCTGATCGCCCTTGATCGCCAGGCCGGTCATCACTTGCTGCATCCGCATCGCAGTCTGCAGGATCTGGCTCACCGTGGTCATCGGGAGCGCAACCGCAGTACTCGGAAGTCGGAGAGTTTCTTCGTACGCGGTGACGGCCACGCCGGCGGCCACCCGTGCCATGAACGGTGGACGGATCATTCCCTCACCCTGCCTCACGATCGGTGTCTTTGGTAGCCGAGCAGGTCGGTGTGACCGCTCGGCCCGTACTCTGGAGACATGTCTGCGCCTGTCCCGCTCGAACTAGGAATCACACGGTCACCCGGCACATCGACGCCGGGGAAGCGCGTCCTTCTCGCCGAGCCGAGAGGATACTGCGCCGGTGTGGACCGTGCAGTGGAGACCGTCGAGAAGTCTCTCGAGAAGCACGGTGCTCCGATCTACGTCCGCAAAGAGATTGTGCACAATCGGCACGTCGTGGAGACCCTTGCCGAGCAAGGTGTCGTGTTCGTCGACGAGACCGACGAGGTCCCGGAGGGATCGGTCCTCGTGTTCTCGGCGCACGGCGTCTCGCCCGCGGTGCACGAGGCCGCGGCCGTCCGCAACCTCCACACGATCGACGCGACCTGCCCGTTGGTGACGAAGGTGCACCAGGAAGCGAAGCGTTTCGCCCGCGACGATTTCGACATCCTGCTCATCGGCCACGAAGGCCACGAGGAGGTCGAAGGTACTGCGGGAGAGGCCCCCGACCACGTTCAGCTCGTCGACGGCCCCGAGGCGGTCGATGCCGTGACGGTACGAGACCCGTCGAAGGTGATCTGGCTGTCGCAGACCACCCTGAGTGTCGACGAGACGATGACCACCGTGCAGCGGTTGCGCGAGAAGTTCCCGCAGTTGCAGGATCCGCCGAGCGACGACATCTGCTATGCGACCCAGAATCGTCAGGTCGCGGTCAAGGCGATGGCACCCGAATGCGACCTGGTGATCGTGGTCGGCTCTCGGAACTCCTCGAACTCGGTCCGCCTGGTGGAGGTCGCGCTCGGCGCAGGCGCGAAGGCCGCGCACTTGGTGGACTACGCCCGCGAAGTCGACCCCGCATGGCTCGACGGCGTCGAGACGATCGGTATCACCTCGGGTGCATCCGTGCCGGAGATCCTCGTGCGTGGCGTGATCGATCTACTGGACGAGCACGGATTCCACACTGTGCAGTCGGTGACCACCGCCAACGAGACCCTCGTGTTCGCGCTGCCACGCGAGCTGAGGGACGCCCGCCGCTGAGCGGACTTCGCGCACCTCAGTCGTCGACGCGATCCCGGTAGCGCACCGCCGGTGGCCGGTACCCGGGGACCTGCCTCGGAGCGCCGGCCATGGGTGTGGGCTGTGGTGTACGGAAGGAGGCGTCCTCGGGTCGGGGTCGTCGCCGCTGGGGGGCGTCGCGCCTCGGATCGATATCGCCACGGCGCGGCGCAGGTGTTGCGCGCGCCACCGGGTCGCTCACCGGTGGCGGGGTGCTCCGCCGCCGCGGTGCTGCGGCACGGCCGCGTGAATCGGCGACGTCGCGGACCGAGGCCTTCGCCCTCGGCGGTTCTCCCTGCTCCGCGCGTGCCGAGGGGCTGCGCACCGCGGAGGTGCGCGGCGAGGAAGCCTTGCGGGGAGCCTCGGCCCGATTCGGTTCCTCCGGTGCGGGACGCTGCGCGGTACTGCGTCGGCGTGCGGTTGCGGCGGCGCCGCGCGCAGGCGCCGCTCGACGGGACCGCGGGGCGCGCGCACGAACACCGACGTTCTGCTTGGCGAGGAAGATCCGTGCAGCGCCGATCACCAACACCGCCACGGTGGCGAGCAACATGGCCGGGAACCGATTGACCAGTGGATATGCGACATTCAACGCCAATTCCTTGAGGCCGCTGGTGCTGCCCGAGGCCAGGATCTCCTGACCGATCGGTACAGCCAGCAGCAGCAACAACGGCGGCTGGGCCATCGCGGTGAACAATCCGCGATAGCGGACCGCGGCTACGGCCGCGATGCATCCGAGGACATAGAAGACAGTGAATGTGGACGTCAGCTGGTCGCCGCCGGTTGCATCGATCAGCAGCCCGACAAGGGTGACACCGACAGCGATGAGCGGTGCACCCCACCAGGGGACACCGGGAAGCGACGGGACCAACGACCGCATATCGAGCGGCACTGCCGAGCGAGCGCGTTGGGATGCAGACACAAGGTAAACAGTAACCCGACGGAATCAGCTTGCTTCGTCGACAGGACCGTCGGATTCCGCAGTTTCTGCGAGTGTGCTGCGTCGCGGCCACGAGTCGACACGCCGGACCTCGGGCACGTCGCCATCGAAAAGTTCCAGCTCATCGAGCTTTCGGGCGGTGACTCCCACCCGTGTCTCCATCGACGACACCGTGAGGTTGAACGAATCGACTGCTTTGCCCAATTGTCCGCCGAGCCGATCGAGGTGATCGCCCACGGTGCCGAGGCGCTGATACAGCTCTCTACCCAGCCTGTGGATGGTCGCGGCGTCTCGCGACAGGGCCTCTTGGCGCCATGTGAAGGCGATCGTGCGCAGCAGAGCGACGAGCGTGGTCGGGGTGGCGAGGATCACGTTTCGTGCGAACGCGTACTCGAGCAGATCCGAGTCGGCGCCGAGGGCTGCATCGAGGAACGGGTCGCCCGGTACGAACAGCACCACGAACTCCGGTGTCGGATCGAACGACTCCCAGTACGACTTCGCGGAAAGCTGGTCGATGTGGGTGCGCAACTGACGTGCGTGGCGGGTCAGATGTCGCTCGCGCTGAGCCGGGTCCTCCTCCTGCGCCGCGTCGAGATAGGCGGCGAACGGCACCTTGGCGTCCACCACGATCTGTTTGCCGCCTGCGAGGTAGACCAACAGGTCGGGGCGTACGCCCTCCTTCGATACCTGCGTGTCGAAGTCGCAGTGCCGAACCATCCCGGCCAGCTCGACGACCCGCTCCAGCTGGATCTCGCCCCACCTGCCGCGCACCTGCGGCGCTCGCAACGCCGTGACGAGTTGCTGGGTCTGCGTCGACAGTGACTGGGAGGCGCGGTGCATCCCTTCCACTTGCTCGGTCAGACCGGCATACGCGTGGATCCGGCTCCGCTCGACGTTCTCGACCTGCCTCGACAGCGCCCCGACTGCCTCGTGCAGGGGCCCGACCAACCGCGATACCTGCTCGCCGACGGCGCCGGAATGCCGACGCGCGGCATCCTCGTTCACTGCGCTCAACGATTGCCGCAACTGCGACTCGTTGGCCTCGAGGGCAGCGAGCTGCGCTTCGGCACGCGCTGCGCGGTCGCCGCTGCGCGATGCGTGCAGCAGCCAGCCGAGCACCACCCCGAGGGCGAGTGCGACGACGAGACCCAGAGCCGTGAGAGCTGACATGAGCCGCATGATGCCGCACCGCGGTGACAGTTACCCGGAACCCGAGCGTGTCGGTCCCTTCCTCTACCGTCTGACGACATGCGGATCCTGCACACCTCCGACTGGCACATCGGTCGCACCTTCCACGGTGTGGACCTGCTCGCCGACCAGGCCGCCGCGCTCACCGCCGTCGCAGAACTCGTCGCGGAGCGTGGGGTGGACGTGGTGGTGGTACCGGGCGACATCTACGACCGCTCCATCCCCAGTGCCGACGCCGTCGCAGTGTGCAATGCCGGGCTCGAGGCCATTCGTGCCGCCGGTGCAGTGATCGTCGCTACCTCCGGCAACCACGACTCGCCCGTGCGGCTCGGCGCGGGTGCAGCCTTTGCTGCGCACGGGGGACTGCACCTGATCACACGGGTCTCGCAGGTTGATCGGCCCGTGGTGCTGAACGACGAGCACGGGCCGGTCGCGTTCTACGGCATCCCGTATCTCGAACCGGAGATCACCCGCACCGAACTCGACGTCCCCGGTGCACGGTCGCATCAGGATATCCTCGACGCCGCGATGGCCCGGGTGCAGACCGACGCCGCCCAGCGCGGCGTCCGCACCGTGGTGCTGGCGCACGCGTTCGTCGTGGGCGGGGAGCCGACCGAGTCGGAACGGTCGATTTCGGTCGGTGGGGTCGAGACCGTGTCCACGGCCACTTTCGACGGCGCCGACTATGTGGCGCTCGGGCACCTGCATTCGCCGCAGACGGTGTCCGAACACGTCCGGTACTCGGGGTCGTTGCTGCCCTATTCGTTCGGTGAGCGCTCTCATCGCAAGGCGGTGTGGCTCGTCGAGCTCGACGAGACCGGCCTCGCCTCCGTCGACCGCGTCGACCTGCCCGTGGTGCGCGAGCTGACCCAGCTCACCGGCGATCTCGACGATCTACTCGCGGATTCGGCTCACGAGGCCGCCGAGGACCACTACGTCGCTGCTGTCCTGACCGACCGGGCTCGCCCGGTCGACGCGATGCGACGGCTGCAGGAGCGGTTCCCGCATGCTGTGCACGTGCAATGGGAACGTCCCGATTCGGGATCCGACGGCAGCTACCGGGAGAAGGTACGAGGCCGCACCGACCTCGAGATCGCATCGTCGTTTCTCACCGACGTCCGCTCCGAGCCGTCCACCCGCGAAAGGGAATGGTTCGAACAGGCCTTCCGCGACGAGGATCGCCGCCGCGGCGTCGGCGATGAGTCGCGGGGCAACGACTCCGGTCACGACCAGCGGGTGGACGTACCGGCATGAGATTGCATTCGATCGAGGTCACCGCCTTCGGGCCGTTCGCCGACACCGTCGCCGTCGATTTCGACGATCTCGGGGCCGACGGGTTGTTCCTTCTGCACGGACAGACCGGTGCGGGGAAGACGTCGATCCTCGATGCCGTCGCGTTCGCGCTCTACGGCACGGTGCCCGGCGCCCGCGCCGATGGGCGCAGGTTGCTGTCCGACCACGCGCCCACGGGCGCTACACCGAAGGTCTGCCTCGAGGCGACGATCGGTGGTCGGCGACTACGCATCGAGCGCAGTCCCGAATTCGAACGCCCGAAGAAGCGCGGGGTCGGCACCGTCAAGCAGCAGGCGAAAGCCACCCTGTTGTGGCTCGACGGCACCGGGGAGAACCTGTCGCGCATCCCCGAGATCGGCGATGTGGTCAAGGGGCTGCTCGGGATGAGCGCCGAACAGTTCTTCCAGGTCGTGTTGCTGCCGCAGGGTGAATTCGCGAAATTTCTGCGGGCGGCCAGCGACGAGCGCGGCAAACTTCTCGAGCGACTGTTCGACACCACCAGGTTCGGCGACGTCGAGCAATGGTTCCGCGAGCGTCGAGGGTCCGGCGCGAAAGCGCTTGCCGAACAGCAGAAGGCTGTCGACGTGCTCGCGGCGAAGGTGGCCGCCGCCGCCGGGATCGAGGCGGGAGCCGATGCCGAACCGGTCGAATGGGCCCGCAGGTTACTGGCCGATGCCGCCGACGTCCGGGATTCGGCCGAGGCGGCGCATGCCGACGCCCGCGAGACCGATCGTGTCAACCGCGCCGCACTCGACCGGGCGGTCGTGCTGGCAGAACGAATCCGGCGACGCGGCGAAGCACTCGCGGACCGAGCCCGGCTCGACGTCACCGAGCCGGAGCGCAGCGCGATTCTCGCCGAACGCGACGCAGCGCATCGTGCGCAGCTGGTGGCGGTTCTCGATCGCGAAGCGGCAGGCGCTGCTGCTGAATCGGAGGCTGCACAGGACGAACTCGACTCCACTTCATCGGTTCTCGCGAAGTCGGTCGAGGGGCGCAGCCTGCTCGACGAGGTGCCCGGGCCGCCCGACGAATCCGACCGCGTGCGGATCCGTCCCCGCTGCGAGCAGTGGTCGAGTGAGGTGACCGGACTCGACGCCTTGATCGACCAGCAGCGGCGTCTTTCCGAGATCGTCTCGCGGCGTGAGGCCTTGGAGGGAAAACGGCAGACCGTCGATGAAGAACTCGAAGGTATTGTTGCGGAACGTGCTGCCCTGCCCACCCTGGTGACGGAGGCGGCGGCCGCGGTCGCCGAATCGGAGAAGGCTGCAGCGTCGCTCCCGGGGTTGCGCGATGCCCGCGACCGCGCCGCCGACGCGCTTGCCGCTGCTCGTGAATTGCGCTCGCGCAGTGCAGAACTTCACCAACTCGAGAAGGCGGCGGCGCAGCGCCATTCGGATCACAATCTGGCGCACGAGGCCCTGCTCGATATTCGTGCTCGCCGAATCGCCGGCATGGCGGCGGAACTCGCTGCCAGGCTGGTCGAGGGGCATCCCTGCGAGGTGTGCGGAGCAGTCGCACATCCGTCGCCGGCACAGCCCGAACCGGACGCCGCGACCGAGGACGACGAAGAGAACGCCCATGCCGCCGAGCAGCGAGCAGCGAAGGCGCTCACCGAGGTGCGTGCAGCGGTCGGAGATGCCACCAGCGCGGTGGCGATCCTGCGGCAACGCAGCGGCGACTCTTGTGAAGACGAGTCGGCCGCGGCGCACGCGGACGCCGTCCGGGCGCACGACACGGCCGAGTCTGCGGCAACGCAGCTGGAGGGGCGCCGCCGCGCGGTCGCTGATCTTCACGAACGCGACCTTGCCCTGCAGGCCCGAGAGCGGGAGGCGGAGACCGTCCTGGCAACCATTGCCCGCGACGATGCGGTACTCGCATCGGAGGCCGACGAGACCGGCCGCCGAATCGCGGCGGCAGTCGACGGCAGTGAATCGTTGTCAGCGAAACGGGAGCACCTCGCCACTGTGGTGCGCGCTGCCACCGCATGGCTCGATGCCCGGCTCAGGGTGGTTCAGGTGCGTTCGGTTGCGCAGCAGCGCGCTCGTGAAGCGGAGGCCGCCGCAACCGACGGCGGATTCACCGATCTCGTACACGCGCGTGCCGCGATGCGCCCCGCATCGAGAATCGCGGAGATCGATCACGAGATCCGCGACGCAGAGAACCGCAAGGCGATCGTCGCCGCGGTGCTCGCCGAACCGGGGATCGCTGCTCTCACCGGCAACGAGGTCGCCGATGTCGAGGCCGCGCGCGCGGTGGTCGACTCCGGTGCTGCGGCACTCGAATCCGCGCTCGCTGCCGCGACCGAGGCACACCGCCGTCACACCGACATCGCATCCTACGCGAGCCGTCTCGAGCGGGCCTACGAGGCACTGGTGCCGCTACGCGACGAGCAGGCCGAGCTCACGGCACTCGCCGACGTCGTCGCCGGTGGAGGGGCGAACAACCGCAAGATGTCGTTGCGTTCCTATGTGCTTGCTGCGCGCCTCGAAGAGGTGGCGGAGGCGGCGTCCGAGCGGCTGCGCAGGATGTCCGGTGGCCGCTACGAATTCGTGCACAGTGACGCTGCCGGTAGCCACGGCAAGCGAGGCGGGCTCGGACTCGACATCCACGACGAGTACACGGGTTCGGTGCGGTCCACCAAGACACTGTCCGGTGGCGAATCGTTCCAGGCATCCCTGGCGCTGGCACTCGGGCTCGCGGATGTCGTCGCAGCAGAGGCCGGTGGAGTGGTGATCGACACCATGTTCATCGACGAAGGTTTCGGCACTCTCGACGCCGACGCGCTCGATGCCGTGATGGGGGTCCTCGATGAGCTGCGTGCCGGTGGGCGGGTAGTGGGTGTGGTCAGCCACGTCGACGAACTGCGGCAACGAATCCCGAGCCGCCTGCACGTGTTGCGTGGTCGAACCGGCTCCACCGTGCAGGTGGCGGGTTGAGCGGTTCTTACGGGTTGGACGGCGACGAGTTCGGGTCGGGCGCTGAAGTGTCGCCCGGCGCAGGCAAGACCTTCGTGTCGTCCTCGTCCTCGTTCTCGCCGTCGTCGCGCTCCACCGATCGTGCGTCGATCTGTTCGCCGATGTAGCGGATAACCACCGCGCCGACTGCCGCGACCGGGACAGCCAGGAAGGCGCCGATGATCCCGAACAGTGACGAGCCGGCCGTCACGGCGAGCAGCACCACCACGGCGTGCAATTTCATGCTCTTGGACTGCAGCACCGGTTGCAGTACGTTGCCCTCGATCTGCTGCACCGCGATGATCAGGACCAACACGATCACTGCCGTGGTGAACCCGTTCGCGACCAAGGCGACCAATACCGCGAGTGCGCCTGCGACGAACGCACCGACGATCGGAATGAACCCACCGATGAACGTCAGGATCGCGAGTACCGGGGCGAGCGGGACCCCCAGGATGACGAGGCCGATGCCGATGAACAATGCATCGATGAAGCTCACCAACGCCTGGGTGCGGATGAATCCGCCGAGCGTGGCCCACATCCGCTCGAGGACTTCTTCGAGGTGACGACCTGCCCTGCGGCCACTGACCGAGTGCAGCCACGGCAGGAACCTCGGCCCGTCCTTGATGAAGAAGAACGTCAATACAAGCACCAGAGCCAGAGTCACCAGCAGTGATCCTGCCGTGCTCACCCCGGAGAACACGCCGCCGGCAATCGAGGCGGCACTGCCCTGTAGACGTTCGATGACGACGTGCACCGCGTTGTCGAGCTGTTCGTCCTGCAGGTTGATCGGCGGGCCCTGCACCCAGTCCTGCACGGTGTTGATGCCCTCGGTGGCCTTGTTCGCAAGGTCGGGAACCTGCGCCACGACGGACGGGACGATGCCGGCGATGATCCCGGCGACGATTGCGAAGAACAGCACGAGGGTCAGCCCGGCTGCTGCCGCGGGCGGAACCCCACGCCTGGTCATCCCGCGGGTCGGCGGCCACAGGATCGTCGAAACGACGATTGCGAGGGCCACCGGCAGGATGATCACCCACATCTTCTCGATGACCCAGCCGAGCACCACAGCCGCGGCCGCGATGAGAACGAGGCAGCCCGACCACTTCGCCAACCAGATTCCACCGACGCCGAGTAGGGTGCCGCGATCCGGCTTCGCGGCCTTGTCGCCTGCCTTGTGGTCGGAGGTGTTCTTCGCCTCGCTCAACGGTGGTCCTTCCGCGCGAATGTATTGATCGCCTCGATCGATATTCGCCAATCTACGGCCAGAGTGCCGGATCTGCCGGGGGATGCGGTTTTGCCGGATACGCCCGTGTCCAGCGCGAACACGTGACATCCTCGATGGATGTTTCTGCACATCGAGAATCTCGTTTCTCGCAGGGTTTTGTGTGTGATCACCGCCGTCGCATGTGCTGGAGTCCTCAGTGCGTGCGGCGAGGACGACTCGGCCACGTCGGAGGGCGTACGTTCGTCGGCTGGTGTCGCGGTCACTTCCGTCCAGGAAGGCGCGGAGGGCGCAGCCTCATCCGTGCAGAGCGCAGCGTCCAGTGTTGCCGAACGGGCAGGGGACTGGTTCGACGACGCCAAACTTGGCGCATTCGTCACTGCATTCCGTGCCGCATACCCGAACCTGTCATCCGATCGTGAAACCCAGTCGATCGAAACTATCGTCACCGAAACCTGCCCGCTGATCGAAGACGGCGCCGACGATGCCGAGGTGAACGCGAAAGTTGGAGAGCTCGCGACCAACGGCTCGGCGGTTCCCACCGAAGATCAGGCGGCCCGCATCGCGCAACTGGTGCGTGTGGCGTGCGGATGAATGGGCGTCGCGACGACCACGTAGACTCTTGGTCCTGTGAGCCTTACCCTCGGAATCGTCGGACTTCCCAACGTCGGCAAGTCGACGCTCTTCAATGCGCTGACCAAGAACGATGTGCTCGCCGCGAACTACCCGTTCGCGACGATCGAGCCGAACGTCGGCGTCGTCGAACTGCCTGATCCGCGGCTGAATCGGCTCGCCGAAATCTTCACTTCGCAGCGCATCCTTCCCGCCACCGTGTCGTTCGTCGATATCGCGGGCATCGTCAAGGGTGCGTCCGAAGGTGCAGGGCTCGGCAACAAGTTCCTCGCCAACATCCGCGAAGCCGACGCAATCTGTCAGGTCGTGCGCGTGTTCGCCGACGACGACGTCGTCCACGTCGACGGTCGCGTCGACCCGCTCGGTGATATCGAGATCATCGAGACCGAGCTCATCCTCGCCGATATTCAGACCCTCGAGAAGGCTGTGCCACGCCTCGAGAAGGAAGCGAAGAAGAACAAGGAACTCAAGCCGCAGCATGAGGAAGCGCTCAAAGCACAGGCCGTGCTCGACGAGGGTGCCACGCTGTTCTCGAAGAAGGACACCCTCGATTTCGGTTTGCTGCGTGAGCTCAACCTCATGACGACCAAGCCGTTCCTCTACGTGTTCAACGCCGACGAGTCCGTGCTTACCGACGACGCGAAGAAGCAGGAACTGCGTGCGGCTGTGGCGCCCGCCGACTGCGTGTTCCTCGACGCGAAGGTCGAGTCCGAGCTCATCGAACTCGAACCCGACGAAGCGCAGGAACTGCTCGACTCGATCGGCCAGGACGAAGCCGGACTCGACTCGCTCGCGCGCGTCGGCTTCCACACTCTCGGTCTGCAGACCTACCTCACCGCAGGCCCCAAGGAAGCGCGCGCCTGGACCATCCCGCAGGGCGCGACCGCGCCGCAGGCGGCCGGTGTCATCCACTCCGACTTCGAGCGGGGCTTCATCAAGGCCGAAATCGTATCGTTCGCGGATCTCGACGCGGCCGGATCGATGGCCGAGGCGAAGGCCAAGGGCAAGGTCCGCATGGAGGGCAAAGATTACGTCATGGCCGACGGCGACGTGGTCGAGTTCAGGACTGGGCTGACGTCTGGAAGCAAAAAGTGACCGGCCCCAGGGCGGGCCAAGACCCGCTGGACTCAAGAGAGTTCGGATCGCGATTCACCGCTGGTGAAGCGTCCGACTACATCAGGAACGTGTCGCCGGCGGTCATCAGCACGATCAACGATTTCATACGAGCGACGTTCGTTACCCGCGGTGGTCGAATGGGCAGCGGGATGGGGCTATTGCTGGAGGGGCTCTGGGGCTACCACATGAGTCAGGCCCTGGAGACCCATGGAATCGAGATCGCATGGATCGCGGATAACCAGTACAACGACTATGCGTGCGTCGACGCGCTCAGTGACTGGGATCCCGACACGCGCGAAGGCGAGCTGTTTCGGATCGAAGCGAAGACCATGAACCTCGGAGCTGATGAGTCGAAGGGGCACTTTGCGGAACTTGCCAAGAACATTGATCCGAACGACCTGTTGCTCGTCATGACGTGGAGGTGGACCGACACGGAAGACGGTCGGCGCTGCTATCCACAGATCGTTGAGGTGTTTCTGGAACGTGCGCTGCCGCTGGCGAACCTCCGTGATGCTCTCCATCAGGCGCGTGGTGGTTCGTTCGTTTCGGCCGAGAATTGCCCCGACGGATGTCAACCATCTGTCTGTTCGCACGACGGAGAACCACTCAACGAGCGAGGAAAGCGTGAACGGCTCTCGGGGCCGGAGTCCCGGCGCCCATCTGCGAAGGTTTCGTTCGCAGCAAACTTTGGAGGACTGTTCCGCATGGTGGGAACTAGGGGTGCCCAGGCACGTGCAGAACTCGACAGGCAGCGCAAAGCAAGCCCAATCGCTGACAAATACGTAGCGTTCGTCAACCACAGCCGTGGACGGCTGGACCGCGAGTAGAGCGTCGGATGTCGGTACCCCCGGCTAGCCTCGGTTAACGAGTCGCTTCCCCGCCCTGGAAGGGCGAGCGGAACGTCTGGGTGAAAGGAGTGCTCGTTGCTTGCACATGACATCAGGACTGATGTGGACCGAGCCTGGGACACAATTTGGTCTACCGGCGTAACCAACCCGATCGTCGTATCTGACCTGATTGGCACTCTGCTGATGGTCGGCGCGTCGCCTGGTCGGTGGGAACAGTTGCGCCGCAACGCCGCTGACAACTCGGCAGAGCTCATCGCGCGGGAGCTGGCAGAAGTCCGCCGCAGCTTCGGCGTAGATCCTGGATCTGAAATCGAGGCCGCAGAGTTTTGGTTAGCCAACCACGCACTAGCAGAGGCGATGGACCTGATCGGTCCTGTCATCGAAGCGTACGGCGACATCTTGGGCGACATTTACGAACACATCTTGTCCAAGTTAAGTCTTGCGGGCCATTTCGGCCAGTTTCGTACACCGCGGCACATCGTCGAGTTCATGGTCGAGGCGTTAGACCCGATCGACGGTGAGATAGTAGCTGACCCGGCCTGTGGTTCCGGCGGCTTCCTTGTGGCGGCTTCCGACTATCGAAAAAGTCAAGGGCGCACTGGGCCTGAGTTCGGAATCGAGATCGATCGGACAATCTCCCGGATTGCGCTCGCCAACGTCGTCTTCCATGGGATGACGAGTGGCACCATCCTTCACGGTGACGGCCTCACGACAAAGATGCCGTCCGCGCCGGATGTCGTACTTGCGAATCCTCCGTTCGCAGGCGCGGTCGGCGCTGATGTCTCCCGTCGATTTGCCTCCGGTTCAAATAAGACCGAGCTTCTCTTCGTGGAGGCAATCTCGGAGGCTCTCGCCAACAATGGTCGGGCAGCGGTCGTTGTGCCCAGCGGTGTGATTACTGGCGGGAGCGGTTCTGCTCGCTACGTGCGGAAGCGCCTACTCGAGGAGAACACACTCGAAGCGGTGGTAGAGCTCCCAAGTGGCGTTTTCAGGCCATACACCGACGTGAAAACTGCTGTCTTGATTTGGCGAAATGTCAAGCCTCGCGCGGGCGCGACCGTCAAAATGATCCGGCTGACGGCTGACGGATTCAGTCTTGACGCCAGGCGAACTCAGGTCGCACAGAGTGATCTACCGGAGGCTCTTCGTGCGCTTCGAGGTGCCCCCTCCGAACTCGCGGTAGAGGTTGATCCCGCCGAGATAGCTGAGAATGGGTACAACTTGAATCCGTCGAGGTATCTCCTCGTCAGGGACGATGTCCCGGACAACGATTTACCGACTGTGAGCGAGGCGCTCGGATTCCTGAAGGAATCCGTTGGCGAGATCTCATCGAAACTGGCACGCATTGAGGAGTTGATCTCGTGATTGCAGTTGAGCGTGTGCAACTTGGCGAGGTGGTGCAGCTCGCCCGGTCGAGCGTGAAACCGGAGAAGATCGATCCAGGCCGACAGTATGTGCTCCTGGAGCACATTGCGTCCGGCACGGGAGAGGTCGCCCCGGTCTTGGCGGGTGAAAGTGAAATTCGTTCCAACAAGGCGGCCTTTCAAGCCGGTGACGTCCTCTATGGGAAGCTGCGGCCGAAGCTTCGTAAAGTTTGTGTGGCGAAGGAGGACGGCTATTGCAGCACGGACATCCTCCCATTGCGTCCAACGGAGCCCCATACCGCGTTCTACCTGGCTTCAGTTCTACGCAGTGAACGATTTTACGCAGAGGTCGAGCGACTTGTCGGAGGGGCGAACCTCCCACGTGTAAATGCCAAGGAACTCCTCAGGCTGGAGGTTCCGTGGCTAGAGGGAGAGGAGCGGCGGAAGTTTGACGAGTTGGCTCGTCTGGCGGCTGAACTCCGTTCCGAAGTCACCGTTCTGGGGGAGCGGATCGAGTTATTTGAAGCCGTGCTCTGGGCGTAGTCGACAGATCGCGGACCGATAGCGAAGCGATTCGACTTCTCGTGGACGGGTTTGTGGGTATCTGATGCCCGCAAACCCGTCTGCTGTCTCTGCTAGATACAGGAGCGGGACGTCACTTGTTCTGTACGGGGCTTACGTATGGCGCTAGGATGAAGGTGTGAAGACTGAATCCCCATCCCGTCGAGCGGCTATTTACCTCCGCATTTCCCTGGACCGGGAGATGGATGGGCTCGCCATTGAGCGTCAGCGCGAGGACTGTGAACGCTTAGCTGAGCGCGAAGGCTGGACCATCGTCGAGACCTACATCGATCAGTCCAAGAGCGCCACGGACGCCACGAAGTCACGCCCTGACTACGACCGGATGGTCGCTGACTACGAGGCCGGAGCTTTCGACGCGATCGTCTGCTGGGACCTTGACCGGCTTACCCGTCAGCCCCGTCAGATGGAGGACTGGGTCGACGCGGCACGATTCCGCGGCCTGCTGCTGAAGTCGGTGTCGGGTGACGTCGATCTGACCAACGAGAACGGCCTCCTTATCGCGGGGATCAAGATCCAGGTCGCCCGCGCCGAGGTGGTGCGCAAGAGTAAGCGCCAGTCGCGTGCGCAGAAGCAGCGAGCGGCGATGGGGCGTGCGCCGAAGGGTATGCGGCCCCTCGGGTACGCGACCAACGGTGATGTGATCGAGAACGAGGCGGCCGCTGTCCGCGCCATCTACGCACTGTTCTCCAAGACCGAGAACCCCGAGTCGCTCAGGTCACTCGCCCGTGCTTTGAGCGGCGCGGACGTCATCGAGGGGATCGACGCTCTGCCGAAGCACACGCACACGGTTTCAGTGGAGCGTGAGGCAGCGCGGAAACTCCGGGCTGAAGAAGAGAACCGGCCTTACGAGGCCCGGGAACCCAAGGCTGACGGCCCGTGGTCGCCGTCCACCGTGCTGGGCATTCTCCGAAACCCGCGCTACGCGGGCATGTCAACCTACACGCCCAAAGAGTTCCAGAAGGACGGCAATCGACGTCGCACCTGGCGCGCGCAGATCCTCCGCGACGATGTCGGAGAGCCGATCAGGGGACAGTGGGAGTCGATCGTTGACGACGAGACCTGGTGGAAGGTGCAGGAGATCCTCGATGACAAGAAGCGTGTAACGAACACCAGCGGATCAACCAAGCGCAAGCGCCTCGGGAGCGGTTTGTATCGGTGCGGTCTCACTGATCCGGAGACTGGCCAATCATGCGGGAAAAAGGTCACCGGCGCGCCACGCGGTTACACATGCCCAGGCCACATGGTCAGGTCTGGTCCCGCGATCGACGACTTCGTAACGGGTGTAATCAGCGGCCGCCTGGCCGAACCCGACGCGGTGCGACAGGTTCCGGCTACCACCAACAACGCCGAGACCCAAGCAATCGACGCGGCGATCAGTGCGCAACGGGCCAAGATCAGCAGAGCCCAGCACGACTACGACGCGGAGATCATCGAGGGCCACGACCTCAAGCGGGTCAGAGATGCCGCAGAGTCGAGTATCCAAGAGCTCGAAGCCCAGCGGCTCCTACAGGGACGTGCTGGTGCACTCGCGCCGGTGCTGGGTACCGACGACCCGGTTAAGGCCTTCCGGGAGGCGTCTTTGCACCTGCGGCGGCAGGTCGTCGACGCGCTGGCCACGGTCTCGCTGCAACCACAGCCACGTGGGCGGAAGGGATTCGACCCGGCTTCCGTCGAGATCGTCTGGAAGTAGGCGGTAGTGGGTTGACCAGCAACCCATCGGCCGGCCGCAAGCGGCAGGCCGATGGACTGGTCGTCAGATACGGTCCCGATGCCTCCAGTCGCTCACGGCGCCGTACGCCCACACCAGCGAGCGCCACAGTCCCCAAAGCGCAGCTCCCACTGCGAGGACGAAAAGGAGCCCTTTCGAAATCAGCTCCGGTGCGGACCCGTCGGTGGTGACCAGCTCCCAGGCGTAGAACACACCACCTACGAGAACCGTCCAGGACATCAGGATTGCGGACGCCGGGACCAGTGCCAATACGAGCGCACCCAACGCGTCCCAGTACCGTCGCGCGGCTACCTTGTCGGCAGCGGCCACCAGCCTCTCGACGCGCGCGGCCTTCGCCTTCTCACCATCGTCCATCGCCTTGTCGACCTTGTTGACGACGGCGTTGGCCACCACGCGGATCTCCTTCGCGGCAGCGGCCCGCACACCATCGACGGCACCGGCGGCCTTCTCGGCGGCGTCGGCGGCTTTCCGGGCGTCGGCGGCCGCCTGCTTACTGGCCGAAGTAGCGCCCTTCGTCTCGGCGCTGAGGGCCTTCGTGGCCGAGCGCAGATCGTTGCCGCTGACGCTGTCGGCGAGTACGCTCAGCGTCCTCTCGATCTCGTCGAGCCTTTGCCGCACGGGCTCGATCCCGGATGCCGCGCTGGACGGCGGCGGAGTGCTGGGCCGCTGCTGCTCCATCATCGTCAGCCGCCCGGACAGGCTCAGTGTGTCGTTGCCCTGTTTCTCGATGAGGTTGTTGATCGCGGTCGTCAGCCCGGCGACGTGCTCCTCGACGCGGCTCTGGCGAGTCGTCAACTCGCGCAACAGCTCCAAGTTCTCGGCGCTCGTCTGCGCGGCCTGGTCCTCGTTCTTCATGTCGTTGAGCAACGGCATTCGTCTGCCCCTTCATCTTGTTCTCACTGTGGTAGTTGAAGATCTCGTCAGCACTCTCCGCGCTGAAGTCGAGGGAGAGCACCTTGCCGGACTTCGACAGGAGCTTCCCGTTCGGGTGACGCATTTTGTAACGGTGCTCACCGCTCTTGGCCACGCTGAACTTCACGTCGTGTTCAGCCAGCACGGCCTTGTACGCCTCGCGGTCAGTCGAGCGCGGGTCACGAAGCGACGCTGCGATCTTGTCGCCTAAGGTCTGCTCGAAGCCGCCAGCTTCGTACTGCTCCCGCTGCAACGACCAGTCGACCTTCGCCTGCATAGGGGAGTCGAGAACCTGACAGCCCTCACGTTCCATCAAGGCATCGTTGGCCTGGTGGACGCCCTTCGCCCACGAGGTGTTCCGCTGCAACGATTTACCCGTCAGGAGGTCGTTGTTGCAGACGTAGATGTGGTTGTGGAGATGACTACCCCGGCTGTCGGCGTGCGTCACCACGAGGTAGTCCGCGATGTGCATATCTTCGGCGAGCTTGCGGCCAAGATCATTGACCCGCTTGACGTCGTTGGGGTTGTTCACATCGAACTCGTCAGGTGAGAAGTTCTGCGTGTAGCTATACAGCTCGACCTTGCGCCCGTGGTCTTCACACCGCGCGATGAACTCGGCAGGGTTGTCGACGGAGGAGGAGAGCGCGGCGGCGCGGCTGGTACCGCGCCGCCGGTGCTCTTCCTTCAGCTGGCCGCTGTCGCCGTAGAGGGCATAGTCGACGCTGGACCGTGCCGATTGCGACGAACGGACGTTGACGGTACTCACAGCCGGGTCCGATCCCCGGCGTCAGCCCGCAGTGCTTCGACGGCAGCGATCACCGGAGCGAGAGCCTTCTCCCGACCGGGGTCGGTGAGCGCCGCCAGGGCCTCATCGAGCGCAATGGTCCGCTTCTCGTCGAGCTGGCCACCAACGCGGAGCAGATCCCGAATCTCGGTTAGGAGTTTGACTGCCAGCTCATCACGCCGACGCTCCCGCCAGAGCACGGAGCCAGCGCGCCGGAGTTGCTCCACCAGCGCGGCCCGCGCAGGGTCCGGACGACGCGCGGCGGCGCGATGAAGCCGCTCGACTTCATCGCGCCGAGCGTTGAGACCGTCGCGCGCCAAAGCGCGCAGCCACGCGCCGGGCTTGACGCCCAGCGCCGCGCCACGCGCGTTGATCGCCGCCCGCTCCGGAGCGCTGAAGCGCACCGTCACGCGAGCGGACAGCCGGTCCGATTCGCACGCGGCTTCTGCGACTCTTCCCCCACGGCCAGCAGGGTAATTGTCGGACAACGCTTCGCGTCGCCCTCCAATTACCACGCCCCCGTCCTCACTCGCTTCGCTCGCTCCGGGCGGGGCCTCTGCTTCTTTGCCCGCCACGCGGGCAGCGGTACTACTGGCCATAACCATCACCACCCCAGGCGGTTTCGCCGAAGCCGGCCGACACCGGGGCAGGCGGCTCCTCCGTCACCGCGAGCCCGTCGGCAGGAGCGTCATCAGCGAGGAACAGCTCATCGCGGATGACCTTGAACTCGGCGGTGAAGGCAGCGCGACCGTCACCGATCTTGGAGTACAGGCGCTTACCGAGCTTGGCCGCTTCACGGGCGTCCTTCGCTTTCTGCTTCTGCTTCAGTTCGGCGACGCGGGCCTCGGCCTCGGCCAGCAGCTCGTCGAGGTTCTTACGGGTGTTCTTGTTGTCGGTCATCAGATCTCCTCTCATTGGTTGCCGGGTGCTTCCCAGCCGGAATTGGTGGTACGGCGCAAGTACTTCAGGCGGCGCGTTGGGCACGGTCATAACCTCCGATCACCAGTCGGGGAGGCCGTCGACGACCTCAGCGAGCGCGTTCAGATCGGCGTCGGCCAGCACCCGAGCCCGACGGTCGCGCTTACTCATGTGCTCCCACTGAGCGCGTGTGAAATCACCGAGCCCGAGCGACGACAGGTAGGCGATCTTCTGAGCCACCGGGACGCGCGATGCCAGCACCGGGGCGGCGATCAGACCCTCCTTGTGCGCGGCCACCAGCTCAGTCAGAAGCGCGGACTCGACCGTTCGGATACGCCGGCCGACGGCGCTGTCGTAGCGGCGCTTCCACGTCTTCATGTCGGAGACCGTGCGCAGGGTTCCGGTCGGCCGGTCCTCGCCCGTAGTGCCGGGGCGCATAGCCGCGATATGGCGGGCGATGTCTCGTCCACGCGAGTAATCGGCGACCGTCCCCCACGCGGCGGTGTCGTAGCCGGCCACCTCATGCCCACGGACCTCGTCGGCCCGCAGTTCGTCCAGCATCGGCTGACGCTTCATGTCGAAGTCGAGAGACACAGCGGGTTGCCGGTGGACCGGTCCGAAGTCGAGACGGTCGGCGGTGCGCGACAGTTCCCGGAACGACGGGAAGGAGGTATAGGCGTTCAGGATCTTCCCGTCACGGGAGACCGCCGTGTCGACGAACCACTCGCGCTCGGCGATGGACCCGCCGCGCTCGATGCCGTCCGGTGTTTTCAGCCCGGCCTTGGCGAGCACCCCGCCCGGCGACATGCTCACGTTCCCGCGAGTCGTGAGATTGGTCAGATCGTCCTGCTGGTGCTTCACCTCCCAGACCGACGGGTCACCGACCAACGCTTCGCGGGACGCACGGAATACTTCAGCCAATCCGAAGGCGTCACAGCGCTCGACGTCGGCTTCGGGAGTGATGAACCCGTCGGTCGTCACGCTCAGCAGATCGACCTGGTTGGCCATGCCGAGCAGGAATGCCCGGACCAGGCTGGTGATCATCGCGGCGTGGAACGGCGATGTCACGGCTGATCCACCGATCGACACCATTTCCTCGGCCCAAGAGTTCCAGCCACGACGCTCAGCGACGTCCTGCGCGAGCTTGCCGTAGCAGGAGTTGGTGGCGACCTTGATCATCAGTTCGACGAGCGAGCCCTTGCCCCAGATCCGTTTGGCCGCAGCGCGATCGGCGACCATCTGCTGCACCGCCGCGCGCATGGACCGAGAGGGCTCACCATCACGGTCGAGCACACGCAGCCGATAGCCGATCTGGACATCGACGTGACCACCGAGCTTGAGAGCCAGCAGCAGTTCGGGACCGCAGCACCACGCCCCCTCGAACGAGTCGAACTCGACGGCCGCCATTCCCTCGCCCTGCGCGGCACCGATCCCCTCGGAGGTTCGGGGATAGATGATCGACTGACCCACCTGGACAGGCAGGCACGGCTCGACGCCCTCAGGGAACTCCCAGCTGACGTATGCGGCCAGCGGCGTGGTGAACCCCAGCGGGAAGTCGTCGACGGACAACGCCCGGTCCTTGATGACCTCCTCGATACACCCGTTCTCGAAGTCGACGTCAACGACGGCTGCCATCGCCGACGGGTACGCCGACTGAATGTCGTGGTCGTAGGTCATCGTCGGGAAATGCCCGACCTTCAGACAACTGTTCCAGCCGCCGTGAAAGGACTTCTTGAAAGCGGAATGGACCTGGTTGGCGTCACCGTCGACCGGTGTCTGCGAGCGCACGGCGTAGTAGCTCAGACCGTCGTCGCTCACCTCCTGCCCCTCGTCCACGGACACCAGGCCCTGGAAGCGAGCCGAGAACTCCGCATTGCTGGAGACGCCCAGGTAGCCCTTGATGCCCGCCCGCAGAGCATGAGCACCCCCGCCTGAGAGTGTCACCGGAGGCACGGCGTTGACTCCCCAGAGCGCCGTCGAGTACTCCAGAACGATCGCGGCATCGTTCACGCCGTACTCCAGAAAGTCGGCGAGATGGTCGCGGCGGTAGCCGGTCATGTCCTCGATGGCGTTACCGACATCGAGCTTCGGCACCCCGCACACTTCACCGAGCGACTTGAGGCTGTTGGAGCCGGCGGCGGCCTGACCCATCGTGTCCCGGACGGTGATGGACAGCGGCAGGTACCGCTGGCTCGAACCGCGAGGACCGGAGGTCGCCGCCATACGGATCGGCTTCAGAGACACCAGCCCACCGGAAGCCGACGTCACCCGGCGCATGATGTCGTCGTAACGACCGTCGCCCCGGCGCCGACGCGGCCGGGCGAACGCCGTCAGGTCGGCCGGCAGGTAGTGACCGGCGAGCACAACACCGATGCCGTGACGGCCGTAGAGAGCGCTCATGCTGGCGGCGTAGTCACCGCCGACCCAGAAGTTCCGCCGGGCCACTCCGCGAGGATCGGGAAGACCGGCCGAACGCCACAGGCCGCTCTCGCGGATCACGACCGCTAGGCAGTCGGCGATGGCCAGCGGACCGCCGTAGCTCCCGCCGCCGTCGGTATGATGGACCGCTCCGTCGACCAGCGGCAGCAGCACGATGTCGAAGCGATAGCCACGGTCTTCAGGATCGAAGACCGAGAACTGGTAGCTGTCGATCGACCGCCGGCCGTCGGCGTCGTAGGTGAACTCAGTGTCGAAGCCGATGACCGGGGCGGTCTGATCGGAACCCATCGCGCGCACCGTCGCGAGGTCACCGAACGAGTGCTTATCAGGCTCCGGCGACGGCACGCTGTCCTGGCCGTTCCGGCCAGGCCAGTCTGCCGTTCCCATAGGGGATTTTGGCCTGAAAGCATCGTCGCAGTTCGGACCCTGTTTCTCGGCCTTCTCGCTGACAACGTTCCCGGGAACGTTGTCAGAAACGACGCTCACAGAGGGCTGTTCCGGCGTCCCCAGAGGCCGCTCAACGCGACGGACGAGGACGGCGGTCTCGACGCCACTGACGACCTCGCGATCGACCGTCCAGGATGTACCGGCGACACCCTCCCTGACTCGCTGGTACTCGACATTGCTGTCGTTCCAGTCAGCGCAGCGCGCGCCCATCAGGCGTTCCCCAGCAGCGAGGACAGACGCCGCACCTGGGCGTCGGTCAGCGGGGGAGCGGTGGCCACCACGCGCTGGATCGCGGACTCGACGTCCTCGAACGTGGTGGCTCGCTTCGGGACAGCGAGGGCGTCGAGGTCAGCGCGGAGGACCTTGACGCGCCCGCCGATCTTGACCGCTGGCAGCTTCCCATCGGCGATGTACTTGCGAAGGGTCTGGTACGCACCGTAGCCCAGCGCGACGGCCTCGGTGAGGTTGAGGTAGTGAGATTGATCGGATGCAGGAGGCGGGGTGTACCCCATTAGAAACTCCAGACAGCTGTAACTGTCCGGAGGGGGTTGCGTTTAGCGGCTTACTACTTGGGCGGCCTGCAGGTGCCGTGCTCCGTCGACGTCTACGACGTCAGTTGCTTTACGGGAGCGCTAACTCCCTACCCAATCCCTATTCGGTACCTCGCCTGCCATGCGAGGCCGTTACCCGTTTCACGTCCTGTCGGAGGATTTGCCCGCTGCTCGCGGTTCGGTGCGCTACACCGTGGGGCGATGCCTTGGTTCGCCTCCACCCTCGGGGTGATCCCTCCCTGGTGATCTTGCGGTCGCGATCATCAAGGACTTGTAGCGATCCTACCAACCTTGTCAAGCGCAGGCGAGTCGGAGTGCTCATAACGCAAGGTCTGTACTGAAAGCGGTGGAGTTCCGGTCGGACAACACAGCATCAGGATCAATGACCAGTGGCGGATCTGTTTCGTGTGGACAGACGCTGGACCGGAGGAGGTGGAGATCGTTGACTACCACCGACAGGATCGAGCCGATCCACCCGGGCGAAGTCCTCATGGAGGATTTCATCGAGGGATTCGGGATCACTCAGAACAAGCTCGCCGTGTCCATCGGCGTCCCGCCGCGGCGGATCAACGAGATCGTGCACGGCAAGCGGGGAATCACAGCCGATACAGCCGTGCGCCTCAGCAAATACTTCGGCCCGTCCGCCGAGTTCTGGATGAACCTGCAGTCGCACTACGAGTTGCGGATCGCGCGCCGAGTTTTGCGCGAACAACTCGACGCGATCTCACCTCTGGAGTCCGCATGACGGCCGAGGTCCTCCTTTCGGGATACCTGATCTGTGTGAACGCCGACGAGGCCGATTGTGTCGAACGGCTCCTACCGCGTCACCTCGACCTGACGCGGGCCGAGCTGGGTTGTTTGTCCTTCGTGGTCGACCGGACCGACGATCCGCTGGTCTGGCGGGTTGACGAGAGATTTGTCGACGAGGCGGCGTTCGCCTTCCACCAGCAGCGAGTGGCGAACAGTGAGTGGGGAAGGGCCACCGCCGACATTCAACGCAGCTATGCGGTCACGATCGGGGAACGCTGACGGCGTACGTTTATCGGTCGCGTAATCCGGTCGAGTTCCGGCTTGCGTTTTAACCCCTGCCGCGATGGCGGGACTCGAGAAGCTCGAGCCACTGGTGGTCGGGGCTCTCCTCGCGGAGAGCTTCTCCGAGCCATGCGAGGCTCGCTTCATCAAGAAGTGGCAGGCAGCGATTGAGGTCGAAAGTATCCTTGGCTCGAGCATGCTTGGCTTTCAGGAGAAGTTGGACTTCGGGGCGCAGGTAAGTAATTCCGGCGCGATTCCAGAGGCATTCATCAAGTGGCCTCGTGACGTGCGGAGCTCGCTTGTAGTGCCAGGTGGTGCCTCGGACATTCTCGAGCAGTACGTCGTACTCCCATGGCTCGGCCCCGCTCACACGGAGCCAAAGGTTTCCGCACTCGTCCAAGATCGGTGTACTTCGGTTCGGAAGGATCGGAGTCAGACTGCCGGACGCGGCCCACACATCGAGACGCGATGAGACGAAGTCAACAAACTGTTCGACCTCTTCGCGCGGGACACCGAGATCGAGGTCGCCATGCTCGCGGCCCGAACCAACAAAGGCATCGATTGCCCAGCCTCCGGCGATCCACCATCGGCCGGGATAGTCGCGGAGCAGGTCGGCGGCGTCCTGCGGGGTGCGGTGCTTCCATGGTCCATACAGTCGCAGGACCTCGTCATGATCGAGCATCTCGGCAAATTACCAAAGCCCGGACACGTCCTCCTGCGTCGGCAGGCCGCGCCGATTATCGACCCGAGCCTCCAGCCGGCGAGTCATAGGTTGCTATGTGTGGCGACGTGGTCGAGTTCTGTTTTCAAACGACATCAGGTGGCAAAGCCGCCGGTAAGTGACCTGTTGGTCGGCTCGTGGCATGACGGCGCGGACCAGGTCACGCGAAGGAATCGGCGATTGCCAGCTCCGCACCACACGCGGGGCAAGTCGATACGCCAAAGTAGTAGTGAAGGTTCTCGGCCACAGTCGCCCGCCCGTGGATGTCGGCAAGGCTCGAGAGCCGAGCTTCGTGAGTTCCCTCGGTGGGCTCTGCTCCCACCACATCTCGCTTGCCCTCCGCTGTGTTCCCGCTCGTAACACTTGGCGGACTGTCATCGAACCGAAGGAGCAGCTGTGTCCCACAGCCTCCACACTCGAGTGGCGCCTCACCATCGGCGAGGTAGGCGAGAGTTCGTTGCCAGACGCCCAGGTCTTCGAAGGCTGCGAGCGTTTCGAGGCCGTAGATGAACTCGGTGTCACTCTCAGCCAGTTGCAACGCCGAGACAGCAACGTCGCGGAGGCGGGAAATTGCGGGAGCGTAGGTTGCTCGCATCACATTCGGGTTCGCCGGCCCGTCCGTGGAAGCAAGGATCGAGCCGGCCAGTTGGAGTCCAGGGATGAAGCCGCGCACCGGTTGTCGCGAACACATGTCGGCCAGGAGCGGGATGGCCGCATAGCTCGCGCTGTACACCGTTCCTTGGTGGCAGAGGTGACTCCACACGTCGTCCCACGCCGGTCCGAAGGTGACGCCGGATTGCTCGGCAGCCGCAAGCAGAGCAGGAACATGCACGGCTGAGCCGTATGCATCGTCCAATTGTGCCCAATCGGTCATTCGTCAATGGAACCACGAACGGCAGTCTCGTTTCGGCATGAGGGCCCGGATCGTGCGAAAGACCTGATTCGAGAATAGGTTTGGACCGGAACACAGATTGGATCCGGCTGCCGTGGCAGTTCCGCTTCGACGTCAGCGTTGACGCGCCTCCCGTTGTGTATTGCGACGAGGGGGTGGTTGTGTGCGAGTCCGACGGGAATCTCGCACACAACCACCCCCTCGCGCGGATCAGTTGCGGTGCGCGTGTACTTTCTCCGCGCGCACGTCGTCGGTCTCCTGCCGACCGGCAGTCCACGCGGACCACAATCGGTGATAGATGCCGCCACGAGCGAGCAGCTGGTCATGGGTGCCCTGCTCCACAACCTGACCCGAGTCCATGACGAGGATGTTGTCGGCACGTGCGGCCTGGTCCAAGCGGTGCGCAACCACCAGTGCGGAACGACCACGGGTCACTTCGTCGGCAGCATCTTCCAACGCCCCCGCCCCGGCAGAGCCGGCCTCGGCGGTTGCCTCGTCCATGATGACGACGGCCGGGTCGAGAAGCAGGACGCGAGCCAGTGCGAGCTGTTGCGCGGCCACCGGATCGAGCTGGATTCCCCGCGCACCGACCACCGTGTCGAGACCTTCGGGTAGCCGGTCGAACCACGGGCGCGCATGAACCAGATCGAGTGCCGCAAGGAGTTCTGCGTCGGTGGCATCGGGCTTGGCGAGAGTCATGTCCTGGCGCAGGGTTCCGGAGAAGACATGCACTTCCTGGCTGACCATGGCGAGACGTGCGATGCGCTCACGGTCGGACAGCGAGGACACGGGGCGGTCGTCGACGAGCACCACACCGGCATCGGGTACTCGCAGTCCCGCCACAAGCGCTGCCACCGTGGTCTTTCCGGCTCCGGATGCACCGACAATGGCGACCGTCTCGCCCGGGCCGATGGTGACGTCGATATCGCGTACCGCCCAGGAATCGCCGTAACCGAAGCTGACGGCGCGCAGCTCGACGCGACCTTGCGGAGCATCGACGCCGCTGTCGGGTACCGGCACCGGTGGATCCGTCACCACTCCCACGACACGCGCCAGCGAGGCATACCCGGACTGTACGACGTCGAGCACGCGCATGAACGTGTTCAAGGGACCGCGCAGCCGGATGATCATGAGGACCGCGCCGGTTACGGCACCTACGGTAAGGGCGCCTGTGGACACCAGGTGATATCCCATCGACAGCGCGATCGTCAACATGAGGAACTCGGCGCCGAGCATCCAGGCGTTGAGGCCGAGCATGGTGGTGCGTGCCCTGATCCCTTTGCGGACCACGCTCCACGAGGCGTTCCCGATCTCGGTGTGCATGCGGCCTTCCATCGAGAACGCACGCACTGTCGCTCGACCCCGGATGGCCTCCAGAACGCGGCGGGCGCGCTCGGCCATTGCCGCGCGTTCGTCGGCGTAGCGTCTGGGCGCCTTGCTGAGGTAGAGACGCGCGGCAAGGTAGTACACCGGCGCGACGATGACCGGGATGATCAGGAACTGCCAATCCAGCGTGAACAGGGCGATGACGGTGGCAATGACCGTGAACAACGAGGTGGAGAGCGTCGGTACGGTCTCGGTGACGGCAGCCGACAGTTCGGCGACGTCATCGGTGGACCGGCTGACGAGGTCACCTGTGCCTGCATCCTCGACTCGGTGAGTGGGCAGCCCGAGGGCGGTGCCGACCATGTCCTGGCGGAGGTTCGCGATCACCCGCTCGGACAGCCGGGCCACCAGATAGAAACCGCAGGCGCTCATGACCGCGCCGGCGATCGCCGCCGACATCAGGCCTGCGCCGATCGGCCACAGTGATTGCTGGATATCGCCCATCACCACGTCTACGATCCGGCCCATCAGCTGCGGCACCAGCACTCCGGCGTAGGCGCCGAGGCCGAGCAGCACGAGTGCGAGCAGGAACAACGGCTTCGCGTGGCGGACCCGCCCCAACTGGTGCGCTACCTCGCGCCGCACCTGACTCAGGGTGGCCAGGGGAAATCGAAGGGTGGTGTCGGCCTTGACGGGTGGGGTCGGGCTCGTCGGCGAACTCATACGGTGGCCCCTGCCAGTAGCTCCTCGGTTGTGGCCTTCAGATCCTCCGCACTCAGGTGGTTGGCAGCGACAGCGTTCCATGCAGGGGCCTCGCTGAATATCAGCGTGATCTTGCCCGCCCGGTGGCGGGACACCTGTTCGGCGATGTTCTGTTCTGTCACCGAATCCACCGCGGTGGTCGGATCCTGTAATACGAGGAGTTCGGGGTCGAAGGCGATTGCGCGCGCCAGGGCCACGCGCTGGCGCTGACCGCCGGACAGCATCCGCCCGTTCTCGCCGACGCGCTTGCCGGGACCTTCCGGGATGTCGTTGCAGCAGGCGACGCGGAGTGCTTCCTCGGCCGTGGCCCGGTCGGGGTGGACGTTGTCGGCGACACTGCCGTCGAACAGGTCGGCCGCGTGCGGGACGACGATCACCCTGGTCCGGGGCAGCGACTCGAGTCGGGCGACCAGCTCGTGATCGGTGCCGCGGACGACGGTGAGGCCGGTCGGTAGGGTCGCCATGAACCGGGTGGCCTCGGCCGCGTCGACCTCGCTGGTGCGCTCGAAGTCTGCTCCGAGAACCTCGCGGATGCGCCGCCCGGATGCCTCGGCGGAAGCCCAGCGCGAGGCGAGGTTCCTTCCGAACATCGTCATCGGAGTGATGAGGAACTGGGTCAGGCCCACGACCGTGATGAGTTCACCGATGGTGACCTTTCCATTGAGTGCGAGCGCGCCGGTGGCGATGCCGAGGGCGGAGACGAAGATCGCTCCGGCCGCCTCGGTGGCACCGTTGAGGCTCGCCTCAGCCCCGTTGGCGCGAACGGTCTTGCGATAGGCGATGTCCGAGACCTCGTCATAGCGATTCCGGACAGTGACGATTGCGCCCAGCCCCTTGAGGATGCGCAGCCCTTGGACCACATCTGTGGCGGTCGCCGCGGCCTGCGCGATTGCGTGTTGACGTGCCACCGAACGACTCTGCAGCGGCCGGGCCACCGCGAGCGCAACGACCACGAGGAGGGGCCCGCCGATGAGGGTTGCCAGGCTCAGCCAGGGATTGATGGTGAACATCATGATGGCGCCGTAGGTGATGGCTGCAGCCTCGGCCACCGGCATGACCGTCATCATGACGATGTCACCGACCCGGTTGGTGTCGGACGACGCGATCGACAGTAAGCCGCCGGCGGTGCGCTCGCGACCGGCGAACCCACGCGGATCCTGGATGCGGTCGGTCACCATGGTGCGCAGGTCATGACTAACCAGTTGCTGACTTCGGATCAGCATGAAACGCGCAATCCAGTTCACGCCGATGGCCACCACGAAGAGGCAGCCCAGCATCAGGATCCAGAAACCCAGCCGGTGGAGTGACGAGGTGGCGATGGCTTCGTCCACGGCCTTGCCCACCACCACGGGCGTCAGACCGTTACAGACGAACGAGGCTGCCATGCCTGCCGACGCAACGAAGCTCCACGGGCGCTGGGAGAGCGCCACCTTCAGCGTCCACGCCCGCGCATCGAGCGCGGGCATCTTGGATCTGCCTCCGCCCGGCCCGGGAAGCGCCGAATAGTCGATGGCACTCTCCTGTCCAGGAGAGTGGGGGATATCAGGCATAAGGGACGATATTACTTTGTAGGCAAAGTAAAGGCTCTGGTCGCGTGCCTCAGCCGGGCGAGGGCGGCGACCGCGACGGAGCGATTCCGTCCGACCGTGGTGGTTGCGCCGGACCCGTCGAGCGGCGCCGCCCTCGAATGTGCAGTGGTTTCCGGTGCACCGTTACCGGTGAGCCGGGGTTGCCGGTCGAACGCGCCTGAACGAAGGGAGTTCAGGGACGCTCACCCGATCAGGGGAGTGCCGCGAATGCCTTCTTGGTGTCGTTGTACCAGCCCATCGCCTTGATCGGGTGCTTCCACCGCTTCTTCATCTCCTCGTGTGCCGGAACGTGATCGGTGTCGCCACTGTGAACGGACTCCCGTAGGTGACGGTCCTGCGCCTTGATGATCTCGTCGGCTGTTTCGCCGTGGAGGTCTGTGTCGCAGGGCCCTCCGAGCTCTCGGCAGGTCATGGATTTCATCGGATCTCCTTCGAATGAGGTGGGGTGTGGGGGAGGTTCAGCTGACGGCACGTCGCACGAGTGTGATGATCTGCATCTCGACGTCGTCGGTCATCTCGGTGATGGCGTAGTTTGTAGGCCACATGGCGCCGTTGTCGAGTTGCGCTTCGTCGCTGAACCCGAGAGTTGCGTAGCGAGCCTTGAATTTCGCGGCGTTCTGGAAGAAGCAGACGATCTTCCCGTCGAGTGCGTAGGCAGGCATGCCGTACCAGGTTCTCGGTGCGAGCTGCGGTGCGCTCTTTGTGACGAGTGAGTGGATTTTCTCGGCGATCTCACGATCGCGCCCCTGCATCTCGTCGATCTTGGCGAGTACGGCCTGTTCGTCCTCTGCGGCCTTCCGGTCGGCGGAGACGTGTTTCGTCGACGCGCGTGCCTCGCGCGCACGCTCTTTCATGGCCGCTCGCTCTTCGGCGGTGAATGTCTGCTGTTCGTCGGTAGTCGTGTGTCTTGTGTCGGTGCTCATCGTCGTTCCTCCCGTGTTGTTCCGCTTCCGACTCGTAACGGCACGGTTCGTGCCGTTACGGATAAGTGTGCGCTCGAGGGTTGGGTGCTGTCAACGGCACGATGCGTGCCGATATCATGAGGGTATGGATGATCGAGAGCACTCGTCGCCGGAAGCGAGGGCGCCGCGGCGCCGAGGGGAAGCGCTGACCCGTCAGTTGTTGGATGTCACGCTCGGGCTTGCGACCGAGGCGGGCTACCGCGGTCTGACAATCGAAGCGGTCGCGCAGCGCGCAGGAGTCGGGAAGCACACCATCTACCGCCGCTGGTCGTCGATGCCCGAGCTGCTCCTGGACGCACTGAACCACGTGTGGATCACCGAACTCGACTACCACACGACGCGCGGCATCCGCGCGGATCTACGCGAACAGTTCCGCCGGTCTGTTCACGCTCTCTCCACACCGCCGATCGGCCCCGTCTACCGAGCGGTCATCGCCGAGGCCCAGGCCGATCCGGAACTGCGGAAGACGTTGCACGAGCGGTTCCTTGCGACAGTCGAGCAGAGGACGCTCGATCGCATCCGGCTCGCACAGCAACATGGCGAGCTCGAGTCCGGCGTAGACCTGACGATCCCCGCCGAGGTGCTCGCCGGGGCGCTCTACTATCGGCTGCTCCTGACCCCGCGACCGGTCGACGAACAGGTCATCGACGGACTCATCGACATGTTCCTCGCCGCCTACAGCGTCACCGGACAATAGCTGCGAAGGTGCGGCAGCGTCTCAATGCTCCGGAAGCGGGATCTCGCTCAGCGTCAGCCCGGTGACGAATCGTCGGAGCTCTCCTGACAGCGGATCGGTGAATTCCAGTTCCCGCGCGAGTAATTGGAGCGGCAGGGAATGGTCGTCCGGAGACTCGGGAAGTAGATCGGGATACCAACGGTCGCCCAGGATTCCGATACCGAGCGCGGCCAGATGCACCCGCAGCTGGTGCATCCGGCCAGTGTGCGGACGCAGGATCGTGTGGAGTACAGCTCGTCCGGATGCGCTCACACCGGAACCGAACACCTCGACCACGGTTTGGGAGTTGGGTTCCCGGCCGTCGTCGACGACCACTCGCAGTTCGCCCTTGCGGGCCTCGATGTGGTTCCGGAAGGTGACGGGACACGCGTGTCCTGCGAGCGTCGGCGAGCCAGCGTCCCAGCCGGGCGGTAGTGCCGAAACCGCCTCGTAAACTTTCGTGACCTGCCGCTTCTCGAACAGTGATTGGTAGGCGCCGCGTGTTGCGGGACGGGTCGAGAACATCACCAGACCGGCCGTCGCGCGGTCCAGTCGATGAATCGGCGTCAGGTCGGGGTTGTCCAGGCGGATCCGCAAGCGGACGAGTGCCGACTCACGCAGGTAGCGCCCGCCCGGAGTGGTCGGGAGGAAGTGTGGTTTGTCTATCACGACGAGGTCGTCGTCGATATGAATGATCTCTTCGTGGAACGGCACCGGATCTTCCACGGGCAGTTCGCGGTAGTACCAGATGAATCTGTGTGTGCCCAATGCGGTGCCGCGATCGATCGGAGTACCGTCGGCTCCCACGATCTCGCCGGCATCGAACCGCTGATACAGGGTGTCCGCGTCCATGTGATCGAATCTCGCAACCACGTACTCGGCGATCGTCGACCACGGACCGGTCGTCGGCACACTCAGACGTGTCGGTCCGACTCCGTTCTTGACGGGCAGCGGTGAGGGCATCGGCACGGCGCCGATTCTCCCACCGCCGTCCACGCGGATGGCCGACGGGACCGATAGCGCCGGGATTACCAGGAAGTTACGAGTTTCGTCGACGTGGCGCGCGGAACACGCCGGTCGGTTACGGTTTCGGCAGCAGATCGATTCGAAAGGTCGATAGCCATGCCGCTGTACGACTTCCGGTGCGCCGAGTGCGGTCCGTTCGACGCATCGATCCCGATGAACGACGTCGGCCCGTCCACTGCATGCCCTTCGTGCGGGCAACACGCGCCCCGCGCGATCACGGCGCCGCGTCTCGGTCGCGGCTCTTCGACCGCGATGCGCCTGCACGATGCGACGGCGCGCACGGCGTCCGAACCCGGGGTCGTATCGGGTGAACTCCCCGGTGGCCCGCGGCGTGCGCCCCGTCCGGTCTCGACCGACCCGAGGCATCGGCTGCTTCCGCGCCCTTGAACCCGCTTTGACCGAGATCGACCGACCCAGGAGGTCCAGTGCCCGACGTCGTCTTTCCGCTCGATTCGACACGCCGCTTCACCGACCAGGACAAGATCGGTCACAACCGCTGGCATCCCGACATCCCGTCGGTGGCCACGGTGAAGCCGGGGGAGTCGTTCCGGGTGCACTGCCGGGAATGGTTCGACGGGGAAATTCACAACGACGACTCCGCTGACGACATCCGCAACGCGCCGCTGGACACGGTGCACGCGTTGTCGGGGCCGTTCGCGATAGAGGGCGCGAAACCCGGTGATCTCCTGGTCGTCGACATTCTCGACCTCGGCCCGATCCCACAGGAGGACTCCGGTCCGCTCGCGGGACAGGGCTGGGGCTACACCGGCATCTTCGCCAAGCCCAACGGTGGCGGCTTCCTCACCGAGCAGTTCCCCGACGCCTACAAGGCGGTCTGGGATTTCTCGGGCCAGAAGACGACGAGCCGCCACATTCCGCACGTCTCGTTCACCGGCATCGTTCACCCAGGACTGATGGGAACGGCGCCGTCGCATGATCTGCTGTCCACCTGGAACACCCGTGAAGCCGCGCTGATCGCGACCGACCCCGAACGGGTGCCCCCTCTCGCGCTACCACCGGAACCGAACGGTGCGATCCTGGGCAGCCTCACCGGGGCGGACTTCGACCGTGTCGCGGGGGAAGGCGCACGCACGGCCCCTCCCCGCGAGAACGGCGGCAACCAGGACATCAAGAATCTGACCAAAGGCAGCCGGATCTTCTATCCGGTATTCGTCGATGGCGCGAACCTGTCGGTCGGCGACCTGCACTTCTCGCAGGGCGACGGCGAGATCACCTTCTGCGGTGCCATCGAGATGGGTGGCTTCATCGATCTGCGTGTCGATCTCATCCCGGGCGGAATGGATACCTACGGGGTGAGTGAGAACGCGATCTTCATGCCGGGGACCACCGACCCCCAGTTCTCCGAATGGCTCGCTTTCTCGGGTACCTCGGTGACGCTCGACGGTGAACAGCGTTATCTCGATTCGCAATTGGCGTACCAACGGGCGTGCCTGCACGCGATCGAGTACTTGACGAAGTTCGGGTACAGCCCGGAGCAGGCGTACCTTCTCCTCGGCGCCGCACCGATCGAGGGACGGCTGTCCGGAGTCGTGGACATCCCCAATTCCTGTGCCACCGTCTATCTCCCGACCGCGATCTTCGATTTCCCGTTGTCGCCCACGGTGGACGGCCCGGTGCGGATCGATCCGGGAATCGGGGCGCCGCGTTCTCCTGCGTGAGCCTCGCGATTCCGATCGCGGCAGGATCCGTAGACGTATGGAGCGGCACTTCCACGGGGAAGACGCCGACGCCATCCCCGCCGGCCGAGTTATGTTCGTCGTATGGGTGAAATGGTCGGGAGGTTTGAGAACACGCGGTCCGAGGAGCATTTTCTGAGTGCCTTTGACAAGGCGATGACGAAGTGGCCCGATCGTGAAGATCGTTCGGTGGAGACGAGTTTCGGGTCGACCATGGTCTCGACGGTGCGCAGCTCGGGGGCCGGGGACCCCCTCGTACTCCTGCAAGGTGGGGGCAGCACCGTCGCGGTCTGGGATCGGTTCGCCGAGGCGTGGCAGTTCGACCGGCCGATCATCGCGGTGGACACCGTCTGGGATGCCGGTCGCAGCGTGCAGCGCCGGCCCGTCGCCGATGGGAGGGACGTAGCAACTTGGTTGGGAGAGACACTGTCCGGCCTGGATATCGATCGCGCGCACCTCATGGGTTACTCGTACGGTGGGTGGGTCGCGCTCAACCACGCCGTCGAAGCGTCCGAACGTCTCCTCAGCGTCACGGCGATCGAGCCGCCCGGAGCGATCGTGAGAATGCCCGTGCGTGCGTGGTCGAAGATGCTGCGAATGCTGCTCGGCGATGATGAGCAGTATCGGGCATACCTCACATGGGTGCGTGGAGGACGGCTACCGGAATCCACGATGCTCGACCTACTGATGGCTGCTCGTACCGACTTCGTGCAGCGGGGGACGCCGCGCCCGACACGGCTGACGAAGGACCAGTGGAAAGGCATCCGAACGCCCTTGATGATCATGCTCGGGGGTCGGAGTCGGCTGGTTCCGTCGATACGTGCGTCGAAGGTGGTTCGCGACGTCTCACCCCAGGCCGAGCTGCACATACTCCCTGATGCAAGCCACGCGGTGCTGGTGGATGAGCCGCAGGCGGTCATCGACCGGGTTCGCGAATTCGTCGCTCGTCACGATCGGTAGGCCTATTGCAGACGAGGTCGAGATCTGGGTAGCTGAATGTCGTGCCATTCATCGACATCGCATCGACCGTCCGCCGGACCACCCGCCGGACCACCCGCAACAACAACTGTGCCGTCGGTGCGTAGACCGAGCGTGTGAGTGGAGCCCGCCGCGACCGTGACGATGCCGTGCCACTCGTGGACGTCGCACTGCCCGTGACTGTTGTCGCCGACGGCGCGAACCCTGCCGCTCGCGAGCACGCCGACGGTGTGATGACTCCCTGCGGCCACCGATGTCACTCCGGCCCATTCGTCTACGTCGCACGCACCCGACTTACGTTGCCCGGCAGCGAGAACGGTTCCGTCGGTTCTCAGACCGACGGTATGGAGGTATCCCGCGGTGATCGCGGTGAGGTTTCGCCAGTCGTCCATCTCGCACTGTCCGAATCGATTGTTGCCCGTGGCGACGGCAGTACCGTCGTTCCGGACGCCGACGGAATGCCAGTCACCGGCGGCGACGTCGACGACCTCGCGCCAGGAGTCGACATCGCACTGCAGTTCGTTGTTGCGGCCGGCGGCCACGACTGTGCCGTCTGCCCGCACTCCGAGCGTGCGGCGCCAGCCTGCAGCGACCGCGACGATTTCGTGCCATGTGCCCACGTTGCACTGTCCGTCGCCGTTCCACCCCGTCGCCATGACCGTCCCGTCGGACCGCAGGCCGATGGTGTGAGACCTTCCTGTGTTCCGGGCGGTGTGCACATTCCCGGCAGCCACTGCGACGATGTTCCGCCATCCGGGAACGTCGCACTCGCCGGCAGAGCCGTTTCCTACAGCGACGACGGTTCCATCGGTGTGGAGTCCAACGGAATGACGTCTCCCTGCGGCGATCGGTGAATGCAGGCCGGTGATCATGCCGTGACGCTATCCGGACGATGCGTGAACTGTCCGTTCAACGGCGCAGAACACCTCGATGATCCGAAATGGGGCAGGGTACGACACAATGGTCGCGAACCGATCGAAGAGGAGCGATTCATGTTGAGCACCATGCAAGACGCACCCTTGTCCATCGCGCAGATTCTGCGCCACGGCAGCTCCGTTCACAGCGAAGCGGAGGTGGTGACCTGGACCGATTCCGGTGCGCGCCGGCGTAGCTACGCCGAGGTCGGCGACCGTTGCGCGCAGCTTGCGCACGCTCTACGCGGGCTCGGCGTGAACGGGGACGAGCGTGTCGCGACGTTCATGTGGAACAATGCCGAGCACCTCGAGGCGTACCTCGCGATACCGGCGATGGGCGCGGTCCTGCACACTCTCAACATCCGCCTGTTCCCGGAACAGCTGATTCACGTCGCCAACCACGCCGAAGACCACGTGATCATCGTCGATCCGACTCTCGTGCCTCTGCTCGCGCCGCAGCTCCCGCAGCTGACGACCGTCAAACACGTGGTCGTCACCGGCGACTCGACCGCCGGTCTCGAGGTTCCCGACGGTGTGCAGCTGCATACCTACGAAGGGCTCATCGCCGACCAGCCGACCACCTTCGACTGGCCCGAAGTGGACGAACGGTCTGCGGCCGCGATGTGCTACACATCCGGGACCACCGGGGACCCGAAGGGTGTCGCATACTCGCACCGCTCGATCTACCTGCATTCGATGCAGGTGTGCACGACCGAGGGGCCTGCCCTTCGGCAGGGCGACCGGGCGCTGGCGGTGGTTCCGCAGTTCCACGCCATGTCGTGGGGTCTGCCGTATGCGGCGTTCATGATCGGTGCGTCGCTCATCATGCCGGATCGTTTCCTGCAGCCTGAGCCGCTCGCCGCGCTCATCGCCGCCGAGCGCCCGACCTTCGCTGCCGCTGTCCCGACGATCTGGCTCGGACTGCACCAGTATCTCGAGGAGCATCCGCAGGACATCTCCTTCATGAAGGAGGTGCTGATCGGTGGATCGGCGGTTCCGCCGTCGCTCATGCACGCGTTCGAGACGGACCACGACGTGCAGGTCCTGCACGCTTGGGGAATGACCGAGACGTCGCCGCTGGGTTCGGTGGCGCGACCGCCGGTGAGTGCCGAGGGCGACGAGCGGTGGCGCTACCGGTACACGCAGGGACGATTCCCGGCGTCGGTGCAGGCCCGTCTCGTCGGTGATGACGACGTGGTGGTTCCGAACGACGGCGTGAGCATCGGTGAACTCGAGGTTCGCGGGCCGTGGATCACAGCCTCCTATTACGGTGTCGAGGCACCCGACAAGTTCCACGACGGGTGGTTGCGCACGGGCGATGTCGGAACCATCACTCCGGACGGCTATCTCACGTTGACGGATCGCACGAAGGACATCATCAAGTCCGGAGGCGAGTGGATTTCCTCGGTCGATCTGGAGAACGCGGTCATGGGGCACCCGGATGTCCTCGAAGCAGCGGTGATCGGTGTGCCCGACGACAAGTGGGACGAACGTCCGTTGGTCGCGGTGGTGCTTCGTGCCGGGGCCACTGCCACAGTCGATTCGCTGCGCGAGTTCCTGTCGGACAAGGTCGCCAAGTGGCAGATTCCAGAGAACTGGACCGTCGTCAGCGAGGTTCCCAAAACCAGTGTCGGCAAGTTCGACAAGAAGCGCTTGCGGTCGCAGTACCACGACGGTGGGCTGGACATCACCCGGATCTGACGCGGACCCGCAGGGCCTGCCGCACCGTCAGCGGTGCGGCAGGCCCTGCGCCGTCAGTTCACGGACGAACCCGAGTGCCCCTTCCACCAGAACCACGCCGCAGTGACGATGACCGCGCCGGCGATGGAGCCGATGATGCCGCTGGGACGGAAATCGATGCCGTCCCCTGCGAGCAGACTGATGAGCAGACCGCCGACGAACGAACCGCCGACTCCTGCAGCAAACGCCAATGTCCAATCGATTCCCGACGCGGACTTGCCCAGAATGAGCTGTGCACCTGCGCCGACGAGAATTCCGAACAGGATGATCCCGATGATCAGCATTGCCGGAGTATATGCAGGGGATTCATTCCGACGTGGCGATTCTCGACGGGACCTCGACTACGGCACCTGGAATGTGGCGATGCCGGGGGTGGTCGGTCCGGCCACCGTCGAGGCCAGGAGGACGGCGACCTGCCCCGCGCCGGTGTCGATGGTGGCGAATGCCGGAATACCGTTCAACCCGTCCGACAGGCGGGCAGAGCCGGATTCTCCGGTCGACAGGTTCACCCATTGCACATCCGCGGAGAGGAGACAGCCCCAACCGTCCTCCTTCCCGCCGGTGATCGTCACGACGCCCGGCTCGTCGCCGACCACCGCGACGCAGCGGACCGACGGAGCATCGAAGCTTCCGTTCGGATTCCCGTAGGGCGCCGGATCGATCTGGAACGGAATGGTCGCGGAGGCCGAAGCCACCCCTGCCGTGAACAGTGCAGATGCAGCGATAGTGGTGGCGAAGACTCCGGCGGCGCGCATCAGGCGCATATGCGACCTCACTTGTCGGTTTTCCGGTTCACCATTTCGGTGATCCAGATGGGTGCGAACGGTGACGTACAACCCCGGGAAGTCGGATAGTCCTCGAGGACTTTCAAACGGTTGCCGATATCGAGGGCCCGGGCGCGATACTCGGGGTGCTCGATCCCGATCTGGGCCAGGCAGGTGTTCATGGCCCACTGCAAGCGTTCCGGGGCATCCTTCATCTGCGCTTCGATGGTGTCGAGCAGGCCGGCGAGATCGAGACTCTCGGGTTTCTTCACGACTCGTTCGGAGGTCAGGGCCCAACCCGCGCTTGCCACGACCGGATCCGGATCGTCGAACCACAGGACGCGCAACTCGTCGGCGTGCGGGCTCTTCTTCACGATGTAGTTGACCAGCCAATCCTGGACTTTGGGGAGGCGTGCTTCCCGCAACATTGTGTCCAGGGCGTCGCGCGTGAACGCTTTCGGCCGGCTGATGAGGATTGCGAGCAGTCTCGCAGCGCTGTCGCCTGTCTCCCAGAGTTGCTCGGCGAGGTCCTGCTGGACCTTCAGTCTCTTGGCGATCGCGCGCAGCTGTCCGAGGTTGACCCCGTGGTTGTCGCCGTGCTTGACGTTGACCTCACGGATCTTCGGGTCTTCGAGCTCTGCCAGTTCGGCCATCAGCTCCGTCACTGTCGGCGGTTTCACCGTGGTTCCGGCCACCGTTCGCTCCGTTCTTCCCTGGTTCGGAAATCACACTACGTGCGTTGATCACCCGTTGATCCCGTTACGCTGCCACCGGCCGCTCAGTGGTCTATGAGGCCCAGTGGTCTCTAGGGCCGAGTGTTCGCTGACGCACTGTTGCCGTGCAGATGCGCGCGCTCTCCGTTGTGATCGAGAATGGTGAGAATTTCGACGACACCATCATGGGCACTGATCGCGTGCGGCGTCATCGTCGAGAACTCCGCGGCATTGCCCTCCTGGATGAGGATGGTGCGCTCGCCGAGTTGGAGGCGAGCTGTGCCGCTGAGGACCGTGAACCATTCGTGCCCGGGGTGGACCGGCAACGTGTCGGTGGGGCGGGGGTCTTCGTTGGTGATGCGCATCTTCGCGATGGTCACTCCGTTCAGGGAACGTTCGCGGGAGAGCAGCCAGGTGGTGAAGCCGGGGGTGTCGTGCGGTTGCGGCCTGATCACCACATCCTGGTCGTCATCGGATTGGACCAGGTGATCGATCGTGGTGTCGAGTGCGCGCGCGATCGGGACGAGCTGATCCAATGCGATTCTGCGACGGCCGGTTTCGATGCGACTCAGGTTCGAAGGACTGATGTGGCAGCGGGCTGCCAGCGCATCGAGTGTCCATCCACGTGCGAGTCGCAGACTTCGGATGCGCTGCCGGACGACCTGGTCCAGATCGACGTCTTCTTGCTCCATGGGCAAAATGATATGCCGAATATGCATTGATCGCTATAGCGTGGAGGAATGCATCAGCACAGTCATCATCACGCGCACAGGCACAGCGACTCCCCGGCAGACCTGCTGGATCTCGATGCCGAGGTCCATCGCGAGTACCTGGAAGGCGTGGTCGACTGGATCGCCGATCGGGTCGATCCCCGCATCATCGTCGACGTGGGGGCCGGGACGGGGACAGGTACGCGCGTTCTCGCCGCACGATTCCCCGAAGCAGAGGTGATCGCCGTCGATCGGTCGCCGGACATGCTGGCCCGGGTCCGCGACACAGCCGGTCGGCACGGATTTCAGGACCGAGTGAAGACTGTCGAGGCAGATCTGGACGCCGGTTGGCCGGCAGTCGACTCGGCCGATCTCGTGTGGGCGGCATTGTCGCTGCACCACGTTCAGGAACCCGATGCTTTCCTGCAGCAACTCCACGACTCGCTGAATCCCGGAGCGCTCCTGGTGGTCCTCGAAATTGAATCTCAACCGCGATTCCTTCCCGACGAGATCGGGATCGGCACACCAGGGCTCGAGACGCGCGCTCACGCGCTCGCGGGTGAACGCGGGTGGAACAATTATCCGGACTGGAGCGAGGACCTCGAACGTGCGGGCTTCGAGCTCGAAGCTGTGCGCCGCACCGAGATCGACCTCGACGGTACCACGCCGACCGCACGAACCTACGCCCGCACGGTGTTGAGCAAGCTTCGAGTCGGACTCGAAAGCAGCCTGTCTGCAGACGATCTCGACACTCTGGCGGAGTTGACCGCAGAGCGCGGCCCCCACACGGTGCTGAGCAGAAACGACCTGAGAGTCCGCGGGTACCGAACCGTATGGGCAGCAAGAAAACTCGACCGAGGAGCAAACTGATGAGTTCGACCACCGGCCTGCCGGCCATTGCACACTACGACGTTGCGGTGATCGGGGGTGGCGCAGCAGGGTTGAGTGCTGCGACCGCGCTCGCCCGCTCGCGACGCTCGGTGCTCGTCGTCGACGCAGGAGAACCGCGCAACGGCCCGGCCGAAGGCGCGCACAATGTCCTCGGTCAGGACGGTGTTCCACCACTCGACCTGCTGGCGGCCGGCCGCAAGGAAGCGATCGGTTATGGCGCAGAGTTACGTGTCGACACCGCGATAGCGGCGCGACGCGAGGGTGATGCGTTCGAGGTGGACCTCGAGGGCAGCGGAACCGTCCGGGCGCGCCGGCTCGTCCTGGCATCGGGACTCGTCGACGAACTTCCCGACCTGCCCGGCGTGAAGGAGATGTGGGGCAAGAAGGTGCTTCACTGCCCTTACTGCCACGGATGGGAAGTGCGCGATCAGCGGATCGGCGTGATCGGGTCGAGCCCGATGAGTGTCCACCAGGCACTGCTGTTCCGGCAGCTCACCGCCGACGTCACTCTGTTCACCCACGCGATGCCGGAGCTCGACACCGACGCGACCGAACAGCTTGCGGCACGACAGATCCGCGTCGTCGCCACGCCCGTTTCGGGACTCCGGGACGAGGGCGATACCGGTGTCGCCGTCGTACTCGACGGCGCTCCGGAGGCCGAGCTCGACGCGGTGGTGGTTGCCCCACGATTCCACGCCCGGGCAGACCTGTACGAACAGCTCGGCGGAACCATGACCGAACACCCGCTCGGAGCATTCATCGATTCTGATCCGATGGGCAAGACCGAAGTCCCCGGAGTCTGGGCTGCAGGCAATGCGAGTGACCTGTCGGCGATGGTGATGGTGGCATCGGGAGCAGGTGTGATGGCCGGTGCCGCGGTGAATGCAGATCTCGTCATGGAAGATGTTGCTGCCGCAGTAGATGCGCGCGCCGGACGGTGACGAGCCGGCTCATGATTCGCTCGATGTCGTGGGGGAGGAGGGCGCCGTCGCTGAACGCGTCCAAGGGGACCGTCGAGATGAACGTGGTGGTGATGTCGCGGTCGTAGAGCACGTCGACGACGTTCGCGAAACGTTGGGACGGTTCCCGGCCTGCGCTACGTAGGTCGGGGATCTCGCTGATGACCCAATGCCCGAACCGCTCGGCCAGGGCGAGATAGTCCGCCGGCGCGGTGGTGTCGACACACAGGTCGGAGAAGTCGATCCAGAGTGCCGCGCCGGCACCACGCCGGAGACGGATGGGGTGGCCGGTCGGTGCAACTGTCACCGCTTCGTCCGGTTGGGGGCGCGGAGGTGCGGAGTCCGGCGCGATCCACGAGCCGGCAGCAAACCCGGTGCCGTGACTCGACACGGTGCGGTAGTCGACGGGACCGTCGACCGCCACGACGGTCAGATGCTGTTCGATCAACTCGATGGTCGGCACGAAGTCGTCATGGAACAACGGATTCGGCATGAGGGATCGCGGTGGATAGTTCGACGTCAGGACGACGGTGACGCCATGGCTCAGGAGTGCGGGCAGCAGACGTGAGAGAAACTTGCCGTCGGCAGGATCGTGGACGTGGAATTCGTCGAAGCACACCACATCCACTCCGTCGAGCAGTTCGTCCAGCGCGGCGGCGAGGTTGTTTCGGTGGCTCCGGATGGCGGAGTGCAGGTTCCGGAAGAACTCGTGGAAGTGGACCCGACGCTTGCGGTGGGTGGGCAGTGCATCGAAGTACATCGACACCAGCCGGCTCTTGCCGCGTCCGACCGGCCCCCACAGGTACACGCCGCCTTCGACGGACGAGAGTTCGAGTGCGGCCTGTCGCTGCGCTGCATCCAGGGTGATTCCGAGTTTCTGTGCGGCGGAATCGAATGCCTCAGGCCCTACCCGGTGAAGTCGGGCTGTTCGAGCTGTCCGGCGGAACCATCCCATGACCGATACTCTACTATCGTAGAGCCTGGGAGGATGGAGACATGCCTCACCGCTCTTCGCGCCGCGACCTCATCTGTGACGCTGCCCTGGATCTCGTCGCAGAGGGCGGAAATCACGCGCTCACACACCGGGGTGTCGACACCCGGCTCGAACTCGCGCCCGGGTCCACTTCGTACTACTACCGAACCCGCCAGTCCTTGGTCGCCGCCGCGATCGCCCACCTGGCACGGCGTTCGAGCGAATCCTTCCGTGCCGCGTTGCCCGAAGCGCCGCCCCGGTCGGTCGACGAGGCCAGTGCGCTGATCACCGACCAACTCGACACACTCATCGTGGACCGGCGCCGAGATGTTCTCGCCAGGTACTCGTTGGCGGTCGACGCATCCGGAAACGACGAATTGCGTGCAGCGCTGGCGGCGTGCCTCTTCTCACGTCCCGCCGCAACTGCTCTGATGGATTCACTGGGAGCCGGGGATCCGGACGGCGCGGCGCGTGACCTGATCACTCTGCTCGAAGGAATGGTATTCGATCTCACGTACGGGTCGCGGGCGCTTGCTGCCGACGCCCGGTTCGCCGAACATCGGAATTCGGTGCAGCGGGCCATCGCGCTCTGGATCGGAGCGCTCTGTCACCGATCGTCCTAGCATCGGACCATGACCACAGCGCGACAGGTGCGAAAGGCGGCGCTCTACCTCCCTGAGGTGGAGGAAGGGGCACGGTCTGCAACGATCACCTTTTCGGTGCGGGGCAAGGTTTTCGTTTCGATCGCCGACGGCGGTGTCGTCCAGTTCCTGCTCCCCGAGAAGATGATTGTCGATGCGCTGGAACGTCATCCGTCGGGTGAGCGGCTCGTGCAGCGGGGCGCCGTGATCGGATTCCGGATGCGGCTCGCCGAGATCAACGGGCAGGACCTCAACGGGTTGGTGCGTCAGGCGTGGATTTTTCGGGCCCCGAAATGGCTGGCCGCCGCATCGGTCGAAGCCGACACGGGAACATTGCCATGCCACAGCGATCTGCCCACATCCATCGGGAAGCCCGCGACACGCGCCCTGCTCGGCGCTGGGGTGGTGACGCTCGACGATGTCGCAGCCAGTTCGAAGGCCGAGCTCGCAGCGCTCCACGGTGTGGGTCCGAAAGCGCTGCGGATCCTCGCGGAAGTGCTTCAGGAGCGAGGTCGGGGTTTCGTGTCCTGAATGTCATCTACCGGCATTCGGACGTATCGCCTGCCATGATCGAGTGGCGTGGGTTACGAACCCCCACAAGGTCGGACTCACGACAGGGAGACTGCGATGACAGCCGAGCGAACGGCGGTTCGACGTCCGCGACGGCACATGCTGAGGTGGATCGTGCTCGTGCTCGCGTTGGTACTGGTGATCGCGGTGGCCGCGTTCGTGCTGAGTCCGACTCCCGGTGCTCTCGTCGTCCGGGCTGTGTTCCATCGAGATGCCGACAGGCTGACGACGAACCTCGCGGAGGGTGCGCCGAAAACCGATCTCGTCGCCGACGTCGCGTACCGGAGCGACGACCCCGACGCGTACCTCGACGTCTATACGCCGACGGGGACGACGGAGGCGCTTCCCGCGATCGTCTGGACCCACGGAGGCGCGTGGATCTCGGGAAACCGCAAGAACTACGCCGGGTACTACCAGCGGCTGGCCGACGCCGGGTTCACGGTGGTGTCCGTCGGATACTCGCTCGCGCCGGAACAGCGCTACCCGACCGCGGTGCACCAGCTCAACGACGCCCATGCATACCTGCTTGCCCACGCCGAGGACCTTCATATCGACCCGGACCGGATCGTGCTCGCCGGTGACTCCGCGGGCGCTCAGCTCTCGGCACAACTCGCCGCAGCGATCACGACGCCCACCTATGCCGAGGAGCTCGCGCTGGAACCGGCGCTGCCTGCGAGTGCACTACGTGGTGTGGTGCTCAATTGCGGCATCTACGACGTCCCTGCGATGGACGGTGCGGGTGGGCTGGTCGGGTGGGGAGTCCAGCAGGCGTTGTGGGCGTATACCGGCGACCGTGACTTCGCGGAGTCCGAAGCAGCGCGGCAGATGTCCAGTCTGTTCGTCGTCACGGAGGACTTCCCGCCGGCATTCATCAACGGCGGCAACGCCGATCCGCTCACCGACAGGCAGTCGAAACCCCTGGCCGCCAAGTTGTCCGACCTCGGCGTCACGGTCGACGAGTTGTTCTATCCCGACGACCACACCCCTGAACTGGGACACGAGTACCAATTCGACCTCTCGCTTCAGGACGCCCGCGACGCGCTCGACCGCACGATCACATTCGTCCGGAAGGTGACGGCATAACCGTCACGCGGCGGGGATCGTCAGGATCTGCGCGGCATCCTCGGTGATCGCGATGGTGTGCTCGCTGTGCGCGGTGCGTGATCCGTCCGCCGACCTGATGGTCCAGCCGTCCGCGTCGTACACGATCTTGTCGGTTCCCGCTGCGAACCACGGTTCGAGCGCGAGGGTCAGGCCCGGCCGGAGAATCAGGCCCCGTCCTGCTCTGCCCGTGTTGGATACGTGTGGATCCTCATGCATGGTGCGTCCGAGGCCGTGCCCACCGAACTCGGTGTTGACCGGATAGCCGTATTCGGCCGCGACCGCGCCGATGGCAGCGGAGATGTCGCCCAGTCTGTTGCCGGGCCGTGCGGCGGCAATGCCTGCGTCGAGCGCCTGCTGTGTTGCGTCGATCAACCGGAGGTCTTCGTCCCTCGGAGTTCCGACGACGATGCTGCGCGCCGAATCGGCGACCCAGCCGTCGATGGAGACCGCGATGTCCATGCTGAGGAGATCGCCGTCGCGCAACGTGTAGTCGTGGGGGAGTCCATGCAGCACGGCGTCGTTGACAGAGAGGCAGATGACGTTCCGGAACGGGCCTCGTCCGAACGAGGGAGAGTAGTCCCAGTAGCAGGACACCGCGCCACGCTTCGCGATGAGCTCGCGGGCTCGATCCTCGAGATCGAGGAGGTTCACACCGGGCTCGGCCCGGTTCGAGAGGTCGGTGAGCAGGTCGGCGATGAATGCGCCGGTAACGCGCATTGCGGCAACTTCTCCCGGGGTTTTGAGTTCGAGCATCCGTAGTCCTTCGTGTGGGTGACACCAAACTTTATCGGTATTTTAATACCAGGCGGTGTAGAGTCGTGCGTATGGTTCGTCTCCCGCTCACCCCGGAGCAGCTCGCCGCCGGACGACGCCTCGGTGGCCGTCTGCGCGCCGCGCGTGGCGCGCGCACCCTCGCCGAAGTCGCCGGTGAGGCGGGAATCTCGCCCGAAACTCTCCGCAAGATCGAAGCGGGCCGGATGGCGACCCCCGCTTTTGCGACCGTTGCCGCATTGGCGCAGGTCCTCGCGGTTTCCCTAGACGAACTCGCGGTACTCGCGCTCACTGTTCCGGGCGAGGAATCGGTCCGGCCGACCGGGTAGAACCCGGCCATTCGTGTTTGAACAGCGCTGCGCCGGGGTACACGTCTCCTCGAACCCTAGGTCGTATGAGTCGGAAATGGGGACGAAGCGATGGTCACGGCAACACCCGTACGGATCGATACCGCGAGTCGAGAGCAGGCTCTGACCGAGGGCAGGGCGGCGGGAGTGGTTCTCCTGGTGATCATGGTCGTGCTCGGTGGTCTTGCGGTGGCCTTCGCTGCAGATTCTCCGCTGCTCGGCGCTGCAGCGGCTGCTGCAATGGGTGTCGGTGCGCCTGTCCTCGCCGCGCTGTTGTGATCTCTTTCGAGTACGGTGAGCAGGCAGCGCGCGGGCCGGTGATCGAAGCGGTGATCCCGTAGCGGACCTGTGATGTCGGCGGGTTATTGTTCCCGCCATGTCGAAAGCATTCACCTTCACCACCGAATTCGAGCACGGCGTCGACGCGATGCACGCCGCGCTGACCAGCGAGGACTTTTGGAAGAGCCGCGGCGGAGCAGACGCCGAAGGTAGCTCGATCGCCGTGACCGCCCCGGCCGGACCCGGAACGATTCGTGTCGAGATCACCGGCCGGATGGATCCTGCAGGGCTGCCTGCAGTCGTTCGCGGGGTTCTTCGCGGCCCCCTGGAAATGACCCGGACGGACGAATGGGGTGCGCTGGACGGTGGTGGCGCGCAGGGTGCGATGGCCGGAGGGTCCTCCAGCCTTCCCGTCACCATCTCGGGGCGCTCCGAACTGCGCCCCTCGGCGTCGGGCGGATCGGTCGTCGTGGTCACCGGTGAAGTCGGAGTCAAGATTCCGGTCGTCGGCGGTCAGGTCGAAGGTCTCGTCGTCCAGATGGTCGAGAGCATCGTCAAGGGCGATGAGAAGGAGCTGAACGACTGGCTCGCCGCGCACTGACGCCGAGGGGGGTCGCTCGGGCGACCCCACCACGTCGGGTCTCGTCGCCTGCCCGGCTGCGAGACCATACGGCATTGTGATCTGCGACACGCCGTTACCGGTCGTTGCGGGTGTGGCGTAGTGCGAGCAGTATGCGGGCCATGTCGGCACCGTGGGATGACGATGGCGGCTTCGCTTGGGAGCAACGCGAAGCCGGGCACACCTGGGAGCAGATCGGCGCCGAGCTCGGATGCCCCGCTCATGTGGCGCGCGAACTCGGAGAGCGGTACCACGCGGAATTCACGGCGTCGGCACTGCGCGATCAGCTCCCGTTGTTCGACCTCTCCGGTGGAGGTGGTCCCGAATGACGTGATCCCAGGGGCGGAAATGGGTATTGTCCCGGATGTCTCCCGAGCTGTCGCCGCGCACAATCGACATCGAGAATCTCCGGCAGCCGAAGGAGCTCGCCATGTCGAAACTGCGAAATATGTTGTCTACGTGCCTTATCGGAACATCCGTGCTCCTCGTCGGTGTTGCGACCGCAGGCGCGGCGCCGCCGTCTGCGGCGCAGGAACTCGCCTCCGACCTCCAGGCGATCGAAGACCTGCGGGTGCGCCAGCACGACGCGTGGAAGAACGGTGACGGTGCCGCATACGCTGCGATCCACACACACGACGCCGACGTGGTGACCTTCAGCGGCGATCTGCTGCACGGGCACGACGAGATCGCGTCGGGTATGCAGTACTTCTTCGACACCTATGTCGGCGGCACCGAACTGAAGGAAGTCTCGGAGAACATTGCCTTCCCCCGACCGGACGTGGCGATCATCATCCGCACCGGGTGCGTTCTCTGGAACGGCGACACGGAGTGCACCGACGAGGCGTTGTCGCGTAATTCGAGCGTCGCGCTGAAGACGGATGGACAATGGCTGATCCGCTCGTTCCAGAACACCCGTCTCGATCCGCTCCTGCCCCGATGAGCCCAGTTCGTTGCGAGTTCACCTGATCATCACCGGGCGGTGACCGTGTTGATGCATTACCCGGCGACCATCGAATACATGCAGGCACTTGTGCCCGACTCGCTGTTCGGTTTCCTCCAGGAAAGTGGCTTGGCCACATCCGGAGGTGAGGCGGCGGCGCTTCTCATGGAAGGCGCCGTGTGCGTCAACCATCTTCCTGTGCGGAATCCACGGAAGCGGCTGCAGACCGGAGATGTCGTGGCGGTGTCGGGCAGCGGTGTCGTCGCGGTGTTCGGTGCGAAGCCCTTGGCCTCCAGGAATGCAAGGCAGTTCTGAAGACAACGCAGTTCTGAAGGCAACGCAGCTCTGAAGAACGTTCGGACATGCGCAGGTCGGCGATTGTCGGCTCGGTGTGGTAAGCCGTAGCCGACGGATCGAACGACCCACGAGGGGGACCCACGCGTGCTCAGACTGCATCGTGCCGAGCGCACCGACACCCTGGCCGATGCACTCGCCGAACTTCTGTCCGTCCCGCCTGCCGATCCGTTCGCCCGCGAGATCGTCGCCGTACCGGCTCGAGGTGTCGAGCGGTGGCTCACCCAGCGGTTGTCGACGGTGCTCGGGGCCGTCGCCGGCGATGGGGTCGCTGCGAACATCGACTTCCCATCTCCGTCCCGTCTCGTCGACGAGGTACTCTCCGCTGCCGCGGACACCACCGCAGACGACGACCCTTGGCATCCGTCCCGCGTGTTGTGGGCGTTGCTCGACGTCATCGACGAGAACCTCGGCCGACCGTGGTGCGCAGCGCTCACCCGACACCTCGGCCACCGCACCGACGATCACCGGGCCGGCCGTCGCTACGCCACCGCCGAACACTTCCGCGACCTGCTGCGCAGCTACGGGCAGCACCGGCCACGAATGCTCACCGATTGGGCTGCAGGACACGACACCGACGGCACCGGGGCCATGCTCGACGAACACCTGCGCTGGCAGGCCGAACTGTGGCGCCGCCTGCGCGACCGCATCGGTGTCGACAGTCCCGCGCAGCGGCTCGACGAGGTGTGCGAACGGCTGCGCGCCGAGCCCGGAATCGTCGACCTGCCGGATCGGGTGTCGCTGTTCGGGCCCACCCGTCTAGACCGGGTGCAACTCGAAGTACTGGCGGCCCTGGGTGCCCGGCGAGACGTGCACCTGTGGCTGCCGCACGCGAGTCCTCGGATGTGGGCGAACCTCTCCGGCCGCGAGCAGGTTTCGCGGCGCGCGGACGATGGCAGGGTAGACCTCGTCGGCCATCCCCTTCTGGCGGCGCTTGCCCGTGACGTCCGCGAACTTCAGTGCGGGTTGTCCGAGCTCGGTGCAGTCGAGCAACAACACGAGGTACCTGCGCCCCCCGCCACGCTGCTCGGCAGGATCCAGGCGGACATCCGGGCCGACCGCGCTCCGCAGGTGGCCTGCGCCGAGGCCGACGGCACTGTGCAGATACACGCGTGTCACGGCCCGACCCGCCAGGTCGAGGTGCTTCGCGAATGCCTCCTGCACCTGTTCGAGAACGATCCGACCCTCGAACCTCGCGAGGTCATCGTCATGTGCCCGGACGTCGAGACCTACGCTCCGCTCGTCGCTGCGTCGTTCGGTCAGGACATCGGCGGGCATCCCGGACACGATCTGAGAGTCCGGCTGGCCGACCGCGGGTTGCGTCGTACCAACCCCGTGCTGTCCGTCGTTTCGGCACTGCTCGATCTCGCAGATGCACGCGTCACCGCGGGCGATGCGCTCGACCTCGCTGCGTCGGCACCGGTGCGGCGCATGTTCTCGTTCGACGACGACGATCTGGAGCGGTTGCAGGAATGGACTGCCGAGTCGGGCGCCCGCTGGGGGCTGGGCAAGAGGCAACGCAGCGCGTTCGGACTCGCCGACTTCCCGCAGAACACCTTCGGCACGGCGCTGGACCGAGTACTTCTCGGAGTCGCCGCCGACGGATCCGACAGCGAATGGCTGGCGCTTGCAATGCCACTCGATGACGTCGAGAGCAACGACATCGATCTCGCGGGACGGTTCGCCGAATACATCGACCGGCTCGACAAAGCGTTGTGGGTTCTGCGCCGACCCCAGGACGCAGCGCGGTGGGCGGACGCGCTCACGCACGCACTCGACCTACTTGTCGATGTTCCGGTCGCCGACGCATGGCAACGCGCGCAAGCACATCGCGAAATCGGCGCCGCTGTCGAACACAGCGGGGCCGCCGAGCTGCGACTGGCCGATGTGCGCGCTATGCTCGCCGGTCGGTTGGCGGGCCGTCCCACTCGCGCGAACTTCCGCACCGGCGAGCTCACGGTGTGCACCATGGTGCCGATGCGTTCGGTGCCGCATCGGGTGGTGGTGTTGCTGGGCCTCGACGACGACGTCTTCCCCCGCACCGCCCACATCGACGGCGACAATGTGCTCACCCAGAATCCCCGCATCGGCGAACGTGATCCTCGAAGCGAGGACCGGCAGTTGTTGCTCGACGCGATCATGTCGGCGGAAGAGAAGGTGCTGCTGTTCTACACCGGCGCGGATCCGGTCACCGGTGCGGCACGGCCACCCGCGATTCCACTCACCGAGGTGCGCGATGTCGTTGCCACGATGATCGGCGACGCGACGCAGGTGGTCCGCCGTCACCCGCTGCAGCCGTTCGACGCCCGGAACTTCCTGCCCGATGCGCCGTTCAGTTTCGACGAGACGGCGCTCGCCGGTGCCCGGGCGGCACAGAGCCCGAGCACGGGGGATGCGGCCCCCGCGCTCGCGCAGGTCTTCCTCGCCCCGCCCGAACAGCGGGCCGATATCGACCTCGGCGACCTCGTCTCGTATCTCGCGCATCCTGCCCAGGGGTTCCTGCGGCAACGCCTCGGTATCCGGATCCCCGAACCGGACGAAGGCACGACCGACGCGCTCGACGTCGACCTCGATCCGCTGGCCCGCTGGAACCTCGGCGACCGGATGCTCGAATCCCGCCTCGGCGGTGTCTCTGCAGCCGACTTCCGGGCCGCGGAGTGGCGCCGAGGGACGCTCCCGCCGTACGCGCTGGGCGAGAGGGCGCTCGACGACGTCACCCATGCGGTGGAAAGCCTCGTCTCCGCGTGCGCACCGGTACACAGCGGAAGACCCACGACCATCGACGTGATGGTCGATCTCGGCAACGGCCGACGGCTCACCGGCACGATCGGCGGCGTCCATGGCAACGTGATCGGCCGCAGCATCTTCTCGAAGTTGTCTGCCAAACATCGGATCACGGCCTGGATCCAGCTCTTGGCTGTCGCTGCTTCCGGTCGTGACGAAGGGTGGCAGGCCGTGACCACCGGTCGCGGCCGCGGGCGCATGCCTGCATGGCGTTCGACGATGATCGCGCCCGGCAACGCCCACGACCTGCTCCTGCAACTCGTCGATCTCCGCGACCGCGGCCTGGGCGCGGTGCTGCCGCTGACAACGGGGGCAGCCGCCGCGTATGCGGAGCAACGCGCGCGCGGTGGCTCCATCGACATGGCACTCGAATCCGCCGGAAACGAATTCGGAGGAAAGTTCGGCGACGGGAAGGACCGGCACGTGCAGTACCTGTACGGCAGCGGTGTCGGGTTCGGTGAGCTCACCGCAGCAGAACCGCTCGCCGACGAACGCACCTGGTTCGACGACCCGACCCGGTTCGGGGTGCTGTCCCGCCGGTTGTGGGCACCGCTGCTGGCGGCGGAGAAGCAGGGACGTCCGTGATGGGAAGTGGCAGCGTGACCGAAGGCGTAGTACCCGGTACGGCAACAGGATTCGACCTTCTGGGCGAGCTCCCGACGGGGACGACGGTCCTCGAGGCGTCGGCAGGGACCGGGAAGACCTACGCGATCGTGGGTCTCGCGACCCGATACGTCGCGGAAGGCCTCGTCGACCTGTCCGAACTCCTGCTCGTCACGTTCAGCCGTGCAGCAACGCAAGAACTCCGGGAACGGACCCGCGCCCGGTTCGCCGAGGTCGTGGACGCTCTCGCCGATCCCGAGGCTGCCGCAACAGACAGCGACCAGCTCATCCGGTACCTGGCCGCTCACGACATCGCCGGTCGTCGTACCCGCCTCCGGCAGGCCCTGTCGGACTTCGACGCCGCGACCATCGCCACGACTCATGGGTTCTGTCAGCGGATGCTCGACGAACTCGGCATCGCCGGCGAGCGCGAACCCGATGTCACTGTGGTGGAGGATGTCGACGACCTCACGATCGAGGTCATCGCCGATCTCTACCTGCAACGATACGGCCGATGCGAGCCACCAGTCTCCCATGCAGAGGCCACGACCGCCGCCCGCGCGGCGATCTTCGACCAGCAGGCGACGCTCGCTCCCGGGAACGCCGAGGGAACACCGGCGGGGGAGCGCGTCGAATTCGCGCGGGAGGTGCGTGCCGAGGTCGAGCGGCGGAAGCGAATGACGGGTTTGCGTGATTTCGACGACCAGCTCGCATTGCTACACCGTGTGCTGAGCGATCCTGAGCACGGTCTTGCCGCATGCCTACGGGTCCGCGCGCGGTTCGGCGTCGTTCTCGTCGACGAATTCCAGGACACGGACCCCAAGCAGTGGGAGATCCTTCACCGGGCGTTCCACGGCCACACCACTCTGGTGCTGGTGGGCGACCCGAAACAGGCGATCTACGCCTTCCGAGGTGCCGAAGTGTTGAGCTACCTCGATGCGGTGAACACGTCCGATGCCCATCGTGAACTCACCACCAACTGGCGTAGCGACGCCGATCTGATCTCTGCGCTCGACCACGTGTACGGCGGTGCAGCACTGGGTGATCCGAGGATCACCGTGCACCGAGTCGACGCCGCACGCCCCGGGACACGCCTTGCCGGGGCGACCCCGCTGCGTCTGCGTTACCTGCCGCGCATCGGAGCCGGACCGCTGGGCAAATCGGGATACCCGACGGTCGGGCCGCTGCGGGCCAACGTCGCGCGCGACGTCGCCGCCGATGTGGTCGCGCTGCTCGACAGTGACGCCACCATCGAACGGGCCGGGCGCCCGGAGCCCGTGCAACCCGGCCACATCGCGATCCTCGTGCGGACACACGCACAGGTCTCCCTCGTATACGACGAACTGCAACGGACGGGTGTGCCGTGCGTCCTTGCCGGCGGAACGAGTGTGTTCACGACCCCCGCGGCCCAGCAGTGGCTGTGGACTCTGCAGGCGCTCGAACAGCCGCACCGCGCGGATCGGGTGCGCCTCGCAGCGTTGACACCGCTGCTCGGGTACTCCGCGGAGGACCTCGTGGCGCGTGGCGACGAACTGGTCGCACAGGTCGGGGGCGCGCTCCGCGATCTCGCGATGGTGTTCGCACGGTCCGGATTCGCGGCCCTGTTCGAACGCCTCGCCACGATCAGCGAACTCGAAGCGCGCCTGCTCCGAACGGCATCGGGCGAGCGTCACCTGACCGACCTCCGACACCTCGCGGAACTGCTCGACGATGCGGCCGCATCCGACTCGTTCGGTGTTGCGGCGCTTACGCGGTGGTTCGAAGACCGGATGAACGATCCGGGACGAGGCAGCGCCGATCGCAGTCGTCGCCTCGACAGCGACGCAGCAGCCGTGCAGATCCTCACGGTGCACGGCAGCAAAGGGCTCGAATTCCCGGTCGTATACGTGCCGTACGCATGGGATGCCGCCAAGAACCCGAATCCCGACACCCTGCTGCTGCACGAGAACGGCCGCCGCATCCTCGACGTCGGGGGTGAGGGCAGCCCGGGCTACGGCGAGCGCCGACGCACCCACGAGGCGGAGGAAGCGGGTGAGGAACTGCGACTGCTGTATGTGGCGTTGACCCGAGCCTGTTGTCAGCTCACGCTGTGGTGGGCGCCGTCCTACGGGACCGCCCGCTCACCGCTGCACCGCGTGTTGTTCGCCCGCACCCCGGGCAGCTCCGAGGTTGCGCCCGCAGCGGGCATTCCGGCCGATTCGGTGATGGCCGAACAGTTCGCGGCGTGGGCGAAGGCCTCCGGCGGTCTGATCTCCGTCGAGGCCACGGGCATCGTCGGAAAGAGGGAGATCACCTGGGCGAAGCCGCAGCAGGACGAAACGTCCCTGGTTGCTGCACGGTTCACCCGCGTGCTCGACGGCACGTGGCGGCGCACCTCGTATTCGGCGCTCACTGCCTCGGCACACGACGGTGCCGGCGTCGGCAGCGAGGTCGAAACGCCGGAGAAGGACGACGAGCCGGAAGAGCCCCCGCTGGCAACCCCCGTCTCCATGGTCGAGGGGATCCCCTCGACCATGAACGCCTTGCCCGGCGGCACGGTCTTCGGCACACTCGTGCACTCCGTGTTCGAAATCGTGGACACCTCCGCCGCCGACCTCGCCGCCGAACTGACCGCGTGTTGTCGCGACGTAGTGGCGCAGCGACTATCCGACGTCGACCCCGAAGAGCTTGCGCAGGCGCTGCTGCCCGTCTTGGACACCCGGCTCGGCCCGCTCGAACGCACGCTGGCCGACTTCTCGCCGAAGGACAGGCTCGCCGAGCTCGACTTCGAGTTGCCACTTGCGGGCGGTGACGATCCCGCTGCCGTGACCGTCACCCTGGCTCAGGTCGCCGATCTGCTGCGACGCCACCTCACACCGGATGATCCGTTGTTCGAGTACGCCGATCATGTGCGCGACCTCGAGCCGGTGCCGTTGCGCGGATACCTCACGGGCAGCATCGATGCTGTCCTACGCCTCGACGGGCCGCGGTTCGTCGTGGTCGACTACAAGACCAACCGGCTTGCGCCCGGTGAGCTGACAACGGCCCACTACACCCGCGACGCGATGGCAGCGGAGATGATCCGTGCCCACTACCCTATGCAAGCGCTGTTGTATTCGGTTGCGCTGCACCGGTACTTGCGGTGGCGCCTGCCCGGATACCATCCCGAGACACATCTCGGTGGTTCGCAATATCTGTTCGTTCGCGGCATGGCCGGACCGGACACTCCTCCCGGAAGCGGTGTGTTCGAGTGGGCACCGCCCGCATCGCTCGTCACCGACCTGTCGGATCTGCTCGCGGGAAAGGCCGTACCGTGATCGAAGCCAGAATTGCGCAGCGAGGCAAAGGCGCACTGCGCGAGTTCAACGAAGCCGGCGTGCTGGCCGCTGCCGACGTCCACGTCGCACTGAGACTCGCGAACCTCGGCGGCGAACCGAACACCGACGTGCATCTCGCCACCGCCCTCGCCGTGCGGGCCGTACGTTCCGGTTCGGTGTGCCTCGACCTGACGCGACTGCGGGACGTCACCGTCGAAGAAGACGAGGACGGCAACCCGGTGGTCGACCCGGAATCCTTGCCGTGGCCACACGACGGTGAGGTCCTCGGTGCGCTGCAGCGCAGTCCACTCGTGATCGGCGGCGGCCACGGGTCGCTGCGCCCACTGCGCCTGATCGACACCGACGAAGGGCCACTGCTCTACCTCGATCGGTACTTCCGTCAAGAACAGACGATCAGGGAGGTCCTCGCCGCCCGCAGCGACGGCTTCCCCGCGGCCGACGAAGACCGGCTTTCCGCAGCACTCGACGAACTGTTTCGCGACCAGGCCGACCGGACGAAGCCGTCTCCTGCGCCGGATCGTCAACGTGTCGCGGCTGCGCTTGCCGCCACGCACCGCACCACCGTGATCGCCGGCGGCCCGGGAACCGGAAAGACACACACCGTCGCGCGGATTCTCGCATTGCTCGAGACGATGGAAGGCCCCGGTCTACGCATCGGACTGGCGGCACCCACAGGTAAGGCCGCGGCACGTCTGCAGGAATCCGTGCGCGAGCAGGAGTCGGTGCTGCCGCTGCCTCCGGGGCTCAGCGCCATGACACTGCATCGCATGCTGGGCTGGCAACGCGGCCGCACCCGATTCCGCTACCACGCCGACAATCACCTGCCGTACGACGTCATCGTCGTCGACGAGACCTCGATGGTGTCACTGACGATGATGTGCCGGCTCCTCGAAGCGGTCCGGCCCGATACGCGCCTCGTCCTGGTCGGCGACCCCGACCAGCTCGCCTCCGTCGACGCGGGTGCCGTGCTCGCCGACCTGATCGCGCGGCCGGTTTCCGGCGACGTCAACCCGGTGTTCACCAGGGCCGCAGCCCGCGACCTCGAGGCGGCCGACGACCCGGACGAGGCTGCCTTCAGGCCTGTCGAACACGACCGGTTGCGGGGCGGGATCGTCCGGTTGAGCCGCGGTCGCCGATTCGGCGGCGAGATCGCGCGCCTGGCGGTTGCGGTGCGCGACGGCGACGGCGACAAAGCTCTGGAGATCCTGAACAGCGGAGCGCCAGAGATCGCGTTCCACCGGCCCGACGACATCGAGTTGCTGAGACGCGACGTGGTGAACTCGGCCCAGGAGGTCACCACAGCAGCGCTGACCGGCGACATCCATGCAGTTCTCGAACGATTCGAGACCCACCGGTTGCTGTGCGCGCACCGCGATGGACCGTACGGGGTGCAGCGGTGGGCGCGTCAGGCCATGGAATGGATCAGTGCGTCCACGGGCCGACGCCTCGACCCCGAGCGCTGGTATCCGGGGCAGCCGCTGCTGGTCACGGCCAACGACCACGAGGCCCGCGTGTACAACGGAGACACCGGTGTTGTCGTGCGCCGCGACGACGGCGATCTCGTTGCCGCCTTCGCGCGCGGCGAACAGCCGTTCGTGCTCCATCCGAGCCAGTTGTCGGCGGTGCAGACCGTGTACGCGATGACGATCCACCGCAGCCAGGGAAGCCAGTACGGCACCGTGTCGGTGATATTGCCCGACGAACGGTCGTCGTTGCTCACCCGCGAGCTGCTGTATACGGCGATCACGCGCGCGCGGTCCAAGGTGCGGATCGTGGGGACGGAAGCGGCGGTGCGTGCGGGAGTCGAGCGGCAGGTGCTGCGAGCCAGCGGGTTGCGGCGCGAGATTCGGATCTGACTCTCCGGTCGCCATCAGGCGTGCCATCCTGGAGGGACACTGCACTCGGTCGACGCAGCGGACCGTCGGCGGGGAGCGACGACTGTGCACTGGTTGGATGCGGACGGATACGTGATCGGGCGACTGTTGGTCACCCGAGGTCTCGCCGCGCTGTATCTGGTGGCGTTCCTGGCCGCTCTACTGCAGTTCCGGGCACTGATCGGCGAGCGAGGAATACTCCCCGTCCCGGACTTCGTGCGGGATCACCCGTTCCGTTCCGCACCGAGCCTGTTCCACGTGCGGTTCACCGACCGCACGTTCGCAACGGTGGCGACGATCGGTGCGGTCCTGGCGCTGCTGACCGTCGCGGGCGTCACCGAGCGCCTACCGTTGATCGCCTGCATGCTCGTGTGGTTCGCGCTGTGGGTGCTGTATCTGTCGATCGTCAACGTCGGTCAGGTCTGGTATTCGTTCGGTTGGGAATCGTTGCTGCTCGAAGCCGGAGTGCTCGCGGTCTTCCTGGGCAACGTGGATACTGCCCCGCAGTTCCTGGTGCTGCTCCTGATCCGCTGGCTGCTGTTCCGCGTCGAGTTCGGAGCGGGCATGATCAAATGGCGCGGCGACCGCTGTTGGCGGGACCTGACGTGCCTGTACTACCACCACGAGACGCAGCCGATGCCCGGCCCGCTCAGCCGATGGTTCCATCGCTTGCCGCGCCCGCTACATCGGCTGGAGGTGGCCGGGAACCATGTGACACAGCTCGTGGTGCCTTTCGCGTTGTTCACGCCGCAGCCCGTCGCGGGAATCGCCGCCGGGGTCATGATCGCGACGCAGCTGTGGCTGGTGGCCAGCGGCAACTTCGCATGGCTGAACTGGGTGACGATCGTGCTGGCGCTTTCGGTGTTGCCCGACCGATTCTATGCCGCCCTCGTCACTCCGAATTCCGATTTCGCGCCCACTCCCGCGCCGTTCACCGCGGCGGTGCTCGCTTTGACCGCCGTGGTGGCGGTGCTGAGCTATCGGCCGGCGCGGAACCTGATATCGAAGCGGCAGGCGATGAATGCGTCGTACAACCCGTGGCATTTCGTCAACACCTACGGTGCGTTCGGCAGCATCACCCGTAGCCGCAGGGAAGTGATCGTCGAAGGCACCACCGATGCGGTTGTCACCCCGGCTACAGAGTGGCTCGAGTACGAATTCAAAGGCAAGCCCGGCGATGTGTTTCGCCGGCCCCGCCAATGTGCGCCCTACCATCGCCGGCTCGATTGGCTGATGTGGTTCGCTGCTATCTCCCGTGACTATGCAGTCGGCTGGTTCCCTCGGTTCGTAGCGCGGCTTCTCGACAACGACCCCGCCACCCTGCGGTTACTGCGTCACAATCCGTTTCCCGATGCGCCGCCGGCTCTGGTTCGTGCGCGCGTGTTCCGCTATCGGTACACCACCTCTGACGAGCATCGCGCGACCGGAGCCTGGTGGGTGCGTTCACCGGCGGGCGATTTCATGCTGCCGGTCTCGCGAGTGGACCTCGCGGGCCTGTGAACGCAGCGTCTCACGACTCAGGGCGTCACCACAGCTCGTAGTCGTCGGCTGACACCGTGAAGCCGTGCGCGTCCGACTCGCAAGTGACACCCGTGCTTTCGTCGATCGTGCAGGTGAACACGCTGACCTTCAGCGCTTCCCCGTACGGGAGGACCTGTGCTGTCCGGTTGGGGTCCATGAAGGCGATGTCGCCGATGTTGCTGAACTGGCCCTCGCCGGACGATTCCACGATCACGACGTTCGCCGGCACCGTCACATCCGACGCTCCGCTCCCCGGCACGCGGGGCGCGCTCGACGGCATGGTGCCCTGGCAACCCGCAACAGGGTCGGTGTGAGTGAGGATCGCGCACTCGAACTTCCCGCTCTCGGAGAGGAAGTAGTATACGCCGGGCTGCGAGCCCGCGTAGTCCGCAGCGTCCGCCTGGACCGGCGCCTTCGTCGTGGTCGTCGTCGTGGTTGTCGGTGCAGACGATGTCGTCGGTGCTGCAGACGTGGTCGGGTCGGCGGCGGTGGCCTCGCCGGAAACAGTGCTGCTGCAGGCTGTGGCGGTGACGAGCGCTGCGGCGAGTGCGATGAACGATGCGGTTGTGCCCCGGCTGATCATGCCGGGAGCATAGCGACCTGTTCAGGCCGGTGTGTCACCAGATGCTGGACCACGAACTGCGCATCGGCGCCGGCCCCACCGATGAGCATGGACCGGAACGACGACTGGAATGCCAGGCCGACGAAGTACAGACCGGGTGCATCCGCGACCACCCCGCGCTGTTCGAGCGGCCAGCCGTCCTCACCGAGGACAGGGAGATCGATCCAGCTGTAGTCCTGATGGAACCCGGTGCACCAGACGATGTTCGTTGCATCGACAATCCGGTCGTCCCCGAGAAGCGCTCGGCCGCCGCGGACTCCGGTCATGCGGTCGGTGACGCGTTCGACCCCGGCGGCGGTGAGATCCGCTCGCTTGACGCGAAGCGCCGGTGCGCCATGAAGCCGTTCGTGACGCCGGAGCTTCCTCCCGATCGGTGTCCGCAGCGACATGACATGTCCCCACACGAACCAGAGGACGGGAAAGAGGGCATGCATCCGGCGGGATTCCAACGGAACCGGAATCTGCCCGGTGTCGCGCCCGCACAGGATGGTGCGGTGTGTGTCCGCGACCTCGAATGCGATGTCGCAACCCGAATGCGAGGCGCCCACCACGAGCACGGGTCCGTCCTGTAGTTGAGCAGGATTGTGGTACTCGCTCGAGTGCAGCTGGAGGATCGACGGGTCGAGTTCGTGTGCGAACTCGGGTACGGCAGGGGCCCGCCCGAAGGTGCCGGTCGCTACCACGACGTTGTGTGCGACGAACCGCACTGCCCCGCAGTCGACGAGATACTGATCGTCGGAGGGCACCGACGAGGTTGCTTTCGACAACAGCATCGACGAGGTTGCCTTCGACAACAGCATCGACGAGGTTGCCTTCGACAACAGTGTCACGCGGTGGACTCGGGTGGAGGTGTGTACCGGCAGATCGAACGTCTCCGCGTAGGTTTCCAGATAGTTCGCTACCTGATCCTTTCCGGGAAACGAATCGGGCTCTGCGGGGAACTTCATACCGGGCAGAGCGTCGCGACCGGCCGGGCTGTACAGTCGCAGCGAATCCCAATGGCAGCGCCAGTTGTCGCCGAGACTTGGGTTCGCGTCGAGGATCACGAAGCGTCGCCCCTTGCGGGCGAGGTGGTATCCGGTGGCCAGGCCGGCTTGTCCCGCTCCGATGACGACGGTGTCGAGGGAGGTGGTGGGCACGGCTGCACCGGTCGAGGGAAGCGGTGTAGTAGTCATGCTTCGACGGTATGAGTGGGGCAGGTACCCCGCATCGGGCGATATGTGCAGATACACAGGCCCTGCATCATGGGTAATTGTGTGTAGAGGACCATTCACATGAGGTTGTGTTCGTACGCATACGCGGTGGCGGCCGAACGCGACGAGACATCGAGTTTGGCGAAGATGTTGCTCAGGTGACGGGCGACCGTCTTCTCGCTGAGGACCAGGGTTTCGGCGATCTCGCGGTTGGTTTTACCGGCGGCAACCACGCGCAGCACCTCGACCTCGCGTGGCGTCAGACCCGCCGGAGTCGACGGGCGCGGAACGTAGCGACGGAGCTGCTCGAGATCGTTCGTCGCCCCGAGTTCTCGGAAGAGTGTCGCGGCCGACTCGAACTCCATCATTGCGGTGTCCTGGTCGCCGAGTGCGTCGCAGCAGCGTCCCTGCAGTACTCGGACCTGTGCGCAGGGATAGGGCGCGTCGAGGTCCTGCCACAATCGCCACGCGGTTCGGAGGCGGTCGAGGGCCTGACGGGAGTCGCCCTCGGCGAACAGCACGGCACCGAATGCCTGTGCGGCCATGGCGGTGAGCGCTGTGGACTCGGCTCGGGATGCCACGGCGTCCAGTTCCTCCGCGAAGCGACGTGCACCCACGACGTTGCCGTCGACGATCGCCACCTCGACGGCAGCTTCGAGCATTCGCGGACGGTAGAGCGACGTCGACTCGGACAGAGCGCGATCGATTCCCGCGCGAGCGCTGTCGAGGTTTCCCTGCGCAAGCCGCAGCCGGGCCAGGCCCGGATGAACCTCGTGGCCGGCGAGCGCCGCCCGACGATACGCGGCGTCGGCGGCGGAGAACTCACCGCGCACACGGTGCAGTTCGGCAAGTTCGTAGTGGGCCATACCGATCGCAGGGTTGGCGACAGGTTCGGACAACCGGCGGCACGCGAGCCTCGCCTGTTCCATCGCGTCTCGCCACGCACCGTGCAGGTGCAGCATCTCGGCTCGGTGGACAAGACATTGGCCTCGGAACGGCACGAGGTCGGGCTGTGCATCGCACCAGTCGCCCAGCGCGCGCGTCCACTCGGCGGCACGGCGGAGCTGATAGGTCTCATGGCAGGTGATGATTGCCGCGCAGTAGAGGATCCCGGTCGCGATGGGGGAGACCTCACCGGTCGTCACCGACACCATGGTCTCGTCGAGCACTGCAAGGCCGTCTCGCGTGTGACCGAGTAGGATCCGTGCCTGCCCGACGCCGATTCCACTGAGTGCCACGAGGTCGCGGTGGCCGCACTCCAGACCGATCTCGCGAGCAGCGGTGAGCGTCATCAGCGCGGCCTCGGGGTCACCGCCGAGCAGCGTCCCGATCGCGGGTGGCAGGGTGAGCAGCGCCCGGACCGCGCGCACCGCGTCGGTGGAACGTTGCGCAGAGAGGGCGCGTTCGGCACGGGCGAGCCACCCGGCGGTACGCGCGGCCTCGCCGAGGTCGGACAGGATGTACGCGAGCCAGAAAGTGCTCTGGCCTGCGCGGTCGGGCCGGCCATCGGCGAGGTGCGCGGTAATTGCGCGTTCGAGCAGCCGGATGCACTGGTCCTCACTGCCGATCAGATATGTACATTGCGCTGCGCGGTCGAGATCCGCGGCAGAGAGGGAGCGGAGCTCGTCCGCCACCCGGAACTGGTCGGCCGCGAGTATCCACGCTCGGTCGCGGAACGCGGTGTCCGCGAGAGCGAGCGCATCCGATGCGTCCATCGCGCTCCTCTCCGCCCGGAATCGAATTCTACGCGGCCGGGCGGGGCACGACGGGTCAGTCGCCCACCCGCTCCCCGGTCTCGGGATGGAACAGGTGCACGGCGCCCTCACGCTTACGCAGATGGATCGTGTCCGCGAGGCGGGCGGGGGTACGGGTCAGTGAGCGCGCGACGATCTGATCTCCGCTTCCGGGTACCCGTGTGTGGACGTACGATTCGCTGCCGAGCTCTTCCACGAGTTCGACGACTGCCTCCACACCCTCACCCTCGGTGATTTCGAACTGCTCAGGACGGATCCCCGCCGTGACGGATGTGATCCCGGCCGAGTGAAGGCTGGTGATCCGGTCACGTTCGACCGGGATCACCGTGTTGCCCAAGAGGACTCCGTCATCGGTGACGGTGGCGGGGAGCAGATTCATCGCCGGGGAACCGATGAACCCGGCGACGAAGGCGTTCGCCGGGCGGTCGTACAGTTCGGTCGGCGACGAGAACTGCTGCAGTTGCCCCCGCTTCAGCACGGCGACGCGATCGCCCATCGTCATTGCCTCGACCTGGTCATGGGTGACGTACACGGTGGTGGTGCCCAGGCGACGCTGGAGGGCAGCGATCTGTGTGCGGGTCTGCACACGCAGCTTCGCATCGAGGTTCGAGAGTGGTTCGTCCATGCAGAACACCTGCGGTTCGCGGACGATCGCACGTCCCATTGCGACACGCTGGCGCTGACCACCCGACAGCTTCGCGGGCTTGCGGTCGAGGTATTCGGTGAGGTCGAGGACCTTGGCTGCCTCCTCGACCTTCCGTCGACGTTCCTCGGCGCCGATCCCGCGCATCTTGAGGGCGAAGCCCATGTTCTCGGCGACGGTCTTGTTCGGGTACAGCGCGTAGTTCTGGAAGACCATGGCGATGTCGCGATCTTTGGACGGCACACCTGTCATGTCGACGCCGCCGATGGAAATCGAGCCCTCGTCGATGTCTTCGAGCCCTGCGAGCATGCGCAGGGCTGTACTCTTACCCGACCCTGACGGCCCGACGAGGACGACGAACTCACCGTCCTCGATATCGAGGTCGAGCGAGTCGACGGCGAGTGAATCGGAGTTCTCGTAGATGCAGGAGGCGTTCCGATAGGTGATCTCGGCCATGATGGAAACCCTTCGTTTCGGGAGGAAGTCGAGAATCGGTGGCTTACTTGATGGCGCCGAACGACAGGCCGCGTACGAGCTTGTTCTGGGCGATCCATCCGGCGAGCACGACGGGGAGGGCAGCCATCGTCGCGGCAGCGGACAGCTGCGCCCAGTACAGTCCCTCGCCGGTGATGAACCCGACCAGGAACACCGGGATCGTCTGGGCCTGAACGGCAGTGAGGTTGACGGCGAAGAAGAACTCGTTCCACGAGAAGATCACGCAGATGAGCGCGGTCGCGGCGATGCCGGGTGAGACGAGCGGGAGTATCACCTCGCGCACGGAAGTCCACAGACTCGCGCCATCCATGCTGGCGGCCTCGAGCAGTTCGCCCGGGACTTCGAGGAAGAACGACCGCATCATCCACACGGCGATGGGCAGGTTCATCGCGGTGTACAGGACGATCAGAGCCCAGATATTGTCGAGTAGACCGATATTCGCGACGATCACGTACAACGGGATGATCGCCGCGACGATCGGCAGCATCTTTGTACTGATGAAGAAGAACAGCGCGTCCTGGGTCTTGCGGACCGGCCGCAACGACAATGCGAATGCCGCGGGCACGCCGAGCAGGAGCACGAACACGGTCGAGACGATGGTCGCGAACGCCGAATTGAGCAGTGCTGTGCTCGCGCCGGTCTCGAAGACGGAACGGAACTGTTCCAAAGTGGGTGTGAAGATGAATTTCGGAGGGTCGGAGTAGGCGTCCGACTCCTGTTTGAATGCGGTGAGCACCATCCAGAACACTGGGAAGAAGAAACCGATGGCGGCGATCCAGGCGACGATGCCCCACGGGTTCATCTTGCGGTGCTTGCGTTTGCGGACCGTTCGTGTGGCCTTCCCGGTCGGCAGCGTGGTGTCCGATGTCTGCGGGCCCGCAGCTGTGGTGCTCATGCCGCTTCCTCCTTACCGGTGAACGACTTGAAGATCAGGCGCAGTGCGAAGGTCGCGATGACGATCGTGGCGATCACGACGACCACACCCATCGCCGCGGCCTGGCCGATGTCGAAGCCGAGGAACGCACGCTGGTAGATGTAGAACGGGAGATTCGCGCTCGCCGTCCCGGGCCCGCCCTGCGTCATCATGTAGATCGCGTCGAACGTGTTGATGAGATAGATGGCGCCGAGCACCGTGCCGAGTTCGATGAATCGACGCAGGTGCGGCAGTGTGAGTTCGCGGAACAGTGAGAAACCGCTCGCTCCGTCGACGCGACCTGCCTCGAGGATGTCGCGGGGCATCGACTGCAGCCCGGCGAGGATCAACAGCATCATGAACGGTGTCCACTGCCAGATCAGCGCGACCATCACCGTGGGCAGCGGGTATCGGCTGATCCAATCGACCTCGCCGACCCCGAACGGGGACAGGACCCAGTTCACGATCCCGAAGATGGGATCGAACATCGAGGTCTTCCACACCAGTGCCGCGGCGACAGGGGTGACCAGGAACGGTGTGATCAGCATGGTGCGGACGATGCCCCTGCCGAGGAACACGCGGTCGAGCAGTAGCGCGAGCAGTAGGCCGAGAACCACCGAGATCAGCACGGTACCGACGATGAGGATGACGGTGTTGAGTGCTACCTGCCAGAACTGACTGTCCTGGAACACATCGACGTAGTTCTGTAGCCCGACGAACCGTCGGGAACCGGGGCTGACGAGGTTCCAGGACTGCGTGGAGTAGAAGAGGGTGAACAGGAACGGTATCTGTGTCACCACGATCATGAAGATCAGTGCGGGCAGCAGGGGGCCACGCAGCCGCCAGCCCTCGGCACGGGAGACTTTCTCGTTCTTCGCTGCTTTGACACGGCGGATGCGTTCGGCTACATCCGGTGTCGGTTGAGGCACATCGAGGGCAGTCACTGCGATTCCTCCCGATACGTTGCGCCGACGGCTTCGGCGTACTTCTGGGCTTGATCGAGCGCTTCAGCGACAGTTTGACGGCCGGCGATGGCAGCGCTGATCTGTTGGCTCACCCGGGTGCCGAGGTCCTGGAATTCGGGTATCGCCAAGAATTGGATTCCGGTGTACGGAACTGGGTCTACTGTGGGGTTCGCTTGGTCGGCACCCTCGATGGATTCGAGAGTGATGGGCCCGTAAGCCTGCGACGCCTCCTTGTATTCGGGGATCTCGTACGTCGAGAGGCGGCTACCGGGGGGAACGCGCTCCCACCCGAGTTCTTCACCGACCAGGCGCATGTAATTCTGGTCGGTCATCCACGAGATGAACTTCCATGCGTCGTCGGCGTTCTCACTGCTCGCAGGGATTCCGAGCGACCACGTGTAGAGCCAGCCGGACGGGTCCTTCTCCATGACGGGTGCGGGGGCATAGCCGATCTTGCCGACAACATTGCTCGAGGACGGGTCTTCCAGCGTCGAGACCGCAGAGGTCGAGTCGTACCACATCGCGACACGGCCCTGCGCGAGTTGCGTGGCGCATTCGGTGAACCCGCTGGTAGCAGCGCCGGGCTGACCGTAGGTGCGGACGAGGTCGACATAGAACTCGACGGCGCGTTGCACCTCGGGAGAGTTGAGCTGGGCGTTCCAGTCCTCGTCGAACCAACGGCCGCCGAAGGTGTTGATCACGGTGTCGAGCGGTGCCAGCAGCTCACCCCAACCGGGCTTGCCTCGCAGGCAGATCCCGTTGACATCCGGTCCGTCGAGTTGTGCAGCGGCATCGGCGACCTCGTCCCAGGTCGGTGGATCGGACAGGGTGATGCCGGCTTCCTCGAACAGATCCTTCCGGTACATGAGGAACGAGGATTCGCCGTAGAACGGCACCGAATACATGTCGCCGTTGTACGAGAGCGCCTCACGCAGTGACGGAATGAAGTCGTCCTCGTCGTATCCTTCGGTGGCGTCGATGAACGGGCCCAGGTTGGTCAGCCACCCGTACTCCGCCCACTGCGGCGTCTCGTAGTTGCTGATCATCACCACGTCGAATTCGCCCCCGCCCATCGCGGTGGACGCGGTGATCTTCGCGCGCGCTTCGTTCTCCGACAGTGTGACGAAGCGGAGATCGATGTCCGGATTCTCCTCCTCGAATTGCGACGCGAGCGAGCGCGCGTCCGTCATCTGGGAGTTGGACACCATCGCGATGGTGACGGTCCGGTCGGATGCGCCGAGGGATCCGGCTCCGGCGCAGCCGGAAAGCGCCAGGCACAGCGCTCCGGCTCCGGCAATCAGCTTGCCGGTGAAACTGGGTGTGCGGGTACTGCTTCCGGGTGGTTGCAACGCCATCTACCTCATTTCGGTGGGAGCCTGCCCGAGTCGTGCGAGTGGGTGGAGGATCGATCGAGGAGCCATTCTGCGCAGGCGATGTCGCAGACGAGCATGGTCGCGTAGCCGCCGCAGAGGGCGCCGTGGGCCGCGCGGTGCTTCGATGCGCCGCCGGTGACCAGGATTGTCGACGGACATGAGGCGATGTCGGACAACGGTGTCGACATCGTGCGGGTTTCGAGTTCGACGTGGGCGGGTGTTCCGTCCTCTCGGAAGAACCGGCCACCGATTTCCCCGACCGCGCCCAGCTCGTCGAGCGTATCGAGCATCGCGGTGTCGAGGAAGCTGCCCTCGAACAGCGTTGTGGAGGAGGACACTGCACCGACGCCGAACATCATCACGTCGGCTCGGGAGCCCAATTCGAGCGTGCGGGAGATCACCGAGTCGGTGCGCATGGACGTGACGGTCGTGGCGTCGGCGTAGAGGGGAGTGGGGAGCCGAACCGGCTGCGCCTGAAGCTGTTCGGCGCATCGTCCGAGCACGTACTCGGTGCCGGTCTGGTAGGTGCTCGTGGTGACCGAGCCGTCCAGTTGCACGATTGTCTTGCATGTGGCCACGCCGGACGGAATCGCCTGGGCGACAGCGATGGTTTCGGGTCCCCAGGTGAATCCGAGGGTGTCGGCGGGTCGGAGGCGGCGGGTCAGGAGGGAGGCGGCCGCGCGGCCCAGCACGGCGAAGCTCGCCGAGTTGTCCACCGGCCCACGGTCGTCGACGCGAACGCCGACGACCACTGCTTCGGTGAGTCCGAATCGCTTCTCGAGCGCGTGCTCGATATCGGCGTGCAGGTCGTCGCGGAGGTGGGGAGGTGTGGCGACCTCGATGCGGACGAGGCCGTGAGTGCGGGCGCGCGCCACGAGGCGTCCGGCGGTCGCGCGGGAGACGCCGAGTCGGTCCGCCACCTGGGCCTGGGTGAGCCCGTCGAGGTAGTAGAGGGTTGCCGCGCGCAGGGCCAGGCGGAGGTCTTCGGGTGCGGCTGTGGTGTCGCCGTCCGGCGCCTTCGGTGCTGGACTGGGATTCGTCACGGAAGGGCTCTCCTCTGTGCCTGCAGCATTCGAATCTCATGAGCAAATGCGCAGGGGTGCGTTCATGTGCTCAGTAGGTTAGCATCGGAGTGTGATCTACACAACAGATTCGGCTCTTCCGGCGACGATGCGCGCGGCGGTCCTCGTCGAGCCGGGGCGGATCGAGATGGAGGAACGCCTCGTTCCCGAGCCCGCTCCCGGTGACGTGCTGATCCGGGTCGCGTCCGTGGGGGTCTGTGGATCCGATGCGCACTACTACCGTGAAGGCCGCATCGGCGAATTCGTGGTCGAGGCGCCGCTCATTCTCGGGCACGAGGCGTCCGGGACGATCGTCGCTGTCGGGGAGGGGGTGTCCGCCGAACGCATCGGGCAAAGGGTGTCGATCGAGCCGCAACGCCCCGACCCGGGCAGCGCCCCGACCCGGCGAGGCGACTACAACCTGTGTCCGCACATGCAGTTCTACGCGACGCCACCGGTCGACGGCGCGCTGTGCGAGTACGTGACCATCGGCGCACACTTCGCTCATCCAGTTCCGGACACGGTGTCCGACGATGCCGCGGCGCTGTGCGAACCGCTGTCGGTGGGGATCGCCGCGGTCCGGAAGGCGCAGGTGACGGCCGGGTCGAGCGTGCTGGTCAGCGGCGCGGGTCCGGTCGGCATCGTCACCGTCCAGGTCGCGCGTGCATTCGGGGCCGTCGACATCATCGTGACCGACCTGGACGAACACCGACGCGAGGTCGCGCGGAGATTCGGTGCCACCGTCACCCGCGATCCACGATCGGACGACATGTCGCATCTGCGGGTCGACGCCTACATCGATGCGTCCGGATCGCCCTCGGCGGTGAACTCGGGTATCCGCGCCGTCCGTCCCGCGGGCACCGTCGTACTCGTGGGGTCGGGTGCCGAGACGATGCCGATACCCGTGCAGGTGATCCAGAACCGGGAATTGGTGCTCACCGGCGTCTTCCGATACGCGAATACGTGGCCGACGGCGCTGCGTCTTCTCGAGTCCGGTCGGGTCGACCTCGATTCGATGGTCACCGCGCACTTCCCGCTCGAGAAATCTGTCGATGCCCTCGATTCCGATCGGGTCCCCGGCTCGATCAAGGCAGTTGTACACGTATCACCCACCGTGGAGGCGCAACGTGGAACCGAGTGAAGAGACCCTGCCGGAGCTGGGTATACCTACGCCGACCTATTCCCGGGACGACGTGACCGTCGGTATCGTGCATTTCGGTGTCGGGGGATTCCATCGTTCGCACCAGGCGATGTACGTCGACCGTCTCCTCGAGCAGGGCCTCGCGAAGGACTGGGGGATCTGCGGGGTCGGCGTCATGCCGGGCGATCGCCGGATGCAGGAGGCCCTCGCCGCCCAGGACAACCTCTACACGCTGGTGCTCACCCACCCCGATGGGACATGGGAACCCCGCGTGATCGGGTCGATCGTCGACTATCGGTATGCGCCCGACGAACCCGAGGCCGTCATCGAACTCCTCGCAGCGCCGAGCACGAAGATCGTCTCGTTCACCGTCACCGAGGGCGGATACAACATCCGCCACGACACCGGCGAATTCGACGTCGACAACCCGGCCATCAAGCAGGACCTGGCCTCCGAAGGACCACCTGTCACGGTGTTCGGCCTGGTCGTCGAAGCACTGGCGCGCAGACGGGCTCGGGGCATTCCGTCCCCGACGCTGATGTCCTGCGACAACATCGAGGGCAACGGCGTTGTCGCCCGCCTGGTGTTCACCTCCTATGCCCGCCTGGTGGACCCCGAACTCGCGGACTGGATCACCCAGAACACCCGTTTCCCGAACTCGATGGTCGATCGCATCACTCCCGTCACCACTGAGCGCGTGATCGACGAACTCTCGTCGCGTTTCGATGTTCAGGACCGCTGGCCCGTGGTGGCCGAGCCATTCACGACGTGGGTCCTCGAAGACGACTTCACCGACGGGCGGCCACCGCTCGAAAAGGCGGGTGTGCATCTCGTCGACGACGTCGCGCCGTACGAACTGATGAAGTTGCGACTGCTCAACGCGAGCCACCAGGGTCTCTGCTATTTCGGGTACCTGATGGGCTACCGCTATGTGCACGACGCAGCGCAGGATCCGTTGATCGCGCAGTTCCTTCTGAACTACATGGCCGATGATGCGATACCGACCCTGCGGCCGGTCCCGGGTATCGACCTCGACGAATACACCCGGACACTCATCGAGCGGTTCGCCAACCCCGAGATCAGAGACACGATCGCGCGCCTGTGCGCCGAATCGTCCGATCGCATCCCCAAGTGGCTACTGCCGGTCATCCGCGAGAATCTCGCGAGCGGCGGTCACATCGTCCGCTCCGCGGCGATCGTCGCATCCTGGGCTCGCTATGCCGAAGGCGTCGACGAACACGGCAATCCGATCGAGGTGGTGGACCGTCTCGCCGACGAACTGGTGCCACTCGCGCGCAAGCAGTACACCCACCCCGCGGTGTTCATCGAGAACACCTCGGTGTTCGGGGATCTCGCCCGGAGCGCGCGCTTCGTCGACGCGTACACCTGGGCCCTGAACTCCTTGCACAACGAGGGTGCGAAAGGCACCCTCGAAGCCCTACCTGTGGAGCCGGAATGAGTGGCCGGGCACTGATTGTCGGAGAAGCCCTCATAGACATCGTCCGTCGCGGCGACGAGAAGCCCGTCGAACACGTCGGTGGGAGCCCACTCAATGTCGCGGTCGGGTTGGGGCGGCTCGACCGGGAGGTCCGGCTCGCCACGAGTGTGGGGGCAGACGAGCGCGGCAGGCGTATCGTCGGATATCTCGACGCGTCCGGTGTCGCTCTGACCGACGGCAGCGTGTCGCCGACGAGCACCGCGACCGCGTCGGCGAGGATCGGCGACGACAACGCCGCCACATACGAATTCGATATCAGCTGGCAGCCCGAGCTACCCTCGCCGGACCCCGGTCCGGTGCTGGTCCACACGGGTTCGATCGCGACCGTGCTCGAGCCGGGATGCGACGCGGTCGCCGACCTCGTCGAGCAGCAGGCGCGCACATCGACGATCAGCTTCGACCCCAACATCCGGCCGGCACTGATCGGAGACGACCAGCGCGGACGGGAACGGATAGCGCGGCTGGTGGCACTGTCGGATGTCGTCAAGGTCAGTGACGAGGACCTGGCATGGGTCGCGCCGGGACACGACCTGCTCGACATCGCACGCGACTGGTTGTCGCGAGGACCGTCGATCGTCGCGGTCACGCGTGGAGCGTCCGGTGCCGTCGCGGTGTGTCGCGCCGGTGTCGTCGAGCTGCCTGCGAAGAAGGTCGACGTGGTCGACACCGTCGGTGCGGGCGACGCGTTCACAGTCGGCCTGCTCGACGCGCTGTGGGAACTCGGTCTCCTGGGAGCGAAGCAGCGCGAGACGCTGAGCGAGATCGGTGTCGCCGACCTCGAATCCGTATTACATGCGGCCTCTTCGATATCGGCGCTCACCGTCGCCCGTCCCGGCGCGGACCTTCCCACCCGTGCGCAACGCGACCGGGCGGTGACACCATGACGTTGGTAGCCGGCGTGGATTCGTCCACCCAATCCTGCAAGGTGATGGTGTGCGACGCGGACACCGGGGCCGTGGTCCGAGAAGGCCGAGCGACGCACCCGGACGGAACAGAAGTGGATCCTCAGGCATGGTCGGCGGCGCTCGACGAGGCGATCGCCGCGGCCGGGGGCCTCGAGGACGTCGCTGCGGTGTCGGTGGGTGCGCAACAGCATGGGATGGTGTGCCTCGACTCCTCCGGTCGGATCGTACGAGATGCTCTGCTGTGGAACGACAACAGATCCGCTGAGTCGGCAGCGGATCTGGTCCGCGATCTCGGTGGGGCCGAGGAATGGGCGGACGCAGTCGGAGTCGTGCCGGTCGCCGCGATCACCGTCGCCAAAGCCCGCTGGCTTGCCGACCACGAACCTGATAATGCTGCGCGCACAGCGGCTTTGTGCCTACCGCACGATTGGTTGACGTGGCGAATCGCAGGCAGCTCCGACCTCCGCGCGCTCGCCACCGATCGTAGCGATGCGAGCGGTACCGGCTACTTCGATGCCACTACCGGCGACTACCGTCGTGATCTGCTCGAACTTGCACTGCGCCGGTCGAGTCCGGCGTTGCCCTCCATTGCCGGGCCGGTCGATTCCGTCGGGGAAACACCTTGGGGTGCGTTGCTCGGCCCCGGAGCCGGCGACAATGCGGCTGCGGCATTGGCATTGGATGCGCGAGAAGGTGACGTCGTCGTATCGATCGGCACATCCGGCGTGGTGTGCGCGGTGTCGGCGACCGCCCCGCGCGACCCGGACGGATACGTCGCCGGGTTCGCCGACGCGACCGGGCGGCACCTACCGCTCGTGTGCACGCTCAACGGGGCCAGGGTGCTCGACGCGACCGCATCGATGCTCGGTGTCGAACGTGCAGAACTGACCCGGCTCGCGCTGTCTGCCCCCATGGGCAGCGACGGCCTCGTACTGGTGCCGTATCTCGAGGGCGAGCGGACTCCCAACCGCCCCGGCGCGACCGGCGCGATTCACGGTATGCGACTGACGAATTCGACACCCGCGCACCTGGCCCGCGCCGCCGTCGAGGGGTTGCTCTGTTCGCTGGCCGAGGGTATCGACCACATCATCGGTCAAGGCACACCGGTCCGGCGGGTGCTGATGGTCGGGGGAGGGGCGAGGTCCCAGGCCCTGTGTGAGCTCGCACCTGCGATCTTCGGTCTGCCGGTGGACGTGCCCGAACCGGGTGAGTACGTCGCCCGCGGTGCAGCACGGCAGGCCGCGTGGGTGCTGCGAGGTGGCCACGAACCCCCGAAGTGGGCGGAGGGCTCGATCAGACGTTACGAAGCCGACCCGGCCCCGCACGTCCGTCGGCGGTACGCCGAGGTACGGGATCTGACGGATGGTGTCGGCCCCTGAAACAGCGTGTCGGTGGCAGACTGGGCAGGCATGGGAGCACGAGGAAGACTTCGACAGGCGTGGGACGAGTTCGTGGGGCCCGAGGCGGGACCCGTGGAAAACACGGTCACCGCGGCGCTATCGGTACTCGGCGCTATCGGAGCACCGACACTCTCACGCCGATCGCGCGACCTGTCCGGCACCGAATCGTTGATTCTTCGCGCGTGTGCGGTCGATCTGTGGGGTGGGGCATGGGTGAACAACACTCGTGCGTGCGCCCGCTGGTACGAGCGTCCCGGCGCGTCCGGAACCGATCACCTGAAATTTGCTGCACTGCACGTACATCCGTTCGTCTTTGCTTGGTGGGATCGGGACGAGGCGAACCGCATATCGGTGTGGCTGTGGGCGGGCGCGCAGTACGGCTACATGATGGCCGCGACCGTCGCGATTCGTGCCACCCCACGATATCGGCGCCCGCTCGGTGTGGCGCTGACCGTGGGTGGCATCGCCTTGGACCGGGCACTCGGATCGTCTCGCACTGCGCCCTGGTTCGCGCCGGTGTACTACACCAAACTGCTGCTCGGTCATGCCGGAGCAAGCCTGTGGCCCGACCGGGTGCTCCGAGAACCACCTGTTCAGCTCGCCGTCGAGTGAACGATGAGGTTTCTCTTCGGTGGCGGTCAGTCCATATGACAGCCGCACGACCTATGAAGGAGCCTCGTGATGCCCGCCCTCACCCCGTGCCTGTGGTTCGACATGAACGCGCAGGAAGCCGCCGAGTTCTATACCTCCGTCTTCCCCAATTCGAAGATCCTGAGCACCTCCTACTACCCGGAGGACGGGCCGTTCCCGGCCGGTACCGTGTTGACCGTGGAATTCGAACTCGACGGTTCGCGCTTCACTGCGCTGAACGGTGGGCCGCAGTTCCAGTTCACCGAAGCGGTGTCGTTCCAGATCGACTGCGGCGACCAGGACGAAGTCGATCACTACTGGAATTCGCTCCTCGCCGACGGCGGCGAGGAATCGCAGTGCGGCTGGCTCAGAGATCGGTTCGGGCTGTCATGGCAGGTGGTGCCTCGACGAGTCGTGGAGTTGCTCGCCGACCCCGATAGGTCGGTCGCGCAGCGGGTCAGCGACGCGTTCATGAAGATGCAGAAAATCGACATAGCCATCCTGGAGGAAGCCGCACGCGGGTGAGCACCTTCCACGGAGGCACCGTGTAACTTCCGATCCATGACCACGCGTACCCAGCGGCTCGACGAACTGCCGTTCACCGCCAAGCACCGCCGCCTGCTGGCAGGGTCCGGTGTGGGCTGGGCACTCGACGCGATGGACGTCGGCCTGATCTCGTTCGTCATGGCGGCGCTGGCAGTGCAGTGGGATCTGTCGTCCACTCAACTGTCGTGGATCGGGTCCATCGGCTTCCTCGGCATGGCGATCGGTGCGTCGGTCGGTGGTCTGCTCGCCGACCGCATCGGCCGCAGGCAGGTATTCGCTGCGACGCTCCTGCTCTACGGACTGGCGACGGGCGCGGCCGCGTTGTCGACGTCGGTCGCGATGCTCATCGCGCTGCGTTTCGTGGTGGGACTCGGGCTCGGCGCCGAACTTCCGGTGGCGTCGACGCTGGTCAGCGAATTCGCGCCGCGCAAAATCCGTGGTCGCGTCGTGGTGGCGCTCGAAGCCTTCTGGGCTGCCGGGTGGCTTCTTGCAGCACTGATCGGGTACTTCGTCGTACCGCTGAACGACGACGGGTGGCGGTGGGCTCTCGCGATCGGTCTCGTTCCGGCCGCGTACGCACTTGTCGTGCGTCTGGGATTGCCGGAATCGGTGCGGTTTCTCGAGAGCAGAGGCCGCACCGATGAGGCCGAAGCGATCGTCCTCGACTACGAACGCTCCGCCGGTGTCGCGCCCCGGGCAGACGTGGCGGACGCGCCGTCCGAGACGGTGCAGGCCGAGGTTGCGCGGCGATCGATCTGGGACGCGGGGTTGCGCGCCCGCACGGCAGCGCTGTGGATCGTGTGGTTCGGCATCAACTTCTCGTACTACGGTGCCTTCATCTGGTTACCGAGCCTGCTCGTGGCGCAGGGCTTCGACCTGGTCACCTCATTCGGTTACACCCTGATCATCACCCTCGCGCAGCTTCCCGGTTACGCCGTCGCCGCGTGGCTGATCGAAGTGTGGGGCAGGCGCACCACACTTGCGCTGTTCCTGGCGGGGTCGGCGGTCTCGGCGGCGTTGTTCGGTCTCGCAGACACTCCCGGCACGATCATCGCCGCGGGAATGGCACTCTCCTTCTTCAACCTCGGCGCGTGGGGTGCGCTGTATGCAATCGGACCGGAGTTGTATCCGACGTCGGTGCGTGGATCGGGAACCGGTGCTGCCGCCGCGTTCGGGCGCCTCGCGTCCATCATCGCTCCGCTACTCGTCCCACTGCTTCTCGACGGTGGTGGAAACGGTCTGGTGTTCTCGATGTTCGCGGTGTCGTTCGTGATCGCTGCGGTTGCGGCGATCACCCTCCCGGAGCGGGCGCAGGTCGCCCTCGAGGACTAGGTGCCCGTCATGACAACGAGCGAAGAGGTCCTCGAGCTGATCGTCGGGTCGCTGCAGGACGCGACCGCGCGGCGCACGCCGTTCACCCTCGGGTATCTGGGAACGGTGGGCATCGATGGTGGACCGCGGGTTCGTGCGGTGATCCTTCGCCGCTTCGACCCGGTACGGAGCCGGGTCATGTTCGCGACCGACTCACGGTCGGAGAAAGTGCCCGAGATCCGGCGCAACCCACGTGTCGCGCTGACGATGGGCGACGATCAGCGCGCGGTGCAACTACGCGTCGAAGGCCACGCCGTCCTCGTCGACGACACCGACGAGCGGGAATCGGTGTGGGAGACGTTCGGGCCCCACAGTCGCGAGCTGTACAGTTCGCCGGCGGTCCCCGGCACGCCGATGCGAGAGCGACCGGAGGCGTTCGACGACGATGCGACCGCTTTCGAACGCTTTGCGTGGGTGGGTGTGGAACTCGAGCGGCTCGACTGGCTCGACCTGTCGGTACCCCGCCACGCGCGTTGGAAGTTCGTCCGCCGGGACAGTGGGTGGAGCGGTCAGCGTGTAGTTCCCTGACCGGCCACGTCGGCGACGACCCGCTCGGCCAGCGGCCGCGACGACGCGGGGTTCTGACCGGTGTACAGACCGCGATCGACCACGACGTGAGGTTGCCACGGATCTTCGGACGAGAAGACCGCGCCCGCTTCCTGGAGCCGATCCTGCAGCAACCAGGGGGCCTTGTCTGCGAGTCCTGCCTGCGCCTCCTCGAGGTTGGTGAAGGAGGTCAATCGGTAGCCCTCGAACAACCAACGCCCGCCCGACGCGAAAGCGGGAAGAAGTGCTGCGGGGGCGTGGCACACCATCGCGACGATCTTGTCCGAGTCGACGAAATGCCGCACGAGCTCACCGAACTTTTCGTCGACGGCAAGGTCTTCCATCGGCGCGTGGCCACCGGGCACGAACAGTAGATCGAAATCATCGGCGCGCTGGCGTTCGAGTGGTACAGCATGCTCGAGCACGGGATGCAAGTTGTGCAACGACGCTTCGAGAGCCGCGGCGCGGTCCTCTCCTCCGGCAGTGTCGGGTTCGAGGCTGGCAGGGTCAACGACCGGAGTGCGCCCGCCTGGAGTCGCGACGGTGATGGTGTAGCCGGCCTCGTCGAAGGCGGTGTAGGGCTCCACGAGTTCTTCCGCCCAGAAACCGGTGGGATGGTGGGTGCCGTCCTGAAGAGTCCAGTGATCGGCAGCGCTGACGACGAACAGGACTTCGGTCATGGCGTGGCTCCTTTCGAAGGTGTGCAGCTCGTATACCCGCTGGCCGCTCGGAGGACACGGAGAAGCGGCTCGGTCAGCTCCCTTGACCGCGTGCACCGCCTTGGGGACAGTGGAACTCTGCGGACTGCTGGCCCTCACCGACGAGCACTAGCGCTCCGGAAGTAAGCAGGGCAAATGTAAACCTCGCAGGGCTGGTGGTTGACCACTGGCCCTGCGAGGTTCCTGTTTCGTCTGCTTACTTCGGTGTGTGGTCAGGCCTAGGCGTTCCGATAGCATATGTTTCGGGGTTGGTTCCCGCCGCAAGGTGCACTGTCTGCCCTGGGCAGACAAACGGACCGATTCGGGCCGGAACCCGTAAAGGTGAGCGCATGGCAACGAACGGAAGCTCCACTTATCACGACACCCTTGTCGAAAGACTCTTTCGGCACCGCACCCTCCTCCTCACCGGCGAGGTGGACGACGAAATGGCCGAACGTGTCTGTTCGGAACTGGTGTTGCTCGCCAGCGAGGACGACCGACGCGACATCGTCCTCCACATCAACTCTCCGGGCGGATCGGTTCTCGCCGGGCTGGCTATCTACGACACGATGCGCCTCATCGCCAACGACGTGGTCACTGTCGCCGTCGGCTTCGCCGCGAGCATGGGGCAGGTGCTTCTCGCGTCGGGCACGAAAGGTAAACGGCTGAGCTTGCCGCACAGTCGCATCATGATGCACCAGCCGTCCGCAGGGTTCTCGGGTACTGCCGTCGACATCGCGATCGCGGCCGAGCACCTCGAGTACATGAAGCAGCAGTCGCAGCTGATTCTCGCCGAGGCCACCGGGCGTTCGGTGGAGGAGATCGCCCGCGACAGTGACCGCGACCGGTGGTTCACCGCCGACCAGGCTCGCGAGTACGGGATCGTCGACGCCGTCGTCGGGTCGCTGCAGGAGGTTGCTCCGTTTGCCGCAGCGCGTCGGCTCGGATTGTCCGCCGACCGGCAGGAGGACGTCCGATGAGCTCGTACACGATCCCCAACGTCATCGAACGAACACCGGGAGGGGAGCGGTCGTTCGATGTCTTCAGCCGGCTGCTCAACGAGCGGATCATCTTCTTGGGCACCGAGATCGACGACGGCGTCGCAAATGTCGTGATGGCCCAGATGCTGCACCTCGAAGCGGACTCGCCCGACCGGGAGATCGGGCTGTACATCAACTCGCCGGGCGGCTCGACCACGGCGATGCTCGCGATCTACGACACCATGCAATTCCTGCGTCCGGCCGTGGCCACCTACTGCATGGGTCAGGCCTCCTCCGCTGCCGCTGTTCTCCTGGCAGCCGGAGCACAGGGACGACGGCATGTGCTGGCACACTCGAAAGTTCTGCTGCACCAGCCGTCGGCGCAGGGGCAGGGCACCATCTCCGACCTCGCGTTGCAGGCGGCGGAGGTGATGCGGGTGCGGGCACAGACCGAGGAGATCCTCGCCGCGCACACCGGCCGTGACGTGGAGCAACTTCGTCGCGACACCGACCGGGACCGCATCTTCGTTCCGGAGGAGGCTGTCGCCTACGGACTCGCCGACCATATCGTCGTCGACCGCGGCGACGTCTAGGGGTGGGAACGCAGCGTGTCAGGGAACTGTGTACTCGGAGACACAATCGAGCGTCGTGACGTCCTGCCCGTTGTCTGCAGTGTTGGTGACTCGCGTTACTGCAGTGACGCGTCCGGTGCCTGTGTTCTGCACCGGCACGGTGAGGGTTGTTTCACCCGCTCCGATTCGTGCCGAGGTGTCGCCGACACCGCTGATTCCGCTGTCGAGGTTCGCCCACGTCACCGACGCGGCCTGTGTGTACGGTGCCGTGGTCTGTGACCGTGTGTGGAAGGTGAACGTTGCTTGCCCGTCCGCCGGAGAGGACACCGTCACGTCGCTGACGTCGATGCGGTCGAACTGGTTGGGGTCGGGGTATTCGATGCTGCAGAACGGTGTTTCGACGGGATCGGTAGGTGGAGTGAAGTCGATCGATCCCAGGGGGTTCGCGTGGGCCGCGCCTACGCTCAGTGACAGAGCAGCAGCGGTGGTGGCGACGAACGAGGTGACGACGAGACCGGGAACTTTCCGGTACATTCCTCTCCTTTGACGATTCGGCAGCGTGAGATACCACGTGTGGACGGTTGTTTCCCTGCCGATTGTGGCATTGTGCAACGAATCCGGAGACCGAAGATTCGAAATCTGTTGAATTGCTTTGTGGATCGGAGTCAGGCCGCACGCAGTTCCACTGTGGTCTGCTGTGTGGTTCCGATCGCGCGGTGTGCCGACATGCGGCGGATTCCCCGCTCGAGGAGTTGTTCCACCGGCATGCCCAGTGCCGTGCAGACCGACCCGAGTATCTCCGAGGACGGGTCTTTGCGTCCGCGCTCGATCTCGGACAGATATTGTTTCGACATCCCTACGGTGCGGGCGACTTCGTCGAGACTGCGGTCCTGGTCGAGCCGCTCGCTGCGGAGAACTTCGCCGTACACCTGACGAAGCAACCTCGGTTCGCGGGCGGCGCGGGCGGCTCCGAGATCGACGACGTTCCGTGGCTCCGTGTGCATGTCGTCCATTGTTCCGCCGGAATACGTGGAGCGGACTCGGTTCCGCTGTGGACGAACACGCGCGTATTCGGGCCCTCCGTCAAGACCGGCCGTCGACGTGACCCATACCTCGGGTGTGATGATTGCGAAGTGTGCCGTTTTCTGGAATAGTTCCAGTTATTGGACTGATTCCAGAAAATTCCCGGTCGGAGTACCATGGCCGGGGTAGCGCAAGGAGAGATTCGCATGTTCACCGCCGACCGTTTTCGCACTGTGACGCTTCCGCCGCTGGTGCTCGGCGGACTGCGTCCCCTTCATCGTCAAATGATCCGAAGCAACGTAGCGTCCGCGTCGTTCGAACACGACGCAGGTGGTGCTGTCTTCGGGATCTGTTTGACCGAGGGCCAACACGGCCCCGAGTTGCTGGTGCGCTCCCGCAGTCACGGAATCGCGTTCACGTTGGCGATGACCACGCACTTCCGCGTGGCACCTGTGCTGAGCGACGACACCTACCGTCGCCTGTGTGAGATCCTTGCTCCCGGTGAAGAACCCTCACCGGACGTCGTAGCGGGCTTCCTGCAGAGTGTGGTCGCGCAGTCGCCGGCGGTTCTGTCCCGTACGCATTCCTGCGCCGCCTGACCCTGGACTCAGGGAGATCCGCTCCCGCGACCGGCCCAGCTTCCCACATCGGTAATTGCCGTAGCGGGAAGCGAATTCGATCGCGGGAGCGGATTTTCCGTCGGTAGACCGAAGTCTAGAGGCCGGGTCGCTTACCGACGGTCAGCGTGACCTCGCCCGTGTGCGCGAAGAAGTCGTTGCCCTTGTCGTCGACGACGATGAAGGCGGGGAAGTCCTCGACGTCGATCTTCCAGACCGCTTCCATGCCGAGCTCTTCGTATTCGACGACCTCGACGTTCTTGATGCAGTCGAGTGCCAGTCGCGCGGCCGGGCCCCCGATCGAGCCGAGGTAGAAGCCGCCGTGGGTGTTGCACGCGTCGGTGACCTGCTTCGAACGGTTGCCCTTCGCGAGCATCACCATCGAACCACCCGCAGCCTGGAACTGCTCGACGTACGAGTCCATGCGACCGGCGGTGGTGGGGCCGAACGATCCGGATGCGAGCCCTTCCGGCGTCTTGGCCGGGCCGGCGTAGTACACCGGGTGATCCTTGAGGTATTGCGGCATCTCCTCGCCGGCGTCGAGCCGCTCCTTGATCTTGGCGTGCGCGATGTCGCGGGCCACGACGAGCGGGCCGGTCAGTGACAGGCGCGTCTTGACCGGGTGCTTGGACAGCTCGGCGAGGATCTCCGGCATCGGCTTGGTGAGATCGATCTTGACTGCCGCACCCTTGCCGGTGCCCGAGACACCGGAGGTCTCGGCGTCGAGCTGGCTGTCGGTGACCTCGGGCAGGAACTGGCCGGGGTTGAATTCGAGCTGCTCGAGGAACACGCCCTCGGGGGTGATCTTCGCCTTCGCCTGACGGTCGGCGGAGCAGGACACCGCAATGGCGACAGGCAGCGACGCACCGTGGCGGGGGAGACGGATGACGCGAACGTCGTGGCAGAAGTACTTGCCGCCGAACTGCGCGCCGATGCCGATCTTCTGGGTGAGCTCGAAGACCTTCTGTTCGAGGTCGTGGTCGCGGAAGCCGCGGCCGGTGATCGCGCCCTCGGTGGGGAGCTCGTCGAGGTAGTGCGCCGACGCGTACTTCGCCGTCTTGAGTGCGAACTCGGCAGACGTACCGCCGACGACGATCGCGAGGTGGTAGGGCGGGCACGCGGCGGTGCCGAGCGAACGAATCTTGGCCTCGAGGAACTGCATCATCGAGTCCGGATTCAGGATCGCCTTGGTCTCCTGGTACAGGTACGACTTGTTGGCCGATCCGCCACCCTTGGCCATGAACAGGAACTTGTACGAGTTCTCATGGCCCTTCGCGGTGTCGGCGTACAGCTCGATCTGCGCGGGAAGGTTGTTGCCCGTGTTCTTCTCCTCCCACATGGTGAGGGGAGCGTTCTGCGAGTAGCGCAGGTTCAGCCTGGTGTACGCGTCGTACACGCCGCGCGCGATCGACTCCTCGTCGTCGCCGGGTGTGAGTACCTGCTGACCCCGCTTGCCCATGACGATCGCGGTGCCGGTGTCCTGGCACATCGGCAGCACACCGGCCGCCGCGATGTTCGCGTTCTTCAGGAGGTCCAAGGCGACGAACTTGTCGTTGTTCGATGCCTCGGGATCGTCGAGGATGCTCGCGAGCTGCTTCAGGTGGTCGGTGCGCAGGTAATGCGAGATGTCGTGAAGCGCGGTCTCGGTGAGCAGCCGCATCGCCTCGGGTTCGACCTTCAGGAAAGTGCGTCCGTCAGGTCCTTCGACGGTGGACACCCCCTCGCTGGTCAGCAGCCGATATTCGGTGGGGTCTTCCCCGATCGGCAGCAGGTCCTCGTAGAGGAAGTCGGCCATTGTTTCTCCTGAAAAGAGGCTGAGGTTCGCCAATCAGATTAGTCGCGTCGACGCAAGGCCTTGACAACGGGGCGTGTGACGCATCCCTCGAGTGTGCGGATCGTGATGTGCGTCACGGGGATCGGTTGGTTCGGTCCGTATACTGGGGGAGATGTTCTCGAGCAACCCGCACGTAACCTCCCGTTTCCCTGTATCACACCTGGTGGAGAGGGTTCGCGCGTGACTGTCGAAGCAGAACGGATCGTCCCGATCGTCCGACGGGTTCCACAGTTCCACGCATGGGTCGACGTGTGCGTCGTCGTCGCAGTACTCGTCGCCACGAATCTTGTCGCGCACTTCACCACCGTCTGGGCATCGATTGCCACAGTCCCCATCGCTGCCGCAGTGCTCGTCGCGATCATGCGGCAGCGTGGCATGCACTGGAACGAACTCGGGCTGTCGCCGCGGCATTGGAAGCGCGGCACGCTCTACTCGGTGGGCGCGATCGGGCTGGTCCTCGCCGTGGTTGCCATCGGCATCGCGCTACCGTTCACCAGGCAGTTCTTCCTGTCCGAACGGTACGCGACCGTGTCCGGCGCACTGGTTGCGTCGATGATCATCATCCCGTTGCAGACCGTCATCCCCGAGGAACTCGCCTTCCGCGGTGTCCTGCACGGCACCCTCGAGCGTGTGTGGGGAGCCCGAGGTGTCTTCGCGGTCGGGTCATTGCTGTTCGGCCTGTGGCACATCGCATCGTCGTTCGGGCTGACCGCGGGCAACGCCGGACTGAGCGCTTTCCTCGGCGCCGGAATCTGGGCACAGCTCGCAGGGATCGCCGGCGCCGTGATCGCGACCGCAGCGGCAGGGTTCGTGTTCACCTGGCTCCGCCGGCGGAGCGGCAGCATCCTCGCGCCGATCGCGTTGCACTGGTCGCTCAACGGCGCCGGGGCGCTCGCGGCAGCGCTCGTGTGGCACGTCACCGTGGCCTGACGAAGCCATGCCGCCTCGCGAACGCTTCGGCTGATGGCACTCGCCGTCTGCTTGCTCTTCGACGCCGACACCGACCGTGCGGTACGGCGACTGTGGGAACGCCTCGAGGACGACGGCATCTCCACGCTCCTCACCCACACACATTGCAGGCACGTACCGCACCTGTCGTACGCGGTGCTGCGGACCTACGACACGGGTCGACTCCTCGCGGCGCTCGACGCGTTGCCCGCAGCCGACCCGATCCCACTGAGGTTCGATGCTGTCGGCCTGTTTCGCAGGGGCCGGGCATGCCTGATCCCGGCGCCCACCGCGGATCTTCTCGTACGGCAGGAACTCGTGGTGCGTGCGGTGGAGAGCACCGGCGCCGAACTGCACCGCCACTACAGGCCGCGGTCGTGGACACCCCACTGTTCGCTCAGTCCGAGGACCCGGCGCGACGAACTCCCACGGTTGACCGCGGTCGTCTACGACGTGCTACCCATCGAAGCCACGGTGACGCGGGCGGAGCTCATCGACACCGTGACCGGAGAGCGGTACCGGCTGCAGAATCTGCCTTGACGCGGGATCAGTCGTCGGGATTCTCGACCCAGTGCCCGTAGGGTGGCGGTCCCTCGCTCTGGATCTGGATGCCGAACACCGGCGAGTGCTTCCACACATACCCGTGAAGCACGTGTTCTTCGGACGAGGACTTGTTCGTGACCACGATGTCCCCGGTCGAACGTTCTTCGACGGCGAATCCGTCTTTCCGCCCGTCGATCACCCACCATTTCGCAGTGCTCATGATCGGTCGCCTCCGGATCAGTTCGAACAGCTTCCTCTCGAACCGTACGCCCATGACGCCCGGTGAGAACAGGGTTCGCGCTACGCCCTCAGCCGTGCAGCGCAGCGGCGGTCGCGTCGTCGGCCGGGTAGAACGCCTCGATCGCGAGTTCGGAGACGGTCACGTCGAGCGGTGTCCCGAACAAGGTGGTGGTGCTCAAGAACGACAGCTCGCCGTCGTCGGTGCGTACCCGCAGGGGCACCACGAGCGAATGCGGCTCCTCCGGCTCGTCCGGGTCGTCGCACGGATAGCGGGACAGTTCGTCGTACAAGCGCAGGAGAACGGGGTCGGCGGTCGCGCCGATCTGATAACGGAGCCGGACCAGCAGATGGGAACGCCACTGTCCCAGATTCGCGATCCGCGGGGCCAGCCCGTTCGGATGCAACGACAGGCGCAGCACATTGACCGGTGGTTCGAGCAATTCCGGTGAGCAGCCCGCAACGAGTGCTCCGATGGCTTCGTTGGCGTCGATCATCGTCCAGTGCCGATCCACGACCAGCGCGGGAAACGGCTGGTGTGATCGCAGAATTCGCGTGATGGCATCGGACACCGCGGACATCGGTACGTCGCCGAGCCGATGCTCGGGATAGGCCGGTGCCAGACCCGCGGCCATCAAGATCGAATTCTGCTCGCGCAGAGGTATTTCCAACTCCTCACAGATCTTCAACAGCATGTCGCGGGAGGCGCGCGACCGGCCGGTTTCGACGAAACTCACGTGTCGCGCAGAGACGCCCGCGCGGTTCGCGAGCGTGAGCTGGCTGAGTCCTCGACGTTCTCGCCAGTGTCGCAGCATCGCGCCCGCCGGTTCCGACTGCATCGTCGTCATGCGTCGACCCTACGGACGCGAGGGAAGTGTTGCCATTACCTGATGGGTAATCGATCTGTGGCGCCCGATATTGCAGAGTCGTCGGCATGACCGCATACGCAATCGCTCACCTCAGTTCCGTCGACTTCGGCGCGGACATCATCCGATACCTCGAGAAGATCGATGACACGTTCGCTCCGTACGGAGGACGTTTCCTTGTTCACGGGGTCGACCCGGAGGTGCTGGAAGGACCTTTCCCCGGGTTTGTGATCGTCATCGAATTCCCCGACATCGCGCGAGCCCGCGGATGGTACGACTCACCCGGGTATCAGGAGATCCTCCCGCTCCGCACGGAGAACTCCGACGGTGTCGCCGTCCTCGTCGAGGGGACGGCGGACGGCTACCGCGCGACCGACTACCTCGTGAAGGTGACCGGTCGCGCCTGATCACTGCGCGAGGATGCCTGCCGCCCGAGCGGGCGCTGCGTACGCCTCGGCCAGGGAGTCGACGGTGTCGTGGGCATTGAGACCGCTCGGATTGGGGACCACCCACAGCGGAACGCCGGCGATCGTCTCCTCCTGCACGCCGGAAACGGCTTTGCGGCGCCCGAAGGCTGCGCGGTACGCGGTGATTCCCGCAACCGCGACGACGCGAGGTTGCCATCGCGCGACCACCTCTGCCAATCGCTCAGGGCCGGCGCGTAATTCGTCGGTGGTGAGCTCATCCGCACGCGCCGTGGCGCGGGGTGCCAGATTGGTGATGCCGATGCCGCGCTCGAGAAGGTGCGCGGTATCGGCTTCGCTCAGGCCGGAGGTGGGGTCGACAGCGCGGGTGAGGATGCCGGCCCGCAGCAAGGCGGGGTAGAACCGGTTGCCCGGTCGCGCGAAATGGGCTCCGGTCGCGGCCGTCCACAATCCGGGATTGATGCCGACGAACAGCAGCCGGCAGCCGTCGCCGATCAGGTCGGGGACGACGGCATCGCGGAAGGACTCGAGCTCGGCGCGTGTGAAACCCACACGCTCACACTAGGAGATCTCGGGTAGCCATGCTCCGTGCAGCCCCGAGGGCACCCGGATCGGCAGCTGCACCTGCGCCACCGGACCGGTTGCGGGATCCTCGGCGGGGAAGATCAGGAAACTACTGGTCATGTCGGTGCGGTCGGTGGCGATCGTGCCCCAGTAACCCGGTCCTCCGGACGAACTCGACAGGTACGCGGGTTCGCCCACGGCGTAGTCGCCCGCGTCCCACGTCGTATCGGTGTTTGCGACCACGTCGAACCAGCACAGCGCGTCCGCGTCGCCCGGCGGAATCCGGCGCTCTCCGGTCTTGCCGACCGTCGCCACCGTCCGGTGCTCGCCGGTCAGGAGGCGGTCGTCGACGCGAGGGAACTCGATGGTGCGTTCGGCGAACGGTGTCCGGGTGACTCCGGATTCGGAGATCACCGCGCGTGTGAGTGAACCGGGGTTCGGCTCGTTCGACTCGATGATTCCGCCCGGATACCGCCATTCGACGTAGTCGAGTGCGACATCGCCGTTACGCATGTCGAAGGCGTTGGCCGTGTGCCAGACCCAGAACGTGTCGGTGGTGTGCCAGCGCACCACGCTGCCGTCGCGGGGGATCAGCGCGATCCGGGTGCCGAGGTCCGGCAGCCAGGTCAGGGGCGAAGCGCCGGAGAAGATCCGCTCCATCTGGAACACACATGGGGAGAGGATGAGCACGATGTAGCGCGACGTCAGTGCCATGTCGTGGATCATCAGCGGTCGGTCCGCCCCGGCAACGGGCGTCGGGGGGCGGATGACCGTGCCCGCGGCATCGATCACCGACCAGGTGAGATACGGGGCTTCGAGCATGTAGCAGAACGCCACCATCTCGCCGGTGTTCGGATCGACCTTCGGGTGGGCGGTGAGGCCGACGGGCAGGCCGCCGTCGAAGGTGTCGCGGGCGAGTGTCTCGAGCTCGGATCCGAGTGTGTACGGCGGCGCACCCTCTGCGAGAGCGAACAATTTGCCGCCGTGCCGGATCACGTTGATGTCGGGGAGTTCGCGCATGCTGTTCGCGAGATCCGGGCCCACCTCGTCTGCGGACGGGAAATACGGGTCGGTGATCCCGGCCCACAGCGCACGTCCGGCCTTCTCCTCCGCGACCACATTGGGAGTGCGGACGAACCTGTTGGTGTACCGCACTGTGCCATCGCCGATTTCGACGCGGTGCACCATCGCGTCGCCGTCCAGCGGATAGACGTAGGTGCCGATCGGATCGAACCTGGGGTTCGGCCCGTTCCGCAGATAACTACCCTGTAGATCCGGTGGCAGCTCACCGGATACCGGGAGATTCGCCACGTCCACTTCGTCGCGTTGCGGGGCGAACACCCCGCTCAGGTAGGGGTTGTGGGCCAGATCGACTGGTGCGGGGCGATTCACGGCCGGCCCGCAGATCTCGTGGGGAGCACGGACTCAATCGTAGGGCGCACGGCAGGTGACCACGCCGAAAACGGGCACCGCCGATCCGATAGGGTGTTTCCCGACCTGTAGGAGCGACGGGCGGCACTGGGCAGCGCCGCAACGATTGGGGAAGGTGTGCAGCGCCGAAACGTTGTCGGAAACCCCCTCGGGAACACCGCGAGTACTGCGAGTGCAACCGGCGACGAGTGCGCGCTCCCGCCCTATACGGAACTGTTGTGGCCGACCCTGCAGGCAGTGATCGGGCTGGGTGGATCCGGCGCGATAGACGAGATCGACGCTGCTGTCTCGGACCGCGTGGGGCTGTCCGAGGCGGCACGTGCGGTACTGCACGGCGACGGCCCTGGGACGGAGATCGAATACCGCGTGGCCTGGGCGCGCACCTACCTCAAGGGCATGGGGCTGCTCGCCAACGCACGTCGCGGCGTGTGGAGCGCCACCGATCAGGGGCGTGCGGTGCGGGAATCCGAGATCAGGCCCATGCAGATCGCCTACACCACCGAGAAGCGGCGCAAGCGGATCGGCCGGAACTCGTCGGGTGCGCAGGTCGTGCCGCTCGTCGCGGCTCCCGAAGATCCGGAATTGTGGCGTGAACCGCTGCTGGGTGCCGTCACAGACCTTTCCGATGCCGGTTTCGAACGGTTGGTCACCGCTGTGCTCCGCGCGGCCGGGTTCACGACGCTGACGACCCTCGACCCGGATGAGAGCACCGACACCGATGTCGTCGAGGGCACCGGCGTGCTGCGAGTGTCGCTGCTGAGCTTCTCGGTCTTCTTCCGCTTCGTCCGCGGCCGCGAGCGGGTGGGTGCAGATGTTGTACGAGAGTTCCGTGCGGCGATGGTCGGCCGAGGCGAGAAGGGTCTGCTGGTGTCGACCGGCGAGTTCACCGACGACGCCAGGGCGGAGGCCCATCGGCACGGAGCTCCGCCGATCGATCTGGTCGACGGCGAAGGCCTGTGCGATCTGCTCAAGGAGCACCGGCTTGGGGTACGCACCACGGTGCGGACCGTCGAGGATGTCGCACTGGTGCCTGCGTTCTTCGCAGATCTTGCCGGTTACTGATTTCCTTCGTAGCACCGGGCAAATCGGGCGCCTTCGTCGATGTGACAGGTGAGCCCGGTGGTGCTGTGGTGCAATACCGGGTGGTATCTACCCCACCAGTGAAGCGAGCGCGCATGACACTCACCCGTCGGGAACTGCTGCGGTATACGGCGATCGGATCAGGAGCCGTGGTTGCCTCCGCGCTCGCCGCGCCGGGGATCGCCCAGGGACGCGAGGTGCTCGGCACCATCGTCGACTACTCCGCCGGTGTACCGTCCCCGGCCTCGATCCGTTCCGCGGGGCATATCGGTGCGATCCGCTACGTTTCCGACCGCCGACCGGGTGCCGAATGGATGTTGGGCAAGCCGCTCACCGAAAGCGAGGCCGATGCGCTCATCGGCAGCGGCCTCGAAGTGGTGTCGAACTACCAGTTCGGAAAGGGCGAGACCTCCGACTGGCTCGGTGGCTACCAGGCCGGGTTGAAACACGCGCGACGCGGACTCGAACTGCATCGCGCGGCGGGGGGACCCGACGATCGGCCGATCTATGCCTCGATCGACGACAATCCGACCTTCGTGCAGTTCACCACTCAGATCGTCCCGTATCTGCTTGCATGGCAGGAAGTGGTCGGACCTTCGAACACCGGCGTGTATGCGAATTCGCCGACAATCGAGTGGGCGTCTGCCGTCGGACTCGGGGCCTTCTACTGGCAGCACAACTGGGGAACACCCAAGGGCTTCGTCCACGGGGCAGCGCACCTGCACCAGGTGTCCGGGGGTGAGATCGACGGTATCGGTATCGACGTGAACAACATCCTTGCCGCCGACTACGGACAGTGGTCACTGTCGAAACTCTGAGTTCGGTGACCGGCTCAGTTGTCGAAGCGCCGCGCCGTCGGAGCCGGTCTGGGGATCAGTGCAGTGATCGCCAACGAGACGATCGCTGCGACGACCGCGATCAGGAACGTGATCCGGAAACCATCGAGGGACGGGACCACGGCATCGCCGATCCGGGTGGTCATGGCGGCCAGCACGACTCCGATGACCGCTGCCGCCGTCGACGTACCGATCGATCTCATCAGAGTATTGAGACTGTTGGCTGCGGCGGATTCGGTCAAGGGCACCGCCGCCATGATCAGAGCGGGCATCGCCGCGTAGGCGAGGCCCACCCCGGCCCCGATGATCATCGCAGCGACAAGGATGTGCCATACCTCGGTGTACAGCAGGTACGCCACAAGATATCCGAGTCCGACGGTGGCCGCCCCGCACGCGAGTGTTGCACGCGCGCCGAATCGCCGCGTGATCCCGGCCGATACCGGGGACAGGGCCATCATCACAAGTCCGCTCGGTGCGAGTACGAGCCCCGCCATCACCATCGACTGCCCGAATCCGTAACCCGTTTCGGAGGGCGCCATGAGCAGCTGCGGGAACGCGAGAACGTTGGAATACATCGCGAACCCCAGCGCGATCGAGGCCAGGTTCGTCATGAGAACCGGGCGTCTCCCGGAGATCCGGAGATCGACGAGCGGACGTGGCAGCCGTAGTTCGTACATGCCCCACCCGACGAATACCGCAATCGCACCGGCGAACATCCCCAGCGTGATCGGGCTCGACCACCCCCACGTATTGCCCTTGCTGACGGGAAGCAGCAGCAGCACCAACGCGATCGAGAGCAGAACGGCGCCGAGGTAATCGAAGCGGCCCGGATTGCGCTGGGAGGACTCGGGGACGAAATACAGCACTGCAGCGATGCCGATGACCCCGATGATCCCGGAGACCACGAACAGCATGTGCCAGGTGGTCAGTTGCGCGACGAACGCCGCGAACGGCAGACCTATCGCGCCGCCGACACCGAGGGTGGCGCTGAGCGTCGCCATGGCGGCCGGGATCTTCCTGGGGGGAAGTTCGTCGCGCAGAATTGCGATACCGAGTGGAATCGCGCCGACCGCGGCGCCCTGGAGGGTACGGCCGACCACGAGGGGAATCAGGGTGGTCGACAGAGCACACACGCCGGAACCGAGGACCATCATGCCGAGGCTGACGATCAACATCCGGCGTTTACCGAACATGTCGCCGAGGCGGCCGGAGATCGGGGTGATGACGGCCCCGGCGAGAAGGGTCGCGGTGACGGCCCATGAGGTGTTCTCAGGTGTTGCGTCGACGAGTACCGGCAACTGCGGCAGGAGCGGAACGATGAGGGTCTGCATGAGCGCCACGCCGATGCCACACAGTGCCAGAACCGGAACGATTGCGCGCGGTACGGGCCGCTCCCGTGTCGGAATCGGGCTGTCGACGGCCATGGGGTCCTCGTCCGAGCCACGCTCGAACGCGGCCTCAACTGTGATGTGTGCGAAAACAACTATGTCGCAACTTGTCTAACATGCCGATAGTTCGGAAGCCCAGCGGACCCACCGCACGCGTGTCAGGACTGGCAGTGACCGGCGGGATCGGTTTCGTCGGCCGTGACCACGAGGCGTGGGTGCTCCTCCGGTGTCGAATGCACTCCGCGCCACGCCATCAGCGACCAGCGCGACAGCGCCGACATGCAGGAGCCCACGCTTCCGAACGACAAAGACGACAGCGCCGACGCTGCGGATCCGGCGGACCCGACCGACAGGATCGAACCGACGCTGCCGATCGACAGGATCGAATAGGCGGACCCGATGGAGAGGATCGACCCCTCCGAGGCAATCGACAGGATCGAGCGGCGCGAGCGCAACGACCGGTGCCGCTGTGGTGGTGGCTGGTAGGGCATGCGGGCCATGCCTCGGTCTACCACGTACAGCGGCCGGTGAAAAGCAAACGAGAAATTCGGCTGCATACGCGACGAGGCCACCGGAACGATTCCGGTGGCCTCGTGTGAATGTGCCTGTCAGGGAACTGCGACGAGCCCCAGGGTCGGCAGGAAGGTGCAGGAGCGCGCGTCCGCGCCTTCCTCCTGCGTGGTGACGCCCCCCGAGATCACGGCGACGACCTGGCCGGGCCCGGTGTCGGCGATCGCGGTCAGTGTGGTCGGGCCGTCAGGGTTGACATTGGCCTCGTTGGTCAACGGCTGCGTCCCGGTGCGACCGTTGGAGATGTTGATCCAGGTCAGGGTGAGCGGCTCGGCCTGCTCAGCGGCCGCCGGTGCGGTGCCGAGTGCAGTGAACACGAAACCGGCCTGACCGGCGCCCGGTCCCGGAGGCGGCAACAGTGCCGGGCCCGCGACTGCGAGTGCAGTGCCCACCGAGTCGGCGCCGTCGCCGATGCAGTCCTGGCCGAGTGTCGGATACAGGAACTGTGAGATCACGACTTCACCCGGAGCCGGGAGATCGGGCCCGCCGCCACCGCTGCCGTCGAGGAAGGTGATGACCCTTTCGAGGGTGCCCTTCACCGAATCGGGAAGCTCGGAGTTCGCGAGCAGTTCCTTGGCCTGGGCGAGGATGTCGTTCTTGCCGTCGTCCGCGATGTCGGAGGGACCGGCAGCAGCCCCCACGATCGCGGGAGCAAGAGACGCGAGCGCTTCCGTCTGCTCGGGGTCGACCTCGGCCCGGGGGAGGAACTGCGTCAGCGACTCGATGGACAGGTCGGCCGGCACAGCGAACTGGGGGAGCGTTACGAGCTCGGCCAGATCCGGTAGCGCGGGCGGTGCAGGTTGCGCGACTGCGTGCGTCGGCACGGCAAGTCCCGCGGTGGCGGCGAGTGCGCACACTGTGAGCGCCCTCCGCATTCCTCGAGTACGAAGCACTGTTCCCCATCCTTGTCGTTGAAGTATCCGGGTGTCCTGGACGGGCAACCAGATACTGACGGCTCGAGGAGACACTCTATGTAGCCCCCCCGGTCCGGTACAAGCGGCAGCGCCCGATTGCAGCGGGCGTGGCCGATACCTGCGGGGAGTGTAGCGACAGGGTGTTCCGTATGGCGGTTCGTGTTCGACGGTAACTCGATACAGATGCGGAAAGTGTGACGAGAGATAAAATTGTTACGTGAGAGGTTGGTGCTTTTCTCTCTGATGCGTCGCACCGGTAACCTCTGACGCCGGGTCGGAGCACCCGGATGACGACGACGGGAGGCGCACCGCAGTGCCACAACGTGCTCGGTCGTACCGTCTGTGGTGCGTGTTGCTTCTGCTGATCTCCGTGGTGGCCAGGCTTGCATGGGGTCTGCTGACTCCCAACGGCATGAACCTCGTCGACCTGCATGTCTACGTCGACGGTTCCGCCGCGCTCCTCAGCGGCGAGCTCTACGACTTCACCTATTCGCGGGACACCCCGGATTTCCCGCTGCCGTTCACCTATCCGCCGTTCGCGGCTCTCGTGTTCCTGCCGCTGCACTATCTGCCGTTCGGATTGCTCGGCATCATGTGGTTGCTGTTGACCATCGCGGCGCTGTTCTACGTCATCCGGATCGCACTCGAACTGCTCGTCGGTCCGGCGGCGCACGACGATCGCTGGACGTCGGTGGCGTTGGTCTGGACGGCGATCGCGGTGTGGACCGAACCGGTACGTACGACCCTCGACTACGGGCAGATCAACGTCTTCCTCGTGCTCGCCGTGATGGTGGCGGTCCGTAGCAGCCGGTGGTGGCTCTCCGGTGGGCTCGTCGGCGTAACGGCCGGGATCAAGCTCACCCCGGCGATCACAGGCGTTTACTTCTTGGCCAGGCGACGTTGGCGCGAGGCATTCTTCTCGGCGGTCGCGTTCGGTGCCACCGTCGTCGTCAGCGCCGTGCTGCTCGGTGAGCAGGCTCGCACCTACTTCACCTCCCTGTTCGGTGACGCCGATCGGATCGGGCCGGTGGGGTCGGTCTGGAATCAGTCCCTGCGGGGTGCGCTCAGCCGGCTTCTCGGCCGTGACGTCGACACCGGTGCGGTGTGGATCGTCGCCGTCGCTGTGTGCGCGCTCCTCGCGGTCGCGGCGTGGCGGTCCCTCGGCCCTGACGACAGACTCGGCACGCTCGTCATCGTTCAGCTGTTCGGGCTGCTGATCTCGCCGATCTCATGGGTGCACCACTGGGTGTGGGTCGTGCCGATGTTGCTGTGGCTCGTCTACGGACCCCTCGCAGGTCGTCTCGGCACGCGGGTGGTGGCGGTCTGCTGGGCGGCGGTGACGTTGGTCGGCGTGCCGTGGGTGCTGAGTACTTTCCAGGCTTCGATGTGGGACATCGACCGGCCCGCCCCGCTCGCCTGGCTCGGAGCCGTGAACGTCGTCGGTGTTCTCGTCGTCTACCTGTGGATGATCGTTGCTCCGCGGTGGGGCGAGCGTGATGCTGCTACGGCCCGGCCAGCGCATCGATCCTGTGAGCCAGAGCCGGATCGGCCTCGGTGATTCCGCCTGCGGAGTGCGTGCTGAGCGAGTAGGTCACCTTGCGCCATCGGATATCGATATCGGGATGGTGGTTTGCGTCCTCCGCGACTTCGGCGACCTTGCCGACCAGGGTGATCGCTTCGGGAAACGTCGGTGATTCGATCGTGCGCACCAAGGCGTCTTCTGCGCGGTGCCAATGCGGAAGGTCGGACAGTGCGGCGTCGATCTCGCCGTCGGTGAGCAGTTGGGCCATGACCCATTGTGTCGCCTCAGCGGTCGCACCCGCAATGACCCGTCGGTGCGAGTCAGGCGGCGCGGACCTTCTCCAGGTGTTTGCGTAGCTGCTTCTCGCTCATCCCCTCGTCCTGGACCTTCTTCATGCGCATGATCACGACGGGGCATTTGACGCAGCGAGTCTTCTTGCGGCAGCACTTCTTCTTCGGTTTCAGGCTCGCGACAGCGCTCGCCTTGAATTTCTTCTTGCCCATCGTCGTCCTGCTCCCGTCCATGCGCGTGGAAGTCAGGTTAGCGTTCCCTCAGTTGAACACCAAGGGTCACTTTGGAGGGGTCGAGCACCACGAAGCGCGTCTCTCCTACGTGTCGAACGTCACTTCGAGGTACTCTGAGCTGGGCCGATAGGTGCGCGATGCCGCGTGCACACCCGTGCGGGCTGTAGGGTATTCGTGGCCGCAGTGCCCGCATGGTCCTTCGGAGAGTTGATCTCGAAGACCACGCCGGGTGTTTCGCATTCGCGTCGCGGACCAGAACGAAATTGCGCCGTACGGGCGAGGTGCCAACCGGGTCCAGTGCCGTGTGGCCGGACTACAGCCAGGAGAGCCATCGCGTGAGCACCGCCGATTTTCGAAATGTCGCCATCGTGGCGCACGTCGACCATGGAAAGACCACCCTCGTCGACGCAATGCTGCGCCAGTCGGGTGCGTTCGCCGAACGCGCTGAACTCGTTGACCGCGTCATGGACTCCGGCGACCTCGAACGCGAGAAGGGCATCACCATTCTCGCCAAGAACACCGCGGTGCACCGCCACCACCCCGACGGCAGCGTGACGGTGATCAACGTCATCGACACCCCCGGCCACGCCGACTTCGGTGGCGAGGTCGAGCGGGGCCTGTCGATGGTCGACGGCGTCGTCCTGCTCATCGACTCCTCCGAGGGCCCGCTTCCGCAGACCCGCTTCGTGCTGCGCAAGGCGCTCGCCGCGTCGCTGCCGGTGATCCTGGTGGTGAACAAGACCGACCGCCCCGACGCCCGTATCGCAGAGGTCGTCGAGGAGAGCCAGACCCTGCTTCTCGATCTCGCGTCCGATCTCGACGACGAAGCAGCGGAAGCCGCCGAACTCGCCCTCGAGCTCCCCGTGCTCTATGCCTCGGGTCGCGAAGGCAAGGCCAGCCGCAAGCAGCCCGAGAACGGTCAGGTCCCCGACGCAGAGAACCTCGACGAACTCTTCGAGGTCCTGTTCGAGTGTATCCCCGCTCCGAAGGGCAACCCGGAGGCCCCGCTGCAGGCGCACGTCACCAACCTCGACGCGTCCGAGTTCCTCGGACGCCTTGCGCTGCTTCGCGTCCACAACGGCAAGCTCCGCAAGGGCGACACCGTTGCATGGATGCACTCGGACGGCGTGAAGAACGTCAAGATCACCGAGCTGCTCAAGACGGTCGGTGTCGAGCGTCAGCCCGGTGAAGAAGCCGTCGCGGGCGACATCGTCGCTGTCGCGGGCATTCCCGACATCATGATCGGCGACACGCTCGCCGACATCGAGAACCAGGTCGCGCTGCCCACCATCACCGTCGACGAGCCCGCGATCTCCATGGTGATCGGTACCAACACATCGCCGCTCGTCGGTCGGGTCCAGGGACACAAGCTCACCGCGCGCATGGTCAAGACCCGTCTCGATTCCGAGCTCATCGGCAACGTGTCGCTCAAGGTGCTCGACATCGGCCGCCCGGATGCGTGGGAGGTGCAGGGCCGTGGTGAACTCGCCCTCGCGATCCTGGTCGAGCAGATGCGCCGCGAAGGTTTCGAGCTCACGGTCGGCAAGCCGCAGGTGGTCACCAAGACTGTCGACGGCAAACTGCACGAGCCGTACGAAGAGCTGACGATCGACAGCCCGGAGGAGTACCTCGGCTCGATCACTCAGTTGCTCGCTGCCCGGAAGGGCAAGATGGTGCAGATGACCAACCACGGCACGGGTTGGGTCCGGATGGAGTTCATCATCCCGTCCCGAGGTCTCATCGGCTTCCGCACCGACTTCCTCACGGAGACACGCGGCACGGGTATCTCCAACGCGATCTTCCACGGCTACGCGCCGTGGGCCGGTGAGATCCGCGCGCGCCACACCGGCTCGCTCGTCTCCGACCGCGCAGGTTCGGTGACCCCGTTCGCGATGATCCAGCTGGCCGACCGCGGCACCTTCTTCGTCGAGCCCGGTGCCGACACCTACGAGGGCATGGTCGTGGGTATCAACCCCCGCGCCGAGGACCTCGATATCAACGTCACGCGCGAGAAGAAGCTCACCAACATGCGCTCGTCGACGGCCGACGTCATGGAGACGCTCTCGAAGCCGATCGAACTCACCCTCGAAGCTGCACTCGAATTCTGTGCGGTCGACGAATGCGTCGAGGTGACGCCCGAGGTGATCCGCGTACGCAAGGTGCACCTGTCGAGCACCGATCGTGCGCGCGCACGTTCGCGTGAGAAGGCCCGCAACAAGTAGGAATAGTGTGAAGCGGCCCCGGTAGCCCAGGCTCCCGGGGCCGCGACATACCCGGTGGACACAAGTCGACGAGAGGAAGCCCGAGTGTTGCGTTCGCGCACCTGGTATCGGCGATGGGTCGTTCCGGTGGCCGTCGCGACAGCCGTCCTGACGTCGGCGGCGTGTACCGCGGATCCACCCCCGCCGATCGAACAGACGGAGCCGACAGCAACGCCGGCACCTGCCCCGAAGCGCAACACCGTGGTCGTCGCGATCGACGGCGTGGAGACCGGCTTCAACCCTCATCTGCTGGCAGATCAGTCACCGGTCGGTGATGCGATCGCGCAGCTGGTGCTGCCCAGCGCCTTCCGTCCCGTGCCGAGCGTGGAGCACCCCGGAGTCACCGAATGGGTGCTGGACGACTCGGTGCTGGTGTCGGCGGAGGTGGTCTCGCAGGCACCGTTCACCATCGAGTACGAGGTTCGCACCGACGCCCAATGGTCCGACAGCGCACCCATCGCGGCGGAGGACTTCCATTACCTCTGGCAGCAGATGATCACGCAGCCGGGAGTCGTCGACGCCGCCGGTTACCGGTTGATCGAAGACGTCCAGTCCTCGGGCGCGGGTAAGACGGTCACTGTGACACTGCGTGAGCCGTACCCCGCCTGGCGAGAGTTGTTCGCCGACATGCTGCCCGCGCATCTCGTCAAGGACACCCCGGGTGGTTTCGACACCGGCCTGTCGGAAACGATCCCGGTGTCGGGTGGCCCGTTCAAGGTGGAATCCGTCGACCGTGGTCGCGGCGAGGTGCTGCTCGAGCGTAACGACCGGTTCTGGGGCGAGCCCGCGCTCCCGGACGAGATCCTCATGCGACGCGGTGGCAGCGACGCCCAGCTCACCGAATCCATGCGCACCGGCGATACTCAGATCGCGCAGGTCTCGGGCGGATCGGCGTTGCTCGCCCAGCTCGGTGCGGTATCCGGCCTGCGAACGCACGTGCAGCTCGAGTCCCGCACGCTCGAATTGACGCTCAACACCCGTACCGCCACTCTCGCCGACCCGCGGGTGCGCCGCGCTGTGCTCGGCCTTCTCGACCCGGAGATGCTTGCCCTCGTCGCAGCGGGTTCCGCTGCCGAGATCGTGCCCGACCGGGCCCAGGTCCTCGCTCCGTCCGATCCCGGCTACGCGCCGACGATGCCGCCGCGACCGAGTCGTGAGGACGCACTCGCCCTGTTCGCGGACGCCGGCTACCTGCCCAACCTCCTCGCTGTGCCTGCCTCCGAGCCGCCCGTGGATTCGTCGTCCTCGGCCGAAACGACGACACCGGAGACCACCGCGGCGGAAGGGACGTCCTCGGAAGCGGATTCGCCGGAGGAGGCGCCATCGGGACGTGCAGAGCCGATCGCGGACGGCACGCTCGTCCGGGACGGTGCGCCCCTCGTGCTCGTGATCGGTGTCGCCGAAGGGTCCGAAACAGCGCGTACTGTCGCGCGGACGGTAGCGGACGTGTTGTCCGGCGCAGGCATTGCGGCCTCGGTGAGTGAACTACCGCCGGACGAACTCTACGGCGACGCCCTCGTCACGGGGGAGGTACACGCGATCGTCGGCTGGATGGAGGCGGGGTCCGACCCGGCAACGGCGGCGATCTCCCGCTTCGGATGCCTCCCCGCGCTCCCGGCTCCTGCCGCCTCGGAGACCGCAGACATGTCGGAGACGGCGGAGGCGACGCCCACGTCGAGGAGTGGCCCTCCGGAAACCACGGCAGCAGGTGTCCCAGGCTCGGACGCCGGGAACGATGAGCCCGGCGACGCCGACTCGACGGATGACGCAGAGGATGCTGCCGCGGCCCAGCTCGAAGCGCCGAGCAACCTTTCCGGTGCTTGCGATCCCGCGGTGCAGGCCCAGCTCGTCGATGCCCTGCACGGGGTGGGCGACGTCCCTGCAACCCTGGCTGCAGTGGAGTCCAGATTGTGGGATCTCGCGGTGAACCTTCCGATCATCCAGGGCCGGTCCGTCGCTGCCGCCGGCCCCGGTGTGGACGGAGTGGCCTTGGCAGGCCCGGTGCAGGCAGGCATCGTCGGCGACGCTCGATTCTGGGAGAGGAACACACCGTGACCGCTGGCGAACCGCGCAGACTGCTGCTCGTCCACGCACACCCGGACGATGAAACCCTCACCACGGGCGGCACTATCGCCCGGTATGTCGACGAAGGAGTCGAGGTCACCGTGGTGACCTGCACCCTCGGCGAGGAAGGTGAAGTCATCGGCGACGAGTGGGTGCAGCTGACTGCGGACCGGGCAGACCAACTGGGTGGTTACCGCGTGCTGGAACTGACCAGGGCCCTGAATGCCCTCGGGGTCGCCGCGCCCTGGTTCCTGGGCGGGGCAGGCCATTGGCGGGACTCCGGGATGGCAGGCACTCCGGCAGCGTCGAATCCCCGAGCGTGGGTCAACGCCGATCCCGATGAAGCCGTGGGGGAGCTCGTTGCCGTCATCCGGCGCACTCGGCCTCACGTCGTGATCACCTACGACCCGGTCGGTGGGTACGGGCACCCGGACCACATCGCGGTGCACGAACGCGTCACCGCCGCCGTCGAGCTCGCCGGAACGGAGAACTACCCCGGTGCGGGTGCACCGTGGACACCGGCGAAGGTGTACTGGACGGTCACCGAGCGGACGGCACTCGAAGCGGGCGTCGCCGAGATCGGCGAGCTCCCCGAGGGGTGGCGCGTGCCCGAGACGGGCGAGCTCCCGAGCGTGCCCGACGATCAGGTCAGCGCCGTCGTCGACGTCCGCGACGTGCTCGACGCGAAACGTGCCGCGATGGCAGCCCACGCGACACAGGTCACCGTGGCACCGGGAGGAGCACAGTTCACACTGTCGAACTCGGTCGCCCAACCGATCTTCCGCGAGGAGCATTTCCGCTTGGTGCGCGGAGAACCGGGCGAACGGGACGATTCCGGGCGGGAGCGTGACCTCTTCTCCGGCATCAGCTAATGTGACCGCCGTCACCGATGGAGGGAGGGGGCGGCGATGTACAACTGGTCCGTTCAGAATCAGATCGTCGCGTTCGTCGACTCGTTGCGGCCGCACGCCGACGAGATTCGCGCCGGCTATTTCGATGCGCTCTACGGGTTCGTCGACATGCAATCGCACCTGCTGACCATGCTCGGTTACCCGCCCGTGCCCTGACCTGCCCCGACCCCGGGTAGCTCGGCAGAGGTGCCGTCACGCACTATGGAACGATGACCGTCGACCCTGCAACCGAACTGCCGGACGTACCCGCGCTGCCGCCGGAGCCGCGGCGAGGCATCGTTGCGTTGCTCGTCTTCGACGGTGCCCTCTGCGCGATCCTGTCGGTGCTGTTCCTCGGCCTCTACATCGGCCCGGTTCCGTTCCCGATCACGATTCTGCTTGCAGCGGTGATCAATCTGCTGCTGGTGATGGCCGTGTACAGCGAAACCGACTCGCTGCGAACCGCGATGCTGCCGCTCGCGGCCTGGTTGCTCGGATTCGCGGTGTGCCTGGCCGTCGGGCCGGGTGGCGATCAGCTGGCCATGGCGGACTGGCGGATCCTGATGCTTCCCGTCGCGGCGCTCTTGCCCGCAGGCGGTTATCTCTTCTCGGCGAGGATCAAAGCGATCATCAAGACAGCCCGGCCGCCTGCGCAGCAGATGTGAGAACCGCCGCGGTCATCTCCTGGGTGAGGCGGCCGGTGAAGGTGTTCTGCTGACTCACGTGATAGCACCCGAACAGGTGCAGCGGGGCCTTGCCCTCGGTCGCCGGGGCGAGGGTGACGCTTGCGCCGTGCCCGAACTTCGGACGCGGTGACGGCACGACCCATCCCGCGGCGGTAAGCACCGGGAGCAACGCTTGCCATCCGAAACCACCGAGCACCACGACGGCCCGCAGCGTCGGCGAGAGCAACGCGAGTTCCTGCTCGAGCCAGCCACGGCACGTGTCCCGCTCGGTCACGGTCGGCTTGTTTGCGGGGGGCGCGCAGTGCACCGGTGAGGTGATCCGGGTGCCGAACAATTCGAGTCCGTCACCGATGTGGGTCGCAGTCGGTTGCGACGCGAGTCCGGCTTCGTACATGGCGGCGTAGAGGAAGTCCCCGGAGCGATCGCCGGTGAACATCCGACCCGTCCGATTCGCGCCGTGCGCGGCAGGCGCCAATCCCACGATGAGCAGCGCCGCATCGGTGGGGCCGAAACCGGGGACCGGTCTTCCCCAGTACTCCTCGTCGCGGAAAGCGGCCCGCTTCTCCCGTGCGACGCGTTCACGCCACTCGACCAGCCTCGGGCACGCGCGGCAGTCCACGAGCAACTCGTCCATCACCGCGAGCGTGCTTGCTCCGGGTCTGCGCCAAGGATCGATCACGAGGCATGACCTCCGCGTGTCCAGATATCGCCCGCGCCGGGCGTCACGGATTCGATCAACGCCCAGGCGTCGCTTTCGGGGACGTCGACGACCTCGTAGTGGCCTGCGCCCGCGGGCGTCGCAGCGATCACCGTCGCCACTCCCGCGCGCCGCTGGAAGAACGTCTGGCGCACGGTCCATCCGATGATCCCGTCCGACTCGAGGCAGACCCGATGACGATCGACGGAACCCGCACGTGTGACGAGGTACCCCGGCGGCGACGCATGCCCGAGCCCCCGATAGCGATCCCACCCGAGCGCTGCCGCGGCAACGACGAGCACCACCGTTCCGGCTGTGGTCGCGGGCAACGGCAGCGGCCGGTCGAGGATCGTGGTGAGTGCAATGCCCGCCGCGATCAGGCACACCACCGGCGCGACCGCCCTGGTGAATCGGCGGCGGCGTGCCGCAGCGCCGTGGGGGACCAGCGGCACCGTCAACGGTGAATCGGTGGTGAGCACTTCGCCTGCGACCCGGCGGACCTCACCATCGGGCGCCGACGGCAGCACGAGCGACGACTCGCCGCGTTCGGCCGATACACCTGTCATGATCGCGTCGAGTCGTGCAGCTCCCACGAGTCTCAGTGCAACGGGCTCGTGGACGTCGACGCCGCGAAGGCGCGCGCGATCGAGCGTCGTGTGCCGCACCCGGAGCAGGCCTCGCCCGACCCGCAGCATCCGTCCGTCGTCGGTGACCAGTAGGTTCCCGTACAGCAGGAGGTACCGGATGCACGCGGCGATGCTCGCGACGACGAGGATCACGACCACTGCGACTCCGACGACGACCGCAATGCCGGCGGCCGCGAGCGCATCGACCCCGCGTGCGACGGTGTCCGATTCGGTGAGTTGTTCGCCGATCCCGTATTGGAACGCCAGCCCGACCACGGCGGCGATACCGATCAGGCCGGTGGCCGAGAACGGCGCGTACCGCACCCACCCGGATCGGAGGCGGGCCAGTTCGCGTTCGCTCGGTGCAGTGCCCATCGGGGCGCGCACGGAGTCCACCGGTGTGCGCGCGGCCGTGCTTTCGGGCGCTGCGGCAGCGAGGCCGTCCCCGAGGAGTCCGGCACGCAGAGCGGGAACGTCCTCGATGGCGATGCCGTTGAGTTCGAATCTGTTGTGATCGGTGGCGCTGCCGACCGATTGTCCGGTGCCGATCTTCACCACTGCGAGGCCGAGCAGTCGATGCAGTACCCGCCGATCGACGTCGACCGACCGGATGCGGCTGCGCGGGACCGAGAGCTCGCGGCGTCGGAGCAGACCGCGGCGCAACTCGACGTGCGCGGGCCCGATCCGATAGCTCGTGGTGAACCAGCGGGCCAGTCCGACAAGGACCAGCAGCCCCGCGACACCGAGCCCCCAGTACGGGTTGCCTCTGCTGCTGCCCAGCAACACCGACCCGATCAGGACGGGGAACAGCTTCGCGATCTCCTCGACCGGATGGATCAGCAGCATCCGGCGGTCGAGTCGCTGCCAGCCGACGATGTCGTCGTCGACGGTGCCTGCAGGATGCGTCGTGTCGGGTGGGGGTGTCTCGGATTCGAAAGTCACGTCGCATCGGCTCCGTCGCCACCTGCGATCGCGGTGAGTCGTGCGACCGTCTCGTCGGCCACTGCCGCATCGAGCGCGGTGATTTCCACGGCACCTGCGGACGACGCGGTGGTGACGGTCACGGTCGCGAGCCCGAGCCACCGGTCGATCGGTCCGCGTTCGGTGTCGACGGTCTGGATCCGGGAGATCGGTGCGATGCGGCGTTCCTGCGTGAACCAACCGGAGCGGGTGTGGACGGCGGTGTCGCTGATCTCCCATCGATGCACCCGATACCGCCACAGCGGCACCACCGTGATGTGCACGCCCGCGACGACGACGGTCGCGACGGCCGCGGCGATGTGCCACCCGGCCCGACCGGAGTCGAGCACACCCCACACGACCTGCGCAATGACGATCGGTACCCACATCAACGCAGCGTTGATCGCCCACAATGCCCGAGCCTTCGGACTCGGCCTCCATGCGGGTTCGGTCATCACCGTCCCGGTGCTGCTGTCCACATTCACACTCCCGACTCGGTTCAGGGTTCCACGTTAGGCTTGGTTGGACACCCGATCGGGGCAGCCCCGAGTATTCCCACACTGCCGGGCGTTTCAGTCACGAGGAGGATCGAGATGAGCGAAGCCGACATGACCGACACTGCCGATGTCCTCGGGTTCGGCAGCCTTTCGGCGGAGGATTCCGAAGGCGATCGGGCCGAACAGTCGACGCCGGCTTATGACGAGCCTCGCGATACATACCCGACAGACCTGCCGCTCGAGGTCGATCCTGCCGACGCGGTCGAGCAGAATCGCGAGGTAGCCGTGGACGACGACTATCCCCACGAGTGACAGCCGGGTGCACCCCGAAGTGGCATGCGACACGGCAGGGGCGCATGATCGGCCCATGACCGATTCCGCTGACGACACCCAGCACTCTGCGATGCTTCCGTCGCCGTCGCTGCGCCCCGGTGCCGCTCCCCGGCCGTCCCCGTCTGCGATGCGCCGGGTGCTGCGTCGCGCCCGCGACGGGGTGACTCTCAACATCGACGAAGCCGCTGTGCTGCTGCAGGCGCGCGGCGCCGACCTCGACGATTTGTGTGCGTCGGCGGCCCGGGTACGCGATGCGGGTCTGCTCGAGCAGGAGCGGCCGGGTACGGTCACCTACTCGCGGAAGGTGTTCGTCCCGATCACCCGGCTGTGCCGCGACCGTTGCCACTACTGCACGTTCGTCACGGTCCCGGGCAAGCTTCGGGCAGAAGGCCGGGGGATGTACCTCGAGCCCGACGAGATCCTCGAGATCGCACGGCAGGGCGCCGAGCTCGGCTGCAAGGAAGCGCTGTTCACTCTCGGTGACCGGCCCGAGGACCGGTGGCCAGAGGCGCGGCAGTGGCTTGACGAACGCGGGTACGACTCGACGCTCGACTATGTGCGCGCGATGTCGATCCGGGTGCTCGAGGAGACCGGATTGCTTCCGCACTTGAACCCGGGCGTGATGAGCTGGGCCGAGATCTCGCGGCTCAAGCCGGTAGCGCCGTCGATGGGCATGATGCTCGAGACGACCTCGGAGCGGTTGTTCACCGAGAAGGGCCAGTGCCATCACGGCAGCCCCGACAAGGAACCGTCCGTGCGGCTGCGGGTGCTCACCGATGCGGGCCGGTTGTCGGTGCCGTTCACTACGGGCATCCTCGTCGGAATCGGCGAGTCGTTCGTCGAGCGTGCCGAGTCGATCCTGGCGATCAGGAAGACGCACAAGGCGTTCGGGCACATCCAAGAAGTCATCGTGCAGAACTTCCGGGCCAAGGACGACACGGCGATGCGCGACGTCGACGACGCCGCGCTCGACGAATTCCTGGCCGCGATCGCGGTCACCCGTCTGATCCTCGGTCCGGGTATGCGTATCCAGGCGCCGCCCAACCTGGTGTCGCTCGACGAGTGCCGCGCGTTGCTCGGGGCGGGAGTCGACGACTGGGGCGGGGTGTCGCCGCTGACCCCGGATCACGTCAATCCGGAGCGGCCGTGGCCGAACCTCGACACGCTTGCCCGGCTGAGCGCCGAAGCGGGCTTCCGGCTCACCGAACGAATCGCAGCGCAGCCGCAGTACGTGCTGGCCGGTCAGCCGTGGATCGACCCGAGGATCACCGCGCACGTGCGTGCGCTGTCCGACCCGGAGACCGGTCTCGCCAGAGGGGTCATCCCGTCGGGTCTGCCGTGGCAGGAGCCCGATGTGGACTGGGAGTCGTCGGGGCGTATCGACCTCAACTCCGAGATCGACGTGACCGGGCGCAATACCGATCATCGCTCCGACCTGGGCAGTGCCTTCGGTGATTGGGACACTGTGCGCGAGCAGGTGCTGGCACTGGGTGAGTCCGCGCCGGTTCGCCTCGAGCGCGACGTGCTGTCGGCGTTGCGTTCCGCGGAGCGCAACCCGGGAGGGTGCTCGGATGCCGAGTACACAGCGCTCGCGAACGCCGACGGTGCGGGCCTGGAGGCAATGGTGGCGCTGGCAGATCAGCTGCGCCGCGACACGGTCGGCGACGACGTCACCTATGTCGTCAACAGGAACATCAACTTCACCAACATCTGTTACACGGGCTGCCGGTTCTGCGCGTTCGCGCAGCGCAAGGGTGACGCCGATGCCTTCACGCTCTCTGCCGACGAAGTCGCCGACCGGGCGTGGGAAGCGCACGTCGCAGGCGCCACCGAGGTGTGTATGCAGGGTGGCATCGATCCGGAGCTGCCCGTCACCGGCTACGCCGATCTGGTGCGGGCAGTGAAAGCGCGGGTGCCCTCCATGCACGTGCACGCGTTCTCCCCGATGGAGATCGTCAACGGTGTCGCGCGGAGCGGTACCTCCATCCGTGAGTGGTTGACCGAGCTGCGCGAGGCCGGCCTCGACACCATCCCCGGTACGGCCGCGGAGATCCTCGACGACGAGGTGCGGTGGGTCTTGACGAAGGGCAAGCTGCCGACCGCGGAGTGGATCGAGGTCGTCACGACGGCGCACGAGGTGGGACTGCGGTCGAGTTCGACCATGATGTACGGGCACGTCGACCAGCCGCACCATTGGGTGGGGCACCTGAACGTGCTGCGCGGAATCCAGGACCGGACGGGTGGGTTCACCGAGTTCGTGTTGCTGCCGTTCGTGCATCAGTCGTCGCCGCTCTATCTGGCGGGCGCCTCGCGTCCGGGGCCGACGATGCGAGACAACCGCGCGGCGCACGCGCTGGCCCGCATCATGCTGCACGGGCGGATCGCGAATATCCAGACCAGCTGGGTCAAGCTCGGCGTGGCGGGGACACAGGCGATGCTCGAGGGCGGCGCCAACGATCTCGGTGGCACGCTGATGGAGGAGACGATCTCGCGGATGGCGGGTTCGCAGCACGGGTCGGAGAAAACCGTCGCCGAACTGGTGGCGATCGCCGAGGGCATCGGTCGTCCCGCCCGGGAACGCACCACCGCGTATGCCCGTCGTGAGATCGGCGTCACTGTTCGATAGTCCCGGCTCGTGGCCCCCGGTCGGGTCAGGGCACCCTAAGAGGGAGGGGGCCACCGGCGACGGTGGATACTGTTCGGTTGTGGGCGCCAGTGCGCCGATGCGCTGGGACCGTACCGGGTCGGCGGGCATCGAAGAGAGGCAGGGAGAACAGCAGTGACGTACACGATTGCGGAGCCGTGCGTGGACGTGTTGGACAAGGCATGCATCGAAGAGTGCCCGGTCGACTGCATCTACGAGGGTGGTCGCATGCTGTACATCCACCCGGACGAGTGTGTGGACTGTGGTGCTTGTGAGCCCGTGTGCCCCGTCGAGGCGATCTTCTACGAGGACGACGTGCCGGACGAGTGGTCCGAGTACGTGCAGACCAATATCGACTTCTTCAAGGATCTCGGATCGCCGGGCGGCGCAGCGAAGCTCGGCAAGGTCGACTACGACACGCCGTTCGTCAAGAACCTGCCTCCCATGGGTGAGGACTAGGCACCTGTGGCGACACGCACACGCCGGTCGGTCGCGCAGAGCCTTCCGGACTTTCCTTGGGATTCACTGACCGACGCGAAGGCGAAGGCTGCCGCGCACCCCGACGGCATCGTCAACCTCTCGGTGGGTACGCCTGTCGATCCGGTCGCACCGGTGATCCGGGAAGCGCTCACCTCGGTTGCGGAAGAGCCGGGCTATCCCACGACCCACGGAACGCCCGAACTGCGTCGGGCTGCGGTGGGTGCGCTCGCGCGTCGTTACGGGATCACCGGCATCGACGAGGCGTCGATCCTGCCTGCCATCGGTACCAAGGAGATGATCGCGTGGCTGCCGACCCTGCTGGGTGTCGGCGCCACCGATCTCGTCGTCATCCCTGAGCTCGCGTATCCGACCTACGAGGTCGGAGGGTTGCTCGCGGGCGCTCGGTTGATCCGCGCCGACGGCCTCACCCGGCTCGGTCCGGAGGGTGCGTCGCTGGTGTTCGTCAACTCGCCGTCGAACCCGACCGGCAAAGTGCTCGGCCGCGACCACCTGCGCAAGGTGGTCGACTGGGCGCGCACCCGGAACGCGATCGTCGTGTCCGACGAGTGCTATCTCGGACTCACGTGGGAGGGCGAAGCGCTCTCGATCCTGCATCCGAGCGTGAGCGACGGTGACCACACCAATCTTCTTGCAGTGCATTCGCTGTCGAAGACCTCGAACCTTGCGAGTTACCGCGCGGGATTCGTCACCGGCGACCCCGGACTCGTGGCCGATCTGCTCGAGGTGCGCAAGCACTCCGGCATGATGGTGCCGCTGCCGATCCAGGCCGCGATGACTGCGGCACTCGACGACGACGAGCACGAGGCCATCCAACGTGAGCGGTACCGGGCGCGTCGCAAGACGCTGCTCGCGGCCGTGCGCGGCGCCGGTTTCACCGTCGACCACTCCGAGGCGGGTCTGTACCTGTGGGCCACCCGCGATGAAGCGTGTCGCACCACTGTCGACTGGTTCGCCGAGCGCGGCATTCTCGTTGCACCCGGCGAGTTCTACGGTCCCGGTGGTGTGCAGCACGTGCGGATCGCGTTGACGGCCACCGACGAGCGGATCGAGGCTGCCGCACAGCGACTGGCCTGATCGATCGGAACATCCCGCTCGATCGTTCACCCGGCGCTACCCTGGGCCCAGGAGGCACCATGGACGCCGTCACAGTTGTTCCTGAGCCGAGGAACGAGCCGGTTCACGGATATGCCCAGGGCAGTCCCGAGCGAACCCGCCTGCTCGGAAAGCTCGCGGAACTCACCGCAGAGCCGATCGATGTCAGCCATGTGATCGGGGGAATGCACCTCCACGGCGAGGGTGATCGCGTCGACATCGTGCAACCGCACAACCACGCGGCGGTGCTCGGAACCCTCCGCAACGCCACCGCAGCGGATGCGGCGGCAGCGGTCGACGCAGCTACCGCCGCTGCGCCCGCGTGGCGCGACATGCCGTTCGATGCGCGCGCCGCGATCCTGCTGCGGGCCGCCGACCTGATGTCGGGGCCGTGGCGCGAGACCATCGCGGCCGCCACGATGCTCGGCCAGTCGAAGTCGGTGCAGCAGGCCGAGATCGACGCGCCGTGTGAACTCGTGGACTTCTGGCGGTTCAACGTACATTTCGCACGCGGTCTCCTGGCCGAGCAACCGATGTCCTCGCCCGGTGTGTGGAACCGTATGGATCACCGTCCGCTCGAAGGGTTCGTCTACGCGGTGACGCCGTTCAACTTCACTGCGATCGCCGGGAACCTGCCGACCGCGCCCGCCCTCATGGGCAATACCGTCATCTGGAAGCCCTCGGAGACCCAGTCCCTCGCGGCCCACTGGACGATGCGCGTGCTCGAGGCGGCAGGTCTGCCGCCCGGCGTGATCAATCTGCTCACCGGAGACGGCAGAGCCGTGTCCGACGTGGTCCTGAGCGACCCCCGTTTCGCAGGTCTTCATTTCACCGGATCGGTTGCGACGTTCCGGCACCTGTGGAAGGAGATCGGCGGCAACCTCGACGTGTATCGGACCTATCCGCGGATCGTGGGGGAGACCGGCGGAAAGGACTTCGTCGTCGCGCATCCTTCTGCCGATCCTGCTGTGCTGGCCACTGCGCTGATCCGCGGCGCGTTCGAGTACCAGGGACAGAAGTGCTCCGCGGCGTCGCGCGCGTTCGTGCCGCGCTCGGTGTGGTCGCGGATGCGGGAGGGCTTCCTCGCGGAGGTCGATGCGCTCACCTACGGCGACGTGACCGATCTGTCCAATTTCGGTGGCGCGTTGATCGATCGTCGCGCATACGAGAAGGTCGTCGGTGCTCTCGATCGCGCTCGCGACCGCACCTCGGTGGAGTTCGCCGTCGGTGGCGGGTACGACCAGTGGGTCGGGTGGTTCGTACGGCCCACGGTGTTGCTCGTCGACGATCCCGGCGACGAAGCTCTCACCACCGAATACTTCGGTCCGATTCTCGCCGTGCACGTCTACGACGACAGCGTGGCCGGTGCGTGGGAGAACGTGCTCGCGATGATCGACACGGCAACCCCGTATGCCCTGACCGGTGCGGTGATAGCGGAGGATCGCGCCGCAATCGAGCATGCCGCCGCCGCGTTGAGGTTCACGGCGGGCAATTTCTACGTCAACGACAAGCCCACCGGTGCGGTCGTCGGACAGCAGCCGTTCGGAGGTGGTCGCCTCTCGGGTACCGATGACAAGGCAGGCTCAGCGCTGAACCTGCTGCGCTGGGTGTCGCCGCGTGCACTCAAGGAGACGTTCGTCCCGCCCACCGACCACCGCTACCCGCACATGGAACCCGGCCCCGGGACGGAACCGTGACCGGTCTCGGCGACGCGCTGTCGAACCCGCTGCGTCCGGTCATCCTCACGGCCGCGAAATCGGACGCGGTGCGCCGCGTGGTGACCGCCGCACCACCCACTCGACGCATCGTCGACCGGTTCGTTGCCGGGAACACCCGCGCGGACGCGGTGGCCGTTGCCACGCAGCTGTTGGGTTCGGGCAGGGGCGTGAGTGTCGACCATCTCGGTGAGAACACCCTCGACGTCGGGCAGGCCCGTGTGATCGTCGAAGAATACTGTGACCTGCTCACCGATCTCGGGAAGCTCGAAGAACTCACGCCCGAGACGTTCAGGGGTGCGCCCGCGGTGGAAGTGTCGGTCAAGCTCACGGCTCTCGGGCTGTCGCTCGGGTCGGACGGTAGCAAGATCGCGCTCGACCATGCTCGGGAGATCTGCGCCGCCGCACAGAATGTGGGCGCGTGGGTGAGTATCGACGCCGAACACCACACCGTCACCGACGACACGCTCGCGATCGTCCGCGAGCTGCGCATCGATTTCCCCGATGTGGGGGCGGTCGTACAGGCGTATCTGCGCCGCACCGAAGGCGATTGCCGAGAACTGTCGGGACCGCGGTCGCGGGTGCGGTTGTGCAAGGGCGCCTACGACGAGCCCGAGTCGGTGGCGTACCGGGATCGCGCCGAAGTCGATGCGTCGTATCTACGGTGCCTGCAGATACTCATGGACGGAGACGGGTACCCGATGGTCGCCTCGCACGATCCCGCCGTGGTGACGGCGGTCGATCCGCTTGCCGCAGTGGCCGGACGTGGCCGAAGCGACTTCGAGCACCAGATGTTGTTCGGAATTCGCGACGTCGAGCAAGTGCGTTTGGCCGGTGCAGGCCGGCGGGTGAGGGTGTACGTACCGTACGGGTCGCAGTGGTACGGCTATCTCATGCGACGCCTCGCCGAGCGCCCCTCCAACCTGCGATTCTTCCTGCAGTCACTCCTGAGCCGCGACTGAGCGGACCCCGTCGCCGGTAGATTGGCGCCCGTGAGTACCTCAGGCGACGACCCCCGTTCGTGGGTGCTGTACGTCGTCGTCGTGGCGCTGACCGCGCTTGTGGCAGCCCCGCGTCACGGCAGGCACGCCGCGAAGGGCTGGTGGTGGCAGCCGCCGGTCGCTGCGATCGCGTTGTGGCTACTGGTCGCCGTGCCGTCGGTGATCCGATTGATCGAACCCGCGATGGAAATGGTGTTCCGCCGGGACCCGATCCGCACCCGCGACGGTGAATGGTGGCGGGTCTTCACCTCGGCGCTGACTCAAGATGGTGTCGCCGGAACTGTCGGCAATCTGGTGATGTTCGCGATCGTCGCGATCGCGGTGGTGCGAGTCTGGGGGTGGCAGCGCGCGGTCGCGTTGTGTGTGGTCGGCCAGCTGTTGTGGGGGCTGTTCACCTCGTTCGTCTCACCATCGGTGGGGTCGGGAGTGTCGGGAGCGACGTTCGTGATGGCAGCCTCGCTCGCGGGTCTGTGGCCGGTGGTGGCGGCTCGGCACGCCCTGCTCCTGGCGTCGGCGGGCACGTTCGTCGCCGGGGTGCTGCTGGTTCTCTTGGACGATGCCCATGGTGTTGCGGTCCTGATCGGCATGCTGCTCGGGGCAGTACTCGGAGTCGTGCTACCGCCGCCGCGGCAGATAACCGCGTCCCACCTCGGCGCGCACGGGCATCTCCGTTCCTGAACGTGCGCAAGCGATATGTGCGATCGAAGATCGCCAAAGTATCGTGACAGGGGTGTCTGCACTACTGCGTTCGTTGAACCCGCTTGCCGTCGCCCGCGGTGACGATGTCCCCGATGCCGTCCGGATCGACGGCCACACCTTGTCGCGCAGCGACATTCTCGGTGCGGCGACCGCGGTGGCCGCCCGTGTGTCGCGGGCCGAGCGGGTCGCGGTGCTCGCGACCCCCACTGCGACGACGGTCGTGGCGGTCGTCGGCTGCCTGCTCGCGGGCGTCACCGTGGTGCCGGTGCCGCCGGACTCGGGGCCGGCGGAGCTCGCCCACATTCTGAAGGATTCGGGTGCGCAGGCGTGGCTCGGGTCCGCTCCCGAGACGGGCGGTGCCGGCGCGGGAGTGCAGGTGCCGGAACTTCCGGTGCTGCCGGTGCGACTGCACGCGCGCGACTGGCATCACGTTCCCGAACCGAGCCCGTCGAAGGTCGCGTTCGTGCTCTACACATCCGGCACCACGGGCTCGCCCAAGGGGGTGCTACTCAGTCGCCAGGCCATTGCGGCCGGGCTCGACGCGATCGTGCGGGCGTGGGACTGGACCGAGCGCGACACGCTCGTGCACGGACTGCCGCTGTTCCACGTGCACGGACTGATCTTCGGTGTCCTCGGCCCACTTCGGGTGGGTAGCAGGCTCATCCACACGGGTAAGCCGACCCCGCAGGCCTATGCGGAGGCTGCGGGCACCCTCTATTTCGGTGTGCCCACGGTGTGGTCGCGGGTGGCCGAGGACGAAGAGTCCGCGCGCGCACTCGGTAGCGCGCGCCTGCTCGTCTCGGGTAGCGCCCCGCTGCCTGTGCCGGTGTTCGAGAAGTTGCGCGAGCTCACCGGTCACGCCCCGATCGAGCGGTACGGAATGAGCGAAACGATGCTCACAGTGAGTACACGTGCCGACGGTGATCGTCGCCCCGGCTGGGTCGGGACACCGGTTGCAGGGGTGCAGACGCGGCTGCGCGACGAACACGGCGCCGACGTGCCCCACGACGGGGAGAGCATCGGTGTGCTTCAGGTGCGCGGGCCGATGTTGTTCGACGGCTATCTGGGCCGTCCCGAGGCGACAGCCGCTTCGTGGACCGACGACGGGTGGTTCGTCACGGGTGATGTCGCGGTAATCGACGCCGACGGTTTCCACCGGATCGTCGGCCGGGAATCGACGGATCTGATCAAGTCCGGAGGTTTTCGCATAGGCGCCGGAGAGATCGAGACCGTGCTCCTCGGACACCCAGCGGTAAGCGAGGTTGCGGTTGCGGGCTTGGAAGACGATGATCTCGGCCAACGTATCGTCGCGTTCGTGGTTCCTCGCGCTGATGGTCCGGAAGTGGTCGAGGAAGAGTTGATCACGCTTGTTGCTCAGCAGCTTTCGATCCACAAGCGCCCGCGGGAGGTGCGAGTGGTCGATTCCTTGCCACGAAACGCGATGGGAAAGGTGCAGAAGAAACTGTTGCAGTAGCGATGCTGACGGAACATTCTCCGGCGGAGTCCCGGTATCGGCGGAAACTCGACAGACAGTCGGCTCGAGGGTTGCGTGTGCCACACTCCAGGGCGGATTGTCTACTGCAGAGTAAGTAGGTCTACTCACTTCGATGGGGGTTCGAGGTATGTCTTTGACGGATCAGGTTCGCGACACCGAGCAAGCGCTTCGTTCGGATCGCTACAGCGGCGCGAGCCCGGCCTTCATGGTCGACGGCAAGCCGGCGTCGGTCCCGCTTCGCGACCTGCCTGCGGTGGCGCGCAAGCTGGTCGCACACTTCGCAGACAACGTCGCACCGTGCTCGCTGCGCCCGGGAGAGTCGTTGCGCGGCGACGTCACCGAGGTCACCGTGCGGTGCCTGCGCATCGCGATCCACCTGCTCGACTCCGGCGAGCTGCCGTCGGATGCCGATCTCGCAGACCTGCGCAGCAGCGCAGCGCAGTGGGCACGGGCAGGCTTCCGCCTCGAATACATGCTGCGCATCTACCACGAGGGCATTCGCCTCGGCTGGGAGCTCGTCAGCGACCGGGCCCGCGAAGGCGACGTCATGTCGGTCGCCGACGCCTCGCGGCTGTGGATGTCATTGCTCGAACGCGTCACCGTCACCGCCACGACCGGTTTCGTCTCGGAGCTCGAGGTGATTCGCCGCGAGCGCGACGTCGCCGCACAGGAACTCGTCGCTGCACTGCTCAGCGGACAGGACGCGGCGTCGGTCGCACGCCGTTCGGGGCTCGAACTCGCCGACGGGTACACGGTGCTCGCCGTGTCGCTGGCGCGGCACCCGGACGAGCGGAATCCGCACGTGCGCCCGGAAGTCGTCGCCCGACGAACATTGCGTCGCGTCGAGGTCGAACTGGAAGCCATCTGCGACGGCAAGCATCTGGCGCTGCTCGGGCCGGAAGGGGGGACGGTCCTGCTCGCGGGGGCGTCGACCTCTCCATCGGTCGACGATCTGCGGCACCGGATCGAGGCGGTGGCCGGTGTCTCGGTGACGGTGGCGCTGGTGCATGCGTCCGTGCCGGAAGTGCCTGCAGCGGCGAAGCAGGCCCACGAACTGCTGGACCTCGTCCGATTGCTGGGACGCCCGGTCGGCACGTACGGAATGCACGATCTGGCCCTCGAATACCAGCTGACCCGTCCTGGCCCGGCACGGCGGCATCTCGCGCGTGTCCTCGATCCACTCGACGATTCACCCGAACTCGTCGAGACTCTCGAGACCCATATCTCGCACGATCTGAGCAGGCAGCTGACCGCACGGTCACTGCACGTGCATGCCAACACCGTCGACTACCGGCTCAAGCGGGTTTCTCAGCTGACCGGTTTCGATCCCACACGCCCTTCGGGTCTGCGACAGTTGCAAGCTGCGCTGATCGCCCGGAGGCTCGAAGGCCTCGGGGCGGACAGGGAATTCCTCGCCGCCCAGTAGCACCTCGCCTCGCGCAGTCGGGAATCGGGCCCGGCGTTCGGCCGGGCCCGAGACCGACACTCTTTCAGGAAGCGGGAAGATTCTCGGAGTCTGCGGGATGGAACCTGCGCCAGACGATGCCGATCACACTGATGATCACGAACAGCACGGCGGTAGCGGTGAGCTGCGCGCGGGCGTCGGAGTCGGAGAGCATCAGGATGATGAACGCGACGAGCATGGCGAGCGTGAACCAGCTCAGGTAGGGGAACGCCCACATCTTCAGCTTCAGCGTGCCCTCCTGCTCGAACCGCCGCCGTAGCCGCAGGTGCGCAACCACGATGAAGAGCCAGATCGCGATCAGCGCCGAGCCGACGGCGTTGAGCAGGATTCCGAGGATCTGATCGGGAAGCAGCCAGTTCAGCAACACACTGACGAAGCCGAAGAAGACCGACACCAGCACCGCGTTGCGCGGCACCCCGTTGTGCGAGAGCTTGCCGAGCCACGCGGGTCCGTCTCCGCCGCGCGCCAGGGAGTAGGCCATCCGCGACGTTCCGTACACGTTCGCGTTGAACGCCGACAGCAGCGCGACCACCACGACCAGTTCCATGAAGCCGGAAACGTAGGGGATCCCGGCGATATCGAGGACGGACACGAACGGTGAGGTGTCGCCGCTCGCGGTGGTCCAGGGCAACACGAGCACCATGATCGCGATGGAACCCAGGTAGAAGAGGCTGATTCGCCACACTACCGAGCGCACGGCGGTGGCGATCGACCGTTCCGGGTCCTTCGATTCGGCAGCGGCGATCGTGACGATCTCGATCCCGCCGAACGCGAATGCGACCGCGAGCAGGCCCGCAGCGATACCGGCAAGGCCGTTCGGTGCGAATCCGTCGCCGTCGCCGAGCAGGTGCACGGTGCCGACCGGATCGGTATCGGGCAGCAATCCGAACACCAACAGCACACCCAGCACGAGGAAGCCGACGATGACAGTGACCTTCAAGGCGGCGAACCAGAACTCGAACTCACCGAAATTGGCGACACGCGCGAGGTTGATCACGGCGAAGAAGGTGACGAACACGAGTGCCACAACCCATTGGGGCACACCGGGAAGCCACGACTGCACGATGGCCGATGCGCCGGTGATCTCGACGCCGAGGACCATGATCAGCATGAACCAATACAGCCATCCCATCGTGAATCCGGCCCAACGGCCGATCCCGATGCGGGCGTAATGCGAGAACGAACCGGAGACCGGAAGTGCCGCGCCCATCTCGCCGAGCATGCGCATCACGAAGATGATCATGATGCCCGCGAGGACGTACGAGATGAGGACGGCGGGACCGGCCGCGGCGATACCGACGCCGGAGCCGAGGAAAAGGCCGGCGCCGATCGCGGAGCCGAGCCCCATCATGGTCAGATGTCGGACTTTCAGCCCGCTTCCGAGGTGCTGCGGATCGGAAGCGGGCGACTCGGCTGTGCTCACGAGACCCTACTCAGTCGTTGGCGTGGAGGGCTGCGTTCAATTCGACGCCGGTGCCCTTGTTGGGAACCACTTCGACAGCACCGCTGACCGAGTTGCGGCGCAGCATGAGATTGGACTTGCCGTTGAGTTCCTTGGCCTTGACGACGGTGCCGTCGGGGCCGGTGACCTTGGTTCCGGCGGTGACGTACAGGCCTGCCTCGACGACGCAGTCGTCACCGAGAGAGATGCCGACGCCGGCGTTCGCTCCGAGGAGGCAGCGCTTTCCGATGGAGATGACTTCCTTGCCGCCACCCGACAGGGTGCCCATGATCGATGCGCCGCCACCCACGTCGGAGCCGTCGTCGACGACGACGCCCGCGGAGATTCGGCCTTCGACCATCGAGTTCCCGAGGGTGCCCGCGTTGAAGTTCACGAAGCCCTCGTGCATCACGGTGGTACCGGAGGCAAGGTGCGCACCGAGACGGACGCGATCGGCATCGGCGATGCGGACACCGGACGGCACGACGTAGTCGACCATGCGCGGGAACTTGTCGACGCCGTAGACGGTGACGGGTCCGCGGATGCGAAGACGCGAACGGACGAGTTCGAACCCTTCGACAGCGCAGGGACCGTAGTTGGTCCACACCACATTGGCGAGCAGGCCGAACAGACCGTCGAGGTTGATGCCGTGCGGTTGGACGAGACGATGGGAAAGCAGGTGCAGACGCAGGTAGGCGTCGTGTGCGTCGGCGGGTGCCTGCGACAGGTCGGCGATGGTGGTGCGGACCGCGACCTGGTTGACGTCGCGCGCCTCGTCGGTCCCTGCGAGCAGCGCGAGGTCGGACGGGATGTCCTTGCCTTCGAGCTGCGTCGTCCCGGTTTCGGTATGTTCGCCCAGCGTGGGAGCCGGGAACCAGGTGTCGAGGACGGTGCCGTCCGACGCGATGTTCGCGATGCCTACTGCTGATGCTCCGTGTGCACTCACGGTCGAGAAGCGTACGCGAGGCGCGCGTGCTCCTGTGTAGGCCCTGTGAAAACCGATGCCGAACCTGTGAAAAAGCGTTATTCCGTATTGTGCGGCTATGACCGTTCCACACCTCGACCTGCATGCCGATCCGATCGACCTCACCGCTGCCCTGGTGGACATTCCCAGCGTGTCGCAGGACGAATCGGTCATTGCCGACGCCGTAGAGAAGGCGCTGCGCGAACAGACGTCGGGGTTCGAGGTGATTCGCAGTGGCAACGCTGTTCTGGCGCGCACGAACCGAGGTCTCGGAAGCCGGGTGATGCTGGCCGGTCACCTCGACACGGTGCCGATCGCCGACAACGTGCCGTCGCGGCGCGAGGGCAATCTGATGTACGGGTGCGGTACCTCCGATATGAAGTCGGGCGACGCGGTCTTCCTGCATCTCGCTGCGACGGTCGCCGAACCCGCGCACGACCTGACACTCGTGTTCTACGACTGTGAGGAGATCGCCGCCTCCTTCAACGGACTCGGCAGAATCGAGTCCGATCTACGTGAGTGGCTCGATGCCGACGTGGCGATCCTCGGCGAGCCCACCGGCGGGCTGATCGAAGCGGGCTGTCAGGGGACGCTGCGGGTGAGGATCACCACGGATGGTGTGCGAGCACATTCGGCCAGGTCGTGGCTCGGCGACAATGCGATCCACAAGCTCGCGCCCGTACTCGAACGGCTGTCGCGGTACGAAGCGCGATCGGTCGACATCGACGGCTGTGTGTACCGCGAGGGGCTGTCCGCCGTGCGCCTCGGCGGGGGAGTGGCAGGCAATGTCGTGCCCGACACTGCGGAGGTCGACGTCAACTTCCGGTTCGCACCGGACCGCAGCCCCGACGCAGCCCTCGCGCACGTGAAGGAGGTTTTCGCCGGCCTCGACATCGAGATGGAGCTGACCGACATGTCGCCCGGCGCCCTGCCCGGGCTGGCGAATCCTGCAGCGGCAGCACTGGTCGCGGCGGCCGACGGGCGCTTCCGCGCGAAGTACGGATGGACCGATGTCTCGAGATTCGCGGCCTTGGGGATCCCCGCCGTCAACTACGGCCCGGGCGACCCGAACCTTGCGCACAAGCGGGACGAGAATGTAGACGTGCGTCACATCACCGAGGTGACCACAGTGCTCCGCGGGTACCTCACCCGATAACGTGGCCGGCATGCCAGGCGACGAACCCCCCACGAACTCGGACAGTCGACGCGACCGCGACGAGGTCGTGCATCGCGGACCCGTGCAGTTGCGCGGCGAGCGTGCGTTCGAGTCCACCATGATGGATCAGCGTCTGCTCGACCGGCGAGGGCCTGCCGACTGGGTGCATACCGATCCGTGGCGGGTGCTGCGAATCCAGAGTGAGTTCGTCGAGGGGTTCGGTGCACTCGCCGAGGTGCCGCGCGCTGTCGCGGTGTTCGGGTCGGCGCGGACACCGACGGACCACGCGGACTACGAGATCGGTCGCCGTCTCGGCGCTGCACTCGTCGAAGCCGGATACGCCGTGATCACCGGTGGTGGCCCCGGTGCGATGGAAGCCGCGAACCGCGGCGCGAGCGAGTCGGGCGGATTCTCCATCGGGCTGGGTATCGAATTGCCATTCGAGCAGTCACTCAATGATTGGGTGGATCTGGGCCTGAACTTCCGGTACTTCTTCGCGCGCAAGACGATGTTCGTGAAGTACTCACAGGCGTTCGTCTGCCTGCCCGGCGGATTCGGAACGCTCGACGAACTGTTCGAAGCGGTCACGCTGGTTCAGACCCACAAGATCACCCAGTTCCCGATCGTGTTGTTCGGCACCGAGTACTGGTCGGGGCTGCTCGAGTGGATCCGCTCGACGATGCTGCGCGAGGGCAAGATCTCGGCCGAGGACCTCGACCTGATCTCGGTGACCGACAGCATCGAGGAGGCGGTGCAGATCATCGTCGCCGCGCACCGCGGTGAGGACGAGCACGAGCTCTACGGGGAGGAGGCCTCGTGGTGAGCGAGTCCGGTCTGGCGGTGTGCGTCTACTGCGCGTCCGGTCCGGTGCACGAGTCGTACCTCGGTTTCGCGACCGCGGTCGGCACGGCGCTGGGACGTCGCGGATGGAGGCTGGTTTCCGGCGGGGGCAACGTGTCGATGATGGGTGCGATCGCCGACGCCGTGCGCGCTGCGGGCGGGCACACGCTCGGAGTCATCCCGAAGGCGCTCGTGCACCGTGAGGTCGCCGACGTCGACGCGGACGAACTCGTAGTCACCGATACGATGCGCCAGCGCAAGGAGATCATGGAGAACCGCGCCGACGCGTTCATCACCCTGCCCGGTGGTATCGGCACCCTCGAGGAGCTCTTCGAAACCTGGACCGCGGGATACTTGGGGATGCACGACAAACCCATGGTGCTGCTCGATCCGGTCGGGCACTACACCGGATTGCTCACGTGGCTGGAGTCGATGGTCGACACCGGGTTCGTGGCTCGGCGGGCGCTCGATTCCCTGCAGGTCACCGACGATATCGAGGATGCGCTCGACCGGTGTGGCGCGGCCGCTCGGATGTAGAGGGGGTTTCGTTCGGCCGATCGATTATCTACTCTTCGGTAAGTTCGGGGGAGCTGCGACTTCTTCCGAGCCTGCTGCCCAGCCGACCGCCGTGAGGAACGAAGTTGACCAAGTCCGTGTCCACCGAGCGTGATTCGACCATCTCCCCGCTAGGCCTGCTTGCCCAACTGCCGACCATGCTGCCGGATGCACCGAGCCTGCTGCGCGGAGCGCTCGGAATGACCCGCACTCCGACAGCCCGCGAGACGATCGGTTCGGTCTTCCAGAAACTTGCCGAGCGTCGGCCCGACCGTCCGTTCCTGCGTTTCGACGGCGACACACTGAGCTACGGCGATGCGAACGCACAGGTCAACCGGTACGCGGCTGTGCTGACGGCGCGGGGCGTGCGGGTCGGCGACGTCGTCGGCATCCTCATGACGAACAGACCCGAAGCGCTTCTCATCACGCTCGCAGCGGTCAAACTCGGTGCCGCAGCAGGCATGCTCAACAATCACCAGCGTGGCGAGGTCCTCGCCCACAGCCTCGGCCTACTCGACAGCCGGGTCCTCGTGATCGGCGAAGAATGCGAGGACGCGATCGAGTCCCTCGACGGACCACCGCAGGCGGAGGCTGTGCTGCGCGTCGACGAGCTCGACTCACTCGCCGCCGAGGCCGACTCCGCGAACCCCGCCGTCACCGAACGTCTACAGGCCTCCGAGACCGCGTACTACATCTTCACCTCGGGGACGACAGGTCTCCCCAAAGCCAGCAAGATGTCGCACTTCCGCTGGCTCAAATCGATGTCGGGGCTCGGCGGACTGGGAGTCCGACTGCGCCGCGACGACACCCTGTACTGCTGCCTGCCGCTCTACCACAACAACGCACTGACAGTCGCGCTCTCGTCGGTGCTCGGTTCCGGAGCGACCCTCGCGCTGGGCCGCAAGTTCTCGGCGTCAGGATTCTGGGCGGATGCCCGACGCAACGGAGCCACCGCGTTCATCTACATCGGTGAGATCTGCCGCTACCTGCTCAACCAGCCGGCGCGTCCCGACGACCGCGACAACGGCATCCGGCTGATCGTGGGCAACGGCCTGCGACCCGAGATCTGGACCGAGTTCACCGACCGCTTCGGAATCGACCGTGTCGCAGAGTTCTACGGCGCAAGCGAATGCAACATCGCATTCATCAACGCGCTCAACCAGACCCGCACTGCGGGAATCTGCCCGCTCCCGCACGCGGTGGTGGAATACGACCCCGATACGGGCAAAGCGCGACGCGGTGCCGACGGGCGTCTGAAGAGCGTCCGGCAAGGTGAGGTCGGACTGCTCCTCGCGAAGGTCACGTCCCGCGCTCCCTTCGACGGCTACACCGATCCAAAGGCAACCGAAGCCAAACTCGTCCGCGACGGGTTCGACGACGGCGACGTCTGGTTCGACACCGGCGACCTCGTCCGCAAACAGGGTTTCATGCACGTCGCGTTCGTCGACCGACTCGGCGACACCTTCCGGTGGAAAGGCGAGAACGTCGCAACCACCCAGGTCGAGGGGGCGGTATCGTCGCACGAGTCGATCGCCGAAGCCGTCGCCTACGGGGTCGAGGTGCCCGGCGTAGAAGGCCGCGCGGGCATGGTCGCGGTGACGCTGAATCCGGACTCGGAATTCGACGGCGCGGCGCTCTCCGCGGCCCTGCACCACGCGCTCCCGGACTACGCGGTACCGCTGTTCGTGCGGATCGTCGACGAGCTCGAACACACGACGACCTTCAAGAGTCGCAAGGTGGATCTGCGCAAGCAGGGCTACACCGACACCGGGTCCGACGCGGTGTTCGTACTTGCAGACCGCTCCGACGGATATCGCCCCCACTACGACGGATACGTCGAGGCAGTCACTCGGGGTGAAATCCCCCGACGCTGATCATGTCAGGATGGGAGCCATGACCGGTTCCGCCGCAGAGGTTCCCGAGCTGCCCGCACATCGAGACGTGCGCCCACCCGGGCATGCATCCCCGACGGTGGACGAACGACCGTCTCCGACGCTGGACAGACGACCGTCTCCGACGCTGTGCGGCAGGCCGGTCGCGACCGACCGGGCCCTCGTCATGGCGATCGTCAACCGCACTCCGGACTCCTTCTACGACCGGGGCGCGACGTTCACGGACGACGCAGCCCTCGCCGCAGTCGACCGCGCCGTCGCCGAGGGAGCCGATCTCGTGGACATCGGCGGTGTCAAGGCGGGACCGGGCGACCTCGTCGACACCGCTGAGGAGATCAGGCGGGTCGTACCCTTCGTGGCAGCGATCCGTGAGCGCTACCCCGACGTGCTCATCAGCGTCGATACGTGGCGCAGCGAGGTCGCGCGGCGCGCGGTCGCCGAAGGCGCCGATCTGATCAACGACACGTGGGCGGGTGCCGACCCCGAACTCGTCGACGTCGCGGCAGAGCTCGGCGTGGGCATCGTGTGCTCCCACACCGGTGGCGCGATCCCTCGGACCCGTCCGCACCGGGTGCGGTACGCCGACATCGTTGCCGAGGTCGCGGCCGAGGTCGTCGGCGCTGCCGAGGACGCTGCGCGGCGAGGCGTCGCGCACGACTCGATCCTCATCGATCCCACCCACGATTTCGGGAAGAACACCTATCACGGGCTCGAATTGTTGCGGCACGTGGACGTTCTCGTAAATAGCGGGTGGCCTGTGCTCATGGCGCTCAGCAACAAGGACTTCGTAGGCGAGACTCTGGGAGTCGAACTCGCCGAGCGGTTGGAGGGCACATTGGCAGCGACAGCATTGTCCGCGGCAGCGGGAGCGAGAGTGTTCCGGGTGCACGAGGTCGCAGCGACCCGCCGCGTGGTCGACATGACGGCCGCGATCGTCGGCACCCGCCTGCCCGCCCGCACGGTCAGGGGCTTGGCATGAGCGCTCCCACCCGCACCTGGAGCGAAGCGAACAGTTGGGACAATCCCACGTGGACGGTCGCCGAACTCGAACGCGCGAAGGCAGGGCGCACAGTGACCGTGGTGCTGCCCGCTCTCGACGAGGAGGACACCGTCGGGAGGGTCGTCGACTCGATCCACCCCCTCCTGGGTGGTCTCGTCGACGAACTGGTGGTGCTCGACTCGGGTTCCACGGACGACACCGTGGCCCGCGCGCGTGCCGCCGGTGCACGCACGATCTCCCGCGAGGAAGCGGTGCCCGGTGTGCCGCCGGTCCCCGGCAAGGGCGAGGTCCTGTGGCGGTCGATCGCGGCGACGTCCGGCGACCTGATCGCGTTCGTCGATTCCGATCTCATCAACCCGGATCCGGCGTTCGTGCCGAAGCTCCTCGGCCCGCTACTGCTCGGAGACGGAATCCACCTCGTCAAGGGCTTCTACCGGAGGCCCCTTCGGGTCAGTGGTGCCGAGGACGCCACAGGAGGTGGCCGAGTCACCGAATTGGTCGCCCGACCGCTGCTCGCCGCTCTGCGGCCGGAACTGACGTGTGTCCTCCAACCTCTCGGAGGCGAATACGCGGGTACCCGCGAGCTGTTGCAGTCGGTGCCGTTCGCACCGGGTTACGGCGTCGAGATCGGACTGCTGCTCGATACGTACGACCAGCGCGGTCTCGATGCGATCGCCCAGGTCAACCTCGGCGTGCGCAAGCATCGGAACCGGCCCCTGTCCGAGCTCGGCGCGATGAGCAGGCAGATCGTCGGGACGATGCTGGGTCGCTGCGGAATCGCGGATTCGGGTGCGCCCCTGACCCAGTTCCTCGTCGACGGCGACTCGTTCAGCCCGGTCGAGACGCGCGTGAGCCTCGAGGACCGTCCACCGATGCTCACCATCACCGGCTGATCCGGATGTCGGTGCGGCGTGTCAAGATCGAGGGATGCTGACGGTTCTGCTGTACGTGCTCGTCATCGTCGTCGTCGGCGCCGCGCTGTTCTTCGTCGCGAGTGTGGTGTTCGGGCGTGGTGAAGCGCTCGCGCCCATCCCACCCGGCACCACAGCCACTGTTCTGCCCGCATCCGACGTGACAGGCACCGACGTGCGAGATCTGCGCTTCCAGCAGACTTTGCGCGGATACAAGATGGGCGAGGTCGATTGGGCACTCGATCGGCTCGCTCGCGAGATCGACGAACTCAAGGCGCGGATCGAGGAGTACGAGGTGTCCGCCGAGACGTTGGGCGACGACGTACCGCTGCCCGGCGATCGCGTCGTCGAGAAACCGGACGACGAGCACGACGATCCCGGCCCTCGCGGATCCACGCGACCGGCAGAGTCGGTGGCCGAGATGGAGCAGCAGGACGCCGACGAAGGGGCCACGTCATGACCGAGGACGGACGGGCACGGTGTCCCTGGGCGGTCGATCGCACCGGCGAGACGCTCTACCGCGACTACCACGACACCGAATGGGGACGAGAACTGCACGGCCGCGACGAACTGTTCGAGCGGCTCGCCCTCGAGGCGTTCCAGTCGGGGCTTTCGTGGTTGACGATCCTGCGTAAACGCGAGGGTTTCCGCGCGGCGTTCGACGGTTTCGATGTCGACATCGTGGCTCGCTACGACGAGGAGAAGATCGCGGCGCTGATGGCCGACGCCGGCATCGTCCGCAATCGGCTCAAGATCGAGGCAGTCGTGTCGAACGCGCGAGCGGTACTCGATCTCGCCGATTCGGACCTCGACACGTTGCTGTGGTCGTTCGCGCCACCGCGGCGCGCCGAACGGTTCGACTCCGCGGAGCGGATTCCCGCGGTGACCGAGGAATCGACGGCGATGGCGCGCGAACTCAAACGCCGGGGATTCCGTTTTGTGGGCCCCACCACTGCGTATGCCCTCATGCAGGCCACCGGCATGGTCGACGACCACATTGCGGAGTGCTGGGTTCGAACGGACGCTTGACCTACTGCGCGCGGGCACCTGCGGGAGTCCGCTGTCCAGCGAGGACCGCGATAGGGAACAATGGTGGAGCGCGCATCGTCGACCGCGACGAGGCAACCACACGGTAACCCACGCGCCCGGAGGTCGGGTGCAGATTTGGAGGGAGCAGAGGATGGCGGCCATGAAGCCCCGGACCGGGGACGGTCCCCTCGAAGCAACCAAAGAGGGACGAGGAATCGTCATGAGGGTTCCACTCGAGGGCGGCGGACGTTTGGTCGTCGAGCTCACGCCGGACGAGGCTGCGGCCCTCGGCGACGAACTCAAGAGTGTCACCAGCTGATCAGCGCCTCTTTCGAACGTTTCCGGGTCTCGCGCTGGTGTCTGTGCGCGGGGCCCGGATTCGTATCGGCGAGACCTGCGGTGCGCGTCGTGGATGAAGGGAAACCATGCTCGACTCGGTGATCGACCTCCTCGCGTGCCCGCATTGTGAATCCGCGATGGATCTCGATGCCACGGCGGTGTTCTGCGAACGCGGCCACAGCTTCGACATCGCACGGCAGGGCTACGTTTCTCTCTCGAGCGGTGCGGCGACCCGATTCACCGGCGACACAGCAGAGATGATCGCCGACCGCGCCGCGTTCCTCGACGGCGGCCATTACGACCCGATCCGCGAGGCGGTGAGGGCTGCGTGCGCGTCCGTCCCGTCCGATTCGGGTGTGCTCGAGGTGGGCGCGGGCACCGGGAGCTACCTTGCCTCCGTCCTCGACGGGATGCCGGGTTCCCGAGGTATCGGTCTCGATGTGTCGAAACCGGCGGCTCGCCGAATCGCCCGTAGCCATCCCCGCACCGGCGCTGTCCTGGCGGACGTGTGGGCGCAGATCCCGGTGCGATCCGGGACGCTCGGGCACGTCCTGTCGGTGTTCGCCCCGCGCAACGCGTCCGAGGCGCACCGGGTCCTGGAGCCCGGCGGTGTGCTCGTGGTGGCCACTCCGACACCGGAGCACCTGCGTGAACTCGTGTCGCTGCCCGGGATGGTCAGCGTCGACGAACACAAGACCGAACGTCTGTCGTCGGCGCTGTCCGGGCGATTCGAGCGACACGATCGCACCGAGGTTCGTTTCGCCATGGAGCTGACCCGCACGGCGCTCGTCGCTCTCGTGGGAATGGGCCCCTCCGCCTTCCATCTCACCGCGGCGCAGCGCACTGAAATGGTGGAGGCGCTGCCCGACGATTTCGAGGTGACCGCATCGGTGGTGGTGTCGACGTGGATCCGGCGGCCCGGTGAGGTCAGCGGCGACTGATCGCGTCCTGATAGACCGCGAGGGTGGCCCGCGCGATCTGCGCCCAGGAGAACTCGCTGATCGCCCGCGCTCGCCCGGCCCGACCGAATTCGGCGGCGCGCACGGAGTCGGAGGCGAGATCGTTGACGGCGTCCGCGAGAGCGCGTTCGTAGACTGCGGGTTCGTACGAGTTGTAGTGCACAAGCGTGCCGGTGACGCCGTCCTGCACGACCTCGGGGATCCCGCCCACATCCGACGCCACTACGGCGGTCTCGCACGCCATCGCTTCGAGGTTGACGATACCGAGTGGCTCGTACACCGAAGGGCACACGAAAACCTGAGCGGCAGCGAGCAGCTCGCGAACCGATTCTCGCGGAAGCATCTCCTGAACCCAGATGACGTTGCCCCGCGAGCTCTGCAATTCGGCGACGGCCCGTTCGGTGTCCGCTGCGAGCTCCGGGGTGTCGGGAGCGCCTGCACACAACACGAGTTGGATCTCGGGCGCGATGCGGTGCGCCGCGGCGATCAGATGACCGAGGCCCTTCTGCCGGGTGATGCGGCCGACGAACACGGCAATCGGTGCGGTCGGATCGACACCGATCGTCGGCAGCACCGATTCGGAATCGGGCGCGAGGGGGCCCGGATGCCACACCGAGGTGTCGATCCCGTTTCGCACCACGTGGACGCGTGCGGGGTCGACGAACGGATATGCGTCGAGAACGTCGAGGCGCATACCGTCGCTGACGGCGATGACCGCGTCCGCGTACTGCACGGCGTTGCGCTCGGACCACGACGAAATCCGGTAACCGCCACCGAGCTGTTCGGCCTTCCACGGGCGTCGGGGCTCGAGCGAGTGAGCGGTGAGGACGTGGGGGACGTCGTACAGGTCTGCGGCGAGATGACCGGCGAGACCCGAGTACCACGTGTGTGAGTGGACGATGTCCGCTCCGGCCGCCCCGTGCGCCATGCGCAATTCCGCTGACAGGGTGGTCAATGCAGCGTTGGCGCCGGAGAGCGCCGGATCGGGGGAGTACACGATCGCGGTCTCGCGGGGCGCCCCCATGCAATGCACGTCGACCTCGCACAGGTGCCGTAATTGCGACACCAGCTCGGTCACGTGAACGCCTGCACCGCCGTACACCTCGGGCGGATACTCCCGTGTCATCATTGCCACCCGCACCGCATCAAACTATCCGGCCGCAGAAATTCCGGCCACTCGATCTCCGGACGCCGGGACGCGAGGCATCGGAGGCCGCGGTACCCCGACAGGGTTGCCGACTCCTCGGTGTCCGAGTTCTCACTTGGCTGGCGGCATCGTGCGCAGTGCGGATAGGTTGAGCGTGTGAGGAGCCAGCCACATGTGCTTGGAATCGTGCTCGCCGGCGGCGAGGGTAAGCGGCTGTATCCGTTGACCGCTGACCGCGCGAAGCCCGCGGTGCCGTTCGGAGGTGCCTACCGTCTGATCGATTTCGTGCTGAGCAACCTCGTCAACGCCGGCTATCTGCGTATCTGTGTGCTGACGCAGTACAAGTCGCACTCGCTCGATCGGCACATCTCCCAGACCTGGCGGCTTTCCGGTTTCACGGGGGAATACATCACCCCGGTGCCCGCGCAGCAGCGTCTGGGGCCGCGCTGGTACACCGGGAGTGCCGATGCGATCCTGCAGTCGCTGAACCTCGTGTACGACGAGGATCCCGAGTACATCGTGGTGTTCGGTGCCGACCACGTCTACCGTATGGACCCCGAGCAGATGGTGCGTCAGCACATCGAATCCGGAGCCGGCGTGACCGTCGCGGGCATCCGGGTTCCGCGCAGTGAAGCGTTCGCCTTCGGATGCATCGACAGTGACGAGTCCGGCCGCATCACCCAGTTCCTCGAAAAGCCCGCACACCCGCCCGGCACTCCCGACGACCCCAACGTGACATTTGCCTCCATGGGCAACTACGTCTTCACCACGAAGGTGCTTGTCGAGGCGTTGCGTGCCGATTCCGAGAATTCCGATTCGGACCACGACATGGGCGGCGACATCATCCCCGCTCTCGTCGCGCAGGGTGCGGCGCACGTCTACGACTTCAACGACAACGTGGTGCCGGGCGCCACCGAACGCGATCGCGCCTATTGGCGCGACGTCGGCACGCTCGACGCGTTCTACGACGCACACATGGATCTGGTGTCCGTCCACCCCATCTTCAATCTGTACAACAAGCGTTGGCCGATCCGCGGTGCGGCGGAGAACCTCCCGCCCGCGAAGTTCGTACAGGGCGGTCTCGCGCAGGAGTCGATCGTGGGGGCAGGGAGCATCCTGTCGGCCGCGACCGTCCGTAACTCGGTACTCAGCTCCAATGTCATGGTCGAGGACGGCGCCACCGTCGAGGGCAGTGTGCTGATGCCCGGGGTGCGTATCGGCAAGGGCGCCGTCGTGCGTCACGCAATTCTCGACAAGAATGTCGTCGTCGGAGACGGCGAGATCATCGGAGTCGATCTCGAACGCGACCGTCAGCGCTTCGCGGTGAGTAACGGAGGGGTCGTCGCCATCGGCAAGGGCGTGTGGATCTAGCTCACCCGGTAGGCACGGCGCTCAGCTCATACGCACAGCGCACAGAAGTCCGTCGCCGAGAGGCAGGACGACGGGAGCAAGCCGGTCGTCCTGTGAGATGGCACGGGCGGCCTCACGAACGGCGAGCACCGTCGAGTCTCGCGCTGCCGGGTCCGCGACACGCCCGTCGAGCAGTGCGTTGTGCAGCACGATGACACCGCCGGGCCTGAGCAACCGTACGCCTTCCTGGACGAAGTGCGGATGGTCGGCGGGCGTGGCGTCGACGAAGACGAGGTCGTACCCGGAATCCGCGAGGCGAGGCAGCACGTCGAGTGCCCGGCCGTTGATCAGCCGGGTTCGGGAGGCGACCATCCCGCCGTCCCGGAACGCGATCTTGGCGGCCCGCTGGTGCTCGGGTTCGCTGTCGATGGTGGTGAGGACGCCGTCCTCGCGGAGTCCGTGGAGCAACCACAAGCCGCTGACACCGGCGCCGGTGCCGATCTCGACGATGGTGCGCGCATCGAGCATGCGCGCGAACAGCGACAACGTTGCGCCCACGGACGGAGAAACGGGTTCGGCGCCGAGATCGAGGGCGCGTTCGCGCGCGTTGACGAGGGCATCGTCCTCGACGACGACATTCTCCGCGTGGGCCAGGATCCGGTCGGCATTGGTCTGCACCCTGATGAGGCTATCGTCGCGACCGCATCAGTGCAGGCAGGCGCGCCCCAGAATCCCACGTTCGTGGTTTCTCAGCTGACTTTCAGGGTACTCATACGGCGTCCACATCGCTGTGGTGAAAAGTGATGGTCGGATACGCAACAGACCGCCGGTTCGACGAAGGCGAAAGATTCATCGGAAAGGTCGACGAAGGACACCAGCGGAAATAGAATCCCGCGTCCGAGCGTTGACCACCGAAGATATCGTTTTCGATCAGCGGTCCCGAAGAGGAGGATCCACCGATCCACATGCAAAGATCCGATACCGTCCCCACCCCCGACGTGTGCACATCTGCCGACACCGATATGAGCGGAACAGCAGTGTTCGATGCCACCGGTGATCGTGCTTCCATGCCGTCATGGGACGAGCTGGTCCGTCAGCACGGCGACCGCGTGTACCGGCTCGCCTACCGACTTTCCGGCAACGCACAGGACGCCGAAGATATCACCCAGGACACATTCATCCGAGTGTTCCGTTCGCTTCAGGACTACCAGCCGGGCACTTTCGAGGGCTGGCTGCATCGAATCACCACCAACCTCTTCCTGGACATGGTGCGCCGCCGGAATCGGATCCGGATGGAAGCGCTGCCGGAGGACTACGATCGGGTACCGGCCCACGGGCCGAACCCCGAGGAGATCTACCACGACGCTCGCCTCGGTGCCGATCTGCAGTCCGCACTGGACTCGCTGGCACCGGAGTACCGTGCCGCGGTGGTGCTCTGTGACATCGAAGGACTCTCCTACGAGGAGATCGGTGCCACACTGGGGGTGAAGCTCGGTACGGTGCGTAGTCGTATCCACCGGGGTCGCCAGGCGCTGCGCGAGCACCTGCGCGAGCATGGGAAGGTCGAAGTCGGTCGCGTCGATGCGGGGTAGCCGCCAGGAGGATTTGATGACGATGGTGCAACCACCTCGCAGGTTCGGCTCTACGGAGCACCTGGCCAGCGAAGCCGTTGCCGCATTCGTCGACGGAGAGCTCCGGATGTCGGCGTACCTCCGAGCCGCCCAGCATCTGTCCATCTGCGGCGAATGCGCGACCGAGGTCGAAGCGCAGGAACAGGCCCGTCGCGCATTGCGGTCGGCAGCCCGTCAGGCCCCGGCGATGCCGTCCTCGTTGCTCGGGGCGCTGAGCAACATCCCCAGCCATCTCTGCGACCAGCCGAGCACCGACCCCACCCGCCTGTCGGGGCCGGGAGGTCTGTTCGACGCCGCCGCCCAGGATCCGTGGAGCACCACACGCCGGTGGTCGATCCGCCGTCGTCGGTGACAGCGAGCAGGCGGTAGCAGCAGAGACAGTGCCATCGGTGATACTGGGCTGCGTGACGGACCTACACGGGGGAGACGGACACGCGTGAGCGGCGATTCTGTGCAACGGACGGGTGTGCAACGTAACGGGCGAGGCGACGCCGGTGCCGCCGACAATGGGGTCGGCGACAACGACACTGTGCCCGCCGACGATATGCCCGATGCCACTTCGGGTCGGTCCGGGGAGATTGCAAGACCCGCCGACGCGCCGCGTCTCGAACCCAGGCCCGTGTATCGGCCTACCGTCGACCCGTCCGCTGCGCAGGTCTTCGGTCGGCCTGCCGGTGCCGTCGGTTCCTTCGGCGGGAACTCCCGAGACCGGGCACCGGACCCGCGGATCCAGCATGCACCTCCGGCCGACCCGATCTTCGCCGAGGCGTACGGACGCCCTCACGAGGCCGTGGATACTCTTCAGCGGCCGCCCGGGGACTCCGACGAGGACCCTGTCGAGGCGACGCCGCCCGACCCGTGGCGCAACCCGGACTCGGCCGTGCGACTCGGTCCTCCCATTGCGGACACCGCGCCGACCGAACTGCCGCCTGCCCGCAAATTGGCCCTCCGGGAAGTGCTCTTCGACCGTCGCGTCGAGCCACGTGCCCTCGCCACCCTCGCCGCCGTAGCCGTCGTCATCGGAATGGTCGGCGGGCTCGTCGTTGCTCTGATGCTGTCCGAGAACGGATCGCTGACGAGTCGTGGTGTGTCGCTGACGCAGGTTGCGGCAGGTGAGGACGTCCCGACCGGCACTGTTGCCCAGGTTGCCGACGCCGTACTGCCCGCGGTCGTGTCGATCCAGGTCACGCTCGGCCAGGACGCCGGAACCGGATCAGGTGTCGTGATCGACGGGGAAGGCTATATCGCTACCAACAACCACGTGGTGTCGATGGCCGCGAACAATCCCGAAGCCAACGTGCAGGTGTCGTTCAACGACGGTACGAAGGTGCCTGCGTCGATCGTCGGGCGCGATATCAAGACCGATCTGGCGATCCTGAAAGTCGATGACGTCGACAATCTCGTCGTCGCAGAACTCGGCCGTTCCGAGGACGTCCAGGTAGGCGAGGACGTCGTCGCGGTCGGTTCTCCCCTCGGCCTGAACAAGACCGTCACGCGCGGCATCGTCAGTGCGCTGCATCGGCCCATGCGGTTGAACGGACAGGGCACCGACACCGACGCGGTCATCGATGCCGTGCAGACCGACGCGGCCATCAACCCGGGTAATTCGGGCGGACCGCTCATCGACTCGGAAGGCCGGGTCATCGGCATCAACTCGGCTATCAAGTCGGAGACCGGCGGATCGGTCGGTCTGGGCTTCGCGATCCCGATCGATACCGTCACCGAGGTTTCGCAGGCGCTCATCACCGAGGGTGTGATGCATCATCCCGAGATCGGTGTGAATGCCCGGACCGTCGTCAACGATGTTGCCAGCGGCGCCGAGGTGGCCAATGTGCAGCAGGGCAGTCCGGCTCAGCAGGCAGGCATCGTCGAAGGCGACGTGATCGTCAAGGTCGGCGACCGAGAGGTCACGAGCGCGGACGAACTCGTCGTCGCCGTTCACCTGCAGGCGATGGACCAGCCGGTCACCGTGCAGTTGGTGCGTGAGGGGCGCCTGGTCGACATCGAGGTCACACCGGTATCGGATTGATCATGAGGGATGTGACATCTGCCGTCGGTGCTGCAATCCTGCGTGGACCACGTACTCTGGTGCCGTGTTCGGCAACATCGGTTGGGGCGAGTTCATGGTCCTCCTCATCGCGGCCCTCGTGGTCCTCGGTCCGGAGCGACTTCCGGGTGCGGTGTCGTGGGTGACCAAGTCGCTCCGGCAGGTGCGTGAGTATGCATCGGGTGCCCGGCAGCAGCTCAAGGACGAACTCGGACCCGAATTCGACGATCTCCAGAAGCCGCTGTCCGACCTCAACCAGCTGCGGGGCATGACGCCGAAGGCCGTCATCACCAAGCATCTTCTCGACGGCGACGACTCGATCCTCACGGGTAAGTTCGATTCCCCGGCGACCAATGGGTCCGGTGGAGGCGCCCACAGTTCGACGCCTTCGCGGCCGGACATGGCGAAGCCCCTCGCTCCGGGCGAGATTCCGCCGATCGATCCCGACGCGACGTAATGTCCGCCCCGAGGAGGGGCTCTGCGCCCCGAGGGGCGGTGCTGCTTGCCTGCCGGCTCAGAGATGCCGGGTGGTGTCGATCCCCAGTGACATTCCTGCCAGACCACGACGACGGACTGCGAGCTTCTCGGCGATCTCCCGCATCGCGATGCCCGGTGCGGAATCCGGGGCGCTGAGGACGATCGGGGTGCCCGCGTCGCCCGCCTCACGGATCGCAGGGTCGAGGGGGATCTGGCCCAGCAGCGGCACCTCGGCTCCGACTGCGCGTGAGAGCCGCTCTGCGACTGCCTGGCCGCCACCGGTACCGAAGACATCCATCTTGGTGCCGTCGGGCAGCTCGAGCCACGACATGTTCTCGACAACGCCCGCGATGCGCTGACGGGTCTGCAGGGCAATCGAGCCGGCGCGCTCGGCAACCTCCGCCGCTGCCTGCTGCGGGGTTGTCACCACGAGGATCTCCGCGTTGGGGATCAGTTGCGCAACCGAGATCGCGACGTCGCCCGTGCCGGGCGGGAGATCAAGCAGCAGCACGTCGAGATCGCCCCAGAAGACATCGGCGAGGAACTGCTGCAATGCCCGGTGGAGCATGGGGCCGCGCCACACCACCGGGGTGTTCCCCTCCGTGAACTGGGCGATGGAAATCATCTTCACTTCGTGCGCGATAGGCGGCACGATCATCCGCTCCACCTGGGTGGGCTTCGCGGACGTGCCGAGCATGCGGGGGATCGAGTGGCCGTAGATGTCGGCATCGAGCACACCTACGGACAGTCCGCGATCGGCCATCGCAGCTGCGAGGTTGACGGTGACCGACGATTTGCCGACGCCGCCCTTGCCGGAGGCCACCGCGTAGACGCGCGTGAGCGAACCGGGCTGCGCGAACGGGATGACCGGTTCGGTGGAGTCACCGCGAAGGGACTTGCGAAGGGCCGTGCGCTGCTCGTCGTTCATCACGTCGAGGGTCACTCGGATCTCGCCCACGCCCGCGACGTCGGCTACGGCCTTGGTGACCCGATCGGTGATCTCGGTACGCATCGGGCACGCGGCCGTCGTGAGATACACCTCGATGTCGACACTGCTGTCGTCGCGGATATCGACGCTCTTGACCATGCCGAGGTCCGTGATGGGCTTGCGGATCTCCGGATCCTGGACCCGTGCGAGCGCGCTTCGGATGTCGGACTCAAGGACTGCCATGGTGACCATGGTAGGTGGCGGTGGTTCAGTGGATCCGCGGCAGGTCGGCAGCGCTGGGTGTGATGCCGGTGGAGTAGGCGGCAGACCAGGCGAGGACGTTCGCGACGTACGCCATCGAGTTGTTGTAGCGGTGGATGGCTTTCGTCGAGTGCGCGAGGTTGCGCATGTCGAGGCCACCGTCGCACAGGTAGCGCGCGGTGGTCAGGGTGGAGTCGTAGAGGTTCTGGGGATCGGACTTGCCGTCACCGTTGCCGTCGCCCGCGTACTGGGTCCACGTGGTGGGGATGAACTGCATCGGTCCCACGGCCCGGTCGTATACGGAATCGCCGTCGAGGGCGCCGCCGTCCGTGTCGTGGATGACGGCCTGGCCCGGGAGGCTGCCGTTGAGCGGAAGACCGATCACGGGCTCGTTGAGGTTTCCGAGATCGTCGGCCTGGCCTCCGTTGGCATGCCCGGATTCGACGCGGCCGATTCCGGCGAGCAATGTCCAGTACATGCCACAGCCGGGATTCTCCTCGTTGAGGATCCGTTCGGCATTGAGGTAGGCGTCGAAGTTGATGCCGGGAATTCCGAGGGGGCCTTCGTGCAGAACCTTGGGCTCGGGTTCCGGCGCGGGGGCGGCCTTCGGTGCGGGCGCGGCAGCGGGCTCCGGAGCGAGCATGACGTTCTGGGCGACCGCGGTGACCTGCGGGATATCGATCGAGTTCACGGCTGCGGCGATGTCGTCGATCGGTGTTGCGGCAGCTGCAGGCTCGGTTTCGTGCTGGTGAATCCCGAGCAGAGTGCGGGGCGATGCGCCCGCGGTGGTGGCGGCTGCGGCAACCAAGCCCACCGGCACCAACCCCGTCATGGCAATGACTGAATTGCGACGGAGTTTCGAATCCAATGGCTTAGCGTGCCGGCCCACTACTACCTCCCTCGGGCATCTCGTCGAGACGCCTCCGTTATATGGCCGGGCCGACACTACAGGATTCGATGCGCTTCCGTTACTCAACCGTGATGTAACGCAGGTTTACGGGTACTCGGGGCCGACATCGTCGCCGGTGGTGACAGAGATCGAAAGCCGCGGTCGAGGCGCCCGTGGGGAGATCGAGCGGCCGTGGTGAAGGGATGCGTCCGTTACTTGTATGTGATTTAAGTAACAGGTCGACGGGTGGGTATGTCCGACTTCGGGTGTGGGCGTCCGGCGACTGTCACTGCTCGCAGAGGGTGGGGACGAGGCAGGGCATTTCCGGCAGTTCCGGAATCGTCATCATGGGCAGGCCCGGCGCGGCAGGAGTGGTCTCCTCGGTGGCCTGCTCAGCGTCCGTGTCCGGTGCGGCAGGAGCGGCAGCGTCGGTGGTGGGAATCTGCACGACGGGAGGGGTGGGGACAGCTGTCGGCGGTACCGCAGGGGCTGCCGGGGCCACCTCTGCGCCCTTCTTGTAGGCGGCAGACCATTTCTGCACATTCGCCAGGTACTCGGGGGATGGGTCGAACATCGCCGCGACCCGGGCTTCGCCTGCCTCGTCTCGCGCGGAGGCGCCGTCCGCGCAGGCCCACGCCCCCGCTGCGAGGGTCGCATCGAACACGTTCTGCGGGTCTGTCACTCCGTCGACGTTGCCGTCCGAGGGGAAGCGCTCCCACACGTCGGCCGGAAGCTGCATCGGGCCGACGCGACCGTCCGGTGTCGTCCGTGATGCGGCGAGGGTGCCGAGGACATCCGTTCGCCCGTTGTCGGCATGATTCGATTCGAGGCGCCCGATCGCTGCCAGCAGATGCCACGACAGTCCGCATTCCGGCGAATTGATCGCGAGCTGCATCTCGGCGGCGCGGTACGCGTAGAACACGAGTTCGGGGATTGCGAGGGGGCCGTCGCCGAGGATGGCGAACCCGTCACCGGGCATCGCAGGGGGCGTCTGTGACAGCGGGTCCGTCGGGTCGCCGGCGGTTCCGGACGGGTTACGCATCGCTTGCGGGGTCGCGGGCTCGGCGGGCAAGACGCCCACATTCCGCACGGCGGCGGTGTGCGCGGGTTCGAGATCGGCGGCGGCGCCGCTCGGTGCGGGCGCCGAAGCCGTCGCGGCGAAGCCTGCTGCGGCGAGCAACGGAACAACAATCAGAGTCGTGTGCCAGCGCACCTGGATACCCACCTTCGACCGAACCTACGTCACCACTGTTGTGACGCACATTACAGAACGGGTTCGGGTTATGTGCAACCGGACGTTGCGGTATCGGTAGTTCTCAGCGTCGCGGTGGCCTCATCGGGCCGGGACCGACCTCGTCGTCCTTGTCGGCATCGATGATCAGAGCCTTCAGATCTTCCAGTTCTCGTCGCAGATAGTCGCGTGTCGCGACTTCGCCGACGGCAAGTCGCAACGCCGCAAGCTCACGTGCGAGGAACTCGGTGTCGGCCTTCGTTTGCTCGGCCCGTGTGCGGTCTTCCTCCAGCGACACCCGGTCGCGGTTCTCCTGCCTGTTCTGGGCGAGCAGGATCAGCGGCGCCGCATACGCGGCCTGCGTCGAGAACGCGAGATTGAGCAGGATGAACGGATACGGATCCCACTGCAGGCTCACCGCGAAGACGTTGAGCACGATCCAGACGATCACCACGATCGTCTGGATCGCCAGGTAGCGGCCGGTGCCGAGGAAACGCGCGATCGACTCGCTGACCCGGCCGACGGCCTCCACATCGAAGTTCACCCGGAACCGGGAGGTACGGGGAGTCTCGAGTCGCTGTGTGCCCAACGGGCTGCGGTCACTCATCCTCTTCCTCCTCTTCACGCCAGTCCTCGGGCAACAGGTGGTCGAGCACGTCGTCGACACTCACCGCACCGAGCAGGTGCTGCTCGTCGTCCACGACCGGAGCGCACACCAGGTTGTACGTCGCGAAGTAACGCGTGACCGAAGCCAGGGAATCCTCGGGATCGAGTCGCGGGAGATCGTTGTCGATGACACCACCGACGAGGCTCGCCGGCGGTTCGCGAAGCAATCGTTGCAGATGAACGCAACCCAGATAGCGGCCGGTCGGTGTCGCGGTCGGGGGACGGACCACGAACACCATCGACGCCAGTGCCGGGGTCAGATCCGGATTGCGTGCCCGAGCGAGTGCCTCGGCGACCGTGGTCGCCGGAGTCAGAACAACCGGCTCCGGGGTCATCAGGCCACCCGCGGTGTCGGGAGAGTGTTCGAGCAGGCGGCGCACCGGCTCGGAATCTTCCGGGTTCATGCGCTGGAGGAACCACTCGGCGTCGGTCTCCGGCAACTCGCCCATCAGGTCGGCGACGTCGTCCGGGTCCATGGCCTCGAGAACGTCGACGGCGCGGTCGACCTCGAGATGTTTGAGGAGATCCGTCTGGTCGTCCGCCGGCAGCTCCTGGACGATGTCGGCGAGTCGTTCGTCGTCGAGTGCGGCGGCCACTTCGTTGCGGCGCTTGATCGGCAGATCGCGCAACACGTTGGCGACGTCGGCGGGACGCATGTCCTCGAACTGGAGCAGTAACTGTGAGACACCCTGCCCGGGTAGAGCGAGGGCCTGCTGAGTCAGGCCGTGCACGTGCTGCCACTCCACGACGTGCACCGGCGCGCGACGCGCCAGCCGTCCCCGATGCCGTCGCACCGCGACACGCGAGACCAGCCAATCGCGGCTGCGGGTGAGATCGATCCCGAGATCGACGACGGTGACGTCCGCCCCCTGGAGGTCGGCGAGTTCCGGGTCGTCGACGCGCACGCGGGAGTCGAGTACCTGCGCGAGCGCGAGCACCTCGGATGGGCGCTGCGTGAACCTGCGAAGGCTCACGCTGCCGGTGACGAGCGTGACCGAACCCGGCGCGATCGCCGTCACCCGCAGCATCGGAACGAAGATCCGCTTCCTGGTGGGAAGCTCGACGACCAGGCCGAGCACGCGCGGAGGCTGACGGCCTATTCGTATGGTGAGCACGACGTCGCGGACCCGACCGATCGATTCGCCGTCGGGGCCGAGCACGACCAGGCCCGCCAGCCTCGCTGCGAATACCTTGCTCACTGCTGCCATGATTGCCAGGCTAGAGGCTAGGTATGTCGATCACGGAACACGGAGGTTCGGTCCCCCCATGTCGTTCTCATTCAGGCCCCGACGGTCAGTACTTGCGGTTCCAGGCAGCAGCCGGAAGATGATCGACAAGGCCAAGGGGTTACCTGCCGACGCGCTCTTCCTCGATCTCGAGGACGCCGTATCGCCTCTCGCCAAAGAACAGGCGCGCACCACCATCGTCGAAGCGCTGAACGAAGACGGTTGGGGCGACCAGCTCAAAGTCGTACGCGTCAACGACTGGACGACCGACGCCACCTACCTCGATGTGTCCACCGTCGTCGGTGGAGCGGGCGCACATCTCGACGCGATCCTGCTGCCCAAGGTGCCGGACGCGAGCCACGTGAAAGCGCTCGATCTGCTGCTCACCCAGGTGGAGAAGGCACACGGACTCGAGGTCGGGAAGATCGGGATCGAACCGCAGATCGAGGATGCGCTGGGGCTGACGAACATCAACGAGATCGCGACGGCCAGTCCACGCGTGCAGACCCTCGTGTTCGGCCCCGCCGATTTCATGGCCAGCATCAACATGCGCACTCTCGTCGTGGGCGAACAGCCCGAGGGCTACGACCGCGGCGACGCCTACCACCACATCCTCATGACGATCCTGATGGCCGCGCGGGCACACGGACTTCAGGCCATCGACGGACCGTACCTGCAGATTCGCGATGTCGAGGCGTTCCGTCGGTCGGCGCAGCGCTCGGCAGCGCTCGGATTCGACGGCAAGTGGGTGCTGCACCCCAGTCAGATCGATGCCGCCAACGAGGTATTCAGCCCAAGGCAGGAGGACTACGACAAGGCCGAGATGATTCTCGACGCCTACGAATGGCACACCTCCGCAGCGGGTGGAGCGCGCGGTGCCGCGATGCTCGGCGACGAGATGATCGACGAAGCGAGTCGGAAGATGGCTCTCGTGATCTCGGCGAAAGGCCGTGCCGCGGGGATGACCCGAACCACGTCGTTCGAGCCGCCGAAGTAGGCAGATCCCGGCAGAATGGACACGGACTGCAACGAGAAGGAGCCAGAATGACGAATCCCATGGGGCCCGGGCGCCAGGCGCCGGGACTGCCGGAACCGCCGAGTGGATGGCCTGTCGGTTCGTACTCGACATACGCAGAAGCGCAGCGCGCCGTCGACCACCTGTCCGATCAGAACTTCTCGGTCGAGGACGTCACGATTGTCGGCGTCGACCTGATGCAGGTCGAGCGGGTCACAGGCCGGCTGACGTGGGCCAAGGTGATCGGCGGCGGCATCGTCTCCGGTGCGTGGCTGGGTCTGTTCTTCGGTCTGCTTCTCGGGATCTTCTCCACCGACTTCCTGGGGCCGCTGCTCGTGGGTCTCGTCGGCGGCATCATCTTCGGGCTGATTTCAGCGACGATCCCGTACGCGGCCACCCGCGGACAACGCGACTTCTCGTCCACGATGCAGCTGGTCGCGGGCCGCTACGACGTGCTGTGCGAGCCGCGTAGCGCCGAGAAGGCGCGCGACCTGCTCGCGAAGCTGGCTCTGTAGGCGCCCGATTCAACCGGTTCGTTGCGTGGCTTCGAGGTGCCGGAGCACCGCGACGACCCGCCGGTCGGAGTCGTCGCCGGCCTGCAGGCCGAGCTTGGCGAAAATGCTCCGTATGTGTTTGTGGACTGCGTTCTCGGTGATGAACAAGCGAGTCGCGATCGCGCCGTTGCCCAGCCCTTCGGCCATTACGGCGAGAACCTGGCGTTCTCGTACGGTCAGGTCGGCGAGCCGGTCGGCGGCGCGTTGCCGTGCGAAGAGCTGGGCAACGACCTCGGGGTCGATCGCGGTGCCACCGCCGGCGACACGGTGCAGGGCCTCGAGGAAGGTTCCGACCCGCCCGACGCGTTCCTTGAGTAGATAACCCGTGCGATGCGCACCGCCTGCGAGCAGCTCGGTGGCGAAGCTCTGCTCCACGTATGCGGACAGCACAAGGACGGCAAGCTCGGGATGAGCAGCGCGTGCCGCGACCGCGGCCCGGATGCCTTCGTCGGTGTGGGTCGGCGGCATCCGGACGTCGACGATCGCGACGTCGGGTCGATACTCCGCCACAGCGTCGAGCAGCGCGTCCGGATCGCCGACCCCGGCGACCACGTCGAGTCCCTCGCCGCGTAGCAACAGCACGAGCCCTTCCCGGAGCAGCGCATCGTCCTCGGCCACCACTATCCGCACGGGATCACCGCCATCACTGTCGTCGGCCCTCCGGCCGGGCTGTCCACCTGCAACGTCCCATCATGTGCCTCGACGCGCCCGCGGATCCCGGCGAGCCCCGACCCGAGTTCGACGACCGCACCCCCGGCACCGTCGTCCCGTACCTCGACCACGAGTGTGTTGCCCTGCCGCAGTACTTGCACATCGGCACGCTGCGCACCGCTGTGACGGGTGACGTTGGTGAGTGCCTCGGCCACGGTGTAGTAAGCGATCGCTTCGACGGCCACGGGGCATCGTGGTGAAACATGTGTGTCCACCCGGGTTTCGACGGGACACTGCGCGGCCAACGCCGACAACGCACCGGGTAATCCCTCGGACTCCAGCACCGGCGGCAGAATGCTCCGCACCACCGAGCGAAGTTCGGCGAGAGCGACTTCGGCGCTCTGCTGTGCTTTCTCGAGGAAGGGGTCGGCGGTGGCAGGGTCCCGGGCCAAGGCCTGGCGGGCCGCTCCGGTGAGCACGGCGACGGTCACGAGCCGATTCTGCGCGCCGTCGTGCAGCGCCCGCTCGATCCGGCGCAGTTCCACGGCGTGGGCATCCAGCGCTGCCGCTCGCGTCGTGGTCAGTTCGACGACACGAGCGGACAGATCGACATCCGGGTGCGGGGGCAACCACCGGCTACCGGAAGCGACCTGCGCCCGGAGTAGCAACGGAGGCAACACGAACCACAGGATCGCCCAGCAGAGGCCGGTGACGGTCGCCCAGCGCGCCTCGGCCCCTGAGTCGATGGGTATCAGGCCGCCGAGCATGGTCGCTCCACCGGGCGGAGACAGATGCCACCACAGCGGAGCGGTGAGTTCCTCCACCGCATTCGAGAGCAACTCCAGCGGCAGTAGACCGACGGCGAGGCCGAACGTCGCATGGATGCACAGCCATACGATGTCCCGCCGAGGCGCAGGATCGGAGCGCAGAAACTGCCACGCCTCTCGCCACTCGGTGGGGTCGCTGCTGTAGGGCGACGGGACAGGAATGCCCATCGCGGCGAGTCGTCGTCGTTCCAGATCTGCGATCCACCGGACGACCGACAGCGTCGGCGCGAGCAGAAACACTCCGACACCCACCAGGCAGAGCGCAGCGACCAGGATCGAGGCAATCACGCCGAAAAGCGCCAGGATGGCGGTTCCGGCTCCGAGTACCAGCCATTTCGTCGCGATGGCTGCCTTCTTCACAACTGCAACTGCATTTTCTCGCAGCGCGGTTCGTCGAGGGTCGCTGCCGGCAGCCGAGGGTTCACTTGTCATGGGTCCCCCTCGAATCCTCGCGTGGTGGATGTGCGTGTCGGTGTGCCGACGGTATGCCCTGTGCACCTTCGCCGTCCATGCGGGTGCATGAAGGTACAGCCTGCTGTACCGGAAGCCGGTAGCCGTCGGGATGTCGGGACGCCGTGGCAGCTCATAGCGTCGAGACCAGGGAACGAATGAGGGCGCCGCGCAATTGTCGCGGCCTCGATTGTTGGAGGCATCATGGACGACCCGTACGGCATCCGCCCGCACCATGGATCCGGAACACGTGAGCTACTCTCGACGGCAGGCACACGACCGCGCGGAGATCCCCCCGACCGGGCGACCGGGGCACTGTGGGTCGCGTTCGCGGTGTTCGTCGGTCTGAACGCGGTGTCGTCGATCGCAAGGCCCGACAACGTCCTGTTCTCACTGGTTTTCGGGATTCCCACCATCCTCTGCCTCGCGGCACTCGTGGCGCGCTACCTGCGGCGGCGACGCCCGTGAACACCGCGATGGAGAGCGTCCGCACCACTGCCGAGCGTGAGTCCGTGCCGGCCGCTATCCGGCTGGAGGCGGTGACCAAGGTCTATCGGTCCAAGGACAATCGAAGCGGTACACCAGCGCTCGACGACGTGAACCTGACTGTCCCGCGCGGCGCGTTCCTTGCCGTCATGGGTCGATCCGGTTCCGGGAAGAGCACGCTCCTGCACTGCGCGGCCGGACTCGATGCCCCGACGCGGGGCAAGGTGTGGATCGGCGACACGGAGATCGGTCGGCTGCGGGAGACCGCCCGCACACGGCTTCGACGTGAACGGGTGGGGTTTGTCTTCCAGGCCTACAACCTGATCCCGTCGCTCACTGTCGAGGAGAACATCACCTTGCCGCTGCGCCTGGCCGAGACACCCGGCGACGGAAGCTGGCTGGCCACAGTTGTCGACCGGGTCGGTCTGGGCGACTTCCTGTCTCGCACACCGGGTGAACTCTCGGGTGGACAGCAACAGCGGGTCGCAGTGGCCCGCGCACTGGCGACCCGCCCGGATGTCGTGTTCGCCGACGAACCGACGGGCGCACTGGACCCGGCCACCGGCGACCAGATCCTTTCCCTCCTCGATGATCTCGTGCGCGACCTCGGACAGACCGTTGTGATGGTCACCCATGATCCTGCAGCTGCAGTCCGGGCACACGACGTCGTGGTGATGGCAACCGGACGCATCGATCGGGTCCTACGCCGCCCCGACGCACGTACCTTGACTGCCCTGCTCGGAGGGCGAGTCCGATGACAGTGCGTTTGCCGGCCCGGGTCGGTGAAACACTTGCGGTGATCTGCGCGGTGGCGGTGGGTGCCGCACTGGTCACGTTCTGCCTCGTCATGGCCGAGTCCGGGCTGCGCTCGCAGGTGCCCACGCAGCGATTCACCGGCATCGACATGGTCATCGGCGGCGACCAGAGCGTCCCGCAGGACGAAGACTTCGATCCGGTGCTGCCCGAACACGTCGGGGTTCCGACCGACCTCGCCGTGGACCTGTCGCAGATACCGGGGGTGCGTGCGGTCGCCGCGGACCTGAGTTTCCCGGCGGTGGCAACCGACGGGCGTGGCCGGGTGCTGCCCGCGGAATCGGTCCGAGACAACGGTCACGGGTGGAACTCCCTTCTCGGAACGGTCGGTCTGACCGGTCGTGCACCGAGCGGTCCCACCGACGTCGTACTCGCCGCAGATACAGCCGTCACGGCGGGTGTCTCGGTCGGTGACCCGGTGGAGGTAATGCTGCGCGGACAACTACAGAACATGAGTGTGACTGGCATTGCAGATCTTTCGGGTAATGGCGTCTTCGTCAGTGACACCACCGCGCGGGAACTCTCCCGGAGGTCGGCAGACTCCGCGGACCTACTCATCGTCGCTTTCGACGACGACGCGGATTCCGTCGCGATCACCGGCCGTGTGGAAGAACTCGTGGCGGGACGAGGTCTCGTGGTCGCGACGGGCGACGACATCGGCCGCGCCGAACGACCCGCGGCGGCGTCGGGGACCGGAATGCTGACGGCTGCGGCGTTCTCCGTCGGGGGAGTGCTGGTGGTCCTCGTCGGATTCATCACCGCGGGAGCGGTTTCTGTCGGTGTGGCGAATCGGTCGCGGGAAATCGCATTGCTTCGCGCGGTGGGGGCGACACCGCGACAGATCCGGTCGATGATCGCGCGTCGGACGACCCGTGTGGCGTTCGGAGCTGTGGCGGTGGGCGTGATCGGCGGCTACCTGCTGTCTGCGGCGGCCACGCGGCCGTTGACCACCGTCGGCCTGCTCGCACCCGGGCAGTTACCGAGCTGGAGTCCCGGTCCGGCGCTGGGTGCCTGCCTGCTGATGCTGGGCATGGTTCAGGTGGCGGCGCGCGCGGGGTCGCTGCGAATCTCCCGGATTCCGGCCACCGAAGCGATCCTCGAGACCGAGGCCGAACCGCGCGGCGGAGGTCGGCTCCGAACCAGAGCGGGATTCGTGGTGCTCGCGTTGTCGGCCGGATCCGCAGTCGTCCCCCTCGTGATTCGCAGCGAGGAAGCTCTGATCGGCACGGCGTCGGGAACGCTGCTCGCGATCATCGGTATCAGTCTGATCGCCCCGGCGATGGTCGGTCGGGTCTGCGGGTGGATCGCGCCCAGAACCGGTTCTGCGAGCAGGTGGCTGGCCGTGCGGAACTCGCACAGCTACGCCCTGCGGACCGGTGGTGCGATCAGTGTCCTCGCACTCGCGGTAGGACTGTTGACCACGCAGATCTTCGCGGTGACCACGGCGAGCGCCACGGTGGACCACGATGTGGGCGAAGGCACCGTCGCGGATGTGGTCGTGTCCGCTCCCGACGCGGGCGGCGTGTCGTCGTCGGCGCTCGAGTCGATCCAGCGCGCATCCTCGTCGACCACGGCTGTCGCTGTGATCCGGTCCACCGCGATACGTCCGTTCGAGCAGGACGGCGGGCCACGCGCCGAGGAATATCCGATGCTCGCTGTCGGGCCCGACGTCGGAGAGGTACTCGATCTCGGTGTCACCGATGGCGACGTGTCGCGCCTGACCGGTGCTTCTGTCGCAATGGATTCCGTTGCAGCCCGGCTCGCCGGGGTCGACGTCGGCGACACCCTGCCGCTGATCCTGTCGGACGGGACCGAGGTGGAGCCGACAGTGGTGGCGACCTACGCGCGTGGCTTCGGATTCGGCAAGATCGCCGCGTCGCTGGATCTACTCCCGCAGGGGCAGGACGGGCCCTACGACCAGGTGCTGGTCGCCGGTGACCACGCGAGGATCACCACCGAACTCCCACCGCTGCTCGCGGATACTCCCGGGCTGCGGATCGACGATGCCTCCACGACCTCGGTGGGGCCGGCAGCTCCGGATCCCTCGCGCGTGCTCAACATCGCTATCGCCCTGGTCCTGATGGGATACATACTGCTCGGCGCTGCCAATCGGCTCGTGGCGAGCACACTCCGGCGTCGGCGGGAGTGGCAGTTGCTGCGGGCTGTCGGGGCCACCCCGCGCCAACTCCACACCATGGTGTGGTCGGAAACCGCGCTGGTCTGCGTCGTAGCAACCGTCATCGGTGTCGCGATCTCCCTCGGTTCGATGACCATGCTGGCCATCGGGTTCGTCGGAAAACCCTGGCCCCAGGGTCCGCTGTGGTTCGTGGTGGGGACCGTGTTCGTCACCTGCGCTGTCGCGCACCTGGCGACGACAATGCCCGCGCGTCATCTGCTGCGGGGATCGCGTGTCCCTGTGCCGGCAGGGTGATCGCCACTACGCTTGACCCCATGCCCACTCTGGACTCGGTGGCGGACTCCCTGTACGGCCTCGACCCCGGGGAGTTCATCGCCGCGCGCACCGAGTACGTGGCGCAGGCCCGCGAGTCGGGCGACAGGGAACTCACTGCCGCGATCGGCCGGCTCCGCAAACCGACAGTCGCAGCGTGGCTGGTGAACCTGCTGGCACGTGAGCGACCCGACGAACTCGGTGTCCTCCTCGACCTGGGCGACGCCCTGCGCACCGCCCAGCGAACACTGTCCGGACAGGATCTGCGCACACTGTCCACGCAGCGACGGCAGGTGATCTCCGCGCTGGAGCGGGACGCGGCCGAACTGGCTTCCGAGCGGGGGCGAACGGCCAGCGACAGCGCCCTGCGGGAGGTTGCACAGACCCTCAATGCCGCGCTTGCGGACCCGGCGGTCGCCGAACGTGTGCGTGCGGGACGCCTCGACGCCATCGTCGAGCCGTCCGGCATCGGCGCGCTCGGGGATCTCGGAGGTTCGTCGTCGACGCCGACGCTGAGCGTCGTTCCCGACCGTTCTGCAGCCCGAACCGATGGCGCGGAGGGGCGGGCCGAGCTGGCCGAGGCAACCACCGCGGCGCACGAGGCTCGACGCGCTGTCACGCGTGCGCGGGCTGCCGCCCAGGAAGCGGACCGCGAACTCGCCCGCCATGAAGCGGAGGTTGCGGCACTGCAGGAAAAGCTGGTCCACGCCGAACAACAGCGCAAGTTTGCGCGTCGCGCGGTCGCGGCAGCGAAGAAGGACGTCACCGCTGCTGAACGCGAGGCCTCCGCGGCCGAAGCCGATGTGGTCCGCATCGAGCGGCGCTACTCACCCGGGTGACGCGAATCGTGTGACGAAGCGACGCTGCCACGGGGTTTCCACCGCGCGCGGATCGTAGTGCTTGCGGACGAAGGCGACTGCGTCCCTCGCTCGGATGCCGTCGAGTATCGCGAGGCACGCGAGCGCGGTGCCGGTGCGTCCGCGCCCACCGGTGCAAGCCACCTCCACCCGCTGCCGTCCCGCGCGAACCCACGTCTCGTACAAAGCGTCGTACGCGTCCTGCGCGTCGGACGGCACCCGGAAGTCGGGCCAGCGGATCCATCGCGAATCCCAGTCGAGGGCGACCAGCGGACGCCCCTGCAGGTACACACCGAACTCCGGTAGCGGGCCGTCGGGCAGCGGACCGCGCAGAGCGCGCCCGCGTACGCGCCTCCCTGACGGTAGCTGCAGTACGCCGGGAGCTTCGATGTCCCATTCCGCTTGCACGAAGGAAACCTACCTGTGTCGATGCTGTCCACCCGCGACACACCGGCTCGTGTCGGTCGGGTGTGTCAAGGTGCACTGTGATCACCGGCATCCTGACCGATCGCGCGCTCGGTCGCGCGACGCTCGCCCGTCAGCATCTGTTGCGCCGCAGCGACATGGAGCCGCTGGCAATGATCGAGCACCTGATGGGCTTGCAGGGACAGGCGCCGACGCCGCCCTATTACGCGTTGTGGACCCGGTTACGCGGTTTCCGCCCCGAATCGCTGTCGGTTCTCCTCGAGTCGCGGAAAGTGGTGCGGATCGTGCTGATGCGAGGAACGGTGTTCGCGGTCTCTGCGGCCGACGCCCATGCGCTGCGCGCTTGGGTGCAACCGCTGCTCGACAAGGACCTCGACACCAACACGCTCCATCGCGCAGGCCTGCGTGGTGTGGATCGGACGGCACTCGCGTCTGTCGGCCGAGAACTCCTGTCCGACACTCCGCGGACTCAGGCCGAGCTGCGGCCCCTGCTCGCCGAGTATTTCCCCGATCAGGACCCTGCGGCGCTCGCACACGGCGTGCGGGGCCTGCTTCCGCTGGTGCAGGTCACGCCTCGCGGGGTGTGGGGGCGCTCGGGCCCGCCTCGACTCGCACCCCTCGACGTGTGGGCAGGCCCGCCGGAAGCGGACCTTCCGAGCCCCGATCGGCTCATCCTGCGCTACCTCGCGGCGTTCGGTCCCGCAAGCATCCGCGATGTGCAGGCATGGTGTGGCCTGACCCGGCTGTCGGAGATCGTCGAGCGGCTGCGCCCACAACTCGCGACCTTCCGCGATGAGCGTGGCATAGAACTGTTCGATCTGCCCGACGCCCCCCGCCCTGCCCCGTCGACTCCCGCGCCGGTGCGGATCCTCGCTCCTTTCGACAACGCGCTGCTCTCGCACGCCGATCGCCGGCGGTTCATTTCGGACGACGATCGTAGGCGCACGATGACGAAGAACGGGATGATCGCGCCGCTGGTACTCGTCGGCGGCCGGGTCGCCGGAATTGCGAGCCTGACCACGGGCAGCGGGTCCTCGGTAGTGGAAGTGACGCCCTGGCGTTCGCTGACGGCATCGAACCGGTCGGCAATCGAGACCGAAGGAATGAAGCTGGCGAAGTTCGCTGCCCCGGACGCAGACCGTTACGACGTGCGGTTCACTGCAGAGTCCGCGTAGCGACAAGTGTGGAAGCTCTCTCTAGTCTCGGGCGTATGAGCGAACACCGTGACGCCGAGATCCGAGCCCTCGAATCCGAGGAGGAGCTGCGGCAGGCGATGGCACTGTTCCGGACGGCCATGGTCGGGCTTCCTTCCGGGCCGGACTATCCCGAGGGACGCATGGGCGATTACCTCGAGAAGGGCCGCACGTTCGGGGCATTCATCGATGGAGCGCTCGTCGGTACCGTCGATGCGACGTCCGGGTCTCTGGTGCTGCCGGGCGGCGAGCGCGTGTCTCACGCGGGGGTCACCCACATCGGGGTGCTCCCCACCCACACTCGCCGCGGCGTCGTCACCTCCCTGGTGCACAGGCAGCTGCGCGACGCTCACGAACGCGGCGACGTCGTTGCGAGCTTGCGAGCCTCCGAGGCCACGATCTACGGGAGATTCGGCTACGGCATCGCGTCGATGTCGACGACCCTCGAGGTGGAGAGGCGCCGTGCGGTGCTGCACCAGGGCGTGCCCGGCGGCGGCCCGGTCAGGTTCGCTGAGCTTCCCGATTCATGGGACCTGTTGGAGCACATCTATTCCGAGCACGCGACAGATCGCCCCGGGCGTATCGAACGCACCTCGTTCTGGTGGGCTTCCCAGCGTTTCCGCTCTTCGTCGGGGAACGGACCTGCCTATGTCGCGGTGCACGGCAGCCCGGGTGCCGAGGACGGTTTCGTCCGGTACCGCCCTGAGAACACCGGGGCGTGGTTCGGCGGACGCGACCGCACCATCGTCGTGAGCGACTTCTTCGCCCCCACCGCCGAATCCCACGCGGGACTCGTCCGTTTCCTGCTGAATCTGGACCTCGTCGACCGGATCGTGTTCGACGGGGTACCGGCAGACGATCCACTGCCGTGGATGCTGACGGATCATCGCGGGGCACAGGTTCGTTCGGTGTCGGACGAAACCTGGCTTCGCATTCTCGACGTGCGGCGGGCACTCGAAGCCCGATCGTTCGTGGGTGTCGGGACAGTCCGGATTGCGGTGACCGACCCCGTCTTCGCGGAGAACACCGCGGTCTTCGAGATCTCCGCCGACGGCGTGTCGACAGCGAACGAACCGGCTCACCTCGAGCTCGGCATCGCCGAACTCGGATCGCTGTTGCTCGGTGGGGTGAGTTGCCACGCACTGGCGGGAGCCGGGCGGATCACCGTGCACGACCCTGTGGCACTCCCGGTCGCCGAGGCACTGTTCACGTGGCCTGTGGTCCCCTTCGCGGGGACCATGTTCTGATGCCGTTGGCAGCCCACGCGAGTGTCCTCGATTCCGTCGGGTTCCGAGACGGTTACGGTTCTCTGTGTTCCCGGTGGGGGTGCGTCGGAAGGGACCGCGGGAACTGTTCGCGAATCAACTGGGCACGTCCGTGACTTCGAAGGGGATGTTCGATGGAAGTTCTTCTGATCGGTGTGATTGCGATCGTGGTGCTCGTCGGAGTCGATCAAGCAGCACTGTGGGCGGAGAGAAGGGGATGGGTGTACTGGCGCAGGAGCAATCCGCGCACCGCCGACGCGGGGAGCGGCATGTTGGGGGCGATGGACGAACTCTTCTCGCCCGCGAAACGGCATGTCACTGAAGAAATTGTCGGCAAGAGGAACGGCCGAATCGACATCGCCGTGGGAGACGACGGATGGATCGATCTCGATAGTGGTCGGGTGCGGCTGTCGAGGATCGACCACCCGTAGCCACCGGCGCGTTAGATTGCAGAGGTGACCGAAGCCGTTCTCACCGCAGTCCGTGCCCACCTCGCCGCGAACCTGTCCGACGCGACCGGGCCGGCGCCCGAATCGGCGTCGGTGACGTTTCTCGGCCTCGAACCGATCGAAATTCTGCGGTTCCACGCACACGACGACCTCACCCGATTTGCGACATTGGGTTGTTCGCGTCACCCGATGGGCGATCCCACCGCAACCATCGCCGACCCGAACCGCGGTCCGCGCGCCGAGCTCGTTTTGAGTCTGCGTAGAGCGGACGGGCTCACGGCCGGTGTGCACCGCAGCCTGGCGGTGCTGGCGGCGCTTCCGGCCGTGGAGGGGGTGGTACTCACCGCCGACGCGCTCCTCGATCTCGGTGAGCCACTCTGGGAGGGTGCGCCGTTCACGGCGGTGCTCCTCGAATCGAGTGATGTGCCCGATCTGGAGTTGCCCGAGCCTGCCGATCCGGTGCGGTTCTTCGATGCGGTTCCGATCACTGCGAACGAAGCTGCGTGGAAGCGACTGCGCGGTGCCGATGCTCTGCGAGAGGCTTGGACGGAGGCAGGCATCGACATCCGTGATCCCGAACGTGGCGCCGCGCGCATGTGAGGGGTCAGCTCGGGATCACCACACCCATCGATCCGCCGCCGATGCACACGTTCAGTCCCGGTGTCGCCGACTCGACCTGCAGTGCAGCGCCGCCACCCGACAGCCGCACGTACACCGAGCCCAGCCCTTCGGTGACGGGCACCGTGACGCGGGGGCGACCGGGGAAACCGAGTTCGATCGCGCCGTCGTCGGCGGCCATGTAGTTGATCTCGACGGTCCACTCCCAGTCGCCGGCCGGCTCGTTCAAGCGGAGCGTCGTCACGACGTCGTCGGCCACCCGGTGTCCGCACTCGGGCACGTTCCCGGGGAGGACGCCTCGCAGCGGCATGAGTTCGGCGGGTACCAGCGCGCCACGATCGTCGAGGACGCTGAGTGAGGTGGTGTGGTCGCTGATGGGGGAACGTCCGGGCAACGACGAGAACACCGATCCGACGAGATTGTGCGGGTACGTGACGGGCAACAGGACCCACACCGACACCGGGTGGTCGAGCACCGGATCGTGCGGGTGTTCGGTAAGTGCGGCCTTCGCGGTCGCGAGGTATTCGCCGGTGGGGTTGTCGGTCCAGCTGCGGGCGAATGTCACGGTCGACCCCATCGAGCTCACGACGAACGCGACCGCGCAGACCAGGGCGACCGCACGCGACCACGCCGCCGTCGGTCTGCGCTGCGGGGCACGCAGGATGAGCGCCGCCGCTACCGCGACGATCACGGACGAATCGGCGAAGTAACGCAGGGTCTGCGCCAGCTCGTATGTCGTCTCGGGACCGAACCGCGTACTGATCATGGCCACGAGAGAAGCGCACACGTATGTGGTCGCCGCGATCCACACCCAACCGGTCCGGGTGCGGCAGCGCAGACTCCACACCAGCGCACCCGCGACAGCGAGCCACGCGGCGACCACGAGAACCGGCGGTGGGTCGGCCCACGGCGGACTCGGATTCCAGCGGTCCCATTGCCACGGGCCGCCGAGCAGCGACGGCGCCAGACCGTACGACAGGCCGTGGTGGGTCAGCCCTGCCACCATCGACCAGGGTGGCACACCGAACCGCGATACGACGACGGTGGTGTACCACGCGGCCCAGATCACCAGTACCGCGCCGGATCCGAGCCAGAGGGGGCGTGCTCGCTGCCACGCGACACGGACTGGCTGCCGAACACCGTCCACGCGATACAGCAGCGCGACCGTCGCGAACGCGACGAAGGATACGAGGACCGACTTTTCGAAGAACACCAAGGCGCAGACGGTGACGACGACGCCGGACACGGCATGACGTCGTCTGCCTGTCCGCGCGAGTTGCAGGGCGTCGCCTGCCACCCAGGCGAGAGCGGCTTGCATGGGGAGCGAGTTGAGCCCGGCAGCCCACCAGGCGAATGCGGGCAGCGTCAGCGGCGAGAACAGATAGAACAGCAGGGGGCCCCACAACACCCGACGCGGTCCGAGAATCAGCCACAGCAGACGTAACACCGCGAGTGATGCCGACAGCTGGGCCACGACGAGAGTCACTGCGGCAGGCCACCATTGCATGGGAGCGAGCCAGGTGATCAGCGACGCGACAGCGAACGCTCCGGGCATCAGGTGCCCGTCGTGGTCGTAGTTCAGCATTTCCGTCGACAGCGGCGGGTAGGTGCCTGCACGGCCGATCAGAATCAGGTCGTCCCAATAGAATTCGCCCCGGAAGGCGAGGACGCCGCGGATCGTGACCTGTATTGCGATGAGCGCGAGCGCGACGACCAGGACCGAACGCCTGCCGGGGCGCGAACCGGCCGAAGCGGATTCGCGCTCGAGAAGTGTGGTGCTCACAGCCACTTGTTGCGGCGGAACAGGACGAACAACGCCGTCACGATCAGGGCGATGGCACCGACTACCACGTAATAGGAGTACTCCCAGTGCAACTCCGGCATGTGATCGAAGTTCATGCCGTAGATGCCCGCGATCATCGTGGGTACCGCAGCGATCGCAACCCACGCCGAGATGCGGCGCATATCGGTGTTCTGCTGGACCGTGACCTTGGCGATTGCCGCGTCGAGGAGGGTACTCAGCGTTTCGTCGAAAGTCGCAATGCGATCGGACACCGTGGTGTGATGATCGGCGACGTCGCGGAAGTAGCGGCGAATGTCCTTGGGGATGGGGTTGCCGGGTGAGCGGATGAGTTGCTGCAAGGGCTCCGCGAGAGGCACCACGGCGCGACGCAATTGAAGGATCTCGCGCTTGAGGAGATAGATCTGCTCGACCGCGATCCTGGTGTCGGGGGTGAAGACGAATTCCTCGAGATCGTCGACGTCCGGTTGCACCGCGGTGGTGACCGCGAGGTAGGTGTCGACGACGTGATCTGCGATCGCGTGCAGTACCACGGCCGGTCCGAGGCCGAGGTGCTCTGGGTCGGCTTCGAGGCGGGCACGCACTGCGGACAGCTCCGAGTGATCGCCATGACGCACGCTGACGATGAAGTCGGGACCGGTGAACAGCATGATCTCACCGGTCTCGACGATGTCGTTGGTGGTGGTCACCGATTCGTGCTCGACGTAGGTCACGGTGCGGAGCACCAGGAACAGCAGATCGTCGTAGCGCTCGAGTTTCGGACGCTGATGTGCGTGCACTGCGTCCTCGACCATCAGTTCGTGCAGGTCGAACGTCCGGGCCACGCTCGTCATCTGATGTTCGTCCGGATGGTGGAGGCCGAGCCAGACGAACCCCTCGCCGCGTCGGCGGACTTCCGCGAGGGCTGCGGCGTGCGTGTACCGGCCGGGGAGGCGCCGGCCGTCGATGTAGATCGCGCAGTCGACCACCGCACGTTCGGCGGGGACGCGGATTGCCGGGACGTCTTTTGTCATGTGGCGTCCTGGACACGTGAGTTCGCGCGAGCGTTCCCGCTCACTTGGTAGGAACGGTTCGGCAAAGGGGTTCCTTTCCGTCCGCGGCGAGCTGCCTTCGGCACGTGTCCAGGTGCTGTCCGGTCGCTCGATGATGATAGTCGCTGCACCTGACACACTTATGTGGTGCGCATCGATCTTCACTCCCATTCGGCCGCCTCCGACGGTACGGACACTCCTACCGGTCTCGTCCGGAAAGCGGCGGCAGCGGGCCTGGACGTGGTGGCCCTGACAGACCACGACACGACAGCGGGATGGGACGAGGCCGTCGGTGCTCTGCCCTCCGGCCTGCGGTTGGTCCGCGGCATGGAGATGTCGTGCACCGGTCGCGGCGAGGACGGCTTTCCTGTCGCGGTGCACCTGTTGGCGTATCTGTTCGATCCCACTGATCGGGTGTTCGGCGACGAACTCGAACGATTGCGCGGCGAGCGCGTGTCACGGTTGCGTGTGATGGCGGAGCGCATGGTGGAAGACGGACTGCCCATCGACGCGGACCGTGTCCTGGAACAGGCCGGACCGGCGGCCGGTCGCCCGCATCTGGCGCGAGCGCTCGTCGAAGCGGGGGTCGTGCCGACGATCGGAGACGCATTCACCGAATTGCTGGCGCCGAGGGGTCGCTACTACATCGACAAGAACGACACGCCGCTGGCCGAAGCGGTGAAGATGGTGGCGGCGGCCGGTGGCGTCTCGGTTGTCGCTCATGCCCGGGCTCGATCTCGCGGACGGTTGCTCGCGCTGGACCAGATCGAGGAGCTCGCCGAGGTCGGTCTCGGTGGGGTCGAGGCCGATCATCCTGACCACAGCGACGCCGATGCTCGATTGATGAGGGGCATGGCCTCGAGTCTCGGGTTGTTCGTCACCGGTTCGTCCGACTATCACGGCGACAACAAATCGGTCGGACTCGGCCGGTTCACGACGGATGGCGACGCGTTCGAGGACATGCTCGATCGTGCGCACGGCGTCGAGGTGGTCGAGGGATGAGGTCGCGGGGGCCGCGTCGCCACGACGCAGATCAGAATGAAATCTACCGTGACGGCAACTATTACGAAGACGAGTATTACGTGGAGGAGTACTACTCCGGTGAGTACTACGACGACCGTGCCGATTGCGGAGCCGTTCCCGCGCGTGCGGGTTTCGTGGTGAGGGCGGCACGCGTCGTCTCGGGAATCGTGACGGGTGCCGTCCTGGTCCTCATGGCTGTGGTGTGCGGTGCCCATTATCTCGGAGGGGATCGCGATTTCCCCGGACCGGGGACCGAATCCGTGGTGGCGCACGTGGTGGCCGCCGTCGTCGCGGTGGTGGCGCAGGTGGTCGCGGATCGTCGGCGGGGGCCGATTTCGGTGTGTGCCGCAATTGTGGTGGTTTTCACTGCATCGATTCTGTTGGTCACCCAGTGGTGGGGTTGAACGCGGAAAAGCTGCGCGTTACTCGTCGGTAGCTCGGACGTAACCCCAGGAACCGCTGAGGAATCACTGAAAAATCGACCGCCGGGGTTGCAAACTCACAGGTAGGGCACGCAAATCGGTGAGAACCTTCGCAACCAACACCGATTTGATGTTTGGTCTGTGAAGGTGGCAAACTTCTGGGTGGTTCGAGGTGGTGCTACCGCCCCGCTTCGGGCAGAAGATGGCAGGTCCTGTTCGAGCTCGATGGAATACTCAGGGCCGCCGCCAGGGCCACCCTCCTAGGCGCCATCACGCTCCGGAAGTCGTACAGCGTTGTACAGCGGCAATCGTGATCGCGCCCGGAAGCTTCACCGAACCCGTCCTTGGCGAAGCTGCTGCAACTACACACGGTCGATGCATACCAATGATGTTCTGTTGCAGTTACTTCGCAGTAACCGGGACCCGACTGGTCTCGGAACATGCAGGAGTGTCATCGTGTCAATTGTGTCCGACGCAAAAACCCCTCAGAAGCTCGCGTTGACGGACGACGAGATCTTCGGAAGCCACGTCGACGGCAAGCTCTCTGTCGAGCTCACCTCGCCGCTGGACACCCAGCGCGACCTGTCCATTGCGTACACCCCGGGCGTTGCCCAGGTCAGCCGTGCGATTGCGGCCGACGCGACGCTGGCCGAGCGGTACACCTGGACCAACCGTCTCGTGGTTGTCGTTTCCGACGGCACCGCCGTTCTCGGACTCGGCGACATCGGCCCGCGCGCCTCCCTTCCGGTGATGGAGGGCAAGGCTGCGCTGTTCAAGAAGTTCGCCGGGCTCAATTCGATCCCGCTGGTCCTCGATACCAAGGATTCCGACGAAATCGTCGAAACCATCGTCCGGTTGCGCCCGAGCTTCGGTGCCGTCAACCTCGAGGACGTCTCGGCCCCGCGTTGCTTCGAGATCGAGAAGCGCCTGATCGAGGCACTCGACTGCCCGGTCATGCACGACGACCAGCACGGCACGGCCATCGTCCTCCTCGCCGCCCTCAAGGGCGCGGTGAAGGTGCAGGACCGCGACATCACCAAGCTCAGGGTCGTCATCTCCGGCGCCGGTGCAGCCGGTGTCGCGTGCGCCAACATCCTGCTCGCCGCAGGAATCGACGATGTCACGGTCCTCGATTCGAAGGGCATCATCTCGAGCGAGCGCACCGATCTGTCGGGTGTGAAGACAGATCTGGCCGAACGCACCAACCCGGCAGGCCGGCACGGCGGAATCGTCGAAGCACTCGACGGCGCCGATGTGTTCGTCGGCGTCTCCGCGGGCACCGTCCCGGAAGAGATCGTGGCGACCATGGCCGACGACGCGATCGTCTTCGCGCTGTCGAACCCCGACCCGGAGATCCACCCCGACGTCGCTTCCAAGCACGTGGCGATCGTCGCGACCGGGCGTAGCGACTTCCCGAACCAGATCAACAACGTGCTCGCCTTCCCCGGTGTGTTCAAGGGGGCGCTCGACGCGGGCGCCCGCCGTATCACCGAGGGCATGAAGCTCGCCGCCGCCGAGGCCATCCTCTCGGTCGTCGGTGATGAATTGGCTGTGGACAAGATCGTTCCGAGCCCGCTCGATCCGCGCGTCGCGCCCGCCGTCGCAGAGGCCGTTGCGGCCGCTGCGAGGGCAGAGGGTGTCGCCGACTGACGTGATCGCACCGTGCGCCCCGGCTCGAACCCGCACCAAGGTTCGGACCGGGGCGTTCGGCGTCTGCCGGGGATGCGCGACAATGGCCGCCGTGAAGATCAAGTGGATGCGGCACCGCTCACTGATCGCGGCTGTCGTGGCGGCGATGTCACTCTCGGCCGGGTGCGCATCGCCGGTCCTCGACTCTGCGGAGGTGTCCGGCCCGGTCGTGGTCGCGGCACGGGACGGTGCGGACGCCGTATTGCTTGCGCATCTCTACGCCGGGGTGCTGCGCACGACCGGTATCGAGGTGCAGGTCCGCGACGGTTTCGTCGACCGGAACGCAGCGCTCGCCGCACTCGACACCGATGACGCGACGGTGGTCCCCGACTACACGGGGCTGCTACTCCGGCACTACGACCCCGGTGTCGCTGCCACGGACGCGGAGGACGTGTTCGAGGCGCTGGCGCGTGCGCTCCCGGATGAGCTGACGATCGCCGACTACGCGTCGGCTCAGAACCGTGCGGTGCTTGCCGCCGGCGCAGACCTCATCGCGACACGGAACATCTCGAGGATCTCCGACCTCGCCGGTCACTGCACCGACCTCAACTTCGTTCTCACCCCGGAGTTCGAAGCCGCCGGCGGACTCGGGGCGCTCAGCGAACTCGGGTGCGAACCACGATCTGTCGAGCGAGCGTCCGCGGCTGCTGCGTTCGGCGCGACGTCGGACGTCGACACCGTCGCGGGACTGACCACCCTTGCGCCCGTGCTCGCAGAGAGCAGTGGAAGCGGTGTGGTTACGGTGCCCGACGCCCCGGACCGCGCGCCGATGGAGGAAGCGTCCTCCGACATGGAGAGTCCGGTGTTCGTCGCACAGAATGTGGTCCCCGTGTTCCGAAAGGCGGTCTTCGGCGAGCTTCAGCTCGACGCCCTCCGCGTCATCGCAGGTGAGCTCACCACCTCGGATCTGACCGACATGATCACCCGCGTCGCTACCGGCGAGGACGCGGCTGCGGTGGCCGACGACTGGCTGGCGGAGCACACCTGATCGCTGCGCCCGGTCGCAGGTTCACCCGGCCTGCTTCATGTGGGAGCGCAGGAACTTGCCGAAATCTGCCACGGCATCCGCGGCCTCCTTGACGAGCGAGGCCTGCAGTCCCGCAACGTGCCACAGTTCGGGCTGCTCGACCAGCGTCAGGTCCACGCCCGCGGAGCGCAGTCTGCCGGCGAACTCGACGATCTGCGGGTAGAGCACTTCTGTGGTGCCGACCTGGATCAGCGTCGGCGGCAGGCCCGTCGGATCCGCGTGCATCGGTGCGTAGCCCGGGTCGGTGGGGTCGCCGTCGCCGAGGTAGGCCTCCGCCGAGGAGTACGCCCATCGAGTGTTGACGACGACGTCGCGATCGAACGGTGCCGAGCGAGACCCCGGATCCACCCACGGCGAGAACAGGCCGATGGCGGCGGGGGTGACGCCGTGGTCGGTGCGGAGCCTGTTCGTGGTGGCGACGGTGAGACCGCCTCCGGCCGAATCCCCGGCAATGGACACGGTTTCCGGGGTCATCCCCGGCTCGGTGAGAAGCTGGAGGTAGGCCTGGACGGCGTCGTCCAGTGCGGCCGGGTACGGATGCTCCGGTGCGAGACGATAGTCCAGCGCATAGACCACCGCACCGCTGGCCGCTGCCAGATGTGCGACCAGGGATCGGTGTGTGGCCGGCGACGCGCAGGTGTATGCGCCGCCGTGGAGGTACAGCACCGCGGTGGATCGTTCGGTGGCGCCGACCGTGACCCGTTCGGCGGGGCGCCCCGCCAGCGTCGTCGTCCGGACCACTGTGCCCGACGGCAGTGTCTGGATCGGTGCGGCGGCCTCGAGCAGGCGTCGTTGCACGGGATAGGGGAGACGCGCGTTGAGTGTGAGCGCGTACAGGGGCCGGAGTGCGGCGCGGACGAGCGGCAGCGGCAGGTGAGGCATGGCGAACGCTAACCCTTCGGCAGAACGCGCGCTGTCACGAACGCGACGACACGCTGGTACGTCGGGCCGACGAGACGCACCCATCCGTCGAGCAGTTTCGCGTCGGCACCGATCAGGATCCGCGCCTTGTTCTTTCGGACGCCGTTGACAATGGTGGTGGCCGCATCCTCGGGGGTGGTGCGGGCAAGTTTACTGTCGAAGAACTGAGCGAAACTCACCTGATCGTCGCCGTCGGGTACGGCCGCGTTTCGCGCGATCGCCGTCTTGATTCCGCCTGGGTGCACGCACGTGACCTGGACGGGATGCTTCGCGACGAGCATCTCCTGCCGCAGCGACTCGGTGAACCCGCGCACCGCGAATTTTGCTGCGTTGTACGCGCTCTGGCCGGGAATGGACAGCAGCCCGAACAAGGACGACACATTGACCAGGTGCCCGTCGCCCGATGCGATCAGGTGCGGAAGAAATGCCTTGGTCCCGTTGACGACACCCCAGAAGTCGACGTCCACGACGCGCTCGAAGTCCTTGAACTCCGTCCGCTCGAACTCGCCATGGTATGCGACACCGGCGTTGTTGTAGACCTGATTGACGACACCGAAGCGCTCGACGACCTTGTCCGCGTAGTCCATCACCTTTTCGCGCTGCGTGACATCCAGGTGATCCGCAAGGACCTCGGCCCCGAGATCGCGTGCGCGACGCGCAGTTTCCTCGAGCCCGACGGTATCGACATCGGACACGGCCAGCCGGGCGCCCTTCGCCGCGAGATTCAGTGCGAGGGCACGTCCGATTCCGGAGCCGGCGCCGGTGATGACGACGACCCTGCCGGTGAATTCACTCATTTTGCTGCGACCTCTCGGGTGGTGTCGGCTTCTGCGGTCTGCGTGGGGGTGGGTGCCGGGAGATCGACGGCGGCGACGCTACGGTACGCCTCGAGATCGAATTTCTTCGTCATGCTGCGGAATTCGAAGGTGAATCCCGGCCATACCGTGGTGTTGTTGCCGTGCTTGTCGAGATACCAACTCGCGCAGCCGCCGGTGTTCCACACGCTCGATGCGAGAGCGTGCTGGAGGGTGCGGTTGTAATCGGCCTGCGCGTCTTCGCGCACCTCGACGGTGCCGATACGGTGCTGGTCGAGGGTGCGGATCGCGTCGACGAGGTAGTTGAGCTGCGATTCGATCATGTACACCATCGAAGTGTGACCGAGTCCGGTATTGGGGCCGACGAGGAAGAACATATTGGGGAATCCGGCGACGGCCGTGCCCTTGTATCCCTGCATGCCGCTCTCGTCGAACACCTCGGCGAGCGAGCGGCCGTCCTTGCCGTAGATACCGGCGAACGTGGGGGAATCGGTGACGTGGAAACCCGTCGCGACGACGATGGCATCCACTTTGCGGGTGGTGCCGTCGTCGGTGACGATGCCGTCTGCGGTCACCTCGCGGATTCCAGCGGTGACCAGGTCGACGTTCGGCCGGGCGAGCGCCGGGTAGTAGGCGTTGGAGATGAGCATGCGCTTGCAGCCGATCTTGAAGGTCGGGGTGACCTTGCGGCGCAGCACCGGGTCGGAGATCTGCCGACGGATCTGGGCGCGGGCCGCGACTTCGAGGGGCTTCATGAAAATCGGCGCCTTGGCGAGGCCGACGACCTGTGTCTCGCGGGTCAGGTATTGGACGGCGCGGGAGAGGCGCTGGAAGCCGGGCACGTAGCGGAACGCGAATCGCTCGGCCGTGGTGTACTCGCGATCGGCGCGGGGGAGGATCCACGGTGCGGTGCGCTGGTAGACATCGAGATGCGAGACCTTCCCGGCGATAGCGGGAACGATCTGGATGGCGGATGCTCCGGTCCCGATCACGGCCACTCGCTTGCCCGCGAGGTCGGCGTCGTGGTTCCAGCGCGCCGAGTGGAAGATCTCTCCCTCGAAGCTGTGGATGCCTTTTATGTCGGGCAGCGACGGCTCGCACAGCGCGCCGACCGCAGAAACGAGGATCTTCGCGCTGAATGCGCCCTTGGTGGTCTGGACATCCCACCGAAAGGTCGTGGTGTTCCACGTTGCGGACTGCACGTCGCACCCGAAGACCGTGCGGCGGCGTACGTCGTATTTGTCGGCGACGGAGGCGATGTATGCCTGGATCTCGGGCTGGGGGGAGAACGAGCGGGTCCAGCCGGGGTTGAGGGCGAAGGAGTACGAGTACAGGTTCGACGGCACGTCGCATGCGGCGCCGGGGTAGGTGTTGTCGCGCCAGGTGCCGCCCACCTCGTTGCCGCGTTCGAGTACGAGGAAGTCCTTACCCGCACGGGTGAGTTCGATAGCGGCGCCGAGTCCGGCGAATCCGCTGCCGATGATCAGCGTGTCGACCCGGCGGGGGCTCGTGTCGGCCGCGACATTGTCTGTAACCGTGAGACTCATGTAACTCAGCGTAGGCACTTGTTGAGCGCGGGTCAATAGTCTTGTTGACTCTAATTCAGTAAGACGGTTGCATGGAAGGCGTGAAAGGCACCGACACCAAACGAAGAAGGCTCGGACCGGCAGAACGCCGCGCCCAGTTGATCGACCTCGGAATGCGGATGCTCGCCGAACGCCCCCTGGACCAGATCTCCGTCGAAGACATCGCCGACGAAGCGGGAGTGTCGCGCGGACTCCTCTTCCACTACTTCTCGTCCAAGCACGAGTTCCACGTCGAACTCGTCCGTCACATCAGTCGCGACATGCTCGAATGCACCGCGCCCGACGACACCCTCGAACCCTTCGACATGCTGCGCGGCACCATCGTTTCCTATGCCGACTACGTGACCGAGCGCCGCGACACCTACGTGTCGATGCTGCGCGGAACCGCGAGCGGCGACCCGGACATGCGCGAGGTCTTCGAGCAGACCCGCACCGCCATGGTCGAGCGAACCCTTCGATACCTACCGGACATCGGGATCGAGGCCGGCCCCGCGGTCCGCCTCGCCGTACGCGGCTGGGTGGCCTTCGTCGAAGACATCACCATCGCGTGGCTCCGCGAGCCGACCATCGACCGCGACCAGTTCATCGAACTGGCGGTCGGCGCACTTCCCGCCGTCACCTACGCGGCGGTCTCGCTCGGTGAAACGGCGCGAGCCGGGTCGCTCGTCCCGAAGGACGAACCGACCCGGCTCGCATGAGAACCGTCATGCCCTGATCGAGCACGAACGGGGCTTGCTTGCCGTCCGAGTGATCAGCGCTCGAACGCCTTGTCGAGGATCTCCTGCTGTTCGACCGCGTGCACCTTGCTCGAACCCGACGACGGAGCCGACATCGCGCGACGCGACACCCGCTTCACGCCGGAGAGGTGATCGGGAAGGAGCTCGGGGAGAGCCAGGCCCAGGAACGGCCATGCACCCTGGTTGGCCGGCTCCTCCTGCACCCAGAAGAACTCGGCGGCGTTCGGGTACTTGTCGAGCGTCTCCGCGAGCCGGCGACGCGGCACCGGGTAGAGCTGCTCGACTCGGACGATCGCGATGTCGTCGCGGCCTTCCTTCTGCTTCTTCGCGAGCAGCTCCCAGTAGATCTTGCCCGAGGTCAGCAGCACGCGCGTGACCTTGGACCGATCCGCCGACTCGTTCTCGAACGGAACTTCTTCGAGGATCGAGCGGAACTTGCCCTGCGTGAAGTCCTCGACATTGCTGACCGCAGCCTTGTTACGCAGCATCGACTTCGGTGTGAAGACCACCAGCGGACGGCGGATGCCGTCGAGATGATGGCGACGCAGTAAATGGAAGTAGCTCGCCGGGGTGGACGGCACTGCCACCGTCATCGAGCCCTCGGCACACAGCTGCAGCCAACGCTCGATGCGGCCGGAGGTGTGGTCGGGACCCTGACCCTCGTGGCCGTGCGGCAGGAGCATGACGACGTCGGAGAGCTGCCCCCACTTGGCTTCACCCGACGAGATGAACTCGTCGATGATCGACTGTGCGCCGTTGACGAAGTCGCCGAACTGCGCCTCCCACAGCACCAGCGCCTCGGGGTTGCCCACCGAGTAGCCGTACTCGAAGCCCAGGCCTGCGAACTCGGTCAGCGCCGAGTCGTACACCATGAAGCGGCCACCGTTACCGGAATTCGCGGCGACCTCGGCGAGCGGGTTGTACTCGCCGCCGGTCTTGCGGTCGATGAGAACCGAATGGCGCTGCGTGAAGGTACCGCGACGCGAGTCCTGACCGGCAAGACGCACGAGCGCACCCTGCTCGGCAAGCGACCCGAAAGCGAGGAGCTCGGCGTATGCCCAGTCGATGTGACCCTCGCGGGACATCTCGCGGCGCTTCTCGATGACCGGCTTGACACGCGGGTGCACGTTGAAGCCCTCGGGCACATTTGCGAACGCGTCGCCGATCAGGTCGAGCATGCTCTGATCGACCGCCGTCTTCAGGCGAGGCGCAGGGGTCTGATCGAGTTCGACGGACTCGGACGGTTCCGGCTGGAACTTCTCGAGTTCGCGGACTTCGTTGAACACCCGCTCCAACTGGCCCTGGTAGTCGCGCAGGGCATCTTCGGCTTCCTTGAGCGAGATGTCGCCGCGGCCGATCAGGGCCTCGGTGTAGCTCTTACGGACACTGCGCTTGGTATCGATCACGTCGTACATCGCCGGCTGCGTCATCGACGGGTCGTCGCCCTCGTTGTGGCCGCGACGGCGGTAGCAGATCATGTCGATCACGACGTCCTTGTGGAACTTCTGACGGAAGTCCACGGCGAGCTGCGCAACCCACACACAGGCCTCGGGATCGTCGCCGTTCACGTGGAAGATCGGTGCGCCGATCATCTTGGCGACGTCGGTGCAGTACTCGGACGAGCGCGAGTGCTCCGGCGCGGTGGTGAAACCGACCTGGTTGTTGACGACGATGTGCACGGTGCCGCCGGTGCGGTACCCACGCAGCAGCGCGAGGTTCAGCGTTTCGGCGACCACGCCCTGGCCCGCGAACGCGGCATCACCGTGAAGAAGCAGCGGAAGCACGGTGAAGCCGGCTTCGCCCTTGTCGAGGATGTCCTGCTTCGCGCGGACGAGCCCCTCGAGGACCGGGTTGACCGCCTCGAGGTGCGACGGGTTCGCCGTGAGCGAGACCTTGATGTCGTTCTCGCCGAACATCTGGATGTAGGTGCCTTCGGCGCCCAGGTGGTACTTCACGTCGCCGGAGCCGTGGGCGGCCGACGGGTTCAGGTTGCCCTCGAACTCCGTGAAGATCTTCGAGTAGGGCTTACCGACGATGTTGGCGAGCACGTTCAGGCGACCACGGTGCGGCATGGCGATCGCGACCTCGTCGAGCTGATGCTCCGCGGCCTGATCGATGATGCTGTCCATCATCGGAATGACGGACTCGGCGCCTTCGAGCGAGAACCGCTTCTGCCCGACGTACTTGGTCTGAAGGAACGTCTCGAATGCCTCGGCGGCGTTGAGGCGGCTCAGAATGTACTTCTGCTGCGCGACCGTCGGCTTGACGTGGTGCGCCTCGACCCGCTCCTGCAGCCACTGCTGCTGCTCGGGCTCGAGGATGTGCGTGTACTCGATGCCGATGTGGCGGCAGTATGCGTCGCGCAGCACCGACAGCACATCGCGCAGCTTCATACGCTGCTGGCCGTGGAAACCGCCGACGTTGAACTCACGGTCGAGATCCCACAGGGTCAGGTCGTGAGTCGTGACGTCGAGGTCGGGATGCGAACGGAACTTGTCGCGGACGAACTGCAGCGGATCGGTGTCGGCCATCAGGTGACCGCGGTTGCGGTACGCCGCGATCAGCTCGAGCACACGGGTGTGCTTGTCGACGAGACCTTCCGGCACGTCCTTGCGCCAGCGAACCGGCTCGTAAGGAATGTGCAGCGTATGGAAGATCTCGTCGTAGAACTCGTCGGAGATCAGCAGCTGATGGATCTGGCGGAGGAATTCGCCCGACTCGGCGCCCTGGATGACGCGGTGGTCGTACGTCGAGGTCAGGGTCAGCAGCTTGCCGATGCCCATTTCTGCGATGCGCTCATCGGACGCGCCCTGGAACTCGGCGGGGTACTCCATCGCACCGGCACCGATGATCGCGCCCTGGCCGTTCATCAGGCGCGGAACCGAGTGCACGGTACCGATGCCGCCCGGGTTGGTCAGCGAGATCGTGACACCGGAGAAGTCCTCACCGGTGAGCTTGCCGTCGCGGGCGCGCCGGACGATGTCCTCGTATGCCGAGTAGAACTGCGCGAAGTTCATCGTCTCGCAGTTGCGGATAGCAGCGACGACGAGCGAACGCTGCCCGTTCTTGCCGGGCAGATCGATGGCGAGGCCGAGATTGGTGTGCGCAGGCGTGACGAGGTTCGGTTTGCCGTCGATCTCGGCGTAGTGGTTGTTCATGTTCGGGTACGCCTGGATCGCCTGGACGATCGCGTAGCCGAGCAAGTGGGTGAACGACACCTTGCCGCCGCGCGTACGCGCGAGGTGGTTGTTGATGACGATCCGGTTGTCGAACATCAGCTTCGCCGGGACGGCGCGAACGCTGGTGGCCGTGGGGATCGACAGCGAGGCGTTCATGTTTTTCGCGACCGCACCGGCAGCACCGCGGAGGACCTTCTTCTCCTCGGTCGCGGGAGCAGCGGAAGGTGCGGCAGCAGCCTTGGGTGCGGGCTTTGCTGCGGCAGGCTTGGCAGCCGGGGCTGCAGGCGCGGCCTTGGGCGCTGCGGCCTTGGGTGCTGCGGTCTTGGGAGCGGAGCCGGCCGAAGCAGTCGTGGCGGGTGCGGACTTCACCGAAGCGGGCTTCTCGGGTGCCGTGACGTCGGAGCCGTTAACACCTCCTGCAACCGCTGCCTCCGGCGAGTAATCGGTCAGGAACTCGTGCCAGCTCGCATCCACGGACGACGGATCGTCCTGAAAACGCTGGTACATCTCGTCAACCAACCACTGGTTCTGTCCGAACTGTGATGTAGAGCTGCTGCTCACGGCAGTTGTTCGCCTCGTTTCTTTCTTCGGTACCCGATCGGAGCGCCTGTGGTTATGAGGCTAGCGCTTGGCATGTGACGATTCGAACCGATCGTTCATGCGCGGGAGCCACCTCACAATCTCGAGTCGACGGGGTCTCCATCGATGACGGTTCTCGCCCGCCGATTATTCCCTGTTACGTGCATCGCCGCAGCACTGGCCCCGTTACAAATGCGAGCTGTGAGGGCTCGCAACCGGTTCGACCTTCTGCCCGGGCGTGTCGGTTGTTGCGTCAGGGACATCGGGGACGAGCGCTCCTGTCGCGAGCCGCCACAATGTGGTGTACAGACCACCCGCCCGATGCAGCGTCTCGTGCGGGCCGCTCTCGACCACTGCGCCACCGTCGACCACCACCACCAGATCGGCGTGAGCCGCGGTCGCCAGTCGGTGCGCGACGATCACCGCCGTCCGTGACCGGGCAAGCGAAGCACCGGCGTCGAGCACGGCCTGCTCGGTAGCCGGATCCAAAGTGGCGGTCGCTTCGTCGAGCAACAGCAGATCGGGGTCGACGAGTTCGGCCCGGGCCAACGCGATCAATTGACGCTGACCGGCCGACAGACCCTGTCCACGCTCACCGACCGGATGCAGCATCCCTCGGTCGAGTCCGGCGATCATGTCGAGGGCGCCTACCGCGCGTGCTGCGGATTCGATGGCGGAGCGGTCGGCGTCGGGTCGGCCGTACGCGATGTTGCTCGCCACCGTCCCGGTGAACAGATGTGCCTCCTGCGGCACGACGCCGAGCCGGCCCCGATACTCGGGTAGCCGGTAGTCGCGCAGATCCGTCCCGTCGACCCGCACCGAGCCGGACGTGGGGTCGTAGAAGCGGGCGAGCAGTTTGACGATCGTCGACTTCCCGGCGCCGGTGCGTCCGACCAAGGCGACAGTCGATCCCGGAGGGAATCTCAGGTCGACGTCGGCAAGCGCGTCGGTGTCGGCACCGCTGTACCGGAACCCCACGCTGTCGAGATGAACGTCGCCGCGCAGATGCCCGGATACCTCGACGGTGCCCGCCGGGCCGGACTCGAGGGAACTCTCGGTGGCCAGCAGATCGCCGATCCGTCGCAACCCGACGCGTGCCTGCTGGTAGCCGTCGAAAACCTGCGACAACTGCTGGATGGGCCCGAACAGCAGGTTGAGGTACAGGACGAACGCGATCAGGACCCCCGCGGTCGTGGCACCGGACGAGACCTCGCGGGCACCCACGAACACGACGGCCGCCAACGCCAGATCCGACAGAAACGTGATGAACGGGAAGAACAGGGAGATCGCCCGCTGCGAACGCATACGGCTGCGGCGGTACGCGTCGGCGCGCTGCGCGAACCGGCGTGCCGAGGTCTCCTCGCGACGGTACGCCTGCGCTGCACGCAGACCCGTGATGTTCTCCTGGAAATCCGCGTTGACCAGGGATATTCGTTCCCGCGATATCGCGTAGGCCGCACCCGAGATCTTCCGGAACCAGAGCGTGGCCGCCACCAGCACCGGGATGACGCCGAGCACCACCAGCGCGAGCGTGACGTCCGTGACCAGCAAGGCCACCGAGATGCCCAGGAGTGTCAGCACGCTCACCACCGCGGTCGACAGTCCCGTCTGGATGAACTGCGACAGCGCGTCGACGTCGGTCGTCATCCGGGTCATGATCCGGCCCGACAGTTCGCGCTCGTAGTAGTCGAGGCCCAGTCGCTGCAGGTGGGCGTAGCTGCGTACCCGCAACCCGAACAGCACTCGTTCCCCGGCGCGGGCGGTGAGCACTGTCAGGACGGCAACCGTGGCCCACCCGAGCAGTGCGAGTGCCACTCCCACCGCGGCCGCGAACCACAGCATGCCGGGATCGCCCGGCGTGACGCCGCGGTCGACGGCGAACCGCACGATCGACGGAACCGCGATGTTGATCGCGGACTCCACGGCAAGGCACACGATCACCGCAGCGAGCAGCCAGCGTACGGGGCGCAGCGTACGTAGCAGCCGGAACTGCGGGTCGGGTCTGCGTAGCGCACGTGACTGCAGGTCGGGATCTGCGCCGGGTTGCTCCGTGGCCGGTGGCAATGCGGCCACGGCTGCGCGGAGTTCGGGGGTGGGCGCGACCGCGCCGAGCGCGCCGCTCATGGGGCCGCCCCCGCCGCGGCCACCACCGGGTCCACCACCGGGGCCGCGGCTCGCGGGGGTGGCCGCAGCCTGCCTGCTCGGCGACTCGTCGTCGGACGAGGTCTCCGTCTCGGGCCACAGTGCGTGCACGCCTGGGGACACCGCCCGCTCGGGTGACGTCGCTCGCTCGGGGTCGACATCCGGTGCCACACCCGACAGCAAGCGGCGGAACACCGGACTGCGCCGATCGAGTTCGTCGACGGTCCCGATATCGACGATCCTGCCGCCGTCGAGCACCGCGACACGATCGGCGAGCGTCAGCGTCGAGCGGCGGTGCGCGAGCACCAGGGTCGTGCGGTCGGGTTGCTCGCGGAGCGCCGCGTAGATCGCGGCCTCGGTCTCGGCATCCACCGCGGATGTCGCATCGTCGAGGATCAGCACCCGGGGAGCCAGCAGCAGCGCCCTGGCCAGCGCGACACGCTGCCGTTGCCCACCCGAGAGTGTGAGACCGCGTTCGCCGACGACGGTGTCGTACCCGTCCGGCAGGGAGTCGATGAACTCGTCGGCGCGTGCCGCGACCGCCGCAGCGCGGATCTCCGCGTCGGTGGCATCGGGCCTGCCCAGCGCAATATTCGTCGCGATGGAGTCCGAGAACAGGAACGGCTCGTCGAACACGAGGCTCACCGCTTCACGTAGCCGGTCGGCGCGTAGGGCGGCCACATCGATGTCGCTACCGTCGGACGTCAGGCATACCGTGCCCGCCGACGGCGCGTAGAAGCGCGGTGCGAGCAGCGACAGGGCGGTCTTGCCGGACCCGGCGGGCCCCACGATCGCGATGGTCTCGCCGGGCAGCACCTCGAGGTCCATCCCATCCAGCACATCTCGACCCTCGCCGAAACCGAAGGTCACGTTGCGGAACGCGAGCCCGAGTGGTCCGTCGGGCAGTGACACGGGACGCGCAGGATCGGCGACGTCGGGTTCGGTGTCGATCACCTCGTACACCCGCTCGACCGCGGCGCGTGACAGCTGCGCCATGATCACGACCTGAGCCAGCGTGCGGGTCGTCGCGCTCATCGTCGCGACGTACGCGGTGAACGCGACGAAGGTGCCGACCGTGATCGTGCCGTTCAAGGTGAGCCAGCCGCCGAGCGCGATCGTCGCGACCAGACCGAGTTGCGGGATCGCACCCATCGGCGCGGCGAACCGCGCGTTGATCCGGGCTGCCCGCATGCGCTCGGAGTACAGGATCCGGCCGTGTTCTTCGAGCTGGTCGACGGCGCGGTCCTCCTGACCGAAGCCCTTGACCACCCGGACGCCGGTGACGGTTTCCTCGACGTGCTGCGCGAGGTCGGCGGCACGCTGCTGCGCCGACCACGTCGCGGCGAACACCTTCGGGCGGACCACGCGCACGATGGTCACGATGACGGGCACGGTGGCGACGGCGATCAGCGTGAGCAGCGGCGAGAGCGACGTCATGATCACCAGGGCCAGCGCGAGCTGCAGCAAGGCACCCGCCGACATCGGGGCCATGGCGAGCAGACCCTGGATGAGCTGAAGGTCGGTGATCGAACGCGAGACCACCTGCCCGGTGCGGATTCGGTCCTGGCCGTGGCCGTCGAGGCGTTGCAGCGATCCGAGCAGGCGTAGCCGCAGGTCGTGTTGGACGTCCAGGGAGAGCCTGCCCGCCAGCATCCGCCGTCCGTACTGGCATCCGAATCGGACTGCTGCACCCAGCGCGATTGCGGCGGCCGCGAGCCCGATCAGGTTCGGGACCGACGGGAATTCGGTGGCCTCACCGGTGGCACTGTCGAGTGCGAGCTTGGTGAGCAATGGAAACGCGATATCGATCAGGGCGGCGATCGCCGTGAGCGCGAGTGCTCCGACCGCTGTTCGGCGGTGACGCGTGCACTCCGCGCCCAGGCGACGGACCCAACCCTGATCGTGTGTGTCGTGTGGCATTTCTCCCGACACTAGCGCCGGCGTACGACAGCGCCGCTCAGGTGAGATCGCGACTACGAGTGCGCCACCAGCCGAGCCCGCAGATCAACGCGGTCCAGAAGATCAGGACGAGCGGAGCCAGCGGCCAGGCCACCGGCATCTCGGCTTCGCCGGACAGGTCCACGGCACCGAAGAGGGTGTACCAGGTGATCTGACCCGGAAGGAACTGCGCGACGCCGCCCAGACCCATGCCGTGGAGCACGAGGGAGACGGTCAGCTCACCGAACGGGACCCACGCACAGACCGCGAGGACACTGCCCACCATCGAGCCGGTGAGCATTCCCAGACCTGAACCGATGAGCGCCCACAACACCGCGCAGAGCAACCCGGAGCCGAGGACACTCGCGATGCTGCCCAGGTCGGAGTCCGAGAAGCCGCCGCCGAACATGAGGATTGTCAGTGCCGACACGACCTCGGCGATCACGCAGTACAGGAGCCCGAACAATGCTGCGGTCGTGTACTTCGAGGCGATCACCAGGTCGCGCCCGCGGGTGGTGAGGAAGGTGGTGATCACGGTGCGGTGCTGAAATTCACCACCGGAGTTGACGACCCCGAACAGCGCGGCGAACAGGAATACCAGGGCGAGGGCGAACGAGATCCCCACCGCCGCTGCGGCGGCCTCGGCGAACCCGGGTCCGAGGATGTCCTCGACCTGACGCATCACCGGGAGCGTGAGTGCACCGCAGAACACTCCCACCACCAGCGGTGCGATACCCAGAATCCACCAATACCGCAGGCCGAGCACCTTGCGGAACTCGGCTGTCAACAATGCGGTCACGAGTGTCCTCCCGGTCCGGTCGGTGGATGCTGTATCGGCGGTCCGCCTTGGAAGTTCTGGCCGCTGGGAGGCGCGGCCATGTACTGACCGGACGTCATGGCGAGGAAGACCTGCTCGAGGTCGACATGCTCGACGCTCGTGCCGAACAGCGTGACGCCGTGCCCACTCGCCAGAGCGGCGATGCGTTCGGGTTCGACCCCCACGACGGCCAGCCGGCCGTCGGGCTGGATCTGCGCATCGGTGAAACCGGCCGCCGCGAGTGCCGTCGCCAGCTTCACGGGATCGGAGACCGCGACGAGCACGCGCGACCGGTAGGCGTTGCGAAGATCCGCCATGCTGCTCTGCATCACGAGCGACCCGCGGCTGATGATCACGAGGTGGTCGGCCATCTGCTCGACCTCCCGCAGAATGTGGCTCGAGATCAGGACGGTGCCGCCCTTCCTCGCGAACGTCACGAGAAAATCGCGAAGCCACGCCATTCCTTCGGGGTCGAGACCGTTGGCAGGTTCGTCGAGAACCAGGTAGCGCGGCTGGCCGAGCAGTGCGGTCGCCAATGCGAGCCTCTGGCGCATCCCGAGCGAGAACTCACCGACCCGCTGCCGTGCCACGGAGGTCAACCCGACGAGGTCGAGCATCCGGGCTGCCCGTTCGTCGGGGACACCCATCGCCGCGCAGTACGCCTTCAGATGTGTCATTGCGGTGTGCTTCGGATGCGCACTGCGCGCATCGAGCACCGCGCCCACGATCTGAGCGGGCTGTTCGAGCCGGTCGAACGGCACACCGTCGATGTACGCTCCGCCGGCGGTGGGCCTCACCAGCCCCGTCAGCATGCTCAGGGTCGTCGTCTTGCCCGAGCCGTTCGGGCCGAGAAATCCGGTGATGGACCCCCGGGGAACGGTGAAACTCAGGTTCGACACGGCGGTGACATTGCGGAAGGTCTTGGTCAGGCCGTCCACCACGATCCCGGGAGGGGGCCCGCTCGCCTGGGCGATGAAGTGAGGTTGCCGGTGCGGCGTGTTCGCCGACGATGCTGTCACAGAAATGTTCCCCCGGTTACCGCTCGCGATTGTGTCGTCGCGAGCATACGTGCAGGGAGTGTGGTCGCGAGTACCTCAGGTTTCCGACTGCGGTGCCGGGGACGGCAGCGCGCTCTGCTCGGCAGGCCACGCCGCGGGAGGTGCTCCGAAGGCCTCACGGGCGTTGATGATCGTGCGCTTGCCGATCGTCCGGTTGCCTGCACCACCGATCGCAGCCCCGATACCGGCGGGCACGAGTTTGCCGAGGAGAAGCGCTCCCCGCTTGGCCGCGTACTTGCGGACGAATTTCTTCACGAGAGTGTTGTTCATCAACTTGAGTTGTTTGCCGCCGACCTGGCTCGTCAGTGCCTTCGGCCAGTTCTTCAGCGACGTTCCGGTGGCCGCCGCGACGATCTCCTTGCCGGAATCACCGAGGGCGACCGCGAGCACCAGCGCGCGGCGCTGGTTGTGGTCGTGGGGTTCGATTCCGTGCACCGCCGCGACTGCGAGGGTGAGCAGCGCTGAGGCTTCGAGGAAGAACACCGACTCTGCGCCGATCGCGCCGATGGCGGCGATCGTGCCGATACCGGGGAAGGCGGCGGTCGCGCCCGCTGCGGCACCACTTCCCGTGATGGTGTTGAGGAACTGCTTCTCGAGCCGCGCAATGATCTGCGCGGGCGACTCGTCGGGATGCGCGCGACGCAGCAAATCGACGTACTTCGCCACTGCGGGGCCTTGCAACCGGCTGCCGTTGTCGAGCAGCGTGATGAGCGCACGTTCGATCGTGCCGCCCGCCGGGGACTCGCCGTTCTTGTCGACGGCGCCGCGCTTTCCAATCATCTTGATCCTTGTCGTGTGTCCGTCGGTGGCTACCCTGGAGTTCGTGGCCCGGTCGTCAACTGTTGTCGGCATTTCCGAGGGCGCCCGGCGGCGGCCTGCTCCGTTGCTGCAACCCTACGTGCGTTGGTACGAAGGATATCGGCTGGCGGGATTTCCACCTGCGCATCATCTGGGCTTGTCGTCGCTGGATCTCACCGTCGTCCTCAGCCTCGACCGTCCCGTCGACATCACCAGGGCAGCCGCGCCCGGCCAGTCACCGGGCCGGTTCACCGCATTGGCGAGCGGTCTGGCCACGTCGGCGGTGACGATCGCGCATGACGGCAACCAGCACGGGATCCAGCTCGCGCTGACGCCCGCAGGAGCCCGCGCCCTGCTCGGGGTTCCGACATCGGCACTCGGTGCGTGGGTGGTCGACCTCGAGGATCTGCTGGGTCCCGACGCGCGGGAACTGCACGAGCGGATCGCCGCGACACCCCGGTGGCCGGAACGCTTCGCGATCCTCGACCGCATCCTCACCCGACGACTGGCCGGTGCCGACGGTGCCGCGGAGATGGATGCGCGTGTGGCGCACGCCTGGCACCAGCTCGTCACCCACCCCGGCGCCGCGGTACGAGAGGTGGCCGACGAAGTCGGATGGAGCCGCCGCTATCTCACTGCGCGCTTCACAGCGGAACTGGGTGTCACGCCGAAAGAATCCGCGCGTATCGCCAGATTCGACCGATCGAAGGCGATGTTGCGCAGGCCCGAAGTGCGTCTGCCGGATGTGGCAGTTCGCTGCGGGTTCTACGACCAGGCCCACCTCGCCCGCGAATGGCGTGAGTTCGCGGGTGTCCCGCCGTCGCGCTGGAGGCAGGACGAGGTGTTCCCATTCGTCCAAGACTCCGACGTCCCTCCCGGAGAAGACTCTGTCCCATGACCAATACAGCAGCAGACCCATATCGCACCGATACCGGAACCCACGCCCCGAACGTATGGCCGTGTCTGGCGTACACCGACGCGAGAGCCGCGATCGGCTTCCTCGTCGACATCCTCGGTTTCACCGAATCCGCCTGCTACGGGGAAGGCAGCACCGTGGACCACGCAGAGTTGACGTGGCCGTACGGCGGCGGAGTCATGCTCGGCTCCGCCGGCCGCGACACCCCCCTCGACCAACACGCCGACGCGGGATCGGTGTATCTCGTCGTGCCCGACCACGCCGTCGCCGACGCTCTCTACGACAAGGTCCGCGCCTCCGCCGCGACCATCACCGTGGAATTGCGCGACGAGGACTACGGTTCACACGGTTTCTCGTGCCGCGACCCGCAGGGTGTGAACTGGAGCATCGGTACCTACGCAGGGCACGGATTCGGCGACTGACGGATCACAGTGGAGTGTGATCGGAAGGCACGGTCTCCTCTGCACGCGGCGGGGGAGGCGGTGTGCCGTCGCCGAACGGCCGGCCGCCGAGCGCTTCCCGGCCGTGCGGCGTCAGCCAGCCCGACAGGTCGGGCCCCTTCGGCACGATCTGTGTGGGATTGATATCGGTGTGCACGATGTAATAGTGCTGCTTGATCTGCACGAAATCTGTCGTGTCGCCGAACCCGAGCGTCTGGAACAGGTCGCGCGCGTAGCCCCACAGCGAAGGAAACGCGGTGAGCGGATTCCGGTTGCACTTGAAATGGCCGTGATAGACCGGATCGAACCGCGCGAGAGTTGTGAACAAGCGGACGTCGGCCTCGGTGATCGTGTCGCCCACCAGGTAGCGCTGGTCGGTGAGCCGCTCCTCCAGCCAATCGAGCCGGGCGAACAACCGGTCGAACGCGGCGTCGTACTTGTCCTGTGAACCGGCGAATCCGCACCGGTAGACGCCGTTGTTGACATCGCGGTACACAAGTTCGGCGACCTCGTCGATCTCGCTCCGCAGCGATTCCGGGTACAGGTCCGGTGCACCGTCGCGGTGGAACGCGGTCCACTCGGTCGAGAAGTCCAGTGTGATCTGCGCGTAGTCGTTCGTCACGACCTTCCCGGTCGGTACGTCGACGATGGCGGGCACGGTGATGCCTCGGGGGTAGTCGGGCTGCCGCGCGAAATACGCGTCCTGGAGGCGTTCGATACCCAGTACCGGGTCGACACCGCCGGGATCGAGGTCGAAGGTCCAGCTGCGCTGGTCGTGGGTCGGGCCGCACAACCCCAGCGACAGCGCGTCCTCCAGCCCGAGCAGTCGTCGCACGATCAACGTGCGGTTGGCCCACGGACAGGCACGTGCCGCAACAAGACGGTAGCGGCCCGCTTCGACCGGGTATCCGTCGCGGCCGTCGGCGGTGATCCGTGTCGAGATGTAGTTGGTGTCGCGGGTGAACTCGGCACCCGGCTCGACGTAGCCGGCCTGCGTCGAGGATGTGTTGTCTGTGGGCTTGCTGGTCATGACACTCCCTGGAATCGAATAGGTCGTCGGGTCCGAACCGGTTACCGAGCCGAAAGATGCACTGTGATGAGGGTGCCCCATTCGACGTACCCCGACACCGCGGCGAGCCCACGTGCCGAAAAATTGTCGCGGCGAGCTCGCCACAGAGGGATGAGGCCCGCATCGAGTGCGTCGTGCGTGCAGAGCGTCGCTACCGTGGCGCCGAGCCCGAGACGTCGATGCTCCGGTGTCGTGAGGACCCGCACATCAGCAAGGAGCGACTGAAATTCGCGGTAGCTCGCGGCGGCGAGCGGCTGGTGGTCGTCGTCGAGCAGGACGAATGCGCGATCGGGTACATCCGCGCCGAGTTCGGTGCTGTCATCGGGCGGACAGCGTCGAACCAGTTCGGCGAGGTCCGCCGGGTCGTGCGAGATCAAGGGATTCTCGACGCGAATCGCATCTGTCCACTCCGGACACAGACCGAGTACTTCGGTGCGGGCCGCGTAACCTCCGGCTGCAGCGCGCACGGCGCGCTCGTCTGCGGGCGCAGCGAGGGTGGTGACGGCGGACAGGGCGGGTTCGGGGCCCACCACCGCGAGAGTGTCGCCGATGCTGAGCACTCGGACCGTATTGGCCGTATCGTCCACTTTCGTCACGAGGACACCGGGGGAGAGGGCGTCGTCGGCGAGTCCGAGTTCGCGGCACCACGCGAGGGCCGCGATGCTCGAGAGATGGTGATCCACACGGATACCGTATCCCCGGACCGGGGAGAGGATGTGCTGTGAGATCAGGGGACGAGCCCGCCGTACCCGACGCTCACTGGGCGGCACTCACCGCATTGTGCCTGGGATTCTTCATGATTCTGGTCGACAGCACGATCGTGTCGGTGGCGAACCCGGCGATCATGCGAGCCTTGGAAGCCGACCTCGAGAGCGTTGTGTGGGTCACCAGCGCCTATCTGCTCGCGTTTGCGGTGCCGCTGATGATCACCGGCCGTCTCGGCGATCGGTTCGGGCAGCGCCGAATCTATTTGTCGGGTCTGGTGGTATTCACCTTCGCGTCGCTGTGGTGCGGGATGTCGTCTTCGATCGAGACGCTCATCGCGGCGCGTGTGCTGCAGGGGTTCGGGGCGGCGCTGATGTCTCCGCAGACCATGGCGGTGATCACCCGTGTTTTTCCGTCGGACCGGCGAGGCATGGCGATGGGCATCTGGGGTGCGATCGGCGGGGTCGCAACGCTCGTCGGGCCGCTCGCGGGTGGGGTGCTCGTCGACGGGTTCGGCTGGGAATGGATCTTCTTCGTCAACATTCCGATCGGACTGGCAGGTTTCGTGCTGGCTCTCCGATTCGTGCCCGCCCTCCCGACTCAGGCCCACCGATTCGATGTGCCGGGGGTGGTGCTCAGTGGCGTCGGGATGTTCTTCCTGGTGTTCGGACTTCAGGGGGCAGGCGAGAGCCCGTGGTCGTCGAATGTGTGGACGAGTGTCGGCATCGGCGTCGTATTTCTGGTGATCTTCGTGTGGTATCAGTCGCTGGGGCGGGACGAACCGCTCGTGCCGCTGACGCTGTTCCGCGATCGGAACTTTGCACTTGCCAACATCGGGATTGCGTCGATCGGCTTCGCGATCACTGCCTTCATGCTTCCGCTGATGTTCTATGCGCAGGATGTCCGTGGGCTCGATCCCACCGAGTCGGCGCTGCTCATGATTCCGATGGCGGTGTTGAGCGGTGCGTTCGCACCTTTCGTCGGACGCCTCGTCGATCGGGTACACCCGCGGTATGTCGCGGGCCCCGGTTTCGCGCTGCTGGCCGTTGCGTTCGTGTGGCTCTCGCTGGCAATGACTCCGGACGCGCACCTGTGGCAGTTGCTGATGCCGATCGGACTGACCGGTTTCGCATCGGCGGGCGTCTGGTCGACGCTGTCGACCACAGCCACCCGCAACCTCGATCCCCGGCTGGCGGGCGCGGGTTCCGGCGTCTACAACGCCACCCGGCAGTTGGGTGCGGTCCTCGGCAGCGCGGCGATGGCAGCGGTGATGGCTGCGTCGTTGTCCAGGCGCGGTCTGGGAAGCGGGTTGTTGCAGCGGGACAGCATCGACGAACTGCCCGGCTCGATACGTGAGGCGTACGCGGTGTCGATGGCGCACTCGATGTGGCTTCCCGCGGCGGCATTGACGCTGGGTTTCCTCGCTTCGGCGTGTTTCGCACGTCCCCCGCGGGTCGAGATCCGGGGTATCGAGGAACCCAGTTCTCCGGCCAGAATGTGACCCACGCCATATAGTGCAAGCACGGACGGTGTTGGGAGGTGGCAATGTCGCTGGCAGTCGTCGGAATATCCACGCGGGCGGACTGGCTGCAGAGTGAGCGCGCGATGCACCGTTGCGGAGGGATTCTGCACTACGACGATCTCGAACCGTGCCTTGCCGAAATGCTCGATCGCAGTGCATTGCGGTATTCGCAACGTGTCGCTGTGGTGGACGCGGACGGCCACACGATCACCTACCGCGACTTGTGGACCGAAGCGGCGAAGGTGGCGGGAGGGCTCCTCGATCAGGGCGTCGGTCCCGCCGACCGAGTTCTGGTGCATCATCCGAACGGCTTCGAGTGGCTCCGCGCATTCCTCGGGGTCGTACTCGCCGGTGGTGTGCCGGTCCTACCGGATCCCACGTGCAGCGACACCGAGATCGACTGGATGGCATTCGACAGCGGAGCGGTGCTCATCCTGGACGGTCCCCTTCCCGAGGGAGTTCCGTTCCTCGACGGCGGTGCCTCGCCCGACGAGCTCGCACTGCTCTACTACGTCCGAGGCTGTGGCGGTGACCTGCGCGGCGTGGAACTGACCAACAGGAACGTTCTTTCAACGATCGAGGCCGTCGGACATGCCATGGACCTGGCGGACGAGCCCGGACGCACCGTGATCACCGCGCCGCTGTCCACCGCGGTGGGATGCAGCGTGCAGTTGCTCCCGACCCTCGCGTTCGGTGGGACCGCCGTCGCGGCGGGCGCGCGAGGGACCCGCGTGCCGTGGCGACACCTTCGCGCCTCGTTCCCGGCTTCACGTTGCATTCGTGGGTGGGGTGTCGCGGAGACCGGAGGAATCGGTCTGCTGCTTCCATCGGAGCATCGCCGCGGACATCCGCGCAGTGTCGGTGTGCCCTTCGGTGGAATCGAGGTCGCGTTGCTCGGCCCCGAGGCCGAGCAGGGGAGGGGAGAACTGCTGTGCCGCGGACCGAGCGTCGCCCGCGGCTACTGGAACAACCCGGCAGCAACTGCCGAGATGTTCGACGACGGCTGGTTTCGCACCGGCGACCAGGTGTCCATCGACGCTGCAGGCTTCGTCAACCCTGTCGCGGTACTGGTGTCGTGACGTACGACCTTGGGCCGCAGTACTTGTGACCTGGAGCGCTTCCGCAGGTCAGGTATCATTTCTCGGAGCCGTATGAGGGTGCATTGCCTTCACGGAGAGGCACACACCCGCTTGGAAAGGCGATGGGGCATTGGTCGAGGAAGGCGCGGTCCTGCACGAGCACGGCTTGGCGGAACTGCACGTGCACATCGAGGGAACCCTCGAACCTGAGCTGATCTTCGCTCTCGCGGAACGCAATCGGATCGAGCTTCCGTACCGGGACCTCGATGATCTGCGCGGGCGATACGAGTTCGGCGACCTCGTGTCGTTCCTCGACCTCTACTACGCCAACATGGAAGTCCTGCGCACCGCAGAGGATTTCGCCGATCTCGCTCGCGCTTACTTCGCGAGGGCGGCGCGGGCGGGTGTCACGCGGGTCGAGTTCTTCTTCGATCCGCAGGCCCACACCGCACGTGGAGTGGAGTTGCGCGAGGTCGTCGACGGTCTCGCCGACGCCGCTGCCGGTGCGCAGCGCGAGTACGGGCTCGACGCGGCGATGATCGCGTCGATTGTGCGCGATCGCCCGGTGGCCGAGGCGAACGACACCTTCACAGACCTGATGAAGATGCAGGCCCCGATCATCGCCCTCGGACTCGACTCGGCGGAGGTCGGGTATCCGCCGTCACTGTTCGAGGACGTGTTCGCCCGTGCTCGCGCGGAAGGACTGCGCATCACTGCGCATGCCGGCGAGGAGGGACCGCCGGAGTACGTCCGGCAGGCACTGGATCTCCTCGGCGCCGAGCGCATCGACCACGGCATCCGGTCACTCGAGGATCCCGATCTCGTCGCACGTCTTGTGGAAGAGCAGATCCCGTTGACGGTGTGTCCGTTGTCGAACGTCCGGTTGCGAGTGGTCGATACGCTGGCCGATCATCCGCTGCGCCGCATGCTCGAAGCGGGATTGTCGGTGAGCGTGAACTCCGACGATCCGGCCTACTTCGGCGGGTATGTGGACGACGCATTCACCGCTCTGCGAGAGCACCTGGGCTTGACGGACGAGGAAAGAGCGGTCCTGGCGCGCAACTCGATGCGCGCAGCATTCCTCTGATTCCGATCCGGTACTACGCACCGAGTACACGTCGTAGACAGGCGTTGTCGAACATGCGCTGCGGATCGACGCGGTCGCGCACTGCGAGGACGTCGTCGAATCGGGGATATGCCTCGCTCAGTTCGGCGGCGGTGAGGCTGTGCAGCTTGCCCCAGTGAGGGCGTCCGCCGACGGATCGTGCGATGGCCTCGACTGCCGAGAAGTACTCGCGATGCTCGCCTCGATGGAACTGGTGCACCGCGACATAGGCGGTGGCGCGCCGATGGGCGGTGGACAACCAGACGTCGTCCGCGGCAGCGAAACGCACCTCGATCGGAAACCCGATCCGCAGCTCGGTGCGGCTCAGCCAGGTGGCGATGTCCTCCAGGACCGCGGGTAGCGCCTCGACCGGTATCGCGTACTCCATCTCCTTGAACCGCACACGCCGATTCGACGCGAACACCCGGTGGCTGCGATCGGTGTAGGTGCGCTCCGACAGCGCGCGCGCCGACACGGAATTGAGTCGGGGGATCAACGAGGGTGCCCGGGTTCCCAGGTGCTGGAAGGCGTTGAACACGCCGTTGGAGAGGATCTCGTCGTCGACGAATCCTCGTATCCGACCGACGGGGTCGACGGGCGTGGCTCCGGGCAGCCGCGTGTTGGTTTTGGTGAGCACGCCATCGGTGTGAGGGAACCAGTAGAACTCGAAATGGTCGGCGCGAAGCCGGTCGTCGAGGCTGTCGAGCGTCTCACTCAGCGAGGAGGGCGTCTCATGGGCACGCAGGCGGAACGCGGAGACGCACTCGAATGTCACGTTGGAGAGAATGCCGAAGGCCCCGATCCCGAGCCGGGACACCTCGAACAGGTCGGGGTTGTGCTCGGGCGAACACTCGACGATCGATCCATCGGCGAGCACGGTGGTCAGCGCCCGAACCTGCGCGGAGAGGCCGGTGAAATTCGTGCCCGTTCCATGCGTTCCGGTGGAGATCGCTCCGGCGACGGATTGGACGTCGATGTCGCCGAGATTGGGCAACGCGAGACCGAGTGACCACAGTTCTTCACTCAGCTCGTGCAGGCGCGTCCCGGCCCGTACGCTCACGAGCGCGCCGGTGTCGGTGGGTGAGACTGCCTCGATCCCGGTCATCCGGTCGAGTGAGACCAGAGTGCCGTCGGTGACCGCGACACCGGTGAACGAATGGCCGGCGCCGACGGCTTTGACCCGTCGGTTCTGTTCGGCGGCGCGCACGATCACCGCTGCGAGTTCGGTCGTGCTGCCCGGTGTGTCGAATTGTTGCGGGCTCGCGTGCTCGGTCCGTGCCCAGTTGTGCCAGGTCGCCATCTCCACATGATCGACCTGGACACGCGTTCAGGTCAATAGCCCACTTGGACGCGTGTCCCGAACTACCATCGGGACATGTCGAACCGGTTGCCCGCGGACGAGCGTCGAACCCAACTCGTCGAATCTGCACTGGAACTCGCCGAAGGGGGTGGCGTCGGCGCGGTCACTGTCAGGGCGGTTGCGGAGAATGCCGGGGTGTCGCTGGGGGTGGTGCACTACTGTTTCGACAGCAAGGAAGCCCTCGTCGTCGCGATGGCCGAGAGTCTGATTCAGCAACTTGCCGACACCATGCGCACCGCGTTCGACATCCCCGACGACGGACCGGCACCGGAGGGTGTTCGTGGTCTGCGGGAACTGCTGTTCAATGGGCTCAGTGCCATGTGGCCGTCGATCGAGGCGACCGCGGGCCGTCAACTTCTCACCTACGAGATCACCACCTACTCCCTTCGTCACCGCAGTGCGGACGCCCTCGGGGGCGACATCGCCATGCAGCAATACCGCATCATGGACGAGCAGGCGCACGCGTTCCTGGCAGCATGTGCCGAACAGACCGGGACGATGTGGACGGAGCCGATCGAATCGGTGGCGCGTACCGCGCTCGCACTGATCGACGGGCTCACGCTGCGCTGGCTCGTCGACCGGGAAAGTGATTCGATCGTCAGCGAACTCGACGATATAGCGGCGATCATCGCGGCCCGCGCCGTCGACAGGTCATGACACACACCTCCACACCGATGGGACAACCATTGAGTACCGCTGTACCCGGCAGGACTGTCGTACCCGGCAACACCGCTGTTCTCGACCGCCTCGATGCGGCGACATCGGATCTGGATCCACCGTTCGCGGCACTGGACCTGACAACATTGCGACACAACGCAGCCGATCTCGTCCGTCGCGCGTCGGGCACGCCTGTACGGGTCGCGAGCAAGTCGGTGCGTTGCCGGGCTGTGCTCGAGGAAGTGCTCGGCGCCGGACTCACAGCGCAGGGCGGATTCCGCGGGATCATGGCGTACTCGTTGCGCGAAGCGCTGTGGCTCGTCGAATGCGGTGCCCGCGACATCCTGCTCGGATATCCGACCGTCGACCGGGCGGCGCTCGCGGAACTCGCGGCGAATCCCGTCGCGCTCGGATCCGTGGTGCTCATGATCGATGCTCCCGCCCAGTTGGATCTGATCCGAAATTCCATGGGTACCGGAGCGGTCCGACCTCGAGTGTGTCTCGATGTGGATGCCTCGCTGCGTGTCGGCCCGGTACACCTCGGGGTGCGGCGGTCACCGTTGCGCACCCCCGATCAGGCCTCGGAACTCGCGCGGATCGCGGTGGCAGGCAATTTCGACGTCGTCGGAGTCATGTTCTACGAGGCGCAGATCGCAGGACTGCCCGATTCGTCGCTGCCCGTCCGGATGGTCAAGAAGATGTCGGCGAAGGAACTCGCCACACGGCGAGGCGAGGTGGTCGAGGCGGTCTGTGCCGTCTCCGGGGACCTCGAGATCGTCAACAGCGGCGGCACCGGGTCGATCGAGGTGAGCTCGGCCGACCCGGTGGTCACCGAGGTCACCGCCGGGTCGGGCCTGTATGTACCGACACTGTTCGACACCTACGACGCTTTCACACCGAATCCTTCGTTGTTCTTCGCATTGTCGGCTGTCCGCAAGCCCGCACCGTCGATCACCACCCTGTTCGGCGGCGGGTACATCGCATCGGGACCACCGGGCGCCAGCCGTGTTCCCCGGCCGATCCGGCCCGCAGGCCTGAAGCTTCTACGCAACGAGGGTGCAGGTGAAGTGCAGACCCCGGTGCATGGCCGCTCCGCAGCGGATGTCCCGATCGGAGGGCGGGTGTGGTTCAGGCATGCGAAGGCAGGAGAGCTGTGCGAGAGATTCGCGCAGATCCACGTCGTCGAGGCCGGTGCCCGCACTGCCGTTCCCACCTACCGGGGCGAGGGACACTGCTGGTGAACGATCGGCGGTGGTGAGCGGATAATGCACCCATGCCGTTCTTCGACGGGGCCGCAGGCCGCATCCACTACCGCACCTGGAATATCGACGATGCGTCGGTGGGCGTCGTCTTTGCACACGGATTCCGGCAGCACACCGCCGATTACCACCGTTTCGCGGCGGGGCTCGGTGCCCGCGGTATCGCACTGTGGGGCATCGACCTGGCCGGGCACGGATTGTCCGAGGGCGAACTCGATGCGCCCGGGTCCGTCGAGTCCCACGCGGCCGATCTGTCCGAATTGACGGTGATCGCGGAGAACGCCGGGATCCCGCTTGTGCTGATGGGACATTCGCTCGGTGCGGCGTCTGCGCTCGCGTTGCTGCGCACCGACGCCGTCCGCTTCCGGGCCGCGGTCCTGTGTGGGACTCCGCGCTCGGCGACACGACCGGAGTTCGCTCGGGCACTCGTCCGATCTGGTCTGCCCGTCCTCGCCGTGCACGGCCTCGACGACCGGCTCGCCCCCGTAGAACCGGTGCGGGCATGGGCCATGGAGGTCCCGAATCTGCAGTTCGACGAGTATCCCGACGCGGGGCACGATCTGCTTCACGAACCGGTCCATCGTGCCGTCACCCGTGACATCGCAGAGTTCGTCCTCGACGTCACCGCGCAGCCCTGAACGCTTCCTGCGGACGAACGAGGGTGCCGTCCATCTCGGCCAGGCGAGTGGACGGCACCCTCGTTCGTGCAGTGCCCGGTCGGGCCGGCGGATCAGGCGTAGATCGCCTCGATTGCCGAACCGTGCTTGTCGTGGATGATGTTGCGCTTGAGCTTGAGTGTCGGGGTCAGCTCGCCGGTCTCGATCGTGAAGTCGGTCTCGAGGATGCGGTACTTCTTGATCGCCTCGGCCTTCGACACCTTGGCGTTCGTGGCCGCCACGGCCGAGTCGATCTCGGCGATCAGGTCGGGGTTCTTGATCAGGTCTGCGATCGCGGTGCCCGCAGGCAGGTTGTGGCGTTCGAGCCAGCCCGGGAGGGTCTCCGAGTCGATGGTGATGAGTGCGCCGATGAACGGCTTCGAATCACCGACGACGAGAACCTGGCTGATCAGCGGATGCGCACGCAGGGAATCCTCGAGGATCGCGGGTGCGACGTTCTTGCCGCCTGCTGTGACGAGCAGTTCCTTCTTGCGTCCGGTGATCGAGATGAATCCCTCGGCATCGATCGTGCCGATATCGCCGGTGTGGAACCAGCCGTCACGGATCGAGTCGGCGGTGGCCGCGTCGTTCTGCCAGTAGCCGTCGAAGACCACGGGTCCCTTGAGGAGCAGTTCGCCGTCCTCGGCGATCTTCGCGGAATGCCCATTGAGGGGCCGTCCCACCGTGCCGACCTTCTGATGTTCCGGGGTGTTCATGATGATGCCGCCCGTGGTCTCGGTGAGGCCGTAGCCTTCGAACACCGTGACGCCGATGCCGCGGAAGAAGTGCCCGAGGCGCGCGCCGAGAGCGGCGCCGCCCGACACGGCGCGGGTCGCGTTGCCGCCGAGTGCATCGCGCAGCTTCCCGTAGACGAGCTTGTCGAACACCGCGTGCTTGGCCTTGAGCACGAGGCCGGGGCCACCCGATTCGAGTGCCGTGCTGTACTCGATCGCGGTCTCGGCAGCCTTGTCGAAGATCTTGCCCTTGCCGCCGTCGTAGGCCTTCTGCTTCGCGGAGTTGTAGACCTTCTCGAACACGCGCGGAACGGAGAGGATGAAGTTCGGCTTGAACGCGGCGAACTGGTCGAGCAGTGTCGTCAGATCCGAGGTGTGACCCACCGTGACCTTGTGGTCGAACGATGCGAAGGAGATCAACCTGGCGAACACGTGGGCGAGGGGCAGGAACAGCAGCGTGCGCTGTCCGGCCACCATCGAATCGGGCAGTCCGAGTTGTGCGGCGGTCGACTCGGCGAAGAAGTGACGATGCTTGAGCTGCACGCCCTTCGGCTTGCCGGTCGTGCCCGAGGTGTAGATGAGGGTGGCGGCGGATTCCGCGTTCACCTGCTTGCGACGTTCGTCCACCTGCTCGTCGGTGAGTGCAGCGCCGCGCGCGGTGAGTTCCTCGATTGCGCCCTTCGAACCCGAGACCGGATCGATCTGCAGGAGCTCGCGCACGGTCGGGGCAGCCTCGGCGACCTCGCGAACGACGTCGGCCTGCTCGGTGTTCTCGACGACGAGCAGGGATGTTCCCGAGTCTTCGAGGATCCACTTCGACTGGTCGGCTGCGGAGGTCTCGTAGATCGCGACAGTGGCACCGCCTGCGGTCCAGATCGCGTAGTCCAGCAGAACCCATTCGTAGCGGGTGCTCGAGAGGATCGCGACGCGGTCGCCCAATTCGACTCCGGACGCCATCAGGCCCTTTGCCACGGCCCGGACCTCCGCGGCGAACTGGACTGCCGTGACCGGAACCCACTTGCCGTCGATGAGGCGCTCGAACGGCACGAAGTCGGGTGACTCCTTCTCGTGCCGGAACACCGAATCTGCCATCGACACGTCGTCCGGAATCGCGAACGACTGCGGAACGGCAATCTCACCCATCTGTGACCCCTCCATCTTTTTGAACTTGCGGTGTGCATTGCATCACAGAATGTCCGCTTCTGCACCATCCGTACTGCCGGTTTTGAGAAGTTTCAGGGTTCATTGTGCGTGATCTGCGACACGAAAGCTACCCGCAGGTAGCTTGACGTCGACTTCAGGTTCGCGCCGTTCACGTGTTGTCGCGCAGGACTCCGGCGGCTTCGTCGTCGCTCAACTGATGGAAGTCGGAGTAGGCCGCACCCACGGAGTCGTGGTCCTTCGGGGTCCATGGGCAGATCACCTCGTCCGCGTCCCGGCCTACCCGGCGCACGGCTTCCGGTGAGGCAATCGGAACGGCGAGCACCACCCGTACGGCACCGGCGGCGCGTGCGGCCATGCATGCGACCACCGCGGTTGCGCCGGTCGCCATGCCGTCGTCGACGATGACGGCGGTGCGCCCGTCCAGCGCGACACGTTCGCGACCGGAACGCAGCAGTGCACCACGACGTTCCAATTCGATCTGCTCGCGCTCCTGCACGGCTTCGATGGACTCGGTGCCGATCCGGGTGAGCCGAACAACCTCATCGTTGAGGACCCGGATGCCACCCTCGGCGATTGCCCCCATGGCAAGTTCGGGTTGCCAGGGCACCCCGAGCTTGCGGACGACGAGCACGTCGAGGGGAGCGCCGAGAGTGCGGGCGACTTCACGGGCCACGGGCAGACCGCCGCGGGGGAGCGCGAGCACGACGATGTCTGCTCCACGGAGGTGCTCGACCGAGCGGGCGAGCCGCCGGCCGGCTTCCACACGTGAGGAGTACCGCCGCACCACCCCAGTATGAACCCCGCCCGGTGTCGACTCTCCCGTTCGGTCCGGTGCCGACTCTCCCGGTGGGAACGGTGAGCATGCTCCGCCGCTCTACCAGCGGGTAGAGTCCGGGATCGAGGGTCCTCATGAGTGCCGACACACGCCTGCTCGGGGCGTGTTTCGGCACACTCTTGCGTGGGTGTGGCACGGAAACGGCGTGCCATCCGATAAACTGCTGGTCAAATGAGTGAAATCGAAAACGCCCCCGACCAGGAGACCGCATCCCTCACGTTTGCCGATCTCGACATCGACGACCGTGTGCTGAAGGCCCTTTCGGACGTGGGTTATGAGTCCCCGTCGCCCATTCAGGCGGCAACCATCCCACCACTGCTGGAGGGTCGGGACGTCGTCGGTCTCGCTCAGACCGGCACCGGTAAGACCGCCGCGTTCGCAGTGCCCATCCTCTCCCGGATCGACACGTCGAAGAAGCGGCCCCAGGCGCTCGTGCTCGCGCCGACCCGTGAACTCGCGCTGCAGGTCGCAGAGGCTTTCGGGAAGTATTCGTCCCATATCCCGGGCTTGCACGTGCTGCCCATCTACGGCGGCCAGGCCTACGGTGTCCAGCTCTCCGGGCTGCGTCGTGGTGCGCAGGTCATCGTCGGTACCCCCGGTCGTGTGATCGATCACCTCACCAAGGGCACCCTCGACATCTCGGAACTCGAGTTCCTCGTTCTCGACGAGGCCGACGAGATGCTCACGATGGGCTTCCAAGAGGACGTCGAGCGGATTCTCGCCGACACCCCCGAGACCAAGCAGGTCGCGTTGTTCTCGGCGACGATGCCCGGCGCGATCCGCCGGCTGTCGAAGCAGTATCTGAACGATCCGCAGGAGATCACGGTCAAGTCGAAGACCACGACCTCCTCGAACACCACCCAGCGCTGGGTGCTCGTGTCGCATCAGCGCAAGCTCGATGCGTTGACGCGGATCCTCGAGGTCGAGTCGTTCGAAGCGATGATCATCTTCGTCCGGACGAAGCAGGCCACCGAAGACCTCGCCGAGCGACTCCGCGCCCGGGGCTTCTCCGCCGCGGCCATCAACGGCGACATCGTGCAGGCGCAGCGTGAGCGGACGATCGGTCAGCTCAAGAGCGGTGCGCTCGACATCCTGGTCGCGACCGATGTCGCGGCCCGTGGCCTCGACGTCGAACGCATCAGCCACGTCGTCAACTACGACATTCCCCACGACACCGAGTCGTATGTTCACCGCATCGGACGCACCGGTCGTGCAGGGCGAAGCGGCGACGCGTTGCTGTTCGTCGCGCCGCGTGAGCGGCACCTGCTCAAGTCGATCGAGCGGGCCACCCGCCAGCCGGTCACCGAAATCCAGCTGCCCAGCGTCGATGACGTCAATGCACAGCGTGTGGCCAAGTTCAACGACTCGATCACCGAGGCGTTGACGTCCGAGCACCTACAGCTCTTCCGCACGTTCATCGAGGACTACGAGCGCGAACACGATGTTCCGCTGGCCGACATCGCGGCCGCGCTCGCTGTGTTGTCCCGCGACGGCGATTCGTTCCTCATGGAAGAACAGCCGGAGCCCATCGCCCCGGCTCGTCGTGAGCGGGAGCCCCGCGAGCGTCCGCCCCGTCGTTTCGACGACGGCCCCAAGGTCGGTCGCGACGGTCAGGAGATGGCGACCTACCGCATCGCAGTGGGTAAGCGGCACCGAGTGCAGCCGGGCGCGATCGTCGGTGCGATCGCCAACGAAGGTGGCCTGCGCCGCGGCGACTTCGGGCACATCAGCATCCGCGCCGACCACAGCCTTGTCGAGCTTCCCAAAGACCTGCCGCAGCAGGCCCTCGAGGCGCTGCGCGCCACACGGATCTCCGGTGTGCTGATCCAGCTTCAGCGCGACACCGGTGCGCCGGGCGGACGGCCCGGGGCATATCGCGGTGGTGATCGTCGCGGCGGAGACCGACGTGGAAGCGACCGCGGAGACCGCGGGGGCGATCGCCGCGGTGGCCGTAAGGACTACGGCAGCGGCGACTTCACCCACCGCAGCGATCGCGGTGGCCGTGGAGGCTTCCGCGACTGAAAGTCGCTCACAGAGAATCGATCACGGCGCCTCCGCCAGCACATCGGCGGTGGCGCCGTCGATCGATTCCCGAATGATGTCGGCATGACCTGCGTGCCTGGCCCACTCTTCGATCTGATGTAGCACCAGGAATCGCACGGTGAACGGCACGCCCTGATCGAGCCAGACCGCAGCCCCCGCCGGAATCGCGACGATGCGGTCGAGGTCGGACTCCGCGCGCAGCCTTTCGGCGAAACGGTCGGCGGTGGCGTCGAGGCGGGCCACCTGGCCGGCGACGGATTCGTCGTCGTCGACCTTCCATCCGGCCATCCACGCTTCGACCGGATCGGTGGTGCGGTTCTGCTCACCGGAGATCCGGTCGATGGTGGCCTCGAGTCCGTCGATCAGATGATTCAGCAACGATGCCAGGCTCATCTTCGATGCACTCGGGATGTCGCGTGCCTGGTCGGCGGTCAGCCCGGACAACGATCCACGAAGTCCGGCGAACTGGTTTCCGAGGATTGTCAGCAGCAGTTCGGCTTCTCGTTCGGTCTGTGTCGTCATGGGTGAAGTATCGGCGCATTCGCGGACACCTTCGGTCCGGAATCTGCGAACTGGGTTCGATACAGTTCGGCGTAGCGTCCCCCGGCGGCGAGCAACTCCTGGTGCCTACCGCGTTCGACGATGCGGCCCGCCTCGACCACGAGAATCTCATCGGCCGCCCGGATCGTCGACAAGCGATGAGCGATCACGACCGATGTACGACCCGCGAGTGCCTCGGTGAGTGCTTCCTGCACAGCAGCTTCGGACGTCGAATCCAGATGCGCGGTCGCCTCGTCCAGGATCACCACACGCGGCCTAGCCAGCAGCAGACGGGCAATGGTCAGTCGCTGACGTTCACCACCGGAGAGGCGGTAGCCGCGTTCCCCCACGACCGTGTCGAGACCATTCGGCAGGCTTCGGATCAGTTCGTCGAGCCGCGCGCGGCGCAGAACGTCCCACACCTGCTCTTCTGTGGCCTCGGGGCGGGCCAGCAGCAGATTCCCGCGTACCGTGTCGTGGAACAGGTGGCCGTCCTGGGTGACGAGGCCGACCGTGTCCCGGAGAGAATCCGCCGTCAACGTGCGCACGTCTGTGTCGCTGAGCAGCACAGCCCCCGAATCGATGTCGTACAACCTCGGAATCAATTGCGCGATGGTGGATTTCCCCGCCCCGGAGGATCCGACGAGCGCGACCATCTCGCCCGGCTCGACGCGGAACGACACGTCGTGCAACACCGTCTCACCGCCGCGCGAGTCGAGCACCGCGACCTCTTCGAGCGACGCGAGTGACACCTTGTCGGCCGAGGGATAGGCGAACCCGACGTCGCGCAACTCCACTGAGACAGGGCCGTCCGGAACCGGCTTCGCGTCGGGGATCTCGCGGATCAGAGGGGTCAGGTCCAGGATTTCGAAGACGCGCTCGAAGCTCACCAGTGCACTCATCACGTCCATTCGCGCGCTCGCCAGTGCGGTCAGCGGGGCATACAGGCGAGTGAGCAACATGGCCATTGCCACGACCGAACCCGGATCGAGCTGCCCGCGTAGCGCGTAGAAACCGCCGAGCCCGTAGACCAAAGCGAGCGCGAGAGCGGAGACGAGAGTCAGGGCGGTCACGAACACGGTCTGGAGCATCGCGGTGCGAACCCCGATGTTGCGTACCCGTCGGGCGCGCACCGCGAACTCGGATGATTCGTGGGCGGGACGTCCGAACAGCTTGACCAGCGTGGCGCCCGGCGCCGAGAACCGCTCGGTCATCTGTGTGTTCATCACCGAGTTGTGGTTGGCCGCTTCGCGGCTCAGTTGCGCGAGCCGCGCCCCCATCGTGCGTGCGGGAATGATGAAGATCGGCAGCAACAGTAGTGCGAGCAGGGTGATCTGCCACGAGATGCCGAACATGACGACAAGGGTGATCACCAGTGTGACGATGTTTCCCGCCACACCGGACAGCGTGTCGCTGAATGCACGCTGCGCGCCGATCACGTCGTTGTTCAGCCGCGACACGAGCGCGCCGGTGCGAGTGCGGGTGAAGAACGCGATAGGCATGCGTTGCACATGATCGAAGACCGTTGTGCGCAGGTCGAGAATCAGATCTTCACCGATGCTGGACGACAGCCAACGATTCGCGATACCCAATCCGGCCTCGACCAGCGCGATCGCCGCGATGACGATCGCCAGCCATACGATCACCGACAATGCGGCATTGTCGACGATCGCGTCGACCACGCGTCCCGCGAGAACCGGTGTCGCGACACCCAGTGCCGCGATGAGCACACTCAGAATCAGGTACGCAGAGATGTTGCGTCGGTGTGGTCGCGCGAACGCGCCGATTCTGCGCATCGTGGCGCGCGAGAACGGGCGCCGATCGCTCTCGGCATGCATCGCGTTGTACATCGCGTTCCACGCCGTGACTTCCATGCTCATGAGTGAATCCTCCTCGGGTCGCGCTCGACGTTAGAACCTCGAGCGCGCTCGAGGTCAAGCGTATGCGCACGTCCTGACAGAGGATCCTGCACAGAATCGCGGGAGAAGCAGAACAACGTCGTCCGCTGGACCCGAATGCGACCGCGGAGGCCATTTCGCGGCGATGGACCCGAGCTCCTCGTCGGGGACCTCCGTGAAGCTCAGTTCGCTACGTCGATCACCAGGCGGGTGGGTTCGGTGAGGGCGGTGACCGAGAACGGGGTGTCTGCGGCGGCCACCCCGATGAACGACTGTGTCACGCCCTCGAAGACACCCGATCCGTTGACCTCGACGACGGATCCTCCCGACGGTCCGAGCACCGGATTGGGACCCGAATACGGTTCGACACCGCTGTCGAACGGATACGCCGAACCGTCGATGAGAACCTGAATCACGGCGCTGCCCGCGAGGGGGATCTCGTTACCGCTGCCGTCCTGCACCGCCTGGTCGACGTAGCCGACACGCCAGCCCGGAGTGCCCTGCCCACCCATTTCGTACACGACACGGTCGAAGCCTTCATGCCGGCCGGTGCGGATATCGGTGACGGTGAGTTTCGCGCCGTCGCCTGCAGGGGAGATCTTGTCTGCCGTGTCGGTGGGGATCGTCGACGGAGCATCCGGTGCGTCGACCTCGGTCTCGATGGACACGGCAGGTTCGGGCGCGGGGTCTCCGTTGGCAGTGCACCCCGCGAGAACCAACGCGGCGGCGGTGACGGCGAGGGCGTGACGGGTGCGAAGCATGCGACTCATGATACGGCGTGACATCGCCGGATCGGGGGAGGCGCGGTCAGGCCTTGACGCGGCCGGATGTGAGTCGCACACTGCGACACACGATGATTTCAACACTCGGTGAATTGAGTGGACCATGAATGACACTTCCCCCTCCCCCGCCATCGACATCCGTGACCTGCACGTCCGGCGCGGCACCCACCGGGCACTCGAAGACGTGAATGTGAAGATCGCGCGCGGCTCGATCACCGGGTTGCTCGGACCGTCCGGTTGCGGAAAGACGACCCTGATGCGTTCGATAGTCGGCACTCAGATCGTCGAATCCGGCAGTGTCACGGTGCTCGGGCGGCCTGCGGGGTCCGCGGCCCTACGCCGACGTGTCGGGTATGTCACCCAGGCGCCGAGCGTGTATCTCGATCTGTCGGTCACCGAGAATGTCTCCTACTTCGCTGCGCTCTACGGCCGGAGAGGCTCCGCCGTGGCCGACACGATCGCCGCAGTCGGTCTCACCGACCACGCACGCAATGCTGCGAGCGCTCTCTCGGGCGGTCAGCTCGGACGCCTGTCGCTCGCGTGTTCGCTCGTCGGAGCCCCCGAGCTTCTCGTACTCGACGAGCCCACCGTGGGGCTCGATCCAGTCTTGCGTGCTGAGCTGTGGGAGCACTTCCGAACTCTGGCGGCAAGTGGCACCACGCTCCTTGTCTCGAGCCACGTCATGGACGAAGCCGACCACTGCGACGAACTCGTCCTGCTCCGGGAGGGGCGGTTGATCGCGCAGCTCACCCCTGGAGAATTGCGTGATCGGACGGGGGAGTCGGGCCTCGAGAACGCCTTCCTCCATCTGATCCGAACCTCGTCGGGAGCATGATCATGAGCGCCGTCATCTACGCCGCCACCACCACCCGCATTCTTCGGCAGCTCCGATCCGACCATCGCACGGTGGCCATGATCGTGTTCGTGCCGAGTCTGCTGATGATCCTGTTGTACTTCATGTACCAGAACGCACCCGTCGGGCCGGGCGGCTTCTCGCTGTTCGATCAGATCGCCGTGACCATGCTCGGGATCCTCCCGTTCGTCGTGATGTTCCTGGTCACGTCCATTGCGATGCAACGAGAGCGAAGCTCGGGCACACTCGAGCGGCTTCTCACCACACCGTTGACGAAACTCGACCTGCTTGCCGGATACGGCAGCGCGTTCTCCCTCGCAGCGGCACTCCAGGCCGGGCTTGCATGCGCCGTGGCGTTCTGGCTGCTCGGCGTCACCAGCGCAGGGTCGGTGGCATGGGTGCTCGTGACGGCAGTGCTGGTCGCGGTACTCGGTGTGTCGCTGGGATTGCTGTGTAGCGCCTTCGCGCGCACCGAATTTCAAGCGGTGCAGTTCATGCCCGTGCTCGTGATCCCGCAGTTCCTGCTGTGCGGTCTGCTCGTCCCGCGCGATCAGCTTCCGGACTGGCTGCGCTGGATCAGCAATGTGCTCCCGCTCAGCTATGCAGTGGAAGCGCTGCAGGAGATCACCCAGTTTCCAGGGACCACCGCCGTCATGGTGCGTGACCTCATCGTTGTCGCTGCTTTCGCTGCGGCAGCCCTGGCATTCGGCGCTGCGACACTGCGTCGGCGGACGGAGTGACCACCGAATCGCCTGGCGGCCGCCGTCCGGGCCGGCGCCCCGGTAACTCGGGTGCCCGCGAGTCGATACTCGTCTCGGCGCGGGAGCTGTTCGCCTCCAACGGGTTCGACAAGACGACCGTGCGAGCAGTGGCGGCACGCGCAAGTGTGGATCCAGCGCTCGTACACCACTACTTCGGCACGAAGATGGAGCTGTTCACCGCATCCATCGCGCTGCCCGTCGATCCTCGAGATGTTCTCGCGCCGGTATACGAGACGCCAGTCGAGGAACTCGGTCGTGCACTCGCCTCCGCACTCATCGGAGTGTGGGAGTCCCCGCACCGGGACGCGGCAGTCGCGATGTTCCGCGCGCAGATCGCGGGCGGCGACAGTGGGTTGATCCGGACGTTCCTGCTCGAGGTCGCGCTCGAACCATTACTGGACAGAATCGACCGTCCCGAAGGTACAGGCAGGTTGCGCGCCGAGTTGGTGGCAACCCAGATGACGGGCGTGATGCTCGTGCGCTACATCCTCGGGTTCGAGCCGTTGGCGTCGCTACCGTCCGAGCAACTCGTCGAGATCATCGCGCCGACAGTTCAACGCTATCTCACGGGCGAGTTACCCGGCGGCGCCGGATCGGATCACCACGGCACGCATCCGTGACGGTCGATGAACATCCCCGCCGGTGAATCAGCGGTACACGCCTCGACGATCGCGTCGGTGCCTTCCTCGACCGATTGCGTGCCGGAGAAGCCGTTGAGTGCGGTGGCCGTGTAGCCGGGATCGGCAGCCACGACCCGAATATCGGGGAGCGCCTTGGCATACATCGTCGTCACCATGTTCAAGGCCGCCTTCGACGACGGATACACCAGCCCGTGCAACGTCGATTCGATCCGTGCGGGATCGGTCGTCACGGCGAACGACCCCATCCCGCTCGACACCATCACCAACCGTGGCGACGGGGACTGTCGGAGCAGCGGCAGGAATGTATGGGTCACGCGGACCGGCCCGAGGAGGTTCACACCGAACACCGGAAGGAAATCGGCGGGCACGGTGTCGGCGGGTGCAGCGACACTACCCGCGATACCGGCGTTGTTGACGAGAACATCGAGACCGGTTCCGGATTCGGACACCGCCCGGTAGGCGGCAGCGACCGAGTCGTCGCTCGTGACATCGAGTTCGACGACGCGGACATCGGAGTCGGGGTTGTCGGCTCTGATCTTCCCCGCAACATCGTGTCCGGCTTCGAGATTGCGCACGCCCATCCAGACGGGGTGTCCGGCGGCGGCAAGACGACGGCAGGTTTCGGCGCCGAGGCCTCCGGTGGCGCCGGTGACGAGGACTGTGGATGCAATGTGAGTGGTCATGTCGACCACGGTCGCCCGCTGGTTCGCGTTCTACCAGGGCCGGACGATCGTGGGATCGACCGTACTACCCATATGCCACGACAAGACGTCATGCTGGATTCCATGGCGATCAACCGCACCGAGCTGGCGGCCGTGCTGCGCCGTGCTCGCGAACTGATCACGCCGGGCGAGGTCGGTCTGCCGTCAGGTGTGCACCGTCGCACGCCCGGGTTGCGCCGCGAGGAGGTGGCGATGCTCGCGGGGATCAGTGTCGACTACGTCGTCCGGCTCGAACAGGGGCGCGGATCGGTTCCGTCAGCGCAGGTCCTCGGAGCACTGGCCAGGGCGCTACGACTCGATCTCGACGGACGCAACCAGTTGTTCCATCTGGCAGGTGTTGCGCCTCCCGGCCCGGGCGTGATCGACATGCATGTGCGGCCCAGCGTGCTGCGCCTGATCGACAGGTTCGCAGACCTGCCCGTCGTGGTGATGAGCGCGAAGGGTGATGTCCTCGCGTGGAACGCGATGGCGTCTGCGCTGCAGGGCGATTGGTCGGCGATGCCATCGCATCGTCGCAACATCAACCGACTGCGGTTTCTCCCCGATCCAGCGGATCCTCGGATGAGCACGGTCGGTGCCACCGAGGAGGAATTCGAGGCGACGGCGGAGCAGTCGGTCGCGAGTCTTCGGTCTGCGGCTGCCCGCTACCCTGACGACACAGGCCTGACCGCGCTCGTGCATGAATTACGAACCGAGTCGGCACACTTCGCCGAGTTGTGGGACAAGGGCACCGTCGGCGGGTGGCGGAACCACACGAAGACGGTGAATCATCCCGCGTTGGGCCTGATCGTTCTCGACTGCGACGCCCTGCACATCCCGGATGTCGATCAATCGGTCATCGTGTATTCGGCTGCACCCGGTACACACGCTGCGGAGTCGCTCGCGTTGCTACGGGTTCTGGGTGTTCACGAGTGGGCAGGCGATTCGGCGCGATCGTGACGGCCCGGTCGTGACAGTGGTCGGACACTGAGAGCCGGCAACGGGGCCCTCAGGACGTCTGCTCACGCAGATAGGCGATGTCGTCGGCGAGTCCGCCAGCGGGGGTCTCCAGGATCACCGGCGCGTTCGCCTTCAACGCGACCTCGGCGAGCAACTGCGGGTCGATGGTGCCGTCGGCGAGATTCGCGTGGCGGTCGCGGGCGGAATCGAACTCGTCGCGAGAGTTGTTCAGATGCACGAGATCGATGCGACCGATCAGTGCCCGCACTCGCTCGACGGCGTCGACGAGATCCTCACCTGCCGCCCACGCGTGGCAGGTGTCGAGGCAGAACCCGACGTCGTAGTCGCCGATCGCATCCCACAGCCGGCCGATCGCGTCGATGTAGCGGGCCATCGCGAAATCCCCGCCCGCGGTGTTCTCGACGAGGATCGGCACAGCGAACCCGCCTTTGTCTTCCTGCCTCTCGAACAGTTTGCGCCAGTTCTGCACACCGGAGGCCACGCTCTCACCGTCGCGGACGTGCCCGCCGTGCACCACGAGGCCGAACGCGCCGATCTTCGCTGAGGCATCGGCGTGCTCGGCGACGGCTTTCCGCGACGGCATACGAAGCCTGTTGTTCAGACTCGCCACGTTGATGACGTACGGCGAGTGCACCACGACGTCGATCTCGGACGCGAGTATCTGCTCGGTACGAGGATGCTCACCCGGCGTATGCCATTTCTGCGGGTCCGACAGAAACATCTGCACCAGATCCGCGCCGAGCCGTTCGCCCTGACCGATGGGATCGTCGTCCTGCCGGACATGAGCGCCTATCCGCATGCCGTCCAGATTAGCCCCGCGAGGCGGTACTCCGAGTGATTACGCCTCAGGCTTCCCGACCGGGATGTCGGCGCCCAGATCGCCCGCGTCACCTTCGTGACCGCACGTGCAGCCCTCACCGCAGCCGCCGCCCCCACACGGTCCGGCATACGCGGTGTCGTCGGCATCGCAGTCGAGGACACCGCCGAATCGCGCTGCGAAGTCGTCGTCGAGTTCGTGTGTGAGGTCGTGGATCTCGTCGATCAGATTGATCAGATGCTGCGGCGCGAAAGGATCTGCGTCGAGAATCGTCGAGACGAGCAGGTGCCCGTCCTGGATGGTGAAACGCAGGCGAGCCCACTCGCTCGACAGATCGGCCAGCTGATCGGCGGCCTTGGAACGGTCGGCGAGCTCACCGAGCAGCGACGACCAGATGTGCAGCTGCGGGCCGTCCTCCGCGACCGTCACGTACACACCGAACCCGTGGACGGGAATCGCGATGTCGCCGTCTTCGTCGGTCTCCGGTGCGCTGCCGAGCAGTTCGGCGAGCGCGCGGATCGCCAGGTCGCGGAGCTGCGTGTACTCCTCGGTTGCGACCGCCAGCGCGCCGTCGATGCGGAGTGGTTCGGCGGGGAGGGACTCGGGAGCCGTGGTGTCCTGGCCGTGGTTGTGCTCGTTCATGCTGCCCTCGCTTGTGGTGCCTGCGGTCCGGGTATCGGCTGGAAGCCTAGCCGGTGTGGCCACTGCGTAGCCTTCCCCCAGTAGTCCGGCTTTCCGTTGCCTCACGACCCACGGCATGCCGGGCAATGGGAGGAAGGTTCCGTACCAGTGCGGTGTTCCGGTGAGCAGGACCGGCGGACGCCCGCAAGCTGTGAGGTCTGCTTCCATGCGGGGACCGAGACAGGGAGGTCGCCGCATGGGCACATTGGATGGCAAGGTCGCGTTCATCACCGGAGCAGGTCAAGGTGTCGGGCAGGGCGTCGCGTTTACGCTGGCGCGTGAGGGAGCCGCGATCGCGGTGACAGGTCGTACGGAATCGAAACTCGTCGACACTGTCGAGCAGATCCGCGGGTTCGGGGGTGTAGCCGAACCGATCGCCTGCGACATCTCCGATACCGAGCAGATCACCGCCGCGGTGGAGCAGACCGTGGAGCGGCTCGGGGGAGTGGACATCCTCGTCAACAATGCGAGCCTGAACCCGCTCGGGCCGGTCCTCGACCTAACACCCGAACTGATGACGAAGGCCTACGCGTCCGGGCCCATCGCGTCGCTCCACGCGATGCAGACCGTGTATCCGATCATGAAGCAGCGCGGCGGCGGCTCGATCGTCAACATGGTGTCGTCGGCCGCGGTGCGGTGGGACATGAGCGGCTACGGGGGGTACGCCTCGGTCAAGGAAGCACTGCGCAGCCTGACGCGGGCCGCCGCCGCCGAGTGGGGTGTCGACGGCATCCGGGTCAACGCGGTCGCGCCGCACGCCATGTCGCCCGGGTTGCAGTGGTGGACCGAGAATCGCCCCGAGGAAGCCGCTGCGTTCGTCAAGAGCATCCCGTTGCGTCGCATCGGCGATTGCGAGGAGGACATCGGGCGGGCCATCGCATGGATAGTCGGCGACGACGCCCGCTATCTCACCGGCGCCACCGTCCCCCTCGACGGCGGCCAGGCACGCTGGAGCTGACCATCCCTGATGGGCGCCGACCGTAAATCAGGGGAGTCCCCGATGGTGCGTCGACGCATCAGCGGGAAAGATGGTGCGCATGCCATCGCATTCGGCCCCCGCTGCCCGAGCCCAGGACCTGAAGAAGATCTACGGAACAGGTGAAACCGCTGTTCACGCCCTCGACGGTGTGACCGAGGATTTCGCTGCCGGTGAGTTCACCGCGATCATGGGCCCGTCCGGATCCGGCAAATCCACTTTGATGCACTGTCTCGCCGGACTCGACAGTGCGACGTCCGGCGCGGTGCTCATCGGCGACACCGACCTCACGACGCTCTCCGACAAGGCAATGACGCAGTTGCGTCGCGACCGCATCGGCTTCGTCTTCCAGGCGTTCAACCTCGTGCCCACCCTCACCGCGCTCGAGAACATCACGCTGCCGCTCGACATCGCAGGCCGCAAGGTGGACCGCGAATGGCTCGACACCGTCGTCGGCAGGCTCGGGCTCGGGGACCGTCTCGACCACAAGCCCGGCGAACTGTCCGGCGGTCAGCAGCAGCGTGTCGCGTGTGCGCGTGCGCTGGCAGGCAGGCCGGAGATCATCTTCGGCGACGAGCCCACCGGCAACCTCGACTCGCACTCGTCCGGCGAAGTGTTGTCGATCCTGCGTGCCGCGGTCGACGAGTTCGAGCAGACCGTCGTGATCGTCACGCACGATCCGCGGGCAGCCGGATACGCCGACCGCGTCGTATTCCTGTCCGACGGCCGCATCGTCGACGAGATGCGCGACCCGACCGCAGAATCGGTACTCGACCGCATGAAGCAGTTCGATACCGCCGCCACCGCCCGCGCAGCGAAGTAGGAGCCGGCGACCATGAGTGGGAATCCCATCCGCAAGGTTGCGCTGCGCAACCTGGCCGCGCACAAGGTGCGACTTGCCCTGACGGTGCTGTCGGTGGTGCTCGGCACCGCCTTCATCACCGGGTCGTTCGTGTTCACCGACACCCTCCAGCGCACATTCGACGACATCTTCGGTGATGTCGCCAAGGGCGTCGACGTCCGTGTCAGCAGCGAAGAGTTCGGTTCGAGTGGCGTCCCCGTCGACGACATCGGCCGGGTGGACGCGCTCGCCGGTGTCGAACGCACGGCGCCGACGATCAGCGGCGGGCTCATCGTGCTCGGCTCCGACGGCGCCGCGATCCAGACCGGTGGCGCACCGGCAGAAGGCTCCGCGTGGTTCCCACCCGAGGAAACGGTCGGCGAACCCTTGCAGTTCACCGAAGGCGCCCCGCCCACCGAAGTCGGGCAGATCGCGCTCAACACGAGCGCGGCCGAACGCGGCGACCTGGCCATCGGTGACGCGACGAAGGTCCTGACCATGTCTCAGGGCATGGTTCCCGTCACGGTGAGCGGAATCTACGACCTCGACACCGACACAGGTGGATACATCGGTGCGCTGTTCACCGAGCAGCAGGCGAGCCAGTTGTTCACCGACGGCAAGCACGTCCAGTTCCTCGACGTCGTCGGCGACGGTTCGATGAGTCCGGAAGCGCTGCGTGACGAGGTCGCTGCCGCGTTGCCCGACATGAAGGTGCAGACCGGCGCCGAAGTCACCGAGGAAACCCAGGATCAGGTGTCGGAAGCATTGAGCTTCCTCAACTACTTCCTGCTCGCGTTCGGCGCCATCGCACTGCTCGTCGGCACGTTCATCATCTACAACACGTTCTCGATGATCGTGGCCCAGCGACTGCGTGAACTCGCTTTGCTGCGTGCCATCGGCGCGAGCCGTAAACAGGTCGGGCGGTCGGTCACTCTCGAAGCGCTCGTCGTCGGTGTCATCGGCAGCGCGATCGGGATCGCGGCCGGTGTCGCGCTCGCGTACGGACTCCGCGCAGCGCTCAATGCCGCGGATCTCGGGCTCCCGTCCGGTCCGCTGCAATTGTCGCCGCGCACCGTGATCGTCGCGCTGCTCGTGGGTGTCATCGTCACTGTCGTCAGTGCCTACGCGCCGGCGCGACGTGCCATGCACGTGCCGCCGGTTGCTGCGATGCGCGAGGAATCCACCGCATCCGTGGAGTCTCTGAAGATCCGCACGATCGCCGGTGTGGTCGCCGCTGTTGCAGGTGCCGTGCTCGTCGCGGTCGGCTCGCAACGCACCGGAGGCGGCGCCGCCGCAACTGTCGGTCTGGGTGCGTTCGCGCTCATCCTCGCCGTACTGTTCGCGGCACCCGCCTTGTCGCGACCCGTCGTGAAGGTTCTCGGTGCGGTGTTCGCGCGGCCCTTCGGGGCGGTCGGGCGCTTGGCCCGTACCAACGCGACCCGGAACCCACGTCGAACCGCAGCGACTGCCTTCGCCCTGACACTCGGCCTGATGCTCGTGTCCGTCATCGGTGTGTTCGGCTCGTCCGCGAAGGCCAGCGTCGACGCGCTCGTCGACACCGGCGTCAAATCCGAGTTCGTGCTCACCGGGCCACCGATGTTCGGACTGCCGATCGCGGCCGAGGACGCCGCCCGCGGTGTCGACGGGGTCGTGGAAGTGGTGTCCTCGCACGGCGTGCAAGCGACGATCGACGATGAACCGGCGTACGGGGCAGCGGTGACGGGTGGGTCCATACAGGACGTCCTCACACTGGAGATGAAGGAGGGCACCGACGCCGTCACGGGCGACCAGATGCTCGTGTCGGAGAGCGCCGCCGCGGACAACGGCTGGCAGCTCGGAACCACGGTGCCGCTCACGAGCAAGGACGGCGAGACGGTCGATACCAGCGTCGTCGGGATCTATGCGGACAATCAGCTCATCGGTCCGTGGATAGTCTCGACGGAGCTGTACGAACAGTTCACCCCGGTGGCGTCGCGATCGGCGCAGGTCGTGCTCGTCAACACCGCAGCCGGAGCCGATCCGGAGTCGATCCGGACGGGACTCGAGGACGCCACCAAGGACCTCGTCATCGTCCAGGTGATGGACCGCGAGCAGTTCAAGGGGCAACAGGCCCAGCAGATCGACATGCTCCTCGCGATCCTCTACGGACTGCTCGCACTCGCCGTCGTCATCGCGATCCTCGGCATCGTCAACACGCTCGCGTTGTCGGTCGTCGAGAGGCGACGCGAGATCGGCATGCTGCGCGCTGTCGGGATGCAACGTGCACAGGTCAGACGCACCATTTACATCGAGTCGTTGCTCATTGCAGTATTCGGCGCGGTCGTCGGTCTCGTGCTGGGTCTGGTATTCGGCTGGGCATTCGTGAGCACCCTCGCCGATCAGGGACTCGACCGGATCTCGGTGCCGTGGGGCCAGGTCGTGGGCATGCTCATCGGTTCCGGCGTGGTCGGGGTGATGGCCGCGCTGTGGCCTGGGCACCGAGCCGCGAAGACGCCGCCGCTGGAGGCCATCGCCGACCTGTAGCGACAGGTTGTCCACAGGCAACCGATTCATCCACAGATACCGACCCGGGGACCCCTCCCCGGGTCGGTAGTCGTCTGTGCCTCCTATGCTTTCGCAGCAGGGGGGTGGAAACGACATGAATCTGCGCGATCTGGCAGGGTGGGATCCGGACGCATTGGAAAGTCTCGGAACCCACCTCGGCGAGCGTGCCGGGGAACTGGACCGCATCGCCGGTGATATCGGCCGAGCCATCACGTCCGGGGGTGCCTGGACCGGCGACGCCGCGGACGCCGCGGTGATCTCATCACAGTTGCTCATCGATGCGGTTGGCGTTCAGGCTGATTCGTACCGCCGAGTGATTGCGTGCGCAGCCTGGGTGGTTCCGCAACTGCGCGTTCTGCATGCCGAACTCGCCGCGGCATACGCCTGGGCGGACGAACGCGGCCTCGTCATCGGAACAGACGGTGCACTCACCGAGGTGTCAGGTCCTGCCGGAGTTGCACCCGACGCAGACCGCAATGCATTACGGGCGAAACTCGATGCCCTGCTTCGTCGCGCGGAAGACCTCGCCGATGAAGCGGCATCGATGCTCTCGCGCGTCTTCTCGGACGAGGACTCGGCACCCGCAACGGAATTCGTCGATATCTCGACAAGATTCCCCGAGATCGGGCCTGTGCCCGGTCCCGGAACCGATCCGGAACAGGTCGCCGCCTGGTGGAACGGTCTCACCCCCTCCGAGCGCGCCGTGCTGCTCACCGAATACCCGGAACGGATCGGCGGTCTCGACGGAGTATCGGCCGAAGTCCGCGACCTCGCGAACCGTGCCCTGCTCGGAATCGAACGTGAACGATTGACAGGCGTTGCCCTGAAACTTCAAGACGAGCTGGCGGGCAATCTGTTCGGTGGTCTACTCTCCAACGCCGATGCGGGGCTCGAACAGACCCTGAACAAACTCGACGCACTCGATGCGATAGACCGCGCACTCACACTGGACGATCGCAGCTTGCTTGCACTCGACCTGTCCGGTCGCGAGGCGATGGCCGCGGTTGCGGTCGGCGACATCGATACCGCCGACCACATCGCAGTTTTCACCCCGGGCGCAGGATCGACCGTGCAAGGAAACCTCCACGGTTACGACCAGCAGGTGTCCGATCTGCGCGACGAAGCGCAACGAGAACTCGGGCGTGTCGACCGAGAATCCGAGTCCGTCGCAGCGGTCACCTGGATGAACTACCAGGCACCACATTTCGGTTGGGGCCTGGCATTCACCGAACGCAGTCCTGTCTCCGACCTGTCTGCGACGCTGGCCGCACCGCGCTTGGCGACGTTCCTCGACGGGCTCGACGCATCGCGCCCCGACTCGCCCCCGAACGTCACTGCGATCGGTCATTCGTACGGGGCACTCGTGACGAGTCTCGCGTTGCAGCACGGCGGGGAGGCCGACAGAGCGGTCTTCGTCGGCGCTGCCGGACTCGGTACCTCCGACGTCGACACACTCGGAATGGTCCCAGGGTCGATGTACTTGATCGAAGCGGACGAGGACCTCATCGCAGATACCGGAATCTTCGGCGGGGACCCCAGTCGAATCCCGGGTTTGACCCGTCTGTCCAGCGATGCGGGAGAAGACCCTTCGGGAGACCCGCGCACCGCTTCTGTAGGGCACAGCTCCTATCTGACGCCCGGTTCCATGAGTACCTACAACATCGCGGTCGTCGTCGCAGGCACCGCCGACGAACGGGGTGTCCGATGAGCGAGGTTCCTGTTCTCCGCGTATGCATTGCTGCGGCGGTGCTGCTGACAACGACCGGATGCGCGACAGCGAGCCCCCGCGCTGTCCCCGAGCCGGTCGCCGACGACAGCGGCGCCGCGGTCGAGTACTACCTCCAAGTCCAGCGCGACGTCATGGATGCACTCTCCGAGGAGTTCCCCGACCTCGAATTCTCCGAGAAGTACGCGCGCACCAACGCGGGGTGCACCCTCGCCGACGGCACATACGGGATGTCGGTGCATCTGCCCATTCAGGGGAGCTCGCAGCCTGTGCCCGTCGCCGATCTGCAGCGCGCCGCGGACCTGTTCGAACGCACCGCCGCCCGCGCGGGCTTCCACGGGCGCCAAGTCCTGCCGGCCGACACGGGCTTCTCGATGCGGATGTTCGCAGCCGACGGGTCCTACATCACCTTCGGCAGCTATGTGGCAGCGATCGTCGGACTGACCGTCGGGTGTTACCGGATCTGAGTGTCGAGTTCGGCTAGGCTCGTGCAGTCCGTGTCGATCTTGGCGAAGAGGCGGTGACGATGCGCCCTGTGCTCGGCGTAGCCGTCGATGACGGTGAAGTCTCCGCGGTTCTTGTCGACGCCGACGTTCCCCAGCTCGGCCCCTTCGATTCGCAGCGCTGGGCAGCCGAACCGGAAAGATCGGCGTCCGACGCCGTTGCGCGGGCCGTGACCTCGATGGCGCAGCGGGCCGAGAACGCATCGCTGACCGTCGGCACGATCGGCCTCGTCGAGTTACCGGGCGCTGCCGCCGACACCGATTCGGTCGCGAATGCCGTCCGCGCGGTGAGCGAGGCACCCGTCGAAGTGGTTCCACTCGACGCGGCACGTCTCGCATATCTGGCGGGCGCACCCGAACTCACCGGCACGCCTGTCCAGGCACTCCACACCCGTACCGGCGGTGTCGAGTCCGTGTCGATCGTCGACACCCGATCCCGGACGGTGCTCTCGTCGGTCGTGCGCGGCGACGACCCCACCGGCGTACCCGACACCCTGCCCGACACCGTGGACGAAGCGCTCGTCAGGGCCGGTGTCTCGCCGACAGCGCTGGTATTCCTCGACCTGCGCCCCGGCGACGCGGTGCCCGCCCGGGAACTCTCCACGATCCTCGGTGTTCCGTTCGTGACTCCGCACGGTGTGCAGTGGCACCGCGCGACGGGGGCCGCTCTTGTCGCCGCGCGTCGCAGTCGAGTGCAGCCCGCTCCTGCTGCGGCAGGTACGACGTCGATCCATCGAAACCTCGTCCTCCTGTTCGTCGTCGTCGCTCTCGTCGCGCTGCTCGGCGGGGGGCTGGCCCTCGCCATGGGCGGGTTCGAAGACCGGGGCGGTTCCGAGGGGCCGGGCGGGTCCGCGGAACGAAGCGAGGTGCTCGGCACCACCGACTCCGCGCCTGGAACGGACACCCCGAAACTGTGGGATCGGGACGCACCGCTCCCCGATCCCCGCAACGCGGGCACTCCGGACGATGCCGGCACTACTCGGACCCCGGCACCACCGGGCAGTGATCCGTGCGGCGCTGCGCAGCCGGCGTCGTGGCCCGCCCGCGGATCCGATCCCGCCCCGAGTCCGGCCCCGGAACCCACTCGGGAGCCGCCGCCGCCCTGCGACCCACCGGCCGACCCGGCGCCCTGACCACCGCCGGCCGGTCGCCCGGGATGATCGCTGCACAGCGGGGTGTTGGTATTCCACATGGATGTCGCGCTGTCGCTGCTGGACCGCTCCCGCACACGGGAGGGGCAGGACGACGCGTCCGCACTACGACAGACTCTGCACCGCGCGGAACTCGCTGAAGCAGCCGGATACCGACGGTTCTGGGTCGCAGAACATCATGCGGTACCGGGAGTGGCCTCCGGCGCCCCGGCCCTGCTGATCCAGGCCATCGCCGATCGGACGCGCCACATCCGGGTCGGGTCGGCCGGTGTGATGCTGCCCAACCATCAGCCGATCGTCGTCGCGGAACAATTCGCCATGCTCGAAGCCCTGCACCCCGGCCGGATCGACCTGGGTGTCGGGCGGTCCCTCGGCTTCACCGCGCCCATTCGCGAAGCCTTGCGCACAACCCGCGCCGAGCCGGACGACTTCGCCGCAGATATCGACGAACTGCGTGCCTACCTCGACGACACGGCGCCGGTATCGATCAGGCCACAGGTCGCGCAACCACCGCCGCTGTTCGTGCTCGGGACCGGCGCCGGCCTCCAGGTGGCAGCGCGCCTCGGGCTACCGGCCGTCGTCGCGGGCCCGATCCTGACGCAGGGGCCCGCACCGTTCGAACGTTATCGCGCCGACTATCGACCCAGCGCAGCAAATCCCGAGCCGTACTTGGTGATCGGCGCCGACATTCTCATAGCCGACACCGAAGCGGATGCCGTGGATCTGTTGTTGCCGGAAGGGTGGGCGATGGCGCTCTCCCGCGAGCGTGGCTACTTCCCGCCGCTGATGCAGCTCGAGTCACTGCGCGACCTCCCCGTCACCGTGCGCCGGCAGCGGATCCTCGACGACACAGCTGCCTCGGCGATCGTCGGTACCGAGGACCAGGTCGCCGAACGGATCGAGAAACTCGTCGAGGAGACAGGCGCGGCCGAGGTGCTGAGTTCGGCATCCACCTTCGACGTCGATGCGCTCTACGCGTCCGATGCGCGGCTCGCGCGACTCTTCGGTGTGGGCGGGCCGAGTGCGGCCCCCGCAGCTCGCATCGCCTCCGCATCGGAGGCAACCATCACCTCCGCGAACCGCGTCCGGTAGTCGCCGAGATCGTCACCGACCGATCCCACTACCGCGACGACGGGCACCGAACCGCTGCGCGCCAGGACGGCCGAGATGATCTTTCCTGCGCGGGATTGTCCGTCGAGTCGTCCCTCACCGACCACCACGAGGTCGGCGGTTGCGAGCGACTCGTCGAATCCCACGACGTCGAGCACATAGTCGGCACCGGGCCGCAGTGTTGCGTCGACACCCGCCCACATGCCTCCCGAGAACCCGCCGGCAGCGCCTGTCCCATCCACTCTTCGTGGATCGCGAGGCAACGCCTCGGCGGCCTCGTGCAGTCGCCTCGTCAGGAGCTCGACGGTTGCGGGATCGGCGCCCTTCTGCGGGCCGAAGACCCGTGCGGCGTCGGTGTATCGGGTGGTGACATCCGTGAGTACGACGACGGAGGCGGAGTCGAGTCCACCGGCGTCGTCGATCGCGGCGAGCGCCCCGAGGCCACCGTCGGTGGTGGCAGATCCACCCGCGGCCACGACGATCTGTCGCGCGCCGCGCTTCGCCGCCGCGGCCATGATCATCCCGGTGCCGTACGTGTCTGCCGTAACGGCATCGCGAACACCGTTGTGCTCGGTGGTGATTCCACTGACCGTGGCGAGTTCGACGATGGCGGTGCCGTCGGAGGACAGACCGAAGAATCCGTGGCACGGCACCCGCCACGGGTTGACTGCGTCGACGACGACACGTTCGAGACCGAGCGGAACCGTGAGGACGTCGAGGGTTCCCTCACCGCCGTCGGCGAGGGGCATGCAGACCGTCTCGTGGCCTGCGGATACCGCTCCCGCGGCGATCGAGTCGGCCACCTCGGCAGCGGTGTAGGTGCCCTTGAAGCTGTCGGGTGCGATCAGGATCTTCACGCGCGGACGACCCACTCGAACGCCTCGGCCTCCGACCGCGCACCCTGCCGGGCCCGGGACCGATTGGGTTCGTCCAGTTCGGCGACGATGTTCTCGCCGAGCCGGACGATATCTGCGAACACCTCCGGTGAGAGCCACGACGGGCGGGTCGCGAAGAGCAGATCCTCGCTCGCGGTGTTGCCGCTTGCTCCGGGCGCGAACGGGCAACCGCCGAGTCCTCCCAGTGCCCCGTCGACGACGCTCGCACCCGCTTCGGCAGCGGCGAGGCTGTTCGCGACGCCCAGGCCCCACGTGTCGTGGCCGTGGTAGACGATCCGACGGTCCGGCGACTCCGCGCGGATACGCGAGACGAGCGCGCTGACCTGCTGCGGGACGGCTTGGCCGAGAGTGTCCGCGACCACGATGTCGGCTGAGCCGTCGGCCCGCGGGTCGCACGCGATCTCGAGGACGCGGTCGGGGTCGATGGGCCCGTCGAAGGGGCAGGTGAACGATGTCGCCAGACAAAGCTGGATGCTGCCGCCCGCGTCGTGGGCCAGTTCCACGGCGGCGGGCATCGCCGCGAGGCTGTCTTCGGTGTCGCGGCCGATGTTCGCGCGGTTGTGGGAATCGGACACCGAGAAGCAGTACTGAAACCGTCGTGCTCCTGCAGCGAGTGCCTTCTCCACGTGGCGTGGGGTGGCCACCCAGATCCAGCAGCGGTCCAGTTCTTCCTCGGTGAGCGCCGCGACCAGCTCGAGAGTGTTCGCCATCGGCGGCACCAGATCGGCGCGTGCCAGCGACCCGATTTCGAGCTCGGGTATCCCCGCGGCGACGAGAGCGCGCACGATCTCGACCTTGCGCTGTGTCGGGAGCAGTTTGCCGGTGAGCTGCAGTCCGTCGCGCAGCGTCACATCCCGCAGGATCACATCGTGCCCGCTCGGGGGTGTATCCACGTCGTGCCTCTCATTCCTCGCCTGTCGTGCCGAGTATCCTCGCGCCGCGATTGCTACACCAATTGGGGACACACCGCCCGGGTGTTGCCGATTTTGTGACAGGTGACACTATCGTTGCGACCTGGATGGGGACTTGCCGGAAGGTATTTGAGAAATGGGAGCGTTCTTCGGGAAAGCGTTGCTGTGGTGTGCGCTGCTGGCCGGGCTGATCGGATCCGGGATCGCCGTATACGCCTTGCACGTGAACTGGGCGGTGGGCTCGCTCATCGTCGCCTCGGTCGCGGGGCTCGTGCTGTTACGTCTGCGTGCGGACGTGATGGAAGGAGAGCCCGGCGACGAAGCCCCCCACGACGCGGCGGTGACCTGACATCGACCCGGCGTCGCGGGGCACATCGCACGGGGCTCGATCACGGTTACGCGTCCGTGCGCTCGTCTGCGAGAGTGCGGTTCCGATCGGTATGCTGAGCGGTCGGGCGTCCTCACGGACGTCCCGCACGGAGGGACCCGCGACGGTTCCCGCAGGACGTCGAAGAGGAGCATCGGTTCGTGTCGCTGTGGTCACGTGCGTTCTCGGTCGAAGAACTCGACGACCGAACCTGGCTCGAGCTCATGCCCTGGCTCGATCGCTACGGCTCTGCGCGCACCGCGGCATTGACTGCGCTCGCACCGACACCGGCCTGGTGGGAATCGCAGTCACCGGCGCAGACCGCCGCCGAAACCCGGATCCCGGAGCTGTGCGCGGAGTTGTCCCGGATCTACGTCACCGACCACCCCGAACTGCGGTTCGCGGACGGGCTGATCCGCACCGTCGAGGTAGTCGTGGACGCTCTCGATCTCGGGATGTCGGCTGCGACGATCGTTGCGCGTCTACCGCATGCTCCCACCACCGCGGAGCTGTTCAGCCGCAGTCCCGCCGATCTGTTCGACGTACGCGGCGCCGACAGCGACGCAGTCTACGAAATCGTCTGCGCGGCTCTCGTACTCACGGTGCTTCGCGACCCTGCAACCCTCGTTCCCGAAGAATCGGCAGCACCTGTTCCTGCGCTTGCACTTCTCGTCGACGACCTCGCTGCCGTCGCCCGGTGGCAGACGCTGTGCGGACAGCGGGATCGACCGTTGCTCAGCGTCGGTCTCGGCGCGGGTGCTCCGGAAGAGATCCAGGAGGCGGTCGCACGCATCGGGGCGGTCGCCGCCCGAGATCTCCCGGTGGGGGTGCCTGCCGACCCGGTGGCCGAACTCGCCGACTATGTTGCGTCGTTGCCCGCCGCCGAACGCGAGACCTTGCGGCGTCGCATCCACGATGAGGGCGACGTCGATGTGTCCCAGCCGTCGACGTTCCCGTTCGGCACCGCGGCGGGTGACTTCCTGGCGGTGCTGCGCACCGACGTCCGACCGGTGGCCTCGTTCGACCGCATCGTGCGCGATCGCCCCGTGCTCGCGCAGGTGGTCCCGGGGCTCGACGCGCCGCTGTGGAAGGTCCTCGACCGGCTCGACGACCGCTGCACCGTCGCCGACGGATGGATCGCCGTGCCCGACCTCGCCGAAGCGCAGAAGCAGACCCGGGCGTTGCTCGGCGAGTTCGAATCCGCCAACGCAGTGGTGCAACCCGCAGAGGTCACAGCGATCTGGCACTTGCCCGCCGACGAGTTCGAATCGTGGTTGACGCACTGCGGAGCCACCATGTTCGACGGCCGGATTCTCACACCCCAGGACACCGTCGCCGGGCGCGCTGCGCAGATCCTCGAGGTGGTCGGCGACCCGCTCTCCGTCGAAACGCTGGTCGCCCGCATGGACGCGAACATCGATATTCACAGCGTTGTCGAAGAACTCTCCGACGACGACCGGTTCACCGTCACCGAAGACGACGGACTGTGGGGCCTACTCGAATGGGAGACCGATCCTGTCACCGCCGTCGGGAGGCGCATCGCACGACTCGTCGACGGAGCGGCCGGCTCGATCGAGCTCGACAAGGTGGCCGAAGCGCTGGTCCAGCGGTTTTCGATCTCCGATGCGTCCGCGCGGATATTCGCGGCGAGCGGGGATTTCGAAGTCGTCGACGAGTGTGTCCGCCGTCGGCGCCGCACCCATGTACCTGCACTGCCTCCGGAGCGCACCAAACGCCTGTACCGCCTGGACGAACACTGGCGACTGCGGATTCCCGTCACCCGCGACCACATGCGCGGCGCGGAGGTACCGCTTCCGTCTGCCGTCGCGGGAATCGTCGGCTGCGACCCCGGTGCCGAGAAGGTGTTGAAGTCAAGGCTCGGCCCCCAGATCCTGAGGTGGACCGGCCCGATTCCGCACCTTGCGTCGGTGCGTCGGTACCTGGACGAGATCGGTATCGACGAGTACGGCGAGCTGTTCTTCGAATTCCGCTCGGACGGCCGGTTCGACGTTCTGCCGCTGCGCACGTTCGCCTCGAATGCCGATCCGCTCCGTAAAGCGCTTGCGCTCATCGGTTACACAACGCCGGAGGTCGTGCCCGAGGAGGGCATTGCGGCGGCGTTCGCGACGGCGATCGGGCTCACCGGTGAGACGCGCCCACGCCGTATTCTCAGCGCCTACCGTGCGCGTCACGAAGCCGAGGTGGTCTCCCTGCTCGAGAGCGCGTGGGTACGGATACCCAGCGGCCAGGATCGTCCCCGGTCGTGAGGTGTGAGGCCGGGTGGTGTATCGGGGGTACCTCGTAGGACGATGGTGCACATGAACGACCTGCCGAATCCCGACTCTTCCGGCGTGATCCCTGCGGATGCGATCGTGCGTGCGCTGGCGGGTGCCATCGGATCGGTCGAAGCCGCGATCGTCCGGCTCAGAGGCGACGACGCCGACCCCGACATCGTCGAGAAGGTCCTGGCGGCCGCGGGAGCCCCCGATCTCGGTGACGTCGTCGTCCACCACAATGCGCTGATGCGTGCGATCGCGATCGCCGATCATCGTGGGTCGCTTCCCGAGGAAGAATGGTCCGTGATCGCGGAACTCGGTCCGCTGCTGTCCGTCGCGGTCCAGCGGCTCCGCGCATACGCCGTGGCACACCTCGACCGGGTCGAGGCCGAGACCCCCGTCTCGGCGCACGTCGCGTTACTGCTGGCCCTGGCCGACGAAGGTCGATTCGGGGAGGCATTGCAACTGCTCGTGCTGGTCGAGGACGCCGAGACGATGTGGCAGCGTCTGAGCATCGAACGCGCCCGTACCGCTGAGCCGGACCGGCCGAGCGAAGTGCTCGATGCCGCACGCACCTTGCTCGCCGAGCACTTCGAGCAGGACGGAGAACTGCTCCGCCGGGGCCGTCGTGCACTCGCCCGCCTCGCCGAGGGCACCCCGCTCGACGTCGTCAGGCGTTTGTCCTCGCCCCGGACCACGCGCACACTTGCCGGATTGCGAGACGACCTCGAAGACTTCCGTACTGCATGCCGTGCCGATGCGGCGGGATGGCTCGTCGACGAGGACCCTGAGATCGCCGACGCACTCGATTCGATCGACAGCCCGCTCAAATCGGTGGGCGGCGTCCTCGGCCGGGGCCTGGCGAAAGTGTCCGACGCGCGCCACCGCGGCGGAGGCGACGGCGCGGACGGTGACGACGGCGAATCCGAGAGGCCCGCCGTCGAACAGGATCAGGTGGCGGAGGCCGACACCTAGGGTGCGTATCTGCGTGGTCGTGCGCGCGGGACAGTGGTGGGGCCGATACCTCGGCCGTCCGGATGGAATGGACGCCGCCTCGCCGCTACCCTGGGTGTGATTTCATGGCTCTCGCCACTGCCGTTGTCCACGAACCATTTCCGTTGTCGCCCGCCCAGCGTGGGCTGTGGTTCGCTCAACAGCTTGCGCCCCAGGTGCCGATCTGCATCGCACAGTACGTCGACATCCGTGGGTCGCTCGACGTCGAGGTGTTCCGGCGGGTCTCGCTCGTCGCCGCGCACGAGTTCCAATCGGTGTTCCTCCGCGTTGTCGAGATCGACGGCGAGCCCCATCAGGTGGTCGCACCGCCTCCCGATGCCGAATCGGACGTGCACGATTTTCGTGCGGCGCCCGACCCGGCAGCGGCCGCACACAAGTGGATGGACCAGAACCACACTGCCGGAATCGATCTGAACGAAGGTCCGCTCGCCGAAGCCGCTCTGCTTCAGGTCGCGGACGATCGGTACTTCTGGTACACCCGCATCCACCACATCGCGCTCGACGGGCATGGCGCCGCGACCATGGTCGATCGGGTCGCCGAGTTGTACACCGCTGCGATCGAAAACCGCGAAGCCCCGATGAATCGCGCCGCTGACCTGCGCACCCTGCAACAGATCGACAATGAGTACCACGCCTCCAGCCGGCACCAGCAGGACCGCGCCCACTGGGCGGAGCGCCTCCATACGCGTTCGGCCGCAGTCACGCTCACCGACAAGGTTGCAGCGCCCTCGGTCCGCAGCAGGGTCGTCCGTGCAGCGCTCACCGAGGAGACGGCCGATCGGCTGGGTGCGTCCGGATCCGACGCTGCCGCGCGGATCGTCGCGGCATTCGCGTGCCACCTCGCGCGTACCACGGGGCGAAAGGAAGTGCTGGTCGACATCCCGGTGTCCGCGCGCACCACCGCGGTGTTGCGACGGTCCGGAGGCATGCTCGCCAACGTCGTCCCCGTGCTCGCGTCGGTTCGCGCGGATGACACCGTGGGCACTCTCGTCGGCCGGATCCGGCTCGAACTCACCGGCGCGCTGCGGCACCAGCGAGGAAACGTCGAGGACATCCTTCGAGAGCTGGGCGCGGACGCCGCTGCCCGCAGGATCTCGTCGCCTGTCGTCAATGTGATGCTCTTCGACCGGGAATGGCGATTCGGGCCCGCAGTGGCCGACTTCCACATCCTCACCGCGGGGCCGGTGCCGGACATCATGGTCAATATCTATCGCTCCGGCCATCCGCCGCAGACGATCGTCGAGGTCCGCGCCAACCCCGGCCGCTACACCGACGCCGAAGTGGAAGCGCACCATGCGCGGCTCGTCGAGCTCATCGGTGCGTTCGTGTCCGCGTCGTCGGATACGCCGCTGACCGGCATCGGGGCGATCGACGTGCCCGGTGCTGTCCGCGGCGCAGCGGGGGAGCCCGGCATGACGATGCCCGAGGTCCTCGCGTCCGCCGTCGCCGCGAATCCGCTGGGTGTCGCGGTGCAGTGCGAGGACCGCACGATCACCTATGCCGAACTCGACGCTGCCTCGGACCGGATCGCCCACGCACTTCGAGTTTCGGGGGCAGGGCCGGAGACGGTCGTGGCCGTCGCGATCGCTCGATCGATCGAATCGGTGGTGGCAGTGTGGTCGGTGGTCAAGAGCGGCGCAGCGTTCGTGCCCGTCGACCCCTCGTACCCCACCGAACGGATCGAACACATGCTCACCGATTCGGCTGTGGCGGTGGGCCTGACGACACCGGAGTTCCGCGCGTCGCTGCCGGACGGGGTTCGATGGCTCGAACTCCGGGACGGCCTACCCACCACGGAACTCACTGCGTCCGCACCTGTGGCGGTGCACTCCGACGGAGCGGCGTACCAGATCTACACATCCGGCTCGACCGGGATTCCCAAGGGCGTCACCGTCACCCATCGTGGCATCGCGGACCTGGTCGCCGAGCAGCGCGACCGCTTCGGCGGGCGCCTCGACGCCCGTGTCCTGCACTGCGCCTCTCCGAGCTTCGATGCATCCGTGTTCGAAATCCTTTGGGCGACAGGGAGCGCGGCGCGGCTGGTTGTGGTGCCACCTACCGTGATGGGCGGCGACGAACTCGGAGAGATTCTGCATCGACACAATGTCACGCACGCCGTGCTCACACCGACGGTGTTGTCGACGGTGCCGCGACTCCCGAGCTCCCTGCACACGCTGGCCGTGGCGGGCGAAGCCTGCCCGGACGAACTCGTCGAACGCCTGGCCCCCGGCCGCACTCTGATCAACGGCTACGGACCCACGGAATCGACCGTCATGTCGAACGCCGCGACACTCGTTGCCGATGCGCCCGTGACGATCGGCGGACCGGTCCGCGGATCCACCGAAACCGTCCTGGACGACCACCTGCAACCTGTCCCCGTCGGGGTTGCCGGGGAACTCTACGTGGCGGGTCCGGCGCTCGCACGCTGCTACCGCAACCGCGAGGCGCTCACCGCGACACGGTTCGTCGCAGCACCCCACGGCGCACGCATGTACCGGACCGGCGACGTGGTGCGCTGGCGGCGACTGCCCGACGACACGCTCGTGCTCGACTACGTGGGCCGCTCCGACTTCCAGATCAAGATCCGGGGTATTCGGGTCGAACTCGGTGAGATCGACGCAGCGCTGCTCCGCCATCCCGGCGTTGCCGCGGCCGTGACGGTGGGGCGTCCCGATCCTTCCGGTGATGTCGTTCCGGTCTCGTACGTCGTTCCGACCTCGGGTGAGCCCGACGTTCGTGAGCTCACCGCGTACCTGCGCGGCTGCGTGCCGGCGCATCTGGTGCCTGCCGCGATCGTTCTGCTCGACGCGCTTCCGGTCACCCCCGTCGGGAAACTCGACCGCGACGCCCTCCCGGAACCGGTGTTCGGTATCGGGACCACCGAGTTCGTCGCACCGGTGGGAAGCACCGAACGCGCGGTCGCGGAGGTGTTCGCCGAGGTCCTCGGTCTGGTGCAGGTGGGTCGTCACGACCATTTCTTCGACCTCGGGGGTAATTCGCTGAGCGCGACCCGCGCGGTCGCCCGGATCGATGCCGCGCTCGGTGTCCGGTTCGGGGTCCGCGACCTGTTCGACGCACCGGTTGTCGCAGAACTCGCAGCCCGCGCAGACACCGTTGTGCCTGACACCGCTGTGCCTGACACCGAGACCGCCTCGGCCGTGCCCCGCCCCGAGCGAATCCCGCTCGCACCGGCTCAGCAGCGCATGTGGATCGTCAACCAGGTCGACACCGCGTCGCCCGTGTACAACGTTCCCATCGCGTTGCGCGTGACCGGTGAGCTCGATCTCGACGCACTGAACGCGGCCTTCGCGGACGTCGTCGCGCGACACGAACCGCTGCGCACCCGCTACCCGGTGTCGGATTCCGGCCCCTACCAGGAGGTTCTCGACCACGCGGCGTTCGATTTCACACCCGTGCCCGTACCCGGTGAAGACGGCATGCTCGACGCACTCCGCGAACTCGCGTCCGAGGGGTTCGACGTGAGCCGCGAAATTCCGGTGCGCGTTGCGCTGCTGCAGACCGGAGCAGCCGAGCACGTGGTGGTGTTGGTCGTGCACCACATCGCGGCCGACGGTGCGTCGACGCTGCCCCTCGCTCGCGACACGATGCTCGCCTACACCTCCCGGGCGCACGGGCACAGCCCCGAGTGGGCCCCGCTGCCCACGCGCTACACCGACCACGCGCTGCGGCAACTCGGACGACTCGGCGACGCCACCGATCCACAATCCTCAGTGTCGCGGCAGCTCGACTTCTGGCGGGAGACATTCGAAGGCGTCCCCGAACTCCTCGACCTTCCCGTCGACAGGCCCCGCCCCGCGCTGCGCACCCACCACGGCCGTACGGTGCCGTTCGAGATTCCCGCTGCACTGGCCTCGGGTGCTGCCCGCCTGGCCCGCGCGCACGACACGACGTTGTTCATGGTGATGCATGCGGCATTCGCGGTCCTGCTCGAACGCCTCACCGGGGCGACGACATCGGCTGTCGGCACTCCCGTGGCCGGCCGGGGCGCGGCCGAACTCGATGACATGGTCGGGATGTTCGTCAACACCGTCGTGCTCCGCTCCGACATCGATGCGTCTGCGTCGTTCCACGAACTGCTCGACCGCACCCGCGACCGAGACCTCGATGCCTTCGACCACGCGGACGTGCCGTTCGACCAGGTCGTGAAGGCCGTCGATCCCGCACGATCGACCTCGTACACCCCGCTGTTCCAGGTGCTACTCGAGTTCCGAAATATTTCACCCACACGCGTCGAACTGCCCGGCCTCCTGATCGACACTGTCGACGCGGCGCCGCCGGTTGCCAAATGCGATCTCTACCTCGCGGTGGAGGAACCGCGGGACGGAGGTGCGATGACAGCCGAGTTCGGGTACGCCACCGATATTTTCGACGAGCCGACAGTGCAGCGATTCGCCGCGGAGTTCACGCGAGTCCTGGACGCGGTCGTCACTCGGCCCGGCCGGGAGGTCGGCGCGATCGACATCCTGGACTCGGCCGAACGCGCCGATCTCGTACCGGTCTCGGGCGGCCCGAGGGAACCCGCGCTCACCCTCCCTCGACTGCTGGAGCGTGGTGCGACCATCGGGGGCGACGACGTCGCGGTGGTATGTGGCGACGACCACCTCACCTATCTCGACCTCGACTCGCGTTCGAATCGTCTGGCGCGCAGACTGATCGAACTCGGAGCCGGTCCCGAAACTGTAGTTGCCGTCGCGTTGACACGCTCGGCCCGGTCGGTGCTGGCGCTGTGGGCGGTCGCGAAGACCGGCGCTGCCTTCGTTGCGGTCGATCCGAAGTACCCGGCCGCGCGGATCGCGCACATGATCGAGGATTCCGACGTGACGATCGGCGTCACCGTCGAGAACGTACACGGGGACCTGCCGCCCCGACGATGGGTGCTGCTCGACGACCTCGCCGAAAGTGACGCGATCGCATCCTGTTCCGACCGGGCGATCGCCGATTCCGACCGTCGTGCACCGCTGCGCCCCCAGCACGCGGCCTACGTCGTCTACACCTCGGGATCGACAGGAACTCCCAAAGGTGTCGTGGTCACCCACATGGGTCTTGCGGGGTTCGTCGAGGAGCAGTGCGCGCGGTTCGCACTCGGGCCGGGATCGCGAATCCTGCACTTCGCCTCCCCGAGTTTCGACGCGGCGATCCTCGAGCAACTCTGGGCGTTCGGGTCGGGCGGATGCCTTGTCGTCGCATCTCCCACCGTCTACGGCGGCACCGAACTCACCGATCTACTTGCCCGAGAACGGGTCACGCATGTCGCATTGACACCGTCGGTGCTCGCGACCGTCGACCCCACCGGACTCGAGGATCTGGGCACGGTCGTCGTCGGGGGAGAAGTGTGCCCGCCCGAACTCGTGGCCCAGTGGGCACGGGGACGCGACATGATCAACACCTACGGTCCGGCCGAGAGCACGATCCAGACCAACGCGGGTTCACCCCTCGTCGTGGATGGTCTCGTCGAACTGGGTGGTCCCATCCGCGGAATCACCGAACTCGTCCTCGATCATCGGCTTCGACCCGTCCCCACCGGCGTGGTGGGGGAGTTGTACGTGAGCGGCCCAGCTGTGGCACGCGGTTACCGCAACCGACGCGCAGGAACGGCGTCCCGGTTCGTTGCCGATCCCTGCGGCGAACCGGGGGAGCGGATGTACCGCACAGGCGACCTCGTGCGGTGGCGCCGTTCGGTCGACGGCGAACTCACCCTCGACTACGTCGGCCGAAGTGACCTGCAAGTCAAGGTCCGCGGATTCCGTATCGAACCCGGCGAGATCGAATCGGTGCTGAACGATGCCCCTGGGGTGGCCCGGGCGGTGGTCTCCGTTCGCCGCGACCGACTCGATGGATATGTCGTCGCAGTTCCCGGCGGGCACCTCGTTGCCGATGACGTCCGCGTTCATGCCCAAGCCCGCCTCGCCCCTCACATGGTGCCCGCGACTCTCACCGTGCTCGATACGCTCCCCGTCACTCCCAACGGCAAACTGGACCGGGCGGCATTGCCGACTCCCGACTCGAACGCGGGTCGCCGCGTGTATCGGGCGCCACGCGATGCCGCGGAGCGCATCGTGGTCACCGCTTTCGCAGCCGACCTCGGCACCCCGCGAGTCGGGATCGACGACGACTATTTCGCCCTCGGCGGCACGTCGCTCGGTGCGACGGCCGTGGTGGCGTCACTGTCGGAGTCGTTCGGACGCCCCGTGCCGGTGCAGTGGCTCTTCACGCATTCCACCGCGGGTTCTCTGGCGCGGCGCGTCGCCGACTCGCAGACGGACGACGACTCGTTCGACGCAGTGCTGCCGTTGCGTGCGAGCGGGGCGGGCGAGCCGCTGTTCTGTGTCCATCCCGCAGTGGGCACCGCCTGGTGCTTCGCGGGACTCGCACGACGCATCGACGACCGGCCCGTGTACGGGCTGCAGTCGCCGCTGCTGACCCGTCCGGGGTACGTCACCGGCACGCTCGCGGAGCTCGCGGCCGTCCACGTCGAGAGCATCCGAACGGTGCAACCGCACGGCCCGTACCACCTGCTCGGCTACTCGGTAGGTGGGCAGATCGCCCACGAGATCGCGGCGCAGCTCACGGCAGGGGGAGAACTCGTTGCGACGCTCACGATGCTCGACACCCACCTGCCGGACGCGGCGTCCCCCGCGCCCACCGCCGAGATCGTCGACTCCGAAGTCGAGGCGGTGGTTCCCGCCGGGACTGCCGACGCGGCTCGGCGCGAGGCCCTGCACCGTGGTTTTGCGCACACGGTGGCCCTCGCCACCGCGCACCGCCCGGCCGGTCCGCTCGTCACCGACCTCGTGTTCTTCGAATCCGCCGATGCCCTGGCCGTTCGGATGCCCGACCCCGTCGCGGTCTGGCGACCCCACATCGACGGGGTCATCGAGACCCACCACCTCGACGTCACACACCGGGACATGACCGGCACGCGGGCGCTCGATCAGATCACCCCGGTCCTGTTGGACCATCTCAGGAAGGGCCAGCGATGACCGACCAGACCAGTGTTCTCCGTGGCCGCCGATCCGGCATCGAGCCGGTGAGCGTATTCGACGACGTTCGCGACGACGAACATCCCCGTACCGGGGAGTTACGTCGCTGGGCGGTCGATTTCCTGTGCAGCCCGCACGACGATCTGGGGCGGAGCGGGCCGGTCTGCCCGTTCGCCGCGCCGTCGATAGGACGGGGACTGTTCTACGCGGTCTTCGTCCCGGGCGCCGTCGACGCGCAGCGCATTCGGGACATCGCCGACGACCTCGCCGAGCTCTTTCCGCACTTCTCGCCTGTCGCCGGACCGGACGCGGCGCTCAGGTCGCTCGTTGCGGTGTTCCCCGACGTCACCGACTACGACGTGATCGAGCTCGTGCAGAACGAGCGAAAGTCGGACTTCGTGCTGGCGGGGTTGATGCTCGGCCAGTTCTACCCGGGGTGCACGGTCTCCGGGCTGCGGAACAGCGCCTTCCGGGCGCTCGACGCCCCACTGCCGATGCTCGCCGTCCGGCACATGGTGGGCTCGGATTTTCCGTTCCTGGCCTCGCAGCGTGAATGGATCCTCGCGTATCTGAAGAAGTTCGCCGCGAGCGTGCCGTCGGTGGTGCGATCCGACATTGCCGATCGGGTCGTGACGTAGTCGATCTAACGTGAGCGTATGGCCCGTTCCGAGGATGTTCCCGCCTACACGATCCGCCAGCTGGCGGCGTTCGTCGCCGTTGCCGATTGGGGAACCATCACCGCAGCTGCGGACGCGCTCCGCATGTCGCATTCGGCGGTGTCCGCCGCCGTCAACGATCTCGAACGAGCGCTCGACGTTAAGTTGCTCGTACGTCAGCGAGCGCGCGGAGTGCGCCTCACTCCGACCGGGCACGCAGTCCTCGAGCGAGCCAAGACGGTGTTGCATTTCGCCGCGGAACTCGAAAACGACGCCCATTCCGAGGCGGGCTCCGTAGCGGGACCGGTCGCGGTCGGCTGCTATCCGTCACTCGGGCCTACGCTGCTGCCGTCGTTGATCACCGGGTTCACCGAGGCTCACCCGCGAGCGCGTGTCGACTTCCGGGAGGACACACAGAACCGGCTGCGGGCGCAGCTCGACTCGCGTGACCTCGACGTGGCGTTCATGTACGACCTCGACCTCGAGCCCGGGCTGGAGTCCGCCGTCCTCGACTCCATGGAGCCGATGTTGCTGCTGCCCGCCGACCACCCGGCGGCGCTGTCGGGGGCTCCGGTGCGGCTGACGGATCTCGCCCACGAACCGATGGTGATGCTCGACGCGCCGCCGAGTTCGGGTCACGCGGTGAGTGTGTGCGCCGAGGCAGGTTTCTCGCCGGTGGTCGCATACCGAACCCAGAACTACGAGACGTGCCGCGCGTTCGTGGGTCGGGGATTGGGGTGGTCGCTGTTGCTTCAGCGTCCCTCCCTGGACGTGACCTACGAGGGCCTTCCGATCGCGGTACGACCCTTCGCGGAGCCGAAACCGGATCCTGTCGATGTCGTGCTCGCGTGGCGGAAAGATGCGCTTCCCAGTCGGGTGGCGCAAACTTTTGTTCACTTCGTGGTCGCAGCCCGTCAAGGTGCAAGCGCGTCATGAGCTGCACGAATGCGCCCAATGACGGTTTTTCGGGGATAGATCCCCGACTTTATCCGCTTTTCAAATGAATGTGACCGCCCTCATGATGGCTGTACCGCGTCCGAACGCTCGTTAATCGGATCCGTTCCAGTTCACTTCGCCGAAGGGCACCCGTACTCATGACCGTTCTTGACTCGACGCCTCAGACGTCGGCAAAAGCGGCGCGCAAAGCCGCGCTCGGCAGCTTCGTCGGCACCGCCATCGAGTGGTACGACTTCTTCATCTACGGCACCGCAGCGGCGCTGGTCCTAGGACCTCAGTTCTTCCCGGGTTCGTCGGATGTCGCGGGCACCCTCGCAGCGTTCGCGACGCTCGCCGTCGGCTTCATCGCCCGCCCCATCGGCGGCGTGGTGATGGGTCACTTCGGTGACAAGATCGGCCGCAAGTCGATGCTCGTTACGTCGCTGCTCCTCATGGGCTTCGCGACTGTGGCCATCGGCCTGCTGCCGAACTACGCCGCCATCGGCGTGGCTGCTCCGATCCTCCTCGTTGCTCTGCGCTTCATCCAGGGCCTCGGCGTTGGCGGTGAATGGGGCGGTGCAGTGCTCGTCGCGACCGAGAACGCCCCCGCAGGCAAACGTGGCCTGTACGGAGCGGCGCCCCAGCTGGGTGTGCCCGCAGGTGTGCTGATCGCGAACCTCGTCTACCTTCCGTTGACCGCGCTCCTCAGCGAAGACGCCTTCAACTCGTGGGGCTGGCGCGTGCCGTTCCTCATGTCGGCGGTCCTCGTCATCGTGGCCATGTGGATTCGTCTCGGGCTCGAGGAGAGCGCCGAATTCAAGGCGGCCAAGGAAGCTCCCGCCGAGGTCGAAGAGAAGATGCCGATCCTCGAGGTGCTCACCAAGCACTGGAAGACCGTGCTCCTGGCCGGTGGCACGTTCATCGCCACCAACGGCATCGCGTACGCCTACATGGTCTACGTGCTCAAGTACGGCGAAACCGAACTCGGCTACAGCAAGACCGCGATGCTGGCACTGCTCATCGCATCCTGCCCGTTCTGGATGGCCGGCATGGCCTACAGCGCCTGGCGTTCCGACCTCGTCGGCCGCCGCACCATCTACATCAAGGCATCGGCCGCGCTCGTCGTCGCCGCAGCCCTGTTCTTCCCACTGATGGACACCGCGATCCTGCCGGTGATGTTGCTGTCCATGATCGCACTGGGTTTCACCCTCGGCTGCTGCGCCGGACCCCAGTCAGCGCTGTTCGCGGAACTGTTCCCCGCCAAGATCCGCTACAGCGGTGCGTCCCTCGGCTACCAGGTCGGTGCCATCCTCGGCGGCGGTCTCGCCCCGATGATCGCGACCTCGCTGTTCGCCGCGACCGGCACCTCGATGTCCATCACCGGCTACTTCGTGCTGATCGCCCTGGTCAGCCTCATGAGCATCCTGCTCCTGCGTGTGCCCTCCGCAGGCACCGGCACCGAGCAGGCACAGTCCCCCTCGCAGGAAGGTGTCTGACCCATGTCGACCTACTACCAGCCTCCCAAGTACCCCGCATCGACGTTCGAGTCGATGATGCCGTCCGACGAGACGCTCCCCGTCGTCGTCGTGGGTGCCGGACCGGTCGGCATGGCCACCGCACTCGGACTCGCACAGCGCGGTATCCCCGTCACAATTATCGAAGCCGCCGACCAGGTGTCCTTCGGTAGCCGCGCGATCTGCATCTCCCGACACAGCCTCGAAGCCGCTGCGCGTCTCGGCTTCGGTGCCGAACTCGACAAGATCGTGCTTCCGTGGGCCGGCGGCCGTAGCTTCTACCGCGACCAGCAGGTCCTGCACTTCCAGATGCCGCAGCGAGACTTCGACGTGCGTCCGCCCATGATCAACGTCTCCCAGTCGGAGTTCGAACAGATCATGGTCGACACCATCGAGCAGAATCCGCTCATCACCCTGTACTGGCAGGCATCGATCGCGGGCATTCTTCGCGGTGATGACGAAGTCACCCTCGAAGTCGACACCGCCGACGGCAAGCGCCATCTGCGCGCCCGGTACGTCGTCGCGGCCGACGGCGGTCGCAGCCGCATGCGTGAACTCGCAGGCCTGCGCCTGCAGGGCACCAGCTACGAAGGCCGCTACGTCATCGCCGACATCCACTGGGAATCGGCTCTGCCCGCCGAGCGCATGGTGTGGTTCGACCCGCCGAGCAACCCCGGTTCGACGATCATCATGCACAAGCAGCCCGGCGACATCTGGCGCATCGACTACCAACTCGACCCGTCCGAGGATGCCGAGATCGAGACCCAGGAAGACGCCATCCGGGCTCGCATCGCCAAGCACCTCGACTGGCTGCAGAACGACCTGCCGTGGACCCTCGAGTGGAAGGGCTTCTACAGTGCCCGCGCACTCGCCCTCGACGAGTTCGCCCACGACCGGATCCTGTTCGCCGGGGACGCAGCACATCTCGTTCCGATCTTCGGTGTGCGCGGCCTGAACTCCGGCATGGAGGACGCTGAGACCCTCGCGTGGCAGCTCGCGGCCGTGATCCATGGCAACGCCGACGCCGCCCTGCTTCAGGCGTACTCGTCCGAGCGCCACAACGCGTGGGAGCAGAATGTGGCCAACGCAGGCAAGTCCACCCTCATCATGAGCCCGGGCAGCCACGGATACCGCACCACGCGCGACGCAGTCCTCGCGCTTGCGGTCGGTCGCCCCGAGTTCGGTCACCTGATCAATCCGCGTCAGTCCAGTGCCACCCACGCGCGACTGTCGCCGCTGACGTGGTCGGTGGCTCCGGGGACCGAAGGTGTGCTGCCGGGTGATCCGGTCGAAGACCGCCGCGTGCGTATCGGCGGGGCCGACACCTCGCTCAACATCGCTCGCGGCACCGGTTTCGCGGTGCTCGGCTTCGGGCTCGACGAGGCGGGCAGCGCCGCGCTCGCCGCGGCCACGACCGAACTCGCAACAGCGCTGTCGCCCGAGAGCGTCCGCGCACTCGCAGTCGGCAGTGCCGAGGTGGATGGCGTGACCGTACTCGACGCCGCCGACCTGGCCGACGCGCTCGGCGCGAAGGCCGGCGACACTTTCGTGATCCGTCCCGACGGTCTTCTGCTGTGCCGCGTGCCTGTTGCAGGGCTGTCGGGTATCGCAGACGCGTTGCGCTCCGGTGCCGCTCCATCCGGCGACGCGTTGCCTGCCCGTCCCGCCGAGCAGGTCACCGAGGACGAGCAGCGTCGTGAGAACGTGTGGCTGGGCCTGTCGACTGCGCTCGACCAGGTCGACGAGAGCGATCGTGAAGGTTTCCTCACGCGTCTCGCCCTGATGCTCGGCTCGCAGGTCGACCACCGGCAGTTCGAGGAGGCCATCGCGGCTGCCTCGGACACCTCCCCGGTGCGGGTCGAGGAGCTTGCCCCGCAGGTCTGACCCCCGCTGCACTATGGCCGAATGTCACCTTCGTACAGTTCGATTGGATGAAGGTGACATTCGGCCGTCTCGTGGGTTGCCGTACGACTTCCGGCGTACGGAGTGCTACTCGAGCGCGTCGAGCGCCTCCGCGATCGGTGTGTCGCCGTTGTTGAATTCGATCATGCGGCCCGCAGTTTCGGGGCGCTCGAGCACCGCCGCGACGACGGCAGCGACATCGGCGCGTGACACCTGTCCCTTGTCGCGCGCGCCCTGGCCGGCGACCTCGATTCGTCCGGTCGGCGGATCCAGCGTGAGGGCGCTCGGCCCCAGGATCGTCCATTCGAGGTCGGTGTCGCGCAGATGCGCATCGGCGGCGGCCTTCGCCTCCGCGTAGGGGTAGAAGCTGTTGTCCTCAGGCACACCGTGGTCGGGCCTCGCCCCGAAGTACGACACCATCACATACCGGCGCACACCGGCCTCCTGCGCGGCTGTCATCGATGAGATCGCCGCGTCGCGGTCCACGGCGTAGGTGCGGGCCGGGTTCCCGCCACCGGCGCCCGCCGACCACACCACCGCGTCATGTCCCTGCAACAGTTCGGTCAGCGCCGCGATGTCGAGTTGTTCGACGTCGGCCACCACCGGTGTGCCCCCTGCAGCTCGCACGTCGTCGGCGTGGTCCGGGTTGCGAATGAACGCACTGGTCTCGTGGCCGGCGTCGGCGAGCAGTCGTTCGAGGTGCAGTGCGACCTTGCCGTGTCCGCCGAAGAGTGCGATGCGTGCCATGTCGGGTGCTCCTTGGTGTTCGGGATCAGTGCCGCCTCCCAGCATGCCTGCCTGAACGGGTCCGTGTGTCCGGAGCGCGTCAGCGGAGCCGTTCGAGTGCCGTGTCGACGAGATGCTCGGCGATCGTCATCGTCGATGTGCCACCGGGCGAGGGTGCGTTGCGCAGGTCGCGCCACGAGCCGTGGATTCCGTCGTAGGACTCGCGTCCAGGGGAGAGAAATGCATTGGGACCGAACATGTTCGATTCGTCGGATGTACCGGTTGATGACCGAATGTCACCCTTGGTCAGTCCAAGTGACTCGGGGTGACATTCGGTCATCAGCGGTAGAAGCCGCGGGCTCAGTGCGTGCGGTCGGAGCTGTAGCCCCACAGCCAGTCGGTGTATTTGTAGCTCGACGTGTCGCGGATGCGGAACAACTCGTTCCGCGCTTCGCGACCCGCCCCGTCGAGGTGCCACAGATCGCCCCACATTCGGCCCACCGTGAGGATGCGGTTGCAGCGCGGTGCACGTTCTGCATTGACGTCGCGCAGGATCTTCGGCCAGTTCTTCGTGTCGCCCCGAAGATCCTCGGAGGCATAGTCGGCCAGGCACCGGGCGTCCTCGAGAGCCATGACTGCGCCCGACGCCAGGTACTGCAGCGGCGGGTGTGCGGCATCGCCGAGCAGGAGCATGCGGCCGTCGACCCAGTTGTCGACCGGGTTGCGGTCGAACATCGGCCACCAACGGTCGGTCCACAGATACTTCAACGCTTCCTTGACCGAGTGGTGGCAGTGGTCGTAGGCGTGTGCCAATTCCTCGGGGCTGCCCCACTTCTCCTCACCGCGCAGGAACGCGGGGGACTGGAAGACGGCCACCTGGTTGAGCATCTCGCCGTTGCGCAGCGGGTACTGGATGAAGTGGCAGCGCGGGCCGATGTAGCCGACGACGTCCTCGATCTCTTCCTCGAGCGGAACCTCGTTCATCGGGAAGGTGCCGCGGAACGCGACGTATCCGGAGCCGACGGGCTTGTCGTCGTGCAGCTTCGGTCGCAGGCGCGAGTGCAGGCCGTCCATTCCGAGCGCGACGTCGCCGACATGCTCGGAGCCGTCCTCGAGGATGACGCGCACGGTGTCGCCCTCGGTGATCACGTCCTGCACGGTCGAACTGACGCGAAGATCCGCGCCGGCCTTGCGGGCAGCCTCGACGAGCACCGAATGCAGGTCGGAGCGGTGGACCACGAAGTACACGCCACCGTAGTGCTGCTGGTAGTCGTGCCCGAGGTTGACCTTGGTCAAGATCTCGGAGGTCACGGCGTCGCGGAAGACGAGGTTCTTGGGCAGAACGCCCTTGGAGATCACCTCGTCGTAGACGCCGAGTGACTGGAGGATCCGGCTGCCGTGGGGCCCGATCTGAAGGCCGGCGCCGACCTCGCCGAATTCGGGGGCGCGCTCGAAAAGGGTGACTTGGGCGCCCTTCTGGGAGAGGGCCAGGGCATTGGCGACGCCGCCGATGCCGCCGCCGGCTATGAGGACCCGTGCGTCCTTCAGATCGGACATGAGGTGAGGCTCCTTCGTTTTCGAGGTTAGGTCGGATCAGTGGGCCATGACCGGGACGCGAGCCGCGTCATGACTGGTGGGGAACTTCTTCCAGATCACGGTCAGCAGGAGCGACGAGACCAGTGCGCTGATACCGAACAGGATGAAGTTCGAGTCGGCGCCGAGTCCCGCGGCCAGTAGCCAGCCACCGACCTGCGGAGCGGCGACCGCGCCGATACGCCCGACGCCGAGCGCCCAGCCGAGCGCGGTACCACGGAGGTGGTCCGGGTAGTACGAGGCAACGGCGGCGATGATGAGTGCCTGCGTGCCGTGTGTACCGACGCCGGCAAGCACGAAGATGAGGTAGACGACGGCGACCGGAGGATCGAGCAACAGGGCGAGCAGGGAGACGCCGGCAATCGCCGCCGCGATGACACTGGTCGGTACCGATCCGTATCGCACACCACCCCAGGCGGTGATGAACGATCCGGCGACCGCACCGAGATTCAAGGCGAGTGCGAAGGTGAGGGCGCTGCCGAGATCGGTGCCCTCACCCTGCATGAGCTTCGGCAGCCAGGTGCCGAGTCCGTACCAGGCGAGAAGGGTGACGATGGTGACGGCGGCGAACATGATGCTGATGAGACGGAACTGTGAGCCGAGCAGTGCTGTGAAACCGCTTGCGCCGGCCTTCTGATCGGCCTTCGTCGTGGTGCTCGGAAGGGTCCTGAGGGCAAGCGGCACGAGTACGACGAGGGGGATGAGTGCGAACAGGAACATCGGTCGCCAACCCCAGTGGGGAATGACGGGGATGCCGACGAGTGCGGCGATGCTGCCACCGATCGGTACGCCCGACATCATCATGGTCGCGACGGCTGCGCGCCACTTGTTCGGGACGAGTTCGGCTGCAAGCGCATTGGATGTCGGGACGAGTCCGCCGAGGCCGATTCCGGCGATCAGGCGGAGGATGCCGAAGACGGCGGGTCCGGGTGCGATCGCACACAGCGCGGTGAATACCGACAGCACGACGACGCATCCGATGACCGCTTGCTTGCGTCCGATCGCGTCGGACAGCCGGCCGGCGAGGACCGCGCCGATCATCATGCCGACGAACGCGAGACTCCCGAGGGTGCCCGCCGTCGCGGAGCTGATGCCCCACTCGTCCTGCAGGCTCGAAATGACGTTGCCGTAGACGATGAGGTCGTAGCCGTCGAAGACGACGAACATCCAGCACACGATGACGGCGATGACGTTGCCGCGCGGGAGGACGATGTGGCCGTCACTTGTCGAGGAGACGACCCCGTTGGGCTTGTGCATTTTTCCACCTTGGGAGTGCGTAGCACCGCCATGCAATAGAGTTCTGCTATGCAGAAGAAGCCAGGCAGGATCGAGCGGCCTACCTATGCCCTGGAGTCGGTCGACAATGCGCTTCGCCTACTCCAGATGCTGCGTGATGTGGGTGCGCTGCGATTGAAGGAAGCTGCGGAAGAGCTCGGGACCGCCCCGTCGACCGCACATCGACTGCTCGCCATGCTGGTCTACCGCGGGTTCGCAGTGCAGGACGAGAAGCGGATCTACCACCCAGGGCCGGCGATGGGAGTGGGGCCGGCGCGGCAGGGCTGGACCCGCGAACTCACCGAACTGTCACGGCCACACATGGAGGCGCTCGCCGCACTGGCAGGGGAGACGATCAACCTCGTCATCAGGATCGGGTCGCAAGCGCGATTCCTGTGGACCGCGGAGACCGAATCGATCCTGCGTGTGGGCGATCGGCAAGGTCAGGTTCTTCCGGCCGAGCTCACAGCGGGTGGGCGCATCCTCCTGGCAGAGCAGCCGCGCGCGGTTCTGGAGCAGTTGTACCTGCGTCCGGCCGACGAGCCCCGAATCGATCAGGGGTCTTCGCCGGCGTACGACACCGATCGGAGGATGGCGGTGGGGGAGTTCGAGGTGTTCGTCCACGAGCTGGAGGCTGCGCGGACGGTGGGGTTCGCGGTCAACGTCGAGCACACCGAGGAAGGAGTCGCTGCACTCGGTGTGGCGATTCGCAACGGCAGGGGTAGCGCGATTGCGGCGCTCACCGCCGCGGTGCCCGTCACCCGCTACCGGGCGCATCTACGTGGGCAGTTGGTCAACCAGATGCACGCTGCCGTCCGCGGCATACAGGTGGACGTCGCGAGCATCGAACCGGCGCTCGTCACGAGTTCTGCAGAGAAGAAAACTGTATCGCTCAACGAGTGACCGGACATACGTTGGACGGCAAGCCGGACATGTGCTGCACGTTTGACGAGGAGACCGATGACCGCCACCGAACCCATGGACCCCGAGCTCCGGAAGCTCTACGACGACTTCGCCACCGAGAACCTCAACCCTCTGTGGACGCAGCTCGGCGACCTCATGCCGATGGCTCCGACGTCCAAGGCGGTGCCGTTCGTGTGGAAGTGGTCGACGCTGTACCCGCTCGCGCAGCGCGCCGGTGATCTCGTGCCGGTCGGCCGCGGTGGCGAGCGCCGCGCGATCGCGCTGGCCAACCCCGGACTCGGTGGCGTCCCGTACGTCACTCCCACCCTGTGGGCGGCGATCCAGTACCTCGGTCCGAAGGAGACGGCCCCCGAGCACCGTCACTCCCAGAACGCCTTCCGTTTCGTCGTGGAAGGTGAGGGCGTGTGGACCGTGGTCAACGGCGACCCGGTCGCGATGCGTCGCGGCGACTTCCTGCTCACGCCCGGGTGGAACTTCCACGGCCACCACAACGAGACCGATCGGCCGATGGCGTGGATCGACGGACTCGACATTCCGTTCGCGCACTACACCGACACCGGATTCTTCGAATTCGGATCCGACGGCGTGACCGACGAGAGCACCCCCGATCTTTCGCGCTCCGAGCGGCTCTGGGTGCATCCCGGTCTGCGTCCGCTCGTCGGACTGGACCGCAAGACCAGCTCGCCGATCGCGTGCTACCGCTGGGTCCACACCGACCGCGCTCTCGATGAACAGCTCGCACTCGAGGACGAGGGCTACGCCGCGACCCCGGAGCCGGGCCACGCCGCGGTCCGATACACCAACCCCACCACCGGCGGCGACGTCATGCCGACGATCCGTGCCGAGTTCCACCGTCTCCGGGCCGGGGCCCACACCCGTGAACGCCGTGACGTCGGCTCCGTGGTGTTCCAGGTCTTCGAAGGCGAAGGCCGCTTCCATCTCGGCGATCAGAGCCACGACGTCGTCAAGGGCGACATGATCGTGGTGCCGTCCTGGACGGAATGGTCGCTCGAGACCGACAACGGCGTCGACCTGTTCGCGTTCTCGGATGCGCCGATCGTGGAACGACTTCACTTCAACCGCACCATCATCTCCGAAGGAGCCTGAAACTCATGCGACTCGCCACTCTCCGCCTCGATGGCACCACCGCAGCAGTGAGGGTCGACAGCGACTCGGCCGCAACCGTGATCGATGGTTACGCCGACCTGTCCGCGCTGCTCGGCAACGCCGACTGGAAGACCATCGCCGATAAGGCTTCGGGCAAGATCGTCGACCTCACGAACGCCGACTACGCACCCGTGGTGCCGAGCCCCGGCAAGATCGTCTGCGTCGGTCTGAACTACGCGACGCACATCAAGGAGATGGGTCGCGACCTGCCCGAGTTCCCGACCCTGTTCTCGAAGTTCAAGGAAGCGCTCACCGGACCTTACGACGACGTGATCGTGCCCGAGTACGCCGGTGCGCAGCTCGACTGGGAAGCGGAGCTGGCTGTCGTCATCGGCAAGCAGGCCTACCAGGTGTCCGAGAACGACGCCGCCGACTACATCGCCGGCTACTCGGTGATCAACGACTACACGATGCGCGACTACCAGTACCGCACGCTGCAGTGGGACCAGGGCAAGACCTTCGAGAAGACCAGCGGCTTCGGACCGTTCCTCGACACCGACTACCGGCTCGGCACCAAGATCGAGACCGTTCTCGAGGGTGAGGTCATGCAGTCGTCGAACACCCAGGACCTGGTGTTCACCCCCGCCAAGCTCGTCGACTACATCTCGCACATCGTCACGTTGCAGCCCGGCGACGTCATCATCACGGGCACCACCGGCGGCGTAGGCCACGCCCGCAAGCCCGCGCGGTACATCCAGAACGGGGAGACGGTCGAGGTCACCATCGAGGGCCTCGGCACCGTCAAGAACAAGACGATCATCAAGTAGGAGAACCCGACGTGGGATTCAACGATCTCGAACTCTCCGAGCGGTTGCTGATCGCCCGACGTGGTACGTCGTACCTGTCGCAGCGGCTCGCGGAACTGACCGATGACGAACTCGACGGTCCCACCCTGCTCGAAGAGTGGACTCGCCGGCACCTCGTCGCACATATCGGGTACAACGCCGCGGCCCTGTGCCGGCTCATGGATTGGGCCGCGACAGGTGTCGAGACACCGATGTACTCATCGACCGAGCAGCGCGGCCAGGAGATCGCAGAGGGAGCCACACTGAGTCCCGCGGCGCTCCGGAACCTGTTCGCGCACACTGTTGCCCGTCTCGACGAGAAGTGGCGCCATCTGCCCGAGTCCGCGTGGCAAGCGCAGGTGCGCACCGCACAGGGACGACTCGTCTCCGCTGAGGAGACCGCGTGGATGCGCACCCGAGAGGTATGGATCCACGCCGTCGACCTCGACAACGGTGGTCGCTTCGGCGACTTCCCCAAGGTCGTCCTCGAGTCTCTGCTCGACGACATCGTCGGAATGTGGCGCAAGAAGGACCTCGGCGCGGGCATCGCGCTCGAGGTCGACGGCGGCATCCCGGTAGTGGTGAAGGAAGACGCCGAGATCACCCACAAGGTGCAGGGCACGCTCCCTGCCGTGGTGCGCTGGGCCGCCGGCCGCGGCGCGGTCGGAGTCGACGGGGGAGAACTGACACCTCCGCGCTGGCTCTGACATCGCACATACGGAGGGCCCTTTCATCGATCCGATGAAAGGGCCCTCCGTATGTGCGGTTGCTAGCGGGGATCCCGCTCGCAGCCGATGCCGTCGTTGTCACGGTCCAGGCGCGGTGCGTAACCAGGATCGTCACGGTAGACAGGAGCTGCCCCGGCATTCCACGCCTCGGTGCAGTTCTTGAATCCGCCGCTCGGCGCCGACCGCGGCGCGGGAGCAGGCGCCGATTGTTGCGGTGCCGGCGCCGGCGGCTGGGGTGCGGGCGGAGCCTGGGGCGCCGGGGGCGCGGGCGGAGCCGGTGGCGCCGGAGGAGCGAACGGGTTCCACGAACCACTCGGAATCAGATCGGCGACGCCCTTGGGGAGCAGATCGACCAGGGTGAACGCGTTCGCGGTGGCAGGAGCTGCGACGGTCAGAGCCAGAACGCTCAGGGTCGCGGCAGTCAGACGCCGGATCTTCATGGGTTGTGCCTTTCGAATCATTTTCGAGGCCATCCGAAAAATGTGGCCTCGAAATGGGTATCGTCCCGTCCGCAGAAAACGTTGCGAACGGGACGATCGGCACAAAATGGTCTACTAGCGGAACGCGAGCTCCACGTCGGACGGTGACGGCTCCCCATGCGTGGGATCGATCTCAGCGTGCTCTTCCGTGTGACGGAACGGCACTACCACCTGCGGATCGATGTGCATGACGGTGTACCCCGCGACTGCGCCGGCACCGAATCCGGGTGCGAAGATGCGCATCGGCCTGTCGATGACACCGTCGCGGACGGCGTCGTGGATCGCGAGCGGGATGCTCGCCGACGACGCGTTGCCGACCTGCTCGATGTTGAAATACAGGCGATCAGCCGACAGTCCGGCGTTCGCGGCGAGCTCGATGATCATCGTCTTGTTCGCCTGGTGCGGCACGATCAGGTCGATGTTGTCGAGCAACGACCCGTCCTCACCGGCCGGTGCGGGCAGTTCCTTGATCTCGTCGAGCATCTGCGCGAGGTAGCGACCGGCGAGCGACTTGACCTCGGGACCGTAGACGGTGATGGAGTTGTCGAAGTCCGGGTTGGGCCAGATGATCGAGTTGACCTCGCTCGTAGGCCCACTCGCATAGCTGTTGAAGTACTCGATGTCGGAGTCGGCGCCCTCGTCCGCGGGCGAGACGACGATCGCCGCTGCGCCGTCACCGAAGATCATCCGTGAGGGGCGCACATTGCCGATCTTGTCGGAGAACTTCTCGACGCACACCACCAGCACCGGTCGCTTGACCTGTTGCATGATTCGTGTTGCCTCGGCCAGGCCGTAGGGCATGCCCGCGCACGCAGCGATCAGATCGAACGACGCGTGGCTCTGCGCAATCCCGAGCTCCCCGGAGATCCATGTGGCGAGCGACGGGATCAACCGTCCGCTCGTGCACGTGCACACGATGACCGCGCCGATGTCCTCGGGACCGACCTTCGCATGCTCGACGGCCTGTTTCGCTGCGGACAATGCGAGATCCTCGAACGTGCCGGAAGTATAGCGGCGCTGTTCGATTCCGGTCTTCTCGGCGACGGAATCAGCGGTCATCGGCGACCAGTTGTACGCCGTGTTCCGGATGAGATCCTCGTTCGTGCAGACAGTGTCGCCGTGCGCGACCGCGATCGCGTCGATGCGCGGCCGGATCGTGAACTCCTTGCTGACGTCGATTGCCGGGTAGGGCTTCGACGGAGGTACAGGAGTCGGGCTCGTATAACTCACACCCTTGCGCGTCTTGCCGGACGTGGCACGGGTGATGAAGCGCTGGACTTCACGGTCGCGCGGCTGGAAGACAACCACGTAGTCGTCGTCCTTCAGCTCCGAGACCTTGACGACCTGGAGGTCGTTGCGGTTGTACGGGTGCTGGTTGTGCAGCACCATCGACCACCGGCCGAGGGCCTCCAGTTCGGCGACATCCTCGCTGCTGTCCAGGATTTCGTCGTACGTGTACGTCGGGTAGTTCGGATCGTGGTTGCCGATCCGGAGCGTCATGTTGGACGGGTCGGCGAGTAGCTGCTCGACCGTCGGCTTGACGGTGGGCAGCGACCCAGCGATGTGCCGGCGGGCACCGAACACGTTGAACAGGCGGGCGAAGATGAGGTTTTCGGCGGAGTCGTTCCATGCGGCGGGCAGTTCACGGAACGCGGCCTGGACGGAAGCCATGCGCTCGGCTGCTTCGGGCCACGGCGTGAGAGTCGGCATGTAGAGATCGTCGCGGTTACGGGGGACATCGGCCCACCGCGTCGGCGTCTTGTCGAACATGGTGAGCGCAAACCGATTGGCCCAGAACCCACTCAGAGCCATGTCGCGCATGAGCTCGAACTTGGATCTATAGACTCCCTGAGCGCTACGCGAGAGGATTTCCGAGACCGAGGGTGCCTTCGTGTCGAAATCGCGGCGGATCACCGCGTCGAGGTGCTCGACGCTGGTGAACGCTGAGAAATCGAGGTCGGGGAAGAAGTTCGAAGGAAAGACGATCTTGCCGTGCCGATTGAGCTCGAATGACTGCATGTGAAATGAAACCGTTCAGTGAATGTGGCTGGAATGGGGATGAGCGGTCACATGTCGAGTCCGCCGTTGACACCCCACACCTGACCGGTGATGTACGACGAGGCGTCGGCTGCGAGGAAGTGGACGACGCGCGCAATTTCCTGGGGGTCGGCAAGGCGCTTCACGGGAATGCTGTCGGTGATACGGCCCAGCACCTTCTCCGGAATGGATTCCACCATTTCCGTGGCGACGAATCCCGGGGTGACCGTGTTGACGGTGACACCGATGCTGTCCGGGGTGAGAAGGCCTGCCTTGCCCAGGTGGAACGTGGCTTCCTTGGCGAGGGTCTTGGTGAGGCCGAAGAGACCCGCCTTGGAAGCGGCGTAATTGGCCTGGCCGATGTTGCCGGTCTCTCCGATGACGGACGAGACGTTGACGATACGGCCGGTACCGCGCTCGAGCATGTGGCGAAGCGCCGCCTGGGCCAGATAGAACGCGCCGGAAAGGTTGACGGAGATGACCTTGTCCCAGTCGTCGTCCTCCATCTTCAGCACCGTGCGGTCGATGGTGATGCCGGCGTTGTTGATCAGGATGTCGATACGGCCGTGCTCGGCGATGACCTCGTCGATGGTCCGGCGGCAATCCTCTGCGCTGGCGACGTCACCCTTGTGCACGGAGTAGTTCGCGTCGTCGCGGCCGTTGGTCTTCAGCTCCGCCAGGAACTGGTCGGCCTGCGATGTGTTGCGTGCGTAGCCCGCTGCCACGGCTGCGCCCTGGGTGGCCAGGCTGCGGCTGATGGCAGCACCGATGCCCCGTGTTCCTCCGGTGACGAAGGCGACGCGTCCACGAAGCTTGTTGCCCTGGACGGACTGGGTGGTGGGTTCGGCGGTGCTGGTCATGTGTCGTCTCCTCTGATGGCGGCGATCGCGTCGGGCACGGCGACGTGCCTTCGGGGCTGCGTATGCCCGATGGTCTTGTAGTAGTGCGCGATTGAGAGATGTCCCCTGCTGCGCGTTGTATTGTCGAGCGCCCCTGCTCGCTAGCTCCCTGCGTATTCAATGATGCAGCACATCCCCGTGATTGTCATGTGCAATGTATCGCCGTAATCCGGGAGGAAATTTCATGATCATTCCGTAAGTGACTGCAGCACAACGAATTAAGTTTGATTTCGTTTCTTACTCCGGAGTACGAACATGCTGTTTGTTCGTAGCCGCGGCAACCTGTGTGCGTGCGGAAGATTCCGGAAATTGCTGTGGCGCACAGTCTTACTCCAGGGTCAGGTCGGATCGATCGGTGATGATCGACGATCTTGATTGCACCATCTGAAGCGTTGAAAACATCTGGTACGCAACATCTTATGAAGGGTCTGTGTGGTGTGCGCGGGAATGGCATGCAGTGCATAATTTGTCAGCACTCAGTGCCACGAAGGTGGCTTCGGGTCGCGCCGCGAAGCATTTCGGATCCATCCGAGTCTCACCCTGCATTCATTGTGATGTTGGGCACAAGAGTGTCTGAAGTGTGGGGAAGGACCCCATCGTTGCACCGTTCCGGAGCTATTCGACTGAGATGATGGTCGGCGTGACGCAGACGCAGATGATTCGAACCGAGCGAACAGAACTCGAAGTACTCGTGAACGGCACGGGGCCGGCAGTGGTGCTGCTGCCGTCGCTCGGCCGCGACTCCTACGAGTTCGAGCCGATCGCGCAGGACCTGGCCTCAGCCGGATTCTGCGCCCTGCGTCCCCAGCCTCGCGGAGTCGGCTCGAGCGCGGGTCCGCTCGACGGCCTGGATCTGCACGACCTCGCCGGCGACGTCGCCGATGTCCTCACGGCGCTCGACACGGGCCCCGCAGTACTGGCAGGGCACGCGTTCGGCCACTACGTCGCGCGCGTGCTGGCCGTGGACCGTCCCGAGCTGGTCAGCGGAGTTGCTGTCCTGGCCGCCGGTGCGCGTCGCTTCCCGTCGTCATTGACCGAGCGCGTGGCGAAATGCTCCGACCTGGCGCTACCGGACTCCGAACGCCTCGTTCACCTGCGTGAAGTCTTCTTCGCGGAGGGTCACGACCCGTCGGTGTGGCTCGACGGCTGGTGGCCCGCCGCCATCGTCTCTCAGCGCGCTGCCATGGCATCGACCGACAAGGAGTCGTGGTGGCCGATAGCGTCGTCCCCGCTGCTCGACGTGCAGGCCGGCGACGATGTGTTCCGCCCGGCCGAAACCCGCTCGGAACTGATCGACGAATTCGGACCCGGCTTGGTGACGACCGTCCTCATCGAGGGCAGCGGCCACGCGCTGATCCCCGAGGTTCCGCACGCGGTCGCGCACGCGCTCGTCGAATGGATCCGCACGCTCGACTGAGATGAAGAAATCGTCATCTTCGCCTCATGGCCGTCTCATCGAGGATCGCCAGAGTAAGGGTGCACCGAACGGAACACCCTCGTGAAGGAGACAAGATCATGGCCCTGAGCCGCACCTGGTGGGCAGCCACAGCACTGACGACTGCGGCCGCAGCCGGAACAGCCGGTTTCGTGCTTTCGGACTCGGACGAGGCCGCGCCGACCGCATCGTCCTCGACCTACACGATCTCGACGGTCGCCGATCCTTCCTCCACCGGAGCCACCCCGTCCACGACACCGAATGCTGCGATCGCGACGGCCTACGGAACGGGCTCCACCGACGTTGCCGGCGCTCTAGCACCTGGAGTCCCGTTCATCGACACCAATACCTGCGACGCATGGTTCGACGACTGGGACGACACGGTCCCCGATTTCCTCGAGGACTTCTACGACGAGTGGGACGATCGGTGCGACGATCTCCTCGACGACGATCATGACGACTGGGACGACGACGATCACGATGACTGGGACGATCGTGACGACCGGGACGACTAGAACTTGACGACGAAGCCCCGCAACGGTTTCCGGTGCGGGGCTTCGGTCGTTCTACGGGTGGTTACGCGAGGGTCCGCGCAATGCCACGCTCGAGAGCCGCGATGATCTGCGGACGCAATTCGGCGGCCGGCACGATCGCATCGACCGACCCGACCCGCTGAGCGCGCTGGATGTTGTGGATCGCCTCGAACTCTGCGGCGACCTCACCGAGTTTCTCCGACCGGACCGAGGTCCGCAACGACGCGAGTTCGACTCCGAGGCGTGCCTTCTCGCCGTCCTCTGCCGCCGCCATCTGGGCTTCGAGCTCGACGATGCGCGAGTCGTTCGACGTGCGCTTGTTGACGTCGCGGGTGAACACCACGGCCGCGGCGGGCGCACCACCGAGTACCGAGGCGAACGAGCCCTCGACCGCGAGCACTTCCATGTTCTCGTTGAGTGCTCCGGAGAACACGACGAATGCGCCGCCGTGGTAGCGGGAGACGACGACGAACACGATGGGGCCGTCGAAGTTGACGATCGCCCGTCCGATCTCGGCACCGTTCTCGAGCTGCACATTGCGCAGCGACTCCGGCGAGCCGTCGAAGCCCGACAGATTCGCGAGCACCACGAGCGGACGGTTTCCGCTCGCCGCGTTGATCGCGCGCGCAGTCTTCTTCGACGACTTCGGGAACAGTGTGCCCGAAGTCCACTGGTCCGGACCATCCGTCGGGAACCAGCCCTTACGAGCGATGGCCCGTGACTCGATGCCGATGACGGAGACAGCATGACCGCCGAGGTGGGCATCGAACACGACCGAGGTGTCGGCATCCGCCATATCGGCCCAGCGCTCGAGTACAGCGTGGTCCTGGTCGACGACGGCACGCATCACCGTGCGGATGTCGAACGGCTTCTTCCGATCAGGGTTGGTCTCCGACGAGAAGATGTCGCCGACGGTGGTGAAGTCGCTCGACGGGTGCACGTGCGGGTATACGCGCACGTCGCGGTCGATCGGGTCGGTCGACTCCGCCTTACGCGGGAACCGCTCGCCCGGCGCGATGTACGCGTGAGCGTAGTGCCCGAAGAGCACCTCGATCGCGGCGGAAAGGTTCGGGGCCCAGTACTGCGCCTGCCCGTTGGGCCCCATGACGCGGTCGTAGCCACCGATACCGAAGTTGTCCTCGGCGGACACACCACCGGAGTAGTCCAGCGACTGCTTACCGGTGAGCACCATCGCACTGTCGGGTGTCATCACGAGGATGCCCTTGGTGTGCATGAGCATGGTCGCCTCGGCGTTCCAGTACGGCTGTGCACCGACGTTGATGCCCGTGACCACGACGTTGATCTCGCCGCCGTCCTGCGTGAACGTGATGATGCGGCGCAATGCCCGCGAGACCCAGTCCATGTTCTCCGTACCGGAGTCCATGGAAATCGTCGCACCGGACGACAGCGCGAACCACTCGACGGGGGCACCGAGCTTCTCGGCGAGGTCTATGGCGGCGACGACGCGTGAGCATTCTGCCTCTGCGACAGTGCCGAGCGCCTTGGTCGGGTCGCCGAACATCGCGATACGAGTCATACCCTCCGGGTACAGCTCGGTTGCGGTGGTCACGACACCGACGATCAGTCCTGCCTTGTTGCGACCGTACGGGCGATCCACCGGAACGAACCGGCCGGACTCGTCGAAGTCGTACTCGACGAAGCTGCCGCCCTTGCCGGTGAGCAGCGGAATCAGCTCGTACGGGTACACGGTGTTGCGGGCGCGGGAGCGCTGCACCTTCTGGGTGTACTCGTCGAGCGGCTTGAGCGGCTCCTTCGGCGGATCGGTGAGGCCCACGACCACACCGGCACCCGAACGGTACGAGAAACGCAGCGCCACCTCACGCGCGGGCTGCTCCGGGTTCTCGCGCAGCCAACCGATGACGGTGATCTCCTCGAGTCCGGCACCGACGGTGAGCGGGGCGGCGTTCTGCGCGGTCCGGCGCAGTTCGTCGAACGTCAGGTCCACGACGGGCCAGACGAACAGCACGACACGATTGGCGTCGAGACGACGACCACCGCGAGCGGCCTGCGCGCGCCGCATGCCGTCGAGCGAACTCGCGAGCGCCCGCTCGAATGCGGGCAGGCCCGCGATCGCGCCGGACTCGTCCCGCTGCGGTGTCAGATCCCGCACCTCGGCAAGGGCGATGAACCGCTCGTCGGACGGATTGTCCTGCGAAACAATGTGATACAGGTACGTATCCGGGTTCGCGGGGAGTCGCTTACCGTCGAAGTTCTTCAGGCGCCACAGGTCGAGGCGCTGACCGGTGAGCGGATGGATGTCGCGGATATTGGTCTCCTCCGCGTAACCCGTCTCGTAGGGCCTGAACGTGAAGACGTGCTCCTCGGCATTGTCGGTGTGGCACACCGTGACCGTCACACGACGCGCGGTCGAGACGACCGGCCTGGCGGCCAGCACGGCGTGCAGTGCCTGTGCCTGTGCATCGGCATCGCTGGGAGCGTCGTCCCATGCCAGGTAGAGATCGATGACAAGGTTCTCGGTGCTCGGCAGCGGCTGCGCGGCCGCCTCGACGGAATCGAGCAGCGCAGCGAGATCGGAATGTTGGGCCTCGGCCGAGATCAGGTACAGCCGGGTACCGCGAAGGTCGAAGTTGCCGGTGACGAACTGGCGCCCGTCGCGAACGTTCGACTCCACGTCTTCGAGAGTGCGGATCTTGTACGCGCGTCGCGTGATCACCTCGAGCAGCGGGCCGGGAACCGACTCGGGGCGCGAAATCTGCTGCGCGAGCAGATCGATGAGGGGCTCCGGCGTTGCCACCAGTGCCTCGATCCGCTCCGCGTAGTCGGCAGAGTTGTCGTGTTCGGCGAGATACGCGAGCGAACCGCGCACCCCGTCGTACACCTGCTCGCGAGCCTTGCGGATCACGGGCTCCTCGAAGAACCGGTAGCGCAGGTTGCGGGCGGTGTCACCGATGACCGGGAAGCGGACCTGAGTGGCAACGATGAGACGGTCGAGAACCTCGTTGAGTTCGCTCGACACACCGGACTCACCCGTGCCGTGTTCGAGCCAGCGGTCGAGGAGCGCCGAAACCACAGGAATCTGCGCTTCGATGCGTTCTTGCGCGCAGAACAGCCGGTAGACGGCCTCTTCGAGTTCGGGGGTGCGCTCGAGCTCGGTGACGTCGTAGTGACGCAGTGCCCGCGAAAGACGTCCGCGGAAGCTTTCCGGCAACCCGCCGACCTCGACATCGAGCGACTGCAGGTACCCGTGGAAGAACTCGCGAGGACTGTGGACCTTGTCGTCGCTGTTCTCCTCGTCCTGCGTCGGACGGTTGCGCGACAGTTCGCAGACGTCGGCGAAGGTGGTGAGCAGCGCAAGTTCGGCACGCACCAGGTCGCAGGACGCGGCCTTCGCGGTGAGCTGCTCGTACTCGCCGAGCAGTGTTGCGGTGCGCTCGGCCGACACGTCGTAGCCGGTGATCAGGGCTTCGAGTCGGTCGAGGCGAGCGTGGGCGTCGGCGACGGCGTCGTCTGTCAACGCGGGCGCGGCGGTGGGGAACTCCACCCGCTCGGCCACCGCGGTCGTGGCCTCCTCGGCAACCTGATCGACGCGCAGCAGCGGAGCGCCGGCATCGACCTGGCCGTTGACGACTGCGAGGATCTCGCGGACCTTGCCGGCAAACGGCGCCCGGACCGCGGTCTCCATCTTCATGGATTCGAGGACAACCAGGGTCTGACCGGCCTCGACCTCGTCGCCCACGGCAACGGGCACAGCGACCACGACGGCCGGAGCAGGCGTGCGCACGACACCGGCTTCGTCCTGACTGATCTGGTGGCTGATGCCGTCGACCTCGACGAGGAAGTGTGCGGGCCCCGCGATCGAGACGACGTTGTGGCGTTTTCCGTCGAGTGTGAGGCGTGTTTCGTACTCACCGAGTCGCTCGATGTCGACCTCGAGTTTGGAGCCGCCCGCACCGATCCGGTACCGGTGCGGACCGATCTGCCCGACGCGCAGCTCGTAGCCCTGTCCCTGGTAGCTCAGTTCGATCTTGCGGGTTCCGGTCTGGCCGGCGCGGGGACGGCCACCGCGTGCCGAAGCGAGGAAGCCGGCGCGGGCGCGGGCCTCGTCGGCGTCGTACACGTCGACCGCTGTCGCGAGAAGCGCGATGTCGGCGACCTTCGTCGGCCCGGTGGCGGTGCCTGCGCCGGTTCGGTCGAGCCAGCCGGTATCGGCACTGGCCTCGATGACCTCTTCGCGGCTCAGCAGGTCGAGGAGGAACGATTTGGTGGTGGTGCCGCCGTCGAGGACGACGGTGGTCTCGCGGAGCGCCGTACGGAGCCGGGCGAGAGCTTCGTCGCGGTCGCGGCCCCACGCGATGATCTTGGCGACCATCGAGTCGTAGTCGGGCGGGATCACGTCGCCCTGGGCGATGCCGGTGTCGACTCGCAGACCCGAGCCGAGCGGGAACTTGAGCAGTTGCACGGTGCCGGGCGCGGGAGCGAAGCCGTTGTCGGCGTCCTCGGCGTTCAGCCGGGCCTCGACAGCGTGGCCGAACTCGGGCGGGCAGTCGCCGGGGAGCTTCTCGCCGGCGGCGACCAAGATCTGCAGCTTGACCAGGTCGATGCCGGTGGTCGCCTCGGTGATCGGGTGCTCGACCTGCAGACGGGTGTTGACCTCGAGGAAGGTGAAGATCTTCAGGTCGGGCTGGTACAGGTACTCGACTGTGCCCGCACCGCTGTAGGCCGCGGCGCGGACCAGGTCGGCAGACACCTTCCGCAGCTCGTCGGCCTGCGCCTTGGTGAGCAGCGGAGAGGCGGACTCCTCGATGACCTTCTGGTTCTTGCGCTGGATCGAGCAGTCGCGCACGCCGGGTGCCCAGACGTTGCCGTGGTTGTCGGCGATGACCTGCACCTCGACGTGGCGCGCATCGGTGACGAGACGCTCGATGAACACGACCGGGTCACCGAACGAGCGCTCGGCCTCGCCCTGGGTGCGCTCGAGTGCGAGTTCGAGTTCGTCCTCGGAGTAGACCTTGCGGATGCCGCGCCCGCCGCCACCGGAACGGGCCTTGATGATCAGCGGGTAGCCGATGGCCTGGGCGTGACGGCGCGCATCGGCGCGGTTCTCGACGGGGCCACCCGACCACGGAGCGACGGGAACGCCGACCTTCTCTGCGAGCAGCTTCGCCTCGACCTTGTCGCCGAGCAGACGCATCGCGTCGGAAGACGGGCCGATGAAAGTGATGTTCAGCCGGGCACACACGTCGGCGAAGGTGGGGTCCTCGGCGACGAAGCCCCAGCCGACCCACACGGCGTCGGCCTTCGCTTCGGTCAGCGCGCGCTCGAGCTCGACGTAGTCGAGGTAGGGCGTTGCGGCCGTCGTGGACGGCCGGAGGGTGACACCTTCGTCGGCTTGGCGGACGAACATGGCGCGCCGCTCGGCCTCGGTGTGCAGCGCGATCGTCGTGATGTCGTAGTTGTGCTCGGAGTTCAGCTCCCGGACTGCCCGGATGAGGCGGACGGCCGCCTCACCCCGATTGACCACTGCGATCCGTTTGAACATACTCGTTGCCACCGTTCTCCATGGTTGTGCGCATACCGCGCTCGTCGAAGCTCAACCCCGTTCGAGGAAGCAGTATCGACCGAATGTTCGTCCCGCGTCACGGGTTGATAACGCGGCTGGTGAACATGTATCGGTCGGCCTCCTCGTGGTTGGCGTGGGCATGCGTGTCGGTCCCGGCCCCGTGGTCCCTGCCCCAGGGCGCCGTTGGGCGGTTCGGACGGATCGTGCGTGAAGCCCGCGGTTGTCGCTGTGACAACGCCCCCTGCTTCGGGTGATCCGTCCGGATAACAGCATGGAGGAAACATGAGGGTTTGTCACGTTTTGAGGTTCGGTGACCGGGAGTGGTTGCCCGCGCTCGCGGTACCGATGGGAGGCGTTGCGGGGCACGGGTTCCCGGGGCAGTCGAGGTGACTCGGCGCCTTCCGCGCAGGGGTGTCGCGAGCTGTACCGTGGGGTAACACCGGCGGGTAACTTCGAAGCGGGTCGAAATGTCGACCGGCGCGGATGGGATATGACTTTGTGGGGCAATGCATTTCGGTCAGGTGGGGCCTCCGGCTCGGCTGCAGGAAGGTGAACGTACCCGCCTTTCGGAGATTCTTCGTGTGACATCGATCACCGCAGCTCATCGACGTCTTCTGTCGGCCACCGTGGGCGCACGCGCCGCCCTCCGGGCCCGCGGACACCCTGGGTCGACTCTGGGGATACCGCTGTGCCGGACGGCGTCGCTGAATTCTGGAACAGTGGAGGTCGACAATCTCCGAGGAGGGGCACCATGACCGAGCCCGACCACTCGAGCGTTCCCGGGGAGTTCGAGTCCCAGCTCGAACGCCGCGAGCGCATCGCCGCCCAGGTTCGACGGTGGTGCGAACAATGCCGCATCGAAGGCCACCACGACCCCTTGTCCGACGACGCCGCTGTCGCGATCGCGTCCGGTTACCTCGATGAGTCCGCAAGATCGGTGCTCGCCGCTCGTCGGAGCCTCGCGCGCCGGATTCCGGACATCGGTGGGTTCGGAGAGCTTCGTCGCCTCACCGAAGAGCGAGAGAGGGCCGCCGCTCGTGCTGCAGGGCAGCGTCCCGGTCTGTCCAGGATGGTGTTCGAGCATCGCGCGAGTGAGATCGACAAGCGTATCCGCGCGGCGCGGCAGTCCATCGTGCATTCGCCGGCTCACTACGCGCAGGGGGTGCGCGCCGTGCGTCGTGAACGTCGCGACGGGATTCATCTCGAGCTCGACCAGCGTGAGGCGTTGTTCCGGGCATTGCAGCGCACACCCGCCCCGATCCCGACGACCGGCGTGGATCGGGCCCGCGACGCGGTGCTCACCGTCGCAAGCGACCGGGTGGGCCGGTGGTCCGACCGCGCGATCGTGGCGGATGTCGGGCGTCGCGCGGCCGAGGTACTCGCCAGGCAGATGCCCGACGAGGCCGATCGCTTCGTCGACCGCTACGACACCCTGCTGTTTCTTGCGGGGGCACTGTACGACCGGATCGAGTCGTCGCCGGCATGGCATTCGGAGCATCTCGCCGTGCAGCGATCACAGCTGAACCTCACCGACGAACTCACCCAGATCGCCACCGATGTAATCGCACTGCGGGGACTGCTCACCGAATTGGACGACGCGATCAGCGCTGCGCCCGCCGCGCGGTCGGGGCTCGAGTCCCGGATTGCGGCGCTGGGCACGGTCTGGGAGCAGCTTCTCGACAGGGTTGCGGCGCTCGCTCGGATCGGGGATCTCCTCGGGTTCGCAGACGGGAGAATGGCCATGGTGGAAGTTGCGCAGCGTGCAGCAAGCCTCGATGACCGGATCGACGACCTCATCGGGCGCTCAGGGGCGCGCGAACTCTCGACCCACAATACGAACTTCGTCGGCGATCAATTCGGGGGTGCCGCAGAGTCGATCGGTGTGCTGCAATCCGCGCTCCTCGGCGACATTGCGGAGCTGACTGCAAAGGATTGACGCGGGGGATTGTGAATGACCACAACGGCGAATTACGTGTCGTATATAGGTCGAATCCACCTTCGATAATAGTGAGTTGCACCACTGATCAACTGCTTGTCTCGGTGTTAGCGTCCGTCGCGTCTGATGGGGGGACAAAAGTGACGCGAGGGGCAAAAGTGACATCTTTCAGGGGTTGGAAATCGGTCGCACTCGGCGGTGTGGCAGCGGCGATGTTGGTCGGTTGCGGCTCCGGATCCACTGTGACCGTGGTCGATGATCCGAAAATGGAGTCGGAGTTCGACTCGGTTCTCACCTCGGGGCAGCAGCGGACCCTCGGTGAGGTCGCGGAGGCGGGTGGGCTCGACAGCGACTCGTGGGACCGGATGTATTACTTCAGTGCTCCACTGCTGATGAGTGAGATCAATCGCGCACTCGGCACCGAGGGAGTGGTGTGGGAAGAACTTCCCGGCGACGAAGCCAAGGGGATTATCGTGTTCACCTCGGGCGGTGAGGTCGTAAGTGCCGTGATCGACCACAAGCCGGCGGTATCGCTCTCGGGATATGCGACGGCAGACTCGATGGTGGGCCGTGACCAGGCTATTGCGGATTACGAGCGCGTCGCAGTGGAGTCGCAGGGGCACTGAGCGGATTCTGCGTCGCCTTTGTCCGTCTTCCGGTGTAGTTTGCTGCATCGACGTGTAGCAATTCGGTCCGGAGGAGTGCGCTGGTGGCGCGGGTTATCGCGACAATCAACCTGAAGGGCGGCGTCGGCAAGACCACGACGACGGCTGCTCTGGGTGAGTTCATGGCGGCCGAGTTCGGCCAGAAGGTGCTGCTTGTGGATCTCGATCCACAGACCAACCTCACGACGATGATGGTCGGGGAGGAGAGGTGGCGGGAACTCAACGAACTCGGTCGTACCCTTGCCACGCTCTTCCGGAGTGCGGTGGAGCCGGACACCGACGCTTTCGATATCGAGAAGTCGCTGCAAAAAGATGTGTCGTCGGTGGAAGCGGTACGCGGCGTCGATCTGCTCTCGTCATCACTGGACCTCATGGAGATCCAGGAAGGTCTGAGCTTCCAGCAATACGCCGATCCTCGATCCGATCGGCCCATCGAGGTCTTGCGCGACGCACTCGACCCGATCGCCGACGACTACGACTACATCCTCCTCGACTGCCCGCCCAACCTCGGGATGCTCACACTCAACGGGCTCCGCGTCGCTGACGGCTACATCGTCCCCACGATTCCGGACATCCTGTCCACGTACGGGATCCCACAGTTGCAGAAGCGGGTGGCGAGATTCTCGGACCGTACGGGCCACTCGATCCGTGAGCTGGGCCTGGTCATCACCAAGTACCGCAGCGCATCGAACCTGCATCGCACCATCATCGAGCAGCTTCAACGCGACGACACGATCGCCAGCGTCGTTCCCGCGTGGATTCCCGAAGCGAACCAGATCGCCGCGTCCGCGGAGTTCGTTCCCTACGGCACCCTCAAGCGCAAATACGGTGGTGCAGGGCAGTTCGATGCCCTGCGCATGCTCACCGAGACGATATTGATGAATGCGCAGGTGTACTTGTGAGCTCGCGTGGTCACGAAGACGGCCGTGGTTCGCGTGACGACGTGTCCGACGCCCGATTGCGGATTCGGATCGGTGAGGCGAGCGCCTCGCTGCTCCGGCTCAACGGTGCTGCGCCGATCGCGGCGGAATCCCTCGTCGCACTCGTGCGGGTGATCGCAGACGAAGCCGCACGTAACCAACGATTCGCCGACGCCATCGCCGGTGCGCTCAGGCCTGTCACCGCAGAAGTGGCTGCTGCTCCGGCGCATAGGCAGGCTCCGGTCCGGAGAGCCCCGGCCGGACGAACCAAGCGTGCTCCCGGTCTGTTCGACCCCTTCGAAGCGTTCCGTGACGGGGGAGAAGCGGGCCTGCGCGACCGGCTCGATCCGCTCGACGCCGACCGGTTGAAGGACATCATCGCCGAGCACGCTATGGACTACGACAAGCTCGCGATGCGTTGGCGCACTCCGTCCAAGCTGCGCGAACGAATCGTCGACCGCGTCAAGGCGTTGTCGACCAAAGGCGACGCCTTTCGGTGACCGGAATGGTGGCTTTCCGACATCCGGTATGTAACCGTATGGTCGGTCCATGGAAGAGTCAGCCGACAGGGGCGTCCGGGCGTTCATCGCCGATGTCGTTCAACGAGGCGGAAGTGCCACACCGTTGAAGGGTTCTCGTGCGGTGCGGGTGAAGGGGGTGGACGGGCGCAGCTGTGTCGTCCGGGTGCGGTCGACCAGCAGGGGGCAATGGATGGCCCGCAGGCAGGACGGCATGCCGGGCAGCGACCCGACGGGTTCTTCGTACTGGGTGTTCGTCGACCTCGCGACGGACTCTCCGCAGTTCTACATCGTCGAATCCGACGAGGTGGAATCGGGGATCGCAGCCGACGTCGAACTGTGGCTCGCCGAGCGTCCCGGCCGAGTTCCCACAGGCAGTCACCCCATCCCGATGAGTAGCGTCGCGCATGGGCACGACCGATGGGATCTGCTCAATCTCAATCAGGTTCGCGATTCTCGGTATCGTAAAGAGGTGTTGCGGCCGCGAGTCAAGCCTGCGAAGACCGTCAAGGCCGTGGCGGAACCGGAGTTCGTCGACCCCAGAACGGCGATCGTGTCGGACTTCGGTGGATACCGGATCCACGCGCGCTTCGACGCGGAGAGCAGCAACGTCGAAATCACCCGTGGCCCGATGGAAGGCCGCCGATTCGGGCATCCGACCACAGCTGCGAACGCCGTCACGAAGTTCGTCAGCGACGACGATGCCGAGTATGACGGCTGGACCTTCTGGCGTCTCGACGATCGGTCGGGTGCATCCCTCGGGAACTATCTGTCGCGCAGCGGGTAGCGCACTCAGTTCCTGTTCTGCGTGCCCCACTCGATGGCAGGGCAGGTGTCCATGACCATCGCGACACCGGCGTCGGTCGTTCGCGCGAAGGCGTCCTCGTCGATCACCCCGAGCTGGAACCACACCCCTTTCGCGCCGATCGAGACTGCCTGATCGGCGAATTCGCCCGCGGCGTCGGACCTGCGGAACACATCGACGACGTCGACGGGGAACGGCACATCGGCGAGGGTCGCGTAACCCTGCTCGCCGAAGACCCTCGGTGCGGACGGGTGGATGGGCACAACGCGCTTCCCTCGCTCGCGCAGCAGCTTCGCGATGCGGTACGCGGTCCGGTTGGGGTCGCCCGACAGGCCGACCACTGCCCACGTCGCGCAGTCGTCGAGCATGAGCGAGACGGAGTCAGGATTCTGCCATGTGGTGCTCATATGCTCCACCGTACGGACGGGCGGCGGAGTAGGCGTCACGCTCCGCAGAATCGGGCGATGTGCTGTGGGGGCACCGTGTCGAGCAGCGCTTGCGCGGGCGCGCCCAGGGTCGGGTCGTCTGCGAGCCACGCGACGGCGGGGCAGTCCGAGAGCGGTGTTCCGTGTTCGGTGGGGGAGGCCTCACCTTCGGTGAACGCACCGAGGACGTTCTCCGTCAACCGGTCGGCCGACCCGTACACCGAGGCGGCAACGGAGAAATCGGGCCCGAAGGACGCCGAGGCGTGGAATGCGCGGTCGTCGCTCCAGCCCCACTTGGTGCCGATCACTCCCGCGAGCAACGCGGTACCGAAGTTCTGCGGATAGCCGTCGGCTGCAGTCTCATGGGCAGTGGCCATCGCGGCGAGGACGGGCGAGCCGGGATCGGTGCGCTTCTTCGCCTCGAGGTAGGTCACCATGTCGTGTGTGGAGGTCGTTCCGAATCCCCAGTAGCCGGGCACATGGGTATCGGCAAGACCGAATTCGGCGACCGTTGTGGAGATCGACTGCGGATACTTCGCGTACAGGCGGTCTGCGATGGCATCGTCCGACGCGCGGATCATTTCGACTGCATCCGCATGGTCTTCCGGATCACCGTGCCGGACAACGTATTCGGCAATATACAACTTGACGATGGAGACCCCGGCGCGGGATTCGTGCTCGTTCGCAGTTCCTGCGCGTGCACCCGACGGGGTGTGTGCGAAAGAGATCGTCGTCGAACTCGGAGCGACGATGGCGCCGTTGCCGTCGACGATCGGTGCGGGCGCTGCCGCCGCGGTTGCCGCTGGGGCCAGGATGATCGCGGTGGTTGTGAGGAGGGCGCTCACCGAGGTTCGCATGGGCACTGATGTTACCGGGTGCCGACGGTGGGGTTCGGATCCGAATGAGCGAAACCGTCGACTTGTCGCAGTCGCGTTGGAAACCTTTGCGCAGATATTCGACTGCGCTCTGTCGCCGGAAACGGTCGAGGCCATGAGGATGGTTGGTGGATCGAAATGTCGACTACCGACCATCATTTCCACCCCAGTTCCGGCAGCGAGGTCTACGCTCGTGGCTACCGGCCTGTCCCGGAGAGTCAGGCGTGCCGAGCGGGTACCGGGGGAATGCCGCATGTCGGCGCCGCGGTCGTCTTGGAGGTTCGTCCATGAATCCGGTGGTGGTGGAGGCTCGAGCAGTAAGGCCGTATCCCGAGCGGCGCGCTCGTAAGGGGGCGGTGCTCTACAAGCTCATCACGACGACCGACCCGAAGACGCTCGGGATCATGTACATCGTCACGGCGTTCACCTTCTTCATGGCGGGTGGGCTGATGGCGATGCTGATGCGCACCGAACTCGCGTTGCCGGGCCTGCAGTTCCTGTCGAACGAGCAGTACAACCAGCTTTTCACCATGCACGGCGGCGTGATGTTGCTGCTCTACGCGACGCCCATCGTGTTCGGCTTCGCCAACTACATACTTCCGCTGCAGATCGGGGCTCCCGACGTTGCTTTCCCGCGGCTGAACGCGTTCAGCTATTGGCTGTACCTGTTCGGTGGGCTGGCTGTCCTGTCCAGCCTGATCACACCGGGTGGAAGTGCCGACTTCGGCTGGACCTCCTATATGCCGCTCGCCAATGCGATCCATGCACCCGGGATCGGTGCAAATCTGTGGTTCGCAGGTCTTGTGGTCGCAGGTCTCGGCACGATTCTCGGTGGTGTCAACATGATCACCACCGTCGTCTGTATGCGGGCCCCCGGCATGACGATGTTCCGGATGCCGATCTTCACCTGGAACATCTTCATCACCATGATCCTGGTGCTGCTGGTGTTCCCGCTGCTCGCGGCCGCATTCATGGGAGCATTGGCCGACCGCATCCTCGGCGCGCACGTCTACGACCCCGCGACCGGCGGTGTGCTGCTCTATCAGCACCTGTTCTGGTTCTTCGGGCATCCCGAGGTGTATATCGTCGCCATTCCGTTCTTCGGGATCGTGTCGGAGATCTTCCCGGTCTTCAGCCGTAAACCGGTCTTCGGATACTCGGGCCTGGTCTATGCGACGATCGGGATCGCCGCGCTGTCGTCTGCGGTGTGGGCCCACCACATGTACGCGACCGGCGCGGTGCTGCTGCCGTTCTTCTCGTTCATGACGTTCCTGATCGCGATCCCCACGGGCGTGAAGTTCTTCAACTGGATCGGCACGATGTGGAAAGGTCAGATCACCTTCGAGACTCCCATGTTGTTCTCCGTGGGCTTCCTCATCACGTTCCTGTTCGGAGGCCTGACCGGCGTCATCCTTGCAAGCCCACCGCTCGATTTCCACGTCCACGACACCTACTTCGTGGTGGCGCACTTCCACTACGTGCTGTTCGGCACCATCGTGTTCGCGACGTATGCCGGTATCTACTTCTGGTTCCCGAAGATGACGGGCCGGATGATGGACGAGCGGCTCGGTAAGTGGCACTTCTGGCTGACGTTCATCGGCTTCCACACCACCTTCCTGGTGCAGCACTGGCTCGGTAACGAGGGTATGCCGCGTCGGTATGCCGATTACCTACCGTCCGACGGGTTCACGACACTCAACACGATCTCCACAATCGGTGCATTCATCCTCGGTGCGTCGACGCTGCCGTTCGTGTGGAACGTGTTCAAGAGTTACCGCTACGGACAGGTCGTCACTGTCGACGACCCGTGGGGTTACGGCAATTCACTCGAATGGGCCACGACGTGCCCGCCGCCGCGCCACAACTTCACGGAACTACCGCGTATCCGGTCGGAACGCCCGGCGTTCGAACTGCACTACCCGCACATGTCGGATCGGATGCGGGCGGAGTCCCATGTCGGTCCGGGTTCGCACAAACACAACGTGGCGGTGCTCGAGGGCGCCGATCGCACACCGCCCGACGCCTCGTACGACCGGCATTGAGTTATTACCGGACGCCCCACGTGCCGAACGAGTCGGAATCGCCGCCGATCATGAGCGCCCACGCCTGATCCATCACGTCCTCAGTGGGCTGCCCGAGCACGGTCAGTGCGGCGGTCGCCAGAGTTTCGGGAAGCTGCGCGTCGATCGCCGTGTCGACCTGCCGGTCGGCGCGGATGTCGATGATCGACTCCACGAGCCGGAACGGTAGCTCGACGCGTGGATCGCAGGCAGCGTCAGCTCCTCCGCCCAGCACCTCGACGGCGAGGTCGCGATAGCGACGTGCAAGTCGTAGACGGCTCTGCCGGAAGGTCTCGAACGATTCGCTGCGGACCTCCGGAAGCATGTACAGCGCGCCGAGATTCCACCGTCCAGCGCACAGCTGCGCGGCGTCGAACCATGCGAGTGCGCACAACAGCACTGCGGCCGGCGTGGAGTCGTCGAGGCCCTCGTCGAACTCGACGGTCGGAGCGATCGTGGCATCGAGGAGCGTGGCGAGGATGTCGTTCTTCGTCGCGAAATGGTTGTAGAGCGAGGCCTGCCTCATTCCGACGGCATCGGCGATCTGTCGCGTCGTGGTGGTTGCGAAACCTCGCGTACTGAACAGTTCTGCGGCGGCGTCGAGGATTTCCGCGCGGGCAGTGTTGCCGGGACGTCTGGGGTTCGTCAGTCGGGGTCGGCCCGGCCCTGCTCTGGTCACATCAACACCATGGCACAGCGAGTTACTGTGCCACCCAACCGGATCAGAGTGTGAACATTGCGTCATCCAGCCGAAACATCGGCCACATACTCGTTACGCCGGGGACATCCTCCGAAGATGCGGGCCTTGAAAACTGTCAACCGACAGTTTCCCGCCGCCACGAATCGGAGCGCCATGACCGAGACCCTCGCGACAGCCACGACGCACGCCGCCCGAACCCATGCACGTGCCCAGGCCGGAACCGTCTCCGACGGCATGCCGGTCGTGCCTGCGTCTGCGTGGCCTACCCCGCCCAACGGGCGCCGTGTATCGATGACCTGGGCCGAGACCGTGCCCGGCGGCCGCTACACGAGCAAGGTACTTGCCCGCGGCACCCGGCTGCGTCTGCGGGATCTCGAGGGCGCCGCGTGTGCTCATCTACTGCTCTTCCGCGCCGACGCACCCCACGAGAGGCTCAACGTCGCCGATACCGTCAAAGTGCCGTGGCAGGCCTACCTCGGCACCGGGCATCCGCTGCTCTCGGATCAAGGACGCGTACTCGCGACCGTCGTCGCCGACACCTCGGGCCACCACGACGCTCTGTGCGGCACGAGCCACGCGGCAGGAAACACCGCGCGATACGGCGCCGGTGCGCTGCATTCGTCGTCCCCTGCGGGACGTGAACTGTTCAAGGTCGCCGCCGCCAAGCACGATCTGCAGCCCCGCGACCTCCCGCCGTCGCTGTCGTTCTTCCACGGCATCCGCGTCGAGGATGACGGTGCGCTCACCAGCACCGGAACCGCCGGCGCCGGCGTGTATGTGGATCTGCTCGTCCACCTCCCGGTCATCGCGCTCATCGCCAACACCGCGCACCCTCTCGATCCCCACCCTGAGTTCGTCACGACCCCACTCGAAGTGACCGCATGGCGCGCACCCGGCGAACTCGAGTCGGTCGATACCACCGAACCCGAGTACCACCGCGCGGTGCTCAACACCGAAGACGCCTGGGCCGCTGCTGAATCCGGAATGGAGAACTGACCCATGACCGCAACCCTCGATACTGCTGCACTCGTCCCCGGAACCGTCGTGCTCGACGACACCGTCGCACTCCGTGGTCCGTGGTCGACGGTCGTTGCCGCAGGTGACGTGCTGACCATCGTCGACCTCCATGGAAACCAGGCCGTCGACACCCTCATCTACGACGCCCACGACACCACCTCGCGGTACAGCGCGCCCGCAACTGTTGCGGGGCAGGGTAACCTGTTCCTCACCACCGGATCGGTACTCCGCGACGCCGAGGGCGAACCTCTCATGACGTTGGTCGGCGACGAGGTCGGCAACCACGACACCGTCGGCGGTGCCTGCTCGCAGGAATCCAACACCCTCCGCTACGGACACCACACCAAACACCAGCACGCCTGTGTCGAGAACTTCCTGATCGAAGGTGCCGAGTGGGGCCTCGGCAAGCGGGATCTGGTCTCCAACATCAACTTCTTCATGAACGTGCCCGTCGAGGCCGACGGCACCCTCGGCATCGTCGACGGGCTCTCCGCACCCGGCAAGCGTCTCGCCATCCGGGCCGACCGCGACGTGTTGGTGCTCGTCTCCAACTGCCCGCAGATCAACAACCCGTGCAACGGTTTCGATCCCACACCCGTGCGGATGATCGTCACACGCACACAGGAGGTGTGAGTTCGCCATGACCACGAAGATCACCGTCGAACGCCCGGGAATGCTCACCACCGTCCAGGACTACCCGGGTCGCGCCGGCTACTGGCAGATCGGTGTGCCGCCGTCCGGTCCGATGGACGACTTGTCGTTCCGCCTCGGCAACATCGCTCTCGGAAACGACGAGGGCGTATCCGGCCTCGAATCCGCAATGGTCGGTCCGGCCCTGCGATTCACCGAGGACGCTGTGGTGTGCGTGACGGGCGCCCCGGTCACGGTGCGCATCGACGGTGAGATCGTGCCGCAGTGGCGGCCCGTCACGGTCCCGGCGGGTGGGCTGCTCGACGTCGGAGCGATCGAGGGGCCAGGCCTGCGTGTGTACGTACTGGTGGCCGGCGGCCTCGATGTCCCTGAATTCCTGGGCAGCACAGCCACCTTCACTCTCGGGACATTCGGTGGTCACGAGGGGCGCGCACTCCGCGACGGAGACGTGCTGGTCGTCGGCGACATTCCGTCGGGACGGAGCGCTGCAGTGCCCTCCGAGCACATCCCCGCCCTCACGACGCACTGGCGGATCGCCGTCACCGAGGGCCCGCACGGCGCACCCGAGTTCTTCACCCGCGCCGACATCGACACCCTCTACGCCACCGACTACGAGGTGCACTTCAACTCCGACCGCACCGGCGTCCGGCTCGTCGGCCCGGTACCGGAATGGGCCCGCACCGACGGCGGCGAGGCCGGACTGCACCCCTCGAACATCCACGACAACGCCTACTCTGTCGGCGCACTGGACTTCACCGGCGACACCCCGATCCTCCTCGGACCCGACGGCCCGAGCCTCGGCGGCTTCGTTTGCCCGGTGACCGTGGCGTCCGCCGACCGTTGGAAGCTGGGTCAGCTCGCCCCCGGCAACACGATCCGGTTCGTGCCGGTGCGGGCGGAGCACGTCGCATCCCGCCGTGCACTCGGAACCGCGCGTCGCGCAGGGTTGTCGCTGGTCACCTCCAACGGCGGAGATGGCGACGATGGCGTGCTCGCCCGTCGCGACGGCCACACCGCCGTCACCTACCGGCGCAGCGGCGACGACAACGTGCTCGTCGAATACGGCGACATGGCCCTCGACCTCGGTCTGCGCGCCCGCGTCCACGCACTGCACCAGCGACTCGACGCCGATCGCCCCCGCGGCCTGCTCGAACTCACCCCGGGCATCCGGTCTCTGCAGGTCAAGGTCGACCCCGACCTGCTGCCCGTCAAGGCCTTGCTCGGGCACCTCGCGGACGTCGAGGACACTCTCGGCGACAGCGATGAACTCGAGGTTCCCAGCAGGCATGTGCGGCTGCCGCTGTCGTGGGACGATCCCGCGACGCGTGAAGCCATTCAGCGCTACATGCACGGGGTGCGTTCCGATGCGCCGTGGTGCCCGTGGAACATCGAGTTCATCCGCCGAATGAATGGCCTCGACTCCGTCGCCGACGTGTTCGACACCGTCTTCGCCGCCGAGTACATGGTGCTCGGGCTCGGCGACGTCTACCTCGGCGCACCTGTCGCGACGCCGCTCGACCCGCGGCACCGACTTGTCACAACGAAGTACAACCCCGCACGCACCTGGACTCCGGAGAATGCGGTCGGGATCGGTGGTGCATATCTGTGCATCTACGGAATGGAAGGCCCGGGCGGCTACCAGTTCGTCGGACGCACCACGCAGGTGTGGAACCACCGGCATCCACAACAGGCCGGTCCGTTCGAGGACGGCACACCGTGGCTTCTACGCTTCTTCGACCGGATCTCCTGGTACCCCGTCGATCCCGAAGAATTGCTCGACCTGCGCGCCGACCTCGCCGCGGGTCGCGGTGGAGGAGTGGAGATCGCCGACGGTACCTTCTCCCTCGCCGAACACCGGAAGTTCCTGGTGGACAACACCGAATCGATCGATTCCTTCCAGAAGGTCCAGTCCGTGGCGTTCGCGCAGGAGCGCGCACGGTGGAAGGAAGGCGGCGCGTGACCGTCGCTACGTCGCTCTCGGGAACCCGTTTCGAGCGCACCCTGCTGAGCAGACCGGGGCATCCGGACGACACGACGACTCGTGTCACCTGGCTGCAGGGACGCACACTGTACTGCGATCTTCGACAGCCCGCCGCGCTACCGAAGATTGAGGCACCCGCGCTTCGTGCCTTGGGTATCGGAGACCTGCTCGCGCTGGCTGATCAGGACGGATTCGCCGGCCCACTGATCGACAACAGCGACCACGTCGAATGGGTCCGCACAGTCGCACTGCGCCCGGCAGGACCGACACCGGACGCGGGCGCTCTGAATGCACTCGATCACGACACCCTCGTCGAGCAAGGCATATTCGAGGACTACATCGAACACTGGCGGATCGCCGCAACCTCACCGGACATCGACGAGTACCTGCTCGAGGACCTCGACACCGGTGCACCCGGAGTCGTCGTGCGTGTGGGCGGCGACTTCGCATTCGCCCGGGGCCGTAAGCACGTGCTCGACAGTTCACTGCACGAACAGATCCGCGGAGCCGCGAGCCTACGCGCGGCACAAGAGCTCTTGGACTGTGAGATCGCGCTCGGCGTTGTGCGCGACGAGCAGTGGATCATCACCGCCTCCAGCCTCCCGTATCGGGTCGGTGCACACCTGAATCCGGTGTTCGGCGACCGGGTCGGCACTCGCGACCACGACCTCGACGGGAATCCCGTCGTGCGGAACTGGCAGCGACTCGACCCCGACTCCAGGAGAATCCCGTGACCTTCACCAGTATTCCGGTCATCGACGTCACCGCTCTCATCGTCGGCGCGGAGGAACGCGACGCCGTCGTCGACGAACTCGGCCGAGCAGCCCGCGAGGTGGGCTTCGCTCAGATCATCGGTCACGGAATCGATCGCACCCTGATCGACGAGCTGAAGGGCGCAGCCGAGCGATTCTTCGCAGAACCGGACGACACGAAAATGTCCGTGTACATCGGCAATTCCACCAATCATCGTGGATATGTCCCGGCAGGGGAGGAGGTGTTCGCGGGAGCCACCCCCGACCACAAAGAGGCCTACGACCTCTCGATCGATCTCCCGGCCGACGACCCGGATTATCTTGCGGGCAATCCGTTGCTCGGACCCAACCAGTGGCCCGCGCTCGACAACTTCGCCGGCCCCGTCACCGCCTACTACGACGCGATCTTCGGTCTCGGCCGAGTCATCCTGCGCGCCTTCGCCGAAACTTTGGGTGAGCCGGCGGATCTCTTCGATCGATATGTCACCACCCCACCCGCACAGCTGAGGATGATCCACTATCCGCACGACCCGAGTGCCGACGACCGGCCGGGTATCGGTGCCCACACCGACTACGAGGTGTTTACGCTCCTGTTGCCCACGGCGCCGGGACTCCAGGTCGTCAACGCCGAGGGCACCTGGATCGACGTTCCGTACCGCGACGACGCATTCGTACTGAACATCGGTGACCTACTGGAGATTTGGACCAACGGGATATTTACAGCGACGTCACATCGGGTGCGTAAGGTAGCCGAAGAGCGTTACTCGTTCCCGCTCTTCTTCAATGTCGACTACGACACGTGGGTCGAACCCCTGGATCGATTCGTCGGTGGAGACGGTCCGCTGTACGACGGTGTAAGAGCGGGCGAGCACCTGTTCGCGCAGACCGCCCAGAGTTTCGTCTATCTCCGTCGCCGTCTCGCTGATGGTGAGATCGCTCTTCCTGACAATGCACGCCCTCTCTACTCGCTCGGACGCGAAGCCCAACGCAGCGCTCCTGCCGTCTGACCCTCTCGATGGAGCTGTCATGATCATCACCGGTGTCGCCGTGTGCCTCGTAGTTCTGCTCGGGGCCGGTTTCTATTCCACTCGCAAAGTTCGCGGAGATACCGGGAACTTCCTCTTGGCCGGCCGCTCACTGGGCGCGCCCGTCATCGCGGTCCTGCTCATGTCGCAGGTCATCGACTCCAACGCGACCCTCGGCAGCGCAGACCTGTCCGCCGCATTCGGTTTCTGGGCCGGCGCTGCGATGCCACTGGGTATTGCAGTGAGCGTGCTCCTCGTGGGCCTGTTCTTCGCGAAGAAGCTACGCGCTACCGGAGTGGTGACCCTTCCCGAATACTTCGGGCAGCGGTTCGGGCGAGGCACCGAGATCACCGCGTCGGTCCTTACGGTGGTGAGCTTCGGGATCCTGCTCGCGGGCAACCTGGTCGCGCTGGGCTACCTGCTCGAATACTTCCTGGGCCTGAACTACACGATGGCAGTGCTGGTGATCATCCCGTTCGTGCTCGCCTACACCATGGCCGGTGGGATGTTCGCCAGCGTCTACACCGGCATGGTGCAGTTCGGCGTCATGGTGGTCGGGATCATCTCGCTCCTCCTGTGGGTCGCGGCCGGACCCGGGTTCTCCAGCCCCGAGGGGCTCGGCATCGGAAACCTGGGTCAGCTCACCGACCCCGCGCAGGGCGCGGCGATCAACTGGGCGACGATCGTCGCGCTCGGACTCGGCAACCTCGTCGCGATCGACCTGATGCAGCGCGTGTTCTCCGCCAAGTCCCCGCATGCCGCACAACGCGCGTGTTTCTCCGCAGCGACGGGCATCCTGCTGCTGTGCGTCCCGTTGTCGTTCGTCGCACTCGCCGCGGTCTCCATCGTGGGGGACAGCGCCGCCGACGCCCCGATCCTGTACGTGCTGCTCGGCCAGTACACGCCGCAGTGGCTGTCGATCCTCGTTCTGTCGGGTCTCGTCACCGCGTCGCTGACGACGATCAGCGGAATCCTGCTGTCCACCGCGACCGTGCTGGTGCGCAACATCTTCCGGGTCGGTGGTGAGCACGCCGGGATGTCGTCGGACGTCATGAAGGCGACTCGCTGGGCGATGCTCCCGATGGCGGCGCTCGGTGCGATCGTCGCACTGCGGGTCCCGCAGACCGGCATTCTGCTCACCCTCACCTTCGACCTGCTGCTTGCGTCGCTGGTGGTGCCGTTCATCCTGGGTCTGTTCTGGACGCGCGGTGACGGCGTTGCCGTCGCCGCCGCCGCGGTCGCCGGTATCGGGGTGCGCGTCGGGTTCTTCGTCCTCACGCCCACGATCTACGGCGTCGACAACACCCTGCTGTACATCCCGAACGATCTCGTGACGGCCGACGTCGATGGGTGGACGACGTTCCTCGCCGTGATCGTCTCGCTGTTGGTGTACGTGGGTGTTGCGATGGTGCGCCGCAGGATGCCGCACCCGGCTCCGGACCCGACCGTTCCCGTGACCGAGCCGGTCAAGGTCCCGCTGTCGGTGTAGCCCGCAGACAACTTCGTGCGCGGTTCCGGTGGTCAGGATCACCGGAACCGCGCACGAGTGTGTTGAGTGTCAGGCGGACGCGGCCTCGCGCTCGGCGACGAGGTTGAGCGCGATGTCGACGATCATGTCTTCCTGACCGCCGACCAGTTTGCGCTTGCCCGCTTCGAGGAGCAGCGTGCGCACGTCGATGTCGTAGCGTGCCGACGCCGCCTCCGCGTGACGCAGGAAGCTCGAGTACACGCCGGCGTAACCGAGGGTGAGGGTTTCACGGTCGACGCGCACCGGGCGGTCCTGCAGCGGACGGACGATGTCGTCGGCTGCGTCCTGCAGTTTGAACACGTCGCAGCCGTGCTTCCACTCGTACAGGTCTGCGACCGCGATGAACGCCTCGATCGGGCAGTTGCCCGCACCGGCGCCGTGCCCGGCGAGCGACGCATCGACGCGGTAGACGCCCTCCTCCACCGCGATGACACTGTTCGCCACCGACAGCGACAGATTCTCGTGGGCGTGGATACCGATCTCGGTGCCCTCGTTCAGGATCTCGCGGTAGGCGCGGACGCGGTCGCGCACACCACCGAGGGTGAGGCGTCCTCCGGAATCGGTGACGTAGACGCAGTGTGCGCCATACGATTCCATCAGCTTGGCCTGCTTGGCGAGCTCCTCGGCCGGGGCCATATGGCTCATCATCAGGAAGCCCGAGACATCCATGCCGATCTCGCGGGCGGTCGCGATGTGCTGTGCGGAGACGTCGGCCTCCGTGCAGTGCGTCGCGATGCGCACCGAGCGGACACCGAGATCCCAGGCGCGCTGCAGATCGTGGACGGTACCGACACCGGGCAGCAGCAGAGTGGTCAGGCGGGCGTTCTGCAGCACCTCGGCTGCGGCCTCGATCCACTCCCAGTCGGTGTTCGAGCCCGGGCCGTAGTTCACGGAACCACCGGCGAGCCCGTCGCCGTGAGCGACCTCGATGGCATCGACGCCGGCGTCCTCGAGAGCGGAAACGATGCGCTTGACGTCGGCGGGGGTGATCCGGTGACGCACTGCGTGCATGCCGTCGCGGAGTGTGACGTCCTGAACGAAGACGGTGGTGTTGCTCATCAGGCGTTGTCCTTCTTCTGTGCGATCCGCTCAGCGATCTGGAGTCCGGCGGAGGTCATGATGTCCAGGTTTCCTGCGTAGGCGGGCAGGTAGTGGGCAGCGCCCTCGACCTCGAGGAAGATCGAGACCTGGTGGGTCGGGCGGTTGCCATCGGCGAGCAGCGTCTCGACCGGCTGATCCTCGGGGATCTCGGTGATCTGCACCTGCTGCTTGAGGCGGTAGCCCGGCACATACGCCGCGACGTCGCCGACCATCTTCTCGATCGACTGACGGATCTCGTCATGGGTGGCCGGATCCGGTGCGTCGACGAGGCAGAACACCGTGTCGCGCATGATCAGCGGCGGCTCGGCCGGGTTCAGGATGATGATGGCCTTGCCGCGACGAGCGCCGCCGACCGTCTCGATTGCAGACGACGTGGTCTCGGTGAACTCGTCGATGTTCGCGCGGGTACCGGGTCCGGCCGACTTCGACGCGATCGATGCGACGATCTCGGCATACGCGACCGGCACGACGCGGGACACGGCCGCGACCATCGGGATGGTGGCCTGACCGCCGCACGTCACCATGTTCACGTTCTGCGCGTCGAGGTGCTCGTCGCCGTTGACGGCGGGAACCACGAACGGGCCGATCGCGGCGGGTGTGAGGTCGATCAGACGCTTACCCAGCGGTGCGAGACGCTCGTTGTTCGCGATGTGTGCTTTCGCGGAGGTCGCGTCGAACACGATCTCGATTTCGTCGAAGTTCGGCAGGTTCACCAGGCCTTCGACGCCCTCTGCCGTGGTGGGCACCTTCAGGCGCGCGGCGCGGGCGAGTCCGTCGGACTCGGGGTCGATGCCGACCATGGCACCCATTTCGAGAATCTCGGAGGTGCGCAGCACCTTGATCATGAGATCGGTGCCGATGTTGCCCGATCCGATGATCGCAACCTTGGTCTTGCTCATGCTTGCTTTCCTTCCACGAAACGGGCTGTCACGGTGCCCAGGCCGGACACGGTGACGGAGACGGTGCTGCCTGCGGAGACGGATGCCATCGGGCCGAGAGCGCCCGAGAGGATCACCTGGCCGGCCTTCAGGGGCTGACCGAGTTCGCGGGCGGTCTGTGCGAGCCAGACCACGGCTTGAATCGGGTCGCCGAGGCAGGCGGCACCGTTGCCGGTGGAGACCTCGGTGCCGTCGATCTCCATCGACATGGTGACCTCGACGGGTTCGACCTCGTCGAGGGTGCGGCGCTCGGTGCCGAGAACGTATACGCCGGACGAGGCGTTGTCGGCGACGGTGTCGCCGAACTTGATGTCCCAGTTGGCGATCCGGCTGTCGCAGATCTCGAGGGCGGCGACGGCGTACTCGATGGCCCCCCGCACCTGGGCGGTGTCGAGCGGGCCGTCGATCAGGTCGGCGCCGAGCACGAACCCGACCTCCCCCTCGACCTTCGGCTGGATCAACAGATCCATCGGAATGTCGGCACCGTTGTCGAACGCCATGTTGTCGAACAGCACACCGAGGTCGGGCTGGTCGACCCCGAGCTGTTCCTGAACGGCCTTCGAGGTCAGGCCGATCTTGCGGCCCACGACGACGGCGCCGGCCTGCGTGCGGCCTTCGTTGAAACGCTGCTGCACTGCGTAGGCCGCGACGAGATCGCTCTCGCCGATCAGGTCGCGGATCGGAGCGGTCGGTGTGCCGCTCGCGGCGGCGGACACGAGGCGGTCCGCTGCGGCGGCGATGTCCGCCTCGCTGACCGCGGTGGTGTTCGTGGGGTTGCTCATGACCTCTACTGTCCTGCTTCGGGGGCCCGGGCAACAATGGTTCGTCTCACTGAGCGATACGCTGTTTTCGTGACAGCGAATCTGGACACGGTGCTCGGCAAGGCAGTGACGATCCTTCGTGCCTTCCGCCCCGACGACAATGTGCTCTCGCTGGCCGAGATCGTCCGGCGCACTGGACTCCACAAGGCGACCGTGCACCGTCTCGCCGGGGAACTTGTCGCGAACCGATTGCTCGATCGGGTCGACGGCGGATACCGCCTCAGCGGGGGATTGTTCGAACTGGGGATGCGGGCCTCCGTCGAGCGCAGCCTGCTCGAGATGGCGATGCCGTTCCTGCAGGATCTCTACGAACGCACTCACGAAACCGTGCATCTGGGGGTGCGCGACGGACTCGACGTCGTCTACGTGGTGAAGCTGGGCGGCCACCGTCAGGCGAAGTCGCCGTCGCGGACCGGTGGCCGAAATCCGTGGTACTGCACCGCAATCGGCAAAGCATTGCTGGCCCATGCGGACGCCGAACTCGTCCACGAAGCACTGACGATGCCCAAGGTCCGGCGCACGCCGCACACGATCGTCGCCCCGGGCATTCTGCGTATGCAACTCGAACGGGTCGTCGAGACGGGTGTCGCATTCGAGCGGGAGGAATCGGCGCTGGGCATCACATGTGTGGCGGCGCCGGTGTTCGGAATCGACGACGAAGTCGTTGCGGCGATCAGCGTCACCGGCCCCACCGGTCGATTCACTCCCGAAGCCCACGTCGCCGCGGTGCGCGCGGCAGCGGAAGGGCTGCGCAGCACCGTCGGGCGACGTGAACGGTTGCGCTGACCGAATCCCCTGACGCCTCGAGGCTCTATGTACATAGGTCTGCTAGGGTCAGCCCATGCCTAGATGAGCTAGGTATAGGAGGGTCATGTTCATCGAGAAGGACCTCGTGGCTGCGTCGGCCACGCCCCTGGTGCTCGGGATTCTCGCCGAGGGTGAGTCGTACGGCTACGCGATCATCAAACGCGTCAACGAACTGTCGGACGGTCGCATGCAATGGACCGACGGCATGCTCTACCCGCTGCTGCATCGGCTCGAACGCGCCGGCTGTATCTCGGCGTCCTGGCATACCGCAGAGAACGGTCGCCGACGGAAGCACTACACGATCACCGACGCAGGCAGGAACATGCTCGCGGAACGTGCCGCACAGTGGACGGTCGTCGCTGATGCCCTGCACCGGGTGTGGGACTCCGCCGTGCTGCCACCGGCCGCAGAAGGATGGGCGTGATGGACATCGACGCGCAGCTCGAATCTCAGATCGCGCAGTGGCGAGGATATGTCTCGGGGCATCGGGTGATCTCTATATCCGATGTCGACGAATTGGAAGAGCATCTGCGAGAGCAGGTTTCGGATCTGTCGACCGCGGGACTCACGTCGAGCGAAGCATTTCTCGTCGCTGTGGGGCGGATGGGCAGCGTCGACGACATCTCCCGGGAGTTCGCACGAGAACACTCCGACCGGTTGTGGAAACAACTCGTGCTGGTCTCGGCCGATTCACACGACGGCGGCAGGCGCAGGCCCAGTGAACTCGGCGTGGTTCTCGCCCTCGCCGTCGCAGCAGGACTGGTCGTCAAGGCCGGGGCCGAATGGCTTCCCGAACAGGTGCTCATGCGCACCCTGAGCGTTCTGGTGCTGCCGTTCCTCGTTGCATACTTCGCGTGGAAGCGGAACATGACCGTTCCGGGTATTGCGGCACTGGCAGCGCCGTTCGTGGCGACTGCACTGGTGTTGAACGTCTACCCGTTCGACCATGGTGGAGACACCGAGATCATTGCGGCGATTCACGCCCCGATCGTGTTGTGGCTCGTGGTCGGTGCGGCGTACGCCGGCGGTGATTGGCGTTCGGATCGCCGACGCATGGACTTCGTCCGGTTCACCGGCGAATGGATCGTCTACATGGTGTTGCTCGCGCTCGGTGGGGGAGCGCTCATGGGCCTGACCGCAGGAACGTTCGCGGCGCTGGACATCGACATCGAGTGGTTCTTCGAAGCGTGGGTCCTCCCGTTCGCGCCGGTGGGCGCGATGGTGGTGGCAGCGTGGCTCGTCGAGGCGAAACAAGCGGTGATCGAGAACATCGCGCCCGTGCTCACCCGTGTCTTCACGCCGCTGACGATCCTCATGCTGCTCGCGTTGTTCGCAGCATTCGTCGTCGCGTTCGCTTCGTCTCAGAGCGTTCTCGACGTCGACCGGGACCTGCTCATCCTGATGGACCTGATCCTCGTCCTCGTTCTGGGATTGCTGCTGTATGCCATCTCCGCTCGCGATCCCCACGCGGCGCCCGATGTGTTCGACGTGGCTCAGATGGTCCTCGTGGTGGCTGCGCTGGCCGTCAACGTACTGATGCTCGTCGCCATGCTCACGCGCATCGTGGAGTTCGGCTTCACCGCGAACAAGGGAGTCGCGCTCGGATTGAATCTGGTCCTGCTCGTCAACCTGTCCTGGGCGGCGTGGCTGGGCATCCGCTTCATCCGTGGGCGGTGCGGATTCGGTGCTGTCGAACGGTGGCAGATGCAATATCTGCCCGTATACGGAGCATGGGCTGCGCTGGTGGTCGTTGCGATCCCACCCTTGTTCGGTTTCGTATGACCCGGACCGTCAGAGTGCAACCAGGTACTCGACCACGTACGGCCATGGGAGGCGCTCCTGCTCGATCCTCAGCCTGCCCGATTGCACCCGCGCGAGCGCGTTGTGTTCGTGTTCGGTCAGATGCTGCGGGATATGGGTCGCCGGTGACGATTCCGGCACTGCGAGTTCGCCCCAGCGTTCGATCGTCGACGAATCCATCAGCAGACTGCGCACGTGCGGCAGATGTTGTCGGAAGCGATCGAGTATCGCGAAGCCGTGGGTGTCGAGATCACCCCAATACACCACGTCCGAGGCCGCGAGCCACGGCACGGTGGCCAGTTCGTGCACCGAATACCCGCCTCCGTGCACTGCCACCGTGGACGGCAGGTGGGGCAGGGCGTGCAGGCCTTCCTTGTTTTCCAGCACCAACGTGGTCGAAGGCTTCAAGGGAAGCGAAGACAACTCGTCGATCGACGTCGCGAAGATTCGGGGAGCAGACGGCAGCAGCGACCGGTCACACACTGCCACGTCGCACATCCGGGGCAGTGCCCGCACCCCGAGGTCGCGATCGCCGCGCACACCCTCGAGCAACGCCTCGACCGTGCCGCGATGGCGCGACACCCATTTCGTGTCGACTCCGGGAATCGGCAACTGACGAATGAACATGCCTGACCCGGGATTGTCCGAGAACCACCGTACGACCGCAACGAGCCGTGCGAAGTTCTCCTCGTCCAACTCCAGCCACTTCGAGTGCGTCGAGGCGATCGCAGTAGCGAGCGTCGAGGTGCCCGGTGCGAGCGCCTCAGCCAGATGTTGTCGCCGTGCGGTGACGGTACGCCACTCGAGTGTGCGTCCGGCGGCCTCTGCGATCTCGGAGGCACCACGCAACACGAGGCGAACCGGTACCTCCTGGCGACCGAAGCTCCGCCATCGACGCAGCTCCCACTCGACGGTGCCGGGTCCGGGATACGCATGCCACGAGCGGACCCATGCCACGACAGCGTCGGGATCGTTCGCGACAGCAGCTTCGGCCGGTGGGTGCAATGCGATCGACAAGCTATCCGGTCCACCGAGTTCCGGCTCTGCAACCCATCTTCCACGCCGGTGAGCGTAGGTGGTCCGGGCCTTACCGGCCACAGCGGACGGCGGCACGCACTTCACGGCTGAGCCTCGCCGGCGTCGTGGATCGGTAGCAAGGCCAACTGCGAATACTTCTTGTCGCGGATGCTCACTGTCGCGACACCGTCGACGTAGTCGTCGAGTGTCTGCAGAAGCTTCAGCGGTGTCGCGAGCACCATGTGGAACCCGAACTGTGTGAACACATCCAAAGCGCGCCGCGTGTACGCCGGGTCGGCGCGGTCGAACGCCTCGTCGAGGATCACCGTGCCGTACCGTGGCAACTCCGCGCCGGCCGGGGCCAGCTGGTACCGCAGCGCCGCTGCAAGGCAGAAGAACACCAACTTCTGGGCTTGCCCACCGGACAACCCCGAACTCGAATCGTGATAGTTGGTGTCGTTGCCCTCGAGGTCGACCTCGACGCCGATGAACCCGACGTGCAGGCGGGTGTCGAGCACGAGGCGTCTCCACCGCACGTCCGCGGGCTCCCCGGAGTCGAGACGCTCGAGAACAGCCGCCATCCGTTCGAAACGCCGCTCGGCGTCGGTGCGGTCTTCTTCCTTCCACGACCCGCTCATCAGCGAGACGAGTTCGGCGAGGAACTCGGATGCGGTGGCCGACCGGCGGTCCTTCACATCGATCCGCAGTATCCGATCGGTGTCGAACGGCGAGTGCCGCAGTGATTCGTTGACCGGATCGATACGCGACCGGATCTCACCCGGCGCACGCTGGATCGCCCGCGTGAGCTCACCGATGTTGCGGTGCGACTGATCGCTGAGCAGTCGGAAGAATTCGTCCTCGTAGGCGGGCAGACCGTCGGTGCGCAGCCGCGAGAGCACCGCCAGCGCCTCGTCGACGAACTCGGCGTCCGCGCGCATCTCGGCGCGTCGCGCCTCCCATTCGGCGAGATACGCGGTGAGGATGCGGGTGATGTCCCGCTCGGCGTCGCTGATCGCGCCGGCCGCACGCCGCTGCTCGTCTCCGATGGCCTTCCCCACAGTGTGCAGGGCACGGTCGATGTTGTCGTGGGTGACGCGGCGCGCCACCGCCTGGAAACGGTCGCGAATGCGCCTGGCCACTTCTGCGGGTGCATCGACGACCACTTCCGCGCGGACCTCGTCGAGCCGCGCGGTGAGCGCGGTGAGCTCGTTCCGATGTGACTCGAGCGCAGACCGAGCCGCCACCTGAGCGTCCTGCGCACCCTGCGCCTCGGTCTCGGCGCGTTCGAGAGCAGCGGTGAGGACCGAATACTCGGTGTTGCCGCGCAGCCACTCCTGCAGACGTTCGTCGATCGTCGCGAGGCTCGCGTCCGCGGTGGCGATATCGACGTCTGCCCACGCAGTATCGTGCACCGTGCCTGCCGCGTGGCGGCGCTGCTGGATCACCGTGTCGTCGTGCTCGAACCGGTCGCGGCGCCTCGCGAGCTCCCCGACCTCCGATTCGACGGCGACGATGCGGTCGCGCAACGCCACGAGCTTCGCCTCGTTGTCGAAACCGAGCACCCAGCGGCTCCGGTCGTCGACCCGGAACCGGTCGTCCTTCTCGAACCGGTCGCCACCGTGTTTGACCTGGCCCGCGCGGGTGACACCGCGCGTGACTCGCCGCAGATCGTCGGCGGTGTCGACACATGCGTAGTCGAACCGGTCGGCCAGATGATGTCGGATCCACGTCGTGAACGAACCGGCCTGCACGTCGAGTTTGCGAACGAGCGACTCGTTCGACGTACTCGGCGCATCCTTCGGTGTCGCGCCGAGACGCACCCGCCGATACACCAGCCGCGTACCGAGATGCTGTGCGTCGATCGCGGCTGCGACCCGCGGATGTAGCTCGTCGGGCACGAGGAGGGTGCGGCCGAACCCCCCGAGTACTCGCTCGATCGCCCCGGTCCATTCGGCGTGTTCCGGAAGTACCTCGATCGTCTCACCTGCGAACGGAAGTGTATCTTCGGTCAGTCCTGCGGCAGCGCAGATCAATTCGCGAGCACGGAGCAATTGGGTGTCGAGATTCGACCGGCGCTTCGCGAGGGTCTCTCGGTCGGCGACGAGCGTACGGAGCAGCGCTTGACGTTCGGAGACGTCGGCGATAGCGGAATGCAGCTGCGTGCGGCGCTCGTCGGCGCGGGCGTCGAGATCGCGCAGCTCGGTGTCGATCTGGGCGCGGAGGTGTGCGAATTCGTCGGCGGTCGCCGGTGTCTGCGCATCCCACATTTTGAGCGCGTGTTCGAGAGTTCGGAGTTGCCGAGCGACCCGGTCGCGTGTGTCCTCGGCGGTGTTGCGTCGCAGCCGGAGTGTGGCGAGTTGGCCGTCTCCGGCGCCTTCGAGCCGTGCCCTGAGCGCCACGGTGTGTTCGGAGGCGCGTGTCGCCTCGTCGGCCGTCTTGTCGGCCGCGGCCTCGAGCAAGGCGGTCTGTGCGGCCGCCTCCTCGACGCGTTCGGTGAGCAGTCGCACGGTCATCTCGGTGTGCACGGCGTCGAGGTGATCGGCTTCGTCCTGCAGGTCGCGCTGTTTGTGCAGACCGAGTGTGCGGGTGTCGGCGAGGGCGACGAGCGGATCGAGCGTCTCGACCTGGCGTCGCGCGTCGATCACCACACGGTGGGCCTCGTTCAGATCGCGGAACTGCTCGGTGGCGCGCCGCGCGATGTCGAACGTGCCGGGTTCGTCGAGCATGTAGTCGCGCAGGAGCTGGTCGAGGCTGCCCAGACTCTTCGCCGACAGCGTGCGGTGGAGCAGATGCTGCGCGGCCTCCGACGAGATTCCGAGCTTGTTGCGGAAAGCGCGTGCGAACGGCGAGTAGCTCGGGTTGACGGTGGCGTCGGGCCAGTTCTTGCGGATCGCTCGGGTATTGATGCCGCGGGAGACGAACGGTTCGAACTCGGTGAGGCCGACGTCGGTATCGAGGATGAGATGCAGTACCGACACGTCGCTGTTCGTGTTCGCTCCGCGCTTGAGATGCATGAGTTTGATCAGGGTGACCGGCGAGGTGTCGTCGCCGGTGCGGTAGGTGAGAGCGACGGCGCTCCACGTTGCGCCCGTCCGCAGGTAGGACGACGTGAGCGCGTCGGTGTCGGCGTCGGCCTCACGTCGCCATGCACCGCGGATGTAGCTGACGAAGTTGCGGCCCGCGCCGGTCGTCGACTCCTGTGCAGCTGCGTTGAATCTGACGCTGCCACCGGGCATCAGCACCGTGGAGATCGCATCGATGAGTGTCGACTTTCCCGACCCTGACGCACCTGTGATCAGGAAACCTTTGCGTGCCACGGGGACATCGTGGAATCCGTGGAGGGTTCCCCAGTTGACGACCTGGACGCGCGCGAGCCGGAACTGTGCCGGATGGATCGGTGACGTACTCACCTCGGGTTCTCCTCGAGGATGCTACGGAACTCCGCCTCCACTGCGGCGACCTGGTCGGCGTCGAACAATTGCCGCAGCACCGGCGAGACCTCCATTCGGCCCTCGGTGGTCGTGGGAACCAGCAGCGAGTACTCCTTGAGTTTGGTCCACGACGAGTTGACGCGTTTGCGGAAACCCGCGGGATCGGTGCTCGTCGCTGCCCGATACACCTCGAGTTGTTCGCCGACCTCGTCGAAGCCCACGATGACGCGTTCGCCGGGTTGCGCACGCAGCAACCGGTGCCGCAACGCGAGGATCATCACGGTGTCCATGAACGTGAGGCGCTGGGTGCGCAGTACCCTCGGCGTCTTGTGATCGCCGGTGTCCGCCGGCCGGGTGAATGCGAGAAGTTCGTCCTCGTCGACGACGAGGTCGAGGAACACGTCGGCGAGGCGCGAGCGAAGCACCTTTTCGTCTCGGATGACGGTGCGCCACACTTCGGGATGCTTGTCGGCGGTGATCAACGGCCCCTTCAGCAACTGCACGAGTGCCCGTCGTGTGTCGAGGCCCAGCTCGCCGGTGTCGCCCGGGTACAGGCCTGCGGTGTCGGTCATGAGGATTCCTCGGTGGAGAATACTGGGTCGGTGGGGTCGTAGCGGCGCCGACGGACCATCGCGACACGGAGCCGACCGTCCGGTGCTGTCCACCCGATGTCCTCGATGCCGTCGACGAGGTGTCCGTGCTCGGCTGCGAGCACGAGTAGCCCGACAGCGCTGGCGAGGCCCTGCGTGGCGGGGTGGTCTCGAAGGACGTCGGCGATCGTTGCGCTGCCTCGCACACGCAACGTGGAGGTGATGTTGTCGGCGAGTTCGTCCATGTCGATCTCTGATTCGCGGACGATCCGCCGGAGGTCGGCGAGGTCGACTTCGCCGATCTCGTTCGCCTGCACCGGTTCGGTGACGAGATCGTCGGCGGGATTGTGCAGGTGCAGCGCCGCTACGGAATCGATGGACATACCGATCCGAACCAGTTCCACATCGAGAACGTCGTACGGTCTGCGCAGCGGCGCGGCTTTCACTGCCTGCTGCTGAGCGGACCGCAGGAGCCGCTGCAGACGACGGTGCTCCTCGTAGTGCCGCGACTGCACGAAATGCCGCAGAGACCGCGACAGCGACGTCATGGTCGCGTGAACCTCGCTGCCCGATCGCTCCATCTCGGTGAGCAACGCGCGGAACCGGCGCCGCTGGTCGGGATCGAGGTCGTACGAGAAGGACCGCTGAAGCACCGTCTCGATCCACTCGTCGATCTGCGACGACCGTTCGGGGTCGATGATCATGTCGTAGAAATTGGTGAAGCTCCTGCCGGCGTCGGAGCTGCCGATCAGGTCGACCCCGCGAAATACCTCGCCGAGCGTGTTGCCGCGATCGCCGTCGTCGTCGAGGATGCGAGCGCGGAGCTCGCGGTTGAGTGCCTCGAGTTCAGCGCGAACCCGGGCGAAATCGCCGGGGATCTCCCCGGCCAACGCGAGAATCTCGCGAATCCGCTCGACAGCCCGAGTCTCGTCGAGGACCGAGAAGTCCCCCGATTCGACGGCCGCGATCTCACGGTCCAGCGCGTCGCGTTCGGCGCGCAACGCCGCGAGCCGGGTTTCGCTGCGTGGATCGGAGTCGCGGGCGAGATCGCGGAGTTGGCCCGCAAGTGTGGTGAGGCGGGATTCGGTGACGGAACTGGTGGCACTCGTCAGGCCCGCAACGAACGTGAGCGCGGCGAACGTCGACTCGCTGGGCTCGAGGGTTTCCTCCCGTGACTCCGTATCTGCGCGGCGGAGCAGGTACCCGGCACGCACCCAATCGGCGCAGTAGGCCTGCCCGGTGCGGGGCACGTCGAACCCTTCGTCGCGCATCGACTGCAGGTCGGCGTCGAGCAACGCGAACAGTTCGGGCGCCGGAAGCCGCCGTGTGCCGTGATCGAAATACGCACCCAACAGAGACAGCACCAGCGCCGCATTGTCGGCACGCAGCAGCGCCCACGCCGAGTGCTCACGTTGCAGGCGGTTGAGTCGGTGTAGGTCGGCTGTGGCCACAAAGGTTCCTCTCGGCGGTCGCGCCCATGTTGGCACAGCTCACCGACACATGCGGGTGGGATCGCACGGTTCGGGACCAACGGCGGTATCGCGCCGGTCGATTCCGTGCAACGCTTGTCCGCGGACCGGAGACCTACTCGGCGGAGGGCCGATACATGAAGGCACTGGTGTTCCACGGACCGGGCAAGCGAGTCTGGGAAGACGTCCCCGACCCACACCTCCAAGACCCGACCGACGCGATCGTGCGCGTCGATGCTGTCACCATCTGCGGAACCGACCTGCACATTCTCGGTGGCGACGTCCCCGAGGTGACGGACGGCCGCATCCTCGGCCACGAAGCCGTCGGTACGGTCGTCGAGGTAGGCCCCGGCGTGCAGACCCTGTCACCCGGCGACCGGGTACTGGTCTCGTGCGTCACCGCGTGCGGACGTTGCCGCTACTGCCGCGACACTAGCTACGGCCAGTGCCTGGGCGGTGGCGGCTGGATACTCGGGCATCTCATCGACGGCACCCAGGCCGAGCAGGTGCGCGTGCCGTTCGCCGACAACTCCACCCACCGCGTTCCCGACGGGGTGAGCGACGAACAGATGCTCATGCTCGCCGACATCCTTCCGACCTCCTACGAGGTCGGGGTGCTGAACGGACGGGTGAAACCGGCGGACATCGTCGTCATCATCGGCGCCGGACCCATCGGGCTCGCCGCGATCCTCGCGGCAAAGCTGATGAGTCCCAGTCACATTGTCGCCGTCGACCTCGCCGACAGCAGACTCGACGCGGCGAAGGCGTTCGGCGCCGACGTCGTCGTCAACAGCGGTCGCGACGACGTCGCCGCGATCGTCCGCGACCTCACCGGAGGTCTCGGTGCCGATGTCACCATGGAAGCCGTCGGGATCCCGGCCACGTTCGAGCAGGCGGTCGCGCTGGTGCGGCCCGGTGGGCACGTCGCCAACATCGGGGTGCACGGAAAGCCCGCGACCCTGCATCTCGAGGACATCTGGATCAAGAACCTCACCATCACCACGGGCCTTGTCGACACTTACTCGACACCGACCCTGATCGGTCTGGTGGACAGTGGCAGGCTCGACACGTCGTCGATGATCACGCACCGCTTCGTGCTGGATCAGTTCGAGGAGGCCTACGACGTGTTCTCCCGTGCCGGTGAGACCGGTGCGCTCAAGGTGTTGCTCACGGCCTCGTCGTAGCGGGTTCGCTTGCCATGTCGGCGTGGGGTGCGGTCGGCGGTCCGAACGAGTGCGCGAGCACCGCACCCCAGTCGCGCCAGACCGGGCACGGTGGGGGCGCCCGGTGGTTCAAGAACCGGATTGCGGCGTCCTCGAACTGCGGCGACTTCGGCAGGTACGGGTGCGCGACCCGTGCAGGGCACCCATCGCGTTCGACGTCCAAGTGCCAACCGTGAGGCATGAGCGGCAGGTCGGTGGTCGACGTCAACGACAACGCACGGGCTTCCATCTGTTGCGCGAAGATCGACTCTGCAGCCCCCGGCGTCGCCAGCAGGTCGCGGGCAGCAGGAGAGTCCGGGTCGAAGTTGAAGTCGACGAGGTCGGTGATCGGTGCGGCCCAGCGCAGCAGATCCCCGAGTACTGCTTTCGGCGCGCGCAACCCCGGCGGCGGATAGCCGAGCGGTGTACTCGCAAACGGTCCCACGAGCAGAAGTCCATCCACCTCGACCCGTCCAGCCGCGACGGCATCCCACACCACCCACGCCGCATGCGAATGCGCTGCGACGACGAGGGGTCGTGGCAGCGGTTCGGCCTGCTCGACGAACAGGTCGACCTGCTGTGCGAACGCCACCTGGGTGTCGTCCGGCTCATACGGTGCGCCCGTCCGGATCGGGCACGTCGCGTCGCGTTGCGGTTGTCCGTCACCCGGCCCGGCATACGAGAAGTAATACACCTGATCGCAGGTGAATCCGAGCCGATGGACGTCCGTCGCGTGGATCGCACCACGCCCGGATTTCGAGTTGATGCCCGACAGAATCAGCAACGACCCGGCCTGCCTCGGACCCGGCTCCGGTGTGTCGTAGCTGCGGGTGGCGACGAAGACGGTCCACGACGCCGCGAACACCGCGACGGTTGCCGCGAGCGCCACGAGAGGCCGGCGAACCGGTGGACGCTCCATCATGCGTATCGCGATGCCTGTGACCAGTGCAGAGACAGGCACCAGCGGGATCGCCGACCACGTGTCGGCGACTGCTCCGAGCAGGACGATCGCCGCGCCGTACGGAATCATCACCTCGACCCGCAGTCCGCGTCGCCATGCCAGGGTCATCGACGACCGCAGGGTGTCGGCGCCCTGCCACGGCACCGGGCCGACGATCAGGACCATCGCCGCGATCAGGGTGACGGCAGGCCAGAAGATCCGCGAGTAGAGCACCGAGTACGACGCAGTGGCGGAGAACGCAGCGAGGGCGGTCGGTGCGAACGCGATCGCATAGAAGGCCATCGCGACACGCCAGCGGTGCATTCCGCCCATCAGCCACGCCAGCAGCGCGATCCTGCACGCACCGACAACCGTGAGCAGGAAGAGGAACTGGGGCCACGAATCGGTGGCCACGAGCAGCACCCGCAGATCAGCGAACATATCCAGAGGAGGCAACGCCACCAGGTGCACCAGACCCGGCCAGGTGGGGATCACTCCCGTCCAGGCCAGGAGCACGACCAGCACCGTGGTCGCCGCGAACGGCCACCACCGCGTGCGAATCATTCTCGTATCCATCGGGTTCCCGTCGCCCCCTCGACTGTAGGCCGAAACGGTGGCGTCAGTGCGCTCGATCGAGTGCCCACATCCGGTGCCGCGCGACTGCGCGCTCGAACCGCCGCGCAACCACCTCGAAGTTCTTCAGCTCCTCCGGATCCCAGCGGACGACCTCGAGACCCAGGTCGCGCAGCCCGTCCTCCCAGCGCCTCTCGTCGATGAGGTCTTGTGGCTCGGTGAACTTCTCGTGGCCGTCGAACTCTCCGACAACCCCGAGGTCTTCCCAGTAGAAATCGACCCGAACACGTCGACCGTCGACAGTGACGAGTTCGCGTTGGAGGTCGGGGGCGGGCAGGCCGTACTCGAGTATCCGGATCCTCGACAGCGACTCACCGACACTCTCGCTACGGCCGTCGAGGAACTGCAACACCGACGACGCCGACACCAGCCCGTAGCGACAGCGGGATGCCTCGAGCACACGGGGTATCTGTGTTGCTGCGCTCGGGTCGGAACGCAAAGCCGCATCTCCGACGGCGATGGCCTGGTCGCGGGGGAGAGTCCGGGCGAGGTCGACGACGGTGCGAGCAACCGACGTCACCGGAACGCCGAGCACCTGCGTGATCTCTCCATCGTCCCAGTTCGTGGTGTGTGCGTGCAGACCGGACGTCACACGGCCACTGCGGCTGGGAGGACGCGAGACGTGGACGCGGCGCAGCGGCACGTCCCACACGTCGATGCCGTGGAGTACCGCGGCCGAGATGTGGCTGATCGCCTCGTCGGTGTCCAGGCCGGAAGCGATGTGTCGCGCGTGCACGCGGTGACGTCCGACCGGTCCGAGCGCATCGAAGTCCTTGCGCCACAGATACAGTCCGTGAGCGATGCCGGCGAGCTCGCCCGAGCGCAACGCCTTACTGATGTGGTGCTCGGACATACCCGACGCGGCGAGTGATTTCCTGGTGAGTCCCCGTGGTTCGTACATGAGCGGATACTCCCGCTCGACGAGCCGCGTGTGGCATCGAAAGTCGCGTTGTGGCCGAATCTGTGGATGAAATGTGCGCCTGTGGACAACTTCAGAACAGGCGCGGGGTCGCGTGCGAGCCGTCGCGCACCTCGGCCATGCGGGCATCCCACCGTTCGACGAGCCACATCTCCACCAGCTCCGGCCGAGTCCTGATCTTTTCGGCCCACCCGCTGAGGAGCCCCACGTAGCGGAAATATCGGCGCAACGTGAAATCGGCGACCGCCGGATCCTCCAACCAGCCCTCGTGCACAAGTGTCGACACACCGTGCTGATCGAGCAACTGCGCGGGACCGGCATCGGTATGGACATCGACGGCCCACAGATATGTTGCGAACAGCGGAACCCCCACGCCGGGGGTGTCGGGCCATCCCAACCACGTGAGTCGGGAGTTGTCGGGCAGCGACTTCGTCTTCGCGCAGTAATCGAGGACGCCTTTGATCTTGCCGAGGGGGTCGCGTCCGGACGGCGCGTGGGCGTCGAAGACATTCGGGAACCGGCGCGCCGAGCGTCGGCGGGGGTGCGCGCTGCGCCAGGCCGCGCACAGGAACAGCAGCCCCAGACCGTCGTGATCGGTCTGGACGAGCTCGCTGCCCAGACGAAGGTCGTTGCGGGGGACGACGGCCTTGCCGCTGGTGACGACGCGCCCATCGAGATTGCGTCCGCGCAGCCGAATGTCGTGTCCGGCGTCCTTGAGATGGTCGTTCCACCACTTCAGATCGACGGTCACCCCGTCATCGAGGACCTGCAGGTCGTACATGCGAAGGCGACACCAGTCGGCACAGGCTGTCGGGGGCTCGAACCCTTCGTCGTACGCATGCATGCAGGTCAGCCTGCCATGAGAATGTCATTGCCCCCGGTGATGACACGCGCGGCGTGATCGACCCGATGCCGTTCGGTCAGACGACGGAGCCGGGATCGATCGTCTGAAGCCGGCGGACCCAGTCGAACTCGGCCTCGAGGAACGCTTCGCCGCCGGTAGCGAAGGCGTCGCGCAGTTGTGTGAAGGCGTCGATGAATTGGTCGACCCGCTCTTGGGCCGATTCCGGGGTCCCGGCAGCTTTTCTGGCGTAGCCGGCGGCGAGTTGCTTTGCCGACTCGAACTCCCCGAAGCCTTGCGTGTCGGTGAGGTTCTTCGCGGTCTCCCTTGCCGCTTCCAGAGCCTCGATCGCCGTCTGGCAGATTGCGACGATCTCGTCGATGACATGCGGTTCGAGTCGGACGAACTCGCCCATGCAGGATTCCTCTCCAGAGTGGTGGAACAGAGTCGATTATTGGGCGATGAACGGTTCGAGCATGGCCATCGTCTCTTCGAGGCCTGTGCACCATTCGTCGATCGGCACGTCGCGGACGTGGTCGGCGTAATAGGTCCGTCTGAATATCACGATGCCGAAGTCGGTTCGCACGGTTATCGCACAGCTGTCAGTGTTGCTCGGGTCGAGTTGTAGCAGGGCGTCGCGCCCATTGACGCTGATGTGAGTGGAGATGTTGCCGTCCTTCTCCAGTTCCTCTTCCAATGTGACGTTTCCTGCCAGGACGCTGAGGCGGTAGTGCCGTAGGACATCAGGGATGTGGAACGTGCCCGTGAAGCCGCAGCCGAGGAAGCTGTAGGACTCCATCGGATACTCCGAGGGACGCTTCGACCTGGGGTCGTATTGCGCTTCGACGAGCACGTCGTCGGGGAGGTCGAGGCAGGGATCGAAAGTGATCGCCGGCCGGCCGGATTCGTCGACGACGCGGGGCGTGCGCGTCGTCGAGGTGACGGTGTCGGCTGCGCTCGGCGGATCGTCAGGTGGTGCGTCGGTCCCGCATGCCGTTGTCGCCGCGATGAGAGCGATGCTCCCCGCGACACGTTTCCACCCGCCCACGCGACCCCCCGATCCGCTGAGTATCCGGAGAGACGATAGCAGGTCGGGCTCCGAGCACGTGGGTCACCGAGGTTCGCAATGCACACGTGAGGTTCGCAACCCCAGTGGTGAACCACCAGGTTTGCGAACGTCAATTCAGCGTTGCGTACCTCTCCTGCTGTCCAACACTGCGAGATCGTAATCGACGACGACAGGTGCGTGATCGCTGATCCGGCGATCGGGGGCCGGATCACGATCGGTGCCAGCAGACATTGCGGAACGCGCGAGCGCGGGCGTGGCGAGGTGGTAGTCGATACGCCAGCCGACGTCGTTCGCGAAGGACTGCCCGAGCCACGACCACCACGAATACGGACCGTCCACTTCTGGGTGGTGACTGCGCACGACGTCCACAAGAGTGCGGGGAGACACGATCGAGTCGAACCACTCTCGTTCCTCGGGAAGGAAACCCTCGGCCTGATTGCTGCGCCGCCAGTTCCGGACGTCGTACCGGGTGTGCGCGATGTTGAGGTCGCCCATCAACAGGAACTCGCGACCTCGGGCGCGCGCCGTGCGCCGTGATCTCGTGAGCTGACGGGCGAACACGTCGAGGAAGCGCATCTTGCGGTCGTAACGCGCACCACCGTCCGGTGCCTCCCGCATCCGTCCGGGTTTCTGCAGGTGGGCGGGCAGTCCGCCTTTCGGTAGATACAGCGACGCCACCGTGATGGGTGCGTCCGTGAGGTCGACCTCGACGTATCTTCCCTGGTCGGCGAACTCACGCAGACCGCGGGCAAGGGGCGTGGGTTCCACGTCGACGGTCTCGATGTGGTCGTCGCCGGGATGTCGTAAGAGCGCTGTGCCGCTCCAGGTGCGCACCGCGCTCGGTTCCTTGCGGGTCAGAATTGCGACGCCGTTACGACCAGGCAGTGTCCCCTCGTCGTAGGTGACGTGGTGGTCGCCGAACACGCCGTCCGGAATCGCCGATGCGGGGGCGCGGAGTTCCTGCAATGCCACCACGTCGGGTTCCCGGTCGCGCAGCCACTTCTCGAACCCGCGCCGCTGTGCCGCGCGAATGCCATTGATATTGAATGTTGCGATGCGCATCGTCATTTCGACTTGCCGTTCACGACATCCAGCTGCTGTCGGATCTCCTCGCGGTCGATCCCGAAGTTCCCGAAGCTGAGGATTCGCTCGAGAGGCATGGACGCAGCCATTTCCAGTACCGCAGGGTCGAGGGCGGGCGTGTCACCGTCGGCGGTTGCGAAGAGTGTCGAAAGCACCTCTGCAGCTGCAGGGTTGGCGAGGATTTCGCCGATCGACGATTCCAGCGTCAAGGGGATGGACACGTCGTCACCGTCGATGTCCACGGTGCACGTGGCTCTGATGTCGCGACTCGAAGCACCGATCTCGACGCGGTACGTGCCACCTTCGACCACCCATTGATCGACGCGGGTATCCCAGTACGCGAGGTCTGTGCGGCGAACAGCTATCTCGACCTTTCGTGATTCTCCGGCATCGAGGTGCACCTTCGCGAATCCCTTCAACTCACGGGGCGCGCGGGCTACGGCGGAGTCGGGCATCCCGATGTACACCTGCACTACGTCGGAACCCGACCGTTCGCCGGTGTTGGTGACGGTCACGGTCACGAGCACATCGTCACCGACCGACACTGATACGTCGGAGTAGTCGAACGTCGTGTACGAGAGTCCGTGTCCGAAGGGAAACGACACATCGGTTCCTCGGGCGTCGACACCGCGGTATCCGACGAACAGTCCTTCGCCGTAGCGGACGTGTCCGTGCTCGCCGGGGAAATCGGTGTACGACGGGGTGTCCTCGAGTCGCACGGGGATCGTCTCGGCGAGCCGGCCCGCAGGATCGGCCACCCCGAACAGCACGTCGGCGATCGCACCGCCACCGGCCTGACCGAGCAGCCAGCCCTCGATGATCGCGGGTACGCGATCGGCGAAACCGGACAAGCGCACGACACCGCCGTTCGACAGCACGACCACGGTGTTCGGATTCGCCGCGGCCACGGCGTCGAGCAGCTCGGTCTGTTCCGAGGGCAGTTCGAGATCGGTGCGGTCGAAACCTTCGGATTCGAGCGCGGCGGGTACACCGACGAACACCACGGCAACGTCGGAGGCACGCGCCGCATCGGTCGCGGCGGCGCGCAACTCGTCGGTGGTCTTGCCGTCGTCGAGATAGCCGGGAGCGAACGCGACATCCACCGAGGCCAACGCCTGGATCTCGTCGAGCGCGTTGTCGAGGCGAGTCGGATTGATCCGTGACGAACCGGCACCCTGATAACGCGGAGTGCGAGCCAACTCACCGATCACGGCAACCCTCGTGTCGGCGGCAAGCGGCAGGACTCCGTCGTTCTTCAACAGCACCACGCACTCCGCAGCGACCCGGCGGGCGAGCGCGTGGTGCTCGTCGGCATCGAATACGGCATCGGGGTCGACCACGGACTTGCCGACCAGGTCGACCACCCGCCCGGCAGCAACGTCGACCACCGACGCGTCGAGCGACCCGGCCTTCACCGCGTCGAGGATCTCCTGATCGGTCCGTCCACCGGTCGAGGGCATCTCCAGGTCGAGGCCCGCTTCCAGCGCTGCGACCCGGTCGGATACGGCACCCCAGTCGCTGACGACGAGCCCGCCGAATCCCCACTCGCCTCGCAGGACATCGGTGAGCAACCAGCGGTTCTGAGACGAGTACACGCCGTTGATCCGGTTGTACGAGCACATCACCGTCCACGGTTGAGCGTCTTCGACCACGCGCTGGAACCCGCGCAGGTAGATCTCCCGAAGCGGACGCGGGTCGATATCCGCGGAGATCCGCATCCGGTCGGTCTCCTGATTGTTGGCTGCGAAATGCTTCAGCGACGCCCCGACGCCCTGTGATTGGATCCCGCGAACGAGTGCGGCGCCGAGCGCACCCGACAACAACGGGTCCTCGGACAGGTACTCGAAGTTGCGTCCACACAGCGGCGACCGTTTGATGTTGATACCCGGACCCAGCAGCACACTCACCTGCGCTGCACGAGCCTCGACGCCGAGCGCGACCCCGACCTGTTCGAGCAGCTCGGGGTCGAACGAGCATCCCATTGCCACGGCGGGCGGAAAGCAGGTGGCCGGCACCGAGTCGGTGAGACCGAGGTGATCGCCACCCTCGGTCTGCTTGCGGATGCCATGCGGACCGTCGGTCAGCATGATCGACGGAATGCCCACCCGCGACACGGGTTTCGTGAACCAGAAGTTCAGCCCGCTGGTCAGGCTCGCCTTTTCCTCGAGTGTCAATGTGGGAACGGACTTGGCGGGGTCGGTCATGCTGCTCCTCCGAAATCGGCGTCGGCAGCAGACTATCGCTCCGGGTGCTCTACTCGGGGACAACCGCGATCGCGTCGATCTCGACGAGCGCCCCAGGCCGGGCGTGCCCCGCAGTAGTGACGACGGTGATGGCCGTACGTCGATCACCCCACACCGACCTCGACGCCTGGTATCCGACCTGTGCATCTGCCCCGTCGACCATGTAGATGTTGAGCTTGACCACATGATCCGGGCCCGACCCCGCAGCGGCCAGCACAGCGAAGACGTTCTTCATAGCTTGCACGGTTTGCGCTTCGATGCCGTCGAGCATGGCTCCTGAGCTGTCGGTGCCGAGCTGACCGCCGACATAGACCGTCTTGCCGGCCGGTACGATCACGCCCTGAGCGAAAGCGGGGCTGTAGGCGAGCTCGTCGGGATCGACCAGTGTGATCATGATTTCTTACCTTCTCTCGGGGTGTGTGCGTACAGGTCGCGCAGGAGCGAGACCTCGGACAGGTGGTGGATCAGTTCGCGGTGGATGTGCAGGACGAGGTCGGCCACCGCGAGCTCGGGGTAGGGCTCCTTGTTGCCGACCGGGGCGGTCAGCTCGGTGTAGCTGAGGCCCCGCACGCCCTTCACCCACACGTCGAGCTGGGTTTCGAGCTGGTCGAGGGCGTCTTGTGCGGTGCCCGCATACTCCCAGGACTCGTATGACGCCGGAGGTGCGCCGAAATGCGATGCGTTGCGTCCGGCCAGCACACCGACGATCACGTGTCCGAGCCGCCACGCGATCGTGGTGAACGGTGCAGGGTCCGGCTGCGGGAAGGCGAAGTCGATGGTGAAATCGCCTGCGCCGGCCTGCAGGGGCGCGGTCGAGGCGCCCCGAGGCCAGACATTCCAGGGGTCCGGCACTGGAGACCAGAAGTACTCGTCGTCCGTGAGGCCCTGGAGTCGGGCGCGGATCTGATTGTTCCAGTGCCACTCCCACTGCTCGAGCAGAGAATTGTTCCAGTCGAATTCTGTAGCCATGGAGATACTGTGGCACCACAAGAGGACAGAACCGGTCCGCTGCATCTGGCACTCTGAAACTCATGGACGACACCACCGAGCGGGTACTGACTTTGCTCGGTCTGCTGCAACAGCGACAGGTCTGGACCGGCCCCGAGCTCGCTGATCGGCTCGGCGTCACGCCCCGCACCGTCCGGCGCGACGTCGAGCGGCTGCGCAACCTCGGATATCCGGTGCATGCCAGCAAGGGCATCGGTGGCGGCTACCAGCTCGGACCCGGTCAGGATCTGCCTCCGTTACTGCTCGACGACGAGGAAGCGATCGTCACCGCGGTCGCTCTGCTTGCCGGAGCAGGTGGCGCGATCGCGAGCGGCGGCGACGCGGCGCTCAGAGCCCTGACCAAGCTCGACCAGGTGCTTCCTGTCCGTTTGCGACACGAGGTGCGTGCGCTGTCGGTCTCGGTGGAGTCCTTCGGTGGAGGTCGCGACCCCGTCGACCCCGAGGCGCTCATGACACTCGCGCGGGCCTGCCGCGACGAGGTGGAGATCGGATTCGATTATCGCTCGACGCCGCGACGGATCGAGCCCTACCGCCTCGTCGCCTCCGATCGACGCTGGTATCTGCTCGCATACGACCTCGACCGCGACGACTGGCGTAGCTTCCGCGTCGACCGGATGTCCGCGGTGACGCTACGGACGTGGCGGTTCCGTCCGCGCGCAGCACCCGACGCGGCGACCTACGTGCAGGAAGGTGTCGCGAGTCGGGTGTATCGGCAGCAAGCGCGGTTCCTGGTCCGTGCACCGGCCGAGACGGTGCGCCGCCAGATCTCGGCGTCTGCGGCGGTGGTGAAACCTCGGGATCGTGACACCTGTGAACTGATCAGTGGTGCAGACAATCTCGATATCGTTCTGTGGCACGTGCTCACGTTGGGACACGAGTTCGACGTCCTCGAGCCTCCGGAACTCGCGGCACGGTGTGCTGAGCTGGGGGAGAGACTCACTGCCGCAGGGGTGCGTTCTTAGCTGTATCTGCCGGCGCGTTCAGCGACGATCGGCAGTAGCTCACCCGGACATATCGGAAGCAGGCGCAGTAGAGGTGCTCTCGGAGCGGTCAGTGGGTACCGCACATCAAAGTGCTTCGATCGGGAAGGTCCTGATGGATGTTGTGAGGAAGCTGCTCGACCCCGCCGGACGTACCTACACGGACGCCTCCGGAAGCACGCTGAAGGGCACTCCGAAGCTGCTTTTCCAGTTGCTGGTGCTCGCGTGAACTGGCCGACCGCGTCGAATCCGAGTACCGCAGCGACCGTCGAGGGCTCGCGAAACGAAGGTGAACATGTCGATTCTGTTCGACAACTTTACTCTGCTCGACAACTTCACAGAGGCAGGCTGGTGGGGGTGCAGGCGTCGTGGAAAAAGCGGGTGCAGTTCGATATCAGATTCTGCCGTGCCTGTGGCCGGACCGGTCGGTGGGTTGGTGGAGCGCGACCTGCATGACGGCGACGGAGCTGAGTCCTCCCAGGAGAATGAGCAGCAACAGGGCGACGTTGAGAGTCATCGGATCGTCCTTCCAGAGCGCAAACCATTCGGTGCGGGATGTGATGCATGTCACCAGATGGTGAGACCTTTCTACCGCACCGAGTCGGTCGGCGCTACTCGGACGGCTGCACGTCGGATTCGTTGGGGCCGAGGGCCCGCCGTGGACGCGGGGCCGAGGCGGGATCATCTTCTGCGACCCTCGCGTAGCCCGTCGTCGGAGCACGTGCCGACTGTCGTCGTTCAGGTCGTGTCCGTGCGCGGCCGTGAGCATCAGGTCGGCCGCCGGCAACCGGGATCGAGCGGTCGGTCCGGTTGTCCGTGACGATTCTCGTGTAATGCCGGCGGTCACAACCCGGCGACGATGCGAGTGCCACTGCCCGGCAGACGTGTTCATCGTGCTTGGAGACCCCACCCCGAGCACTGCGCCCCGGCATCAGCTGAAGCCGACCACATGGGTAGGATCGGCTCGATTACTGCGGTAGAGAAACCTGCCACCTTCGCGGCAGGTGAGGTGTGCCTGCATGCACCCTCGAGAAAGAGCCAGCCGATGCCCCAGAACTCCTCGCTTGACGATCTCGATGTGATCGCCAGAGTCGACGCCGTCGCGGCAGCTCTGGATGAGTTGCGAGGGCGCTTCGGCGCCGGACAGCCCACTACCACCGCGTTTCTCGAGCAGCTGTGTCGGTGGGCAGTCGATACGGTTCCCGGTGCTGACATGGCAGGTATCACGCTTGTTGATGCGGACGGCACCGCGACCACTCCCGCGTACACCGACCCGCGCGTGGTCGAGATCGGTGTCGACCAATACCGGACCGGTCAGGGGCCCTGCCTCGAGGCTGCCGCCACCCATACAGTTGTCCGGGTTCGATTCGACGAGCTTCCGGATTGCTGGCCCGCCTTTGCTGCCAAAGCGACGGTTCTGATGGCGCGGCAGGTGTCCGACGACGACACCGGCGACACCGAATTCGCGAACACCTACGCTGCATACGAGGAACTGCCGAGCGATGACAAGGCGGAGCTCGAGGGTGTGCGCGTCGTGCACAGCTTCGCGGCATCTCAGCTGCTCGTGTACCCCGATCCCGATCCGAAGGAACGGGCGGCGTGGGACCGCAATCCCTCGCGTGAGCACCCGCTGGTCTGGACCCGAGGGTCCGGGAAGAAGTCCATGGTGCTCGGGTCCACCGCCGAGCGGGTCGTCGGCAGATCGGAGGACGAAAGCAAAGAACTGCTGACGCGGCTTCTGGAGTGGTCGACGCAGGATCGCTTCACACTCCGGCGCAAGTGGCGGGTGGGCGACGTCGTCATCTGGGACAACACCGGCATGCTGCACCGCGCCTGCCCGTACGGAGAGCAGTCGGCACGTCTGATGCTCCGCACATCACTCGTCGGTGAGGAGGTCGTGCAATGACCACCAAGGTTGCACTCGTGACGGGTGGTGGTTCCGGCATCGGCCGGGCCATCTCGCACCGGCTCGCCGCGGATGGCTTTTCGGTGGCTGTCCTCGACCTGAATGCCGCATCGGCCAAGACGGTTGTGGAGGAAATTCTCGAGAAAGGCCACACTGCAGCAGCATTCGGTGACGTCGACGTGTCGGACCGATCTCAGGTGGACGCGGCTGTCGAAAGCGTGGGGGAAAGCCTCGGGTCGGTATCGGTTCTCGTCAACAACGCAGGTATCACCGGCTTCAAGAAGTTCGGACACATCACCGACGAAGTGTGGGAACGCACCCTCGCGATCAATCTGTCCGGCCCGTTCTACGCGTGCCAGGCCGTGGTGCCCGACATGACGAAGGCCGGGTGGGGGAGGATCGTCAACATCTCGTCGTCCAGCGCCCAAGGCGGCCAGCAGTTCATGACGCACTATGTGGCGTCGAAGGCCGGACTCGTCGGCTTCACGAAATCGCTCGCATTGGAGCTGGGCCCGGAAGGCATCACCGTCAACACCATCCCGCCCGGTTTCGTGGACACCCCGATGCTACGAGGCTCGGAACGTGATGGCCTGCTCGGTGGCAGCGTCGACGAACACGCCGACCGAACCCCCGTCCGGCGACCCGGCAAGCCCGAAGACATCGCGGCGGCGTGCTCATTTCTGTGTTCGGAGGAGGCCGGCTACATCACGGGCCAGGTCATCGGCGTGAACGGTGGTCGTAACACCTGATCTTCCGGATAGGTCTCAGCACAACATGATTCCCGCGACGGTTCCGGCTTCCCACAGCAGCAGTTGTTGCTGTGGGAAGCAGGCTTTCGCGCGGGAAGGGCGGGTCGGTTACGTGTCGACGTCGATCGACTGAAGCTGTCGTACCCAGTCGAATTCGGTGCCGAGGAACGCTTCGCCGCCTGAAGCGAATGCGTCGCGTAGTTGGGTGAGGGCGTCGATGAACTGCTCGACGCGCTCGCGGGCGGACTCGGGTGTGCCGGCGCCTTTCCAGGCGTAGCCGGCGGCGAGTTGCTTGGCGGACTCGAAGTCGCCGAAGTTGTGTCCGATGGCGAGATAGTCCGCAATTCTCGGTTCAACGCTTCAACAGGGGTTCAACAGAAGTGATGAAGCTCTCGAACCCTGAACACCACTTGTCTTGAGGTACTGGACCGGTGTGGTCCTTCTGATAAATCCTGCTGAAGATGACCACTCCGAAATCGGTTTGGAGCGCGTATCTGCACGTGTCAAGTGTGTTCGGGTCAACCTCGACTAGCGCGGACCGTCCATTGATTGTGGTTGCCGCCGCCACATGGCCGTTCTTCTCCAACCCTCGTCGAGGGAGACATTGCCGGCCATGACATTCAAGTCGTATCGAGCTAAGGCACCGGGCACACTGATGGTTCCCTCGTACGAGCACCCCAGAAACGTGTACGACCCCATCGGCATGTCCGCGAACTCTTTGTGTGCCGCGTCGTACCCTGCCGCGGTCATCACGTCGTCCGGGAGGTCGAGGCAGGGGTCGAAGGTGATGTCGGGGCGGCCGGAGTCGTCGACGATGCGCGGTGTGCGTGTTGTTGGTGCGGTGGCTACGGTGG